>JAUZRQ010000099.1 GCA_030950365.1 Candidatus Zhuqueibacterota bacterium | reverse complement strand
CCGATTGCGGTTGGTTTCGCTGACGGAGATGAGCTCGACATCCGGCCGCTGCTTCAGCCCCTCGATGAAGGAATTGCCGCGCAGCACGATGGTGGCCAGCAGCAGCCGGTCGGACCTGAGCAGCGTTTGGATGAGCCGCCGGAATTTCGGCGAGAAACACTCCATTTTGCCGATCTCATCGATCACCAGCAGCCGCGCCGGACTGTGCGGCAAATCCAGTTGCTGCAGGAACGCTTCGAAACCGGCCACATCCACGCCGTATTTGCCAACCCGCTGGTGCGACCGAAAATGCACATGCGAAAGCACCTGCCGCCTTCCATCCAGGCTGACCAGCTCGAAGCCCACGCGGCGGCCGCCATCCCGCAGCTCTCGGGTGTAAAATCCCGCCGGCTGCACCTCTTTGAGCGCTTCCGCGATATTGATGACCAGCGTGGTTTTGCCGCATCCCGGCGGTCCGGTGAGAAAGATATGCATGATGTTCGCACAGTAACCAATGATTTCATTTGCTGCTACGGTTCAGCCTTGCCCAGCAACTGAAGCAGCGGATTGCAGTGCAAAGTCATTTTTCAAGAATCAAAAAATCGCTCACAGAGGCGCCGGGATCGCAGAGTAACGTTTTCTGCTTTTTAAAAAATCCAGGCATGCTGCCAATTCTTTAAAATGGTAAAAGTAATATCCGCGTTTCATCTGCATCCATCCGTAGCTGCCCAATGATCAGTGCGAACCTGTGAAATCTGTGGTTACCTTAGCCCTTGCTCTGAAAAAACACCGTCGCAGACAATATGGGGTCTGTGAGATATCCCTTTTGCACGCAACATAAAATCCTTCACAAGACCTCCCGCCCTCACCAGGCAAGCGCGATTGCATAGCTATTTAAAATATAACAAAATAGCACGCATTGCAATAGAAACTGCTTCGACCAGGCTTCACTGTAGCCAGCCTCCACGGCAGTATTATGGGGAGGAGATCAACAGGCAATTGGTGGGCAACAACGGGTAGGCCTCTGAATGGGCGATGAAAAGGTCCCATGCATTTGAATGACAATCCCGGGAATCGCATATGTTTCTAAAATGATCAGAAAAAACGACGCGGAGCTCATCCTATGCCCCGCGCCGATATTGCATCACTTCACCAACACCACCTTTTGCCAAAACCGAAACGGCTTTCCATTCACGGTTTGGATATCGAAGCGAATGAAATAGATACCGGCGCTTGCCGGAGGTTCCTGGTACCGCGCCTCCCAGGTAAAAAAATACCAACCCGCTGATGATTGCTGGTGCTTTTCGGCATGCACCTGGCGACCGATACCATCGACCACCGTAATGCGCACGCTCCCCGGCTCGGGCAGGAAATAGCGCACGCGTGTGGCCGGGTTGAACGGGTTGGGATACGCCGCCAGCACCTGCGGCTGCGATGGCATTTCCGTCAACTCGGCATCCAGCGCTTCCACCGCATCAAATTCATACACGCGTCCGCGTGCATCCACCAGCGCAATATCACGGATGACGACTTTGGGCGCCACGCCATCTCGGCCTGCCCGCTGCCGCCAGCGCACCAGCTCATCTTTGGCCAGACTGGCCGTTTCGCCGCCGGGCATAACCATGGCAAAAGCCAGAACGCCCTTGTCGCGGTCTATCTTTTTAAACACCAGCGGCTCGCCAGGCCAGGCCGATCCTGGCCGCACATCCAGCCGTTCAATTTGCTTCGGATCAAAATGCAACCGGAAGCTGAGTCCGGCAGGCATGGTGCCGGCAAATGGCAAAAAGTACAGCCGCGATTCAACCGCACCGTCATTGGACACCGGCACCTGTTCTAATCGGAACCGGCCGGCGAGCAGACCACGGCTCTTGGCAGCGGTGGCGCCATCGGGGTTGCTGGTGGATTTTCTCCAGTTCAGGCCAATGGGAAATAAATCACGTTCAGAGACCACCCCGTTGCCATCTGCATCAGCATAAGTGGCCTCAAGTTCCACAAACCGCTTGGCCAGTTGTGGCCGCCAGGCCACTGGATCGGACGTGGCCGGGCGCGGCGGTCCCGCGATATCCCAGTACAGCCCCAGTTGTAGCACATCGGTCAACTCCACGGTGCCGTTGTGATTGGTATCGCCGGGCCACACCAGCATACCGTTGCTACGCAGGGTGAGGTCGCGTGTGGCCAGGATCACGGGGCAGCCGCCCGGGTTGGTAGCTTGCAAAAGCTGAATCTCAAACGCGAGCGGCGTTTCATCCGGCGTGTCGCTCTGCAACTGAAACTGCACTTCGGCCAGAATGCCGCGGCCGGAGATCGGTCCAGCAGAGGGCCGGCGCTGAAACCGCAGCCGCAGGATACCGGCGCTGCCATCGAGCTGGTAGGAAAAATCCACCTCCGAGGCCGCGCCCCACAAACCACCCGGCCGGATGCTCTGATCGCGGGGCTCCGCCACCGCCAGATAGGTGGGATCGAAACGAACTTCGCATTCCAGTTGCATGATATTGGTCAGCGGTCCGGTCACATCCGGCACGCGTACCAGAAGCCGGAAGGTTTTTCCCGGCTCGGGCCGGACATCCGCCGCCAGCGCCAGCAGAGATCGGCTGCCCGGCGCCAGATACGAACGCGTGCCTTCGGCCTGCAACCCGTTGGCCTGCACCACAATGCGCACCTCGCGCCGGCTGGAATCCTCAGCGCAATTGCTCGACGTATAGCTGATCTCGTAATACGCGCTGGTGATCAGAAAGGCAAGCCGGCGGTAAATCTCTTCCAACTCTCGCGTAGTAGGTGAATCATAGAATATGCCGCCACTGGCATCAGCAATGGCGATGAGTTCAGGCCTTCCTTTGTTCTTTTTCAGGCCCAGACCGATAGTGTAAATGGGCGTGCCCACACGTCGTGCTCGGTCCAGAGTTTCTTGTAACGTGGCTTTACTGCTGTGGTCCCGGCCATCCGACAGGACGATGATGGCGGTTCTACCAGGCAAATTTTCCACCATATCCAGCGCCAGCATCACACCATCATATACCGCGGTGCCGCTTCCTGTATCCAGTCCGTTGATCACATCGATCAACTGTTGTTTATCTTGTGTAAATCCAACCTCAAGACGAACCTTTTTGTCAAAACTAATAAGCGCAGCCTGATCTAAATTCCCCAATAAATTCACAAAGGTAATAGCGGCATTTTTGGCATCATCCAACTCATCATCCATGCTGCCGCTGACGTCCATCACCAGCACTACCGAGACTCCGCCGCTGTCTTTTTTGAATTCCTTTACCTGAATCGGCAATTGACGGACGCCATTTTCATAAACCTGAAAATGCGTCTCGGTGAGGTTCTCCACTGGATTATAGTTGCTATCCCAGACCTTCACCTGCGACACGATGGTGGGAAACTGCGAGGCATTGATGGCTGTATATTGGAACAGCAGGCTATCCGGTTGCGCCTGCATCCGCGGCGAAACGCCGACGAAAACCAGCAGCCACCCTAAAATCGTCCATCCCGATCGTACGAGGGCCGTCCCTGTGCGTGATTGTGCATGCTGCATGGGCCCCATACCTCCCTGTTTGGTTTCGATCTTTCCTGTACGGGGGGACTCTGCAAAAGGCGTGCTAAACTTTATGGTCGGGATTTCAGTCTTGTTTTTATTAAAATTAAATCAATTCAACAACACGGAGATTTTCAAAGGCAGCCGCAAAAAATTACCGCATGGTATTTCGGATATGTAATTCATGCGTTGCGCGAAGGGGGTCTCCATACCGCGAAAAGGCCGTCAAAATGCGGAAAATGGACATACGAGGTCATTTCAAACCGGCTGCGCGCCCTGGCCCACTCGATGTCCAGTTCGCTAAAAAACCGGTCCTGCGCCAGAGCGGTGCGAATATGGTGTTCAAGATCGCGCACGCGGCGGAACCGGCCGGTGCTGCCCGGCGGCCAAATGCGCGGGCCCGTTTCTTCGTAAAGGTGCTGTTGCGGGATGGTCACGATGGGCGCGCCGCTCTCGTGCATGCCGTTCACCAGAAGGGTGTGCGGACGCGTCAGTTCCGGCGGACAGGCCACCGGACGGTCATCCCGGATGGCCAGCACCAGATCGCAAAACAGTTCGAAGCGCCAGATTTCGGGGGTGTTTTCAAAGGTCTCGGTCCGGCCAGCGGCGTAGCGGATGGCGCTGCGGCCGTCGTGACCTTCGAACCGAACCTGCCCGTGCTCGAATTGCATCTCCAGCACCGGCCCGATGGCCTCGCGCGTGGCATGCGAGAGGATGACGTGCGCCTGCACGCCGGTGTCTGTGGCGAATTTCAACTGCGCGGTGTCGGCGCTTTCGATGGCGTACGCGCGGTACAATTCAGCCTGCACCCACCGCGGCTCAGCGGCCCGTCCGGCCAGCGGCGAGGCCAGATAGAGCAGATTCATAATCGAGTGCGCCATGGCACCATTGGCCGGGCTGTCCAGAACCCACCGGCCATCAGCCTGCAACCGGCCGGCCCAGCCGTTGCGCTGATAGTACTGCCAACTGCGCGGCCAGGTGCACACCAGCGTGGCCTGCAATGGTTTCCCCAGCTTGCCAGAAACAATGCGCTCTTTGGCTCGGGCGATGGCCGGCCCGAGGAGATATTGAAATCCAATGGTCATCTTGCGCCGGTGGCGGTCACGCGCGGCAATCATGCGGTCCACGTCCTGAACCGTGGCCGCCGCCGGCTTTTCGCAGTACACATGCAGGCCCGCTTGCATGGCGCGGATGCTGACTTCGGCATGCTCATGAATGCCGATGGGTAGGCAGAGCACATCCACCTCATCCGTGCCGCTTTGCCAGAATGCATCGAGACTGTCAAAAAGCCGGGCCTGCTTTTGCCGCGCATGCTTGAGCCAGTCAGGATGCGCATCACGGTCCTGTGGCCTGGCGATCACGGCCGCCAGCCGGGCCAGTCCCTGCTGCGCCAGCCAGTCCACCGCCTGCAAATGCGCCTGGGCATAGCCGCCTAATCCGACTACTGCAAAATTCAATGGGTTCATAGATACTCAGTAATTTACCGTTTTAAAACTGCTAAGTTAATCGCACTGTTCGCCAAGACGAAAAAACCACAGATTTTACAGATTTGCACTGATTTTCTTGCCCCAAAGGCCGAAAGATTACCAAAGCTACTCAGTCCAATCGAAAAGCACAAGCAAAAGATACGGTGCGAAATTGGACTTGCAATTCAGATGGCCATTGTGTATTATTGGATTCTTGTTGGTTCTTGTGAGTTGGAATAATTGGTCCGGTTCGGGCGTTATCCATGGCACCGAATCCATGCATCCCATCATTCAACAGGCACCATGAATCACGATCGCGACGAAATCATCAAACTGACGCACCTCGTCTCCTGCGCCGGCTGAGCGTCCAAGATCGGTCCGGGAGACCTGCAGGAGATTCTTTCGAAACTGCCGCCGGTGCGAGACCCGCGCGTGCTGGTGGGCAGCCAGACGGCCGATGATGCCGGCGTCATCCGCCTGACGGACGACCTGGCGCTGGTGCAAACCGTGGATTTCATCACCCCGGTGGTGGATGATCCCTTCGATTTCGGCGCCATTGCCGCGGCCAATGCCCTCAGCGACGTGTACGCCATGGGCGCAACCCCGGTGTGCGCCCTGAATCTGCTCGCCAATCCCGGCAATCGGGTCACCAATGCGGTGCTCAGCGAGATTTTGCTCGGCGGCCGAGATACCACCGACCGCGCCGGGGTGGCGGTCATCGGCGGGCATTCGGTGAAATCGCCGGAGCTGATGTTCGGGCTGTCGGTCACCGGCACCGTGCATCCGGACCGGGTGGTCACCAACGCCGGTGCGCGCCCGGGCGACCGCCTGGTGCTGACCAAACCGCTGGGAGTGGGTATCATCACCACGGCGCTGAAGAACGGGGCCGTGGACGAGACCGTGCTGGCCAGAGCCGTGGAAGTGATGAAAACGCTAAACCGGGGTGCTGCTGAAGCCATGACCGAAATTGGCGTTCATGCCTGTACAGATATCACCGGATTTGGCTTTCTGGGCCATCTGTGGGAAATGGTCAGCGGGAGTGGGGTGTCGGCGCAGATCGACACGCAGCGCATTCCTCATTTTGAGGAGGCCATCGCGCTCGCGGCGCAGGGGCACATGGCCGGCGGATTGAAGACCAACCGTACGTATCTCGAACCTTACCTCGAGCTGGCGCCGTCCGTCTCGGACGAGCTTTTGCCCTTGCTGTTTGATCCACAGACCTCCGGCGGTTTGCTCATGGCTGTGCCGGCGGATCGCCACGATGCGCTTTTGCGGCAATTGCAACAGAAAGGCGTCACCGCCGCTACCGTCGGCGAAATCTTTGACGCCGCGCCACCGCGTATTTTCGTACGCTAATGCTATCTCCACCATCCATTCCTGTCCCGACGGTGTTTTCATGGCAAGGAATGGAGATTAGCCGATATCGGTGTTATTGGCATTTTTATTTGAAATTCCAGCCATTTGCTGAAATTGTTAAAACGATTCAGCTAGCACAAAGGAAAAGGGAACGCGGATAAAACGGAGGATGCGGATATCCACGGATATCGATTAATCGGACATCTTGCTGATCTGTGTGCCATCCGCGTGGATCCTTGGCATATATGAATCAGTGGTAATCTGCGAAATCCGTGGTTTTCCCATAACAGAGCCATCCTGCCTGATCTAACACCGTCTGCGACGGTGTTTTCCTGGCAAGCCTTCGGGATAATACACTCTCAGGGACTGTGTAAGATAGATCAACACAAAAAAACCGCGTAGCGGTGGCATGTTTGTAGCCTTTCAGCACACCCAATCCCCCAAACCGCGTAGCGGTGGCATGGATTCCAGAAACGGGCCCTTTGGTTGTCAGCCAGAAGTACAAAACCAGACGGTGGCGACATAATACCTGCTGCAAACACAGAAATCGCCGCGCTCGCTTCGCTCGCTCGCGATGACAAGGCTACAAAAATGGGAGCGGCAGCCATCGGCCAACATGCTCCCTCTGCGCCCTTTGCGTCCTCCGCGGTTTTTCCCCCAATGCCATAATTTCCAGCACAGGTCTCCGGCCCACAAGGGCCGGAACTACGGAAATGATGATTATAGTAAGGTTTGGGACAATACACGGTCAGAGACCGTGTAGGATCTGATACCAAAATAAAACCGCGTA
>JAUZRQ010000098.1 GCA_030950365.1 Candidatus Zhuqueibacterota bacterium | reverse complement strand
GCAATATGCTTTTTGTTTGTATTCCGAGGACAGACGGGATTTTCGCAGACCCATATCTTTCTTCCGACCAATTCTTCACGCGTGCGGTCACTGGGACTGGGCGGAGCGGTGGCATCCATCGAGGATGACCTCGGCGCCATTACCTATAATCCGGCCAACTACACCCTGTACCGCGAAAACAAAGGCTTTCGTATCACGTTTTTCTTTTCGCCCGTAACACCCTATCTCATCGCCAAATACAAATCGTCTTTTTTCAACATGCCGTCTGCCGAAGAAAACGTCAATGTGGCTGCGGCATTGGCGTTTTTCAAAGCGGTCAACATCACCGTCAATTCGTTCGAATTTGGAGTGCAAACCGGCGAACCCAGATATCTTGATCTGGATGCCTATCGGGGTAATAAACGGTTTTTGCATCTCAATTCGGTTTATGCTAACCATTTCGGCTCGCTTATCTGGCGTTTCCGGTTGGCGCAACAGGTCAGCGTTGGTAGTAGCCTGCATTTGCTGTATTGGGAAACCGATACCCATCGGCGGCGGTGGGCCCTGGCCGCCAGCTATGGCGTTACCCTGCAGCCACATCAACGCGTTCGCTTTGGCGTCAGCTTACATACTTTTCCCAATGATATCCGTCATTACCGAATGAATCTGGAGGAGATTGAGGATGAGGCCATCAGTCTCGGCGTTTCCTATCGGTTCCCCTGGAACATGCTGTTAACTTTCGATGTGCGCAACGTCGGTATGGGCATGGAAGGACCGCGCGAGCAATATTTTGGCGGGGTGGAGCAGGAGTTGTTCGGGCAAATTGCTCTGCGCGGCGGCGTTCAGTACCGATCCGAAGAAAAGGAGTTTAGCTATTCGGCGGGCATCGGGCTGATCAATTCCAATGTATTCCACGGGGATGCGGGGAAATTCAAGAACAGCAACTATGTGATCAATTACGCAGTGATTTTCAAAAAAATCAATCAGGAAACGTTATTCATACACGCCTTCAGTTTGCTGCTGCGAATTTAGCGGCAAAAACCGATCGCTGCCGGCATCCCGCGATTCATGCATTTGCAAATGTGCAACCTTTGACGCGGGGCAGGTCGCTCGGATTTTGAGTGCCGGCTGCTCTGGATTATCGCCTGGCCGCTCAAAAACCCAGCGATAGCCGTCCATCCCAAAAGCGTTCTAAGTGACTGAAAATAAGCCTGCGCCGATTGGCCGACGTTATTGAATGACCAAATTGTTTCCAAGATCGATCAAAAAAATGTTGAAAAAGTGCGAAAATGCTTTTATCATTATAAGTTTAATATTTATCGGCCTGTGCGGATTTGCGCGGCAGGAAACCCCGAAGCGCAATCTCGATTTCCTTGCTGAAGCGTTTTCGACTTATTTTGATCGATTGCTGCAACGCACAGGCTTCCTTGCAGGCGATACGGTTTTCCTGGTGGTCGAAAATCGCATCCAGCGCGCCGATGCGGTTCGTTTCGTCCGGGACCTGTTTATCGAAGCGCTGAACGTTCGGGGCGTCGTCGTGCGAACGCAGATGCCAATTTCTGAGCCGCCACTCCGCGGCGATCGCATCGAGCTGGCGGTGGAAAGCTGGCGCTGGCAGCTCGATGAAAATCGCAACCAGAATGGAACCGGACGCTACATGCAATCGTTCACATCGAACGTGCGGATTTTGCTGATACGGTCCACGGGCGAAGTTCAGGATGTCATGAAAGCAACGATCCAGGCCCAGCGCACGATAAAAGATCTAAATGAGTTGTACCTGATGCAGGCCAATCAGCCGGATTTTGCTATCGTGCCCGTGCCGGTGTGGGCGGGAAAACGGAAAATCATTGAAACGATCCTTATCACAGTTGCCAGCGCGATAACGATCTATTTGCTGTTTCACATTCGAAGCCAGTGAAAAGGTGGAAGTGGATAAACATGACTCGACAAGCCAATAGCTTTATGGTTGTTTTGCTGCTTGCTGCGATGGTGTTTTCTGCCTGTGGCGGTGGTCGAAATATTAAACGC
The DNA here is from genome assembly GCA_030950365.1 of Candidatus Zhuqueibacterota bacterium. Taxonomy (GTDB): domain Bacteria; phylum Zhuqueibacterota; class Zhuqueibacteria; order Zhuqueibacterales; family Geothermadaptataceae; genus Hydrothermovivens. The sequence continues at coordinate 12,375 of JAUZRQ010000098.1, read as the reverse complement.
ATGACGTTGAAGGATCGCATCAAGTATGCGGTGGAGTTGTTTAAAGATGGCAAATATTTGACCGCCAAAACGCAGTTTCAAATCATCGTACTAAACAATCCCGGTAGTAGCATCGTGGACATGGCGCAGTTTTATTTGGCGGAATGCTATTTCAATTTAAAAGAATACATCACCGCAGCCGCTGAATACGAAAAATTGCTCAATCTGTATCCACGCAGCCCGTATGTGGATGATGCCCAATACAAACTCGGGCTCTCCTATTTCAAGCTTTCCCCAAAAGCTGATCTGGATCAAAAATACACCTATAAAGCGATCGATGAATTTCAGCGGTTTTTGGAAGAGTACCCTGAGAGCGAATACGTTTCGGAAGTCACCAAAAAGCTGCAAAAGTGCCGCGAAAAGTTGGCCAAGAAGGAATTTATTTCCGGGAACCTCTATCGGAAAATGGGCTATCACCGTTCGGCTATTATCGTGTTTGATGAAATCCTTTCACGGTATTACGATACGTCATTCGCCGAAGATGCGTATTACTGGAAGGCCTATTGCCTGACCAAAATCGGCAAATTTGCCGAGGCCCGTGACAACATTCAGGCGCTGTTGTCGAAATATCCAAAAACCGAATACCGGGAAAAAGCCGTGAAGCTGGCCGACACCATAGATATGGCGTTAAAAAAAGCGGCTCAGGAAACGGCCAACGAAAAACACAACGGTACACCCGCCAACCATCAATCACCGCGCGGGGGAAAGGACGGCTGACCATGCGCGTGGGGATATTCGGGGGGACATTCGATCCGATCCACAATGGACATCTGGCCATAGCCCAGACGGCGATTAACGAACTCCCCCTGGATAAAGTCCTGTTCATCCCGGCTGCCATCCCTCCTCATAAAATGCATCAGGAAATCTCCGCTCCGGACATCCGATTGAAACTCGTGCAACTTGCCATCGCCGATAATCCACAGTTTGAATTTTCCACCATCGAGCTGGATCGGGAAGGACCGAGCTACATGGTGGATACGGTGCGCCAGTTGAAAGCAGAGCATCCCGATTGGGAGCTGTTTTTGATCATCGGCGCCGACAATTTGCTGGGGTTTCGGGAATGGCACCAACCAAAGGAGATCCTGCAGCGTTGCAAACTGGCGGTGTATCCGCGTTATGAGGCGGATGTCCAGCAAGTGCCAGAATCTCTCCTTAAACATAGCGTGATCTTCAAAGCGCCTCGAATGGAAATTTCATCGTCGTATATCCGACGACTTGTATTTGAAGGCAAGTCCATTCGATATCTAGTGCCGGATACTATCGATGCCTATATCCGCCAGGAAGGGCTATATGGTCGGCATCTGCGCGCCGAAAACGGTGAGGTGGAAACCGGCCATACCGCTCATTGAGCCCCCTTCCGTTTCACCGGGAAGAAAGGGCTTGCGAAGCGGTTTAGGCGTATTCATTTTGAGAGAGGCCCGAAAAACGCTATGATTTCAGGGAAGAATTGCCTGAATACAAAACGACTTTTGAAACCCGAAGCAAATGGGGCTTGTCTGCATCAGGGTTGATGGCATTTGCGGTGCCAATCCTGATTGGTATAATGCGGGCCTCTTTTTTTTATATTGCGTTGTAGCGTTTTGCCTGGGTATTTATTTCAAAAAGAATGAGTACTCTCAGTCATAGCTTTAAAATCAGTGTTAATCTGTGAAACCTGTGGTTTGCTTAAGCAAAATCAGGGAATTATGATATGATAATTCACTCTACCGGTACGCTGATTACTATGTTCTTTACTATGATGCGCTCAATCATTGCATCCACAACGCTGTAACACCCTGATAATCGATTGACTTAACTCATTAAAAAATAGCGAAAAAGAAACCGGGAAAAAATGCTTGCTTTTCAGTACCTTTTGGTTTATTTTCCCCAATGATTTGGGCCATACCCAATCGGGTTTCTTTCGTATCAATTTGATTTTTTTGAAATTCCAATGCATGAATCGCAGCCGACTCGATCTTTGAAAATCGTGCAGGTGTGCACTTCCAAATCCTGGGGCGGTATGGAGATGCACGTGGCCACCCTGAGCGAGCTGTTGCACCGCGACGGGCAGAAGGTATGGGCCATCGCCGATCCGCAGAGCCGGCTATTTGCGAATCTGGCCGATCATCAGATTCCGATCATGCCGTTGCGCGAGGGTGGATACGTCCGGCCGATGGCCATCCGGCGGGCAAGGCAGTGGTTGGAGCAGGTGAAACCGGACGTGGTGCACGTGCATTTTTCGCGCGATTTGTGGTGGCTGGTGCCGGCCATGCGCGCAATGCCGCAAACCCCGCTTATCCTGACCAAACACATCGGCACGCAGAAGCCCAAGACCGACTGGCTGCACCGGGCGCTTTATGGTCGGGTGCAGGCCATTCTGGCGATTTCCGATGTGATTCACCGCAATATCATGGCCACGCATCCTATCGAGCCGCAGCGCGTGATGACTCTACACCATGGCGTGGATTTGCAGCGCTTCGATCCCGAACAGCACAGGGGCCTCGAAGTGCGGCAGCAGCTCGGCTTGAGTGAGCAAGATGTGGTCATTGGCATCATGGGGCGGCTGCAGCGGGCCAAGGGGTACGCGGAATTTTTGCACATGGCCGCGCAATTGAAACCTCGCTATCCCCAATGTCGTTTTTTAATGATCGGAGAAGCCTCTCGGGGTGAAGAAGAGGAAGCGAGCGCGATTCTGGATATGATTCCTGCCCTGGGATTGCAGGATCGGGTGCACTGGCTGGGATTCAGACACGACGTGCCGGATGTTTTGGCGGCGCTGGATATTTTCGTGTTTCCATCGCATGCGGAGGCTTTCGGCCTGGTGCTCATCGAAGCCATGGCCATGCGAAAGCCTGTCGTTTCCAGCCGCTGCGATGGCGTGCTGGACATCGTCGAAGACCGCAAAACCGGTCTTCTGGTGCCGCCGAAAAACGTCGATCAACTTGTGAAGGCGGTGGTCGAATTAATAGACGATCCATCGTTGCGTGAACGCATGGGCCAAGCCGGACGCCAGCGCGTCGAAGCGTATTTCAATCAAGAGAAAATGCTGCAACGTCTCAAAGAAATTTACGCAAAAACTTCATTAGCTTTTAATTGATTAGCAATAACGTGAAACAACAGTGTTGACGGGAGAATGGTTGACATGAAATCGAAGTTCAATATGGAAGAATTCTCACTGGATACGACTTTTCATGGAAATTTGGGACAACTGATGACAGTGGCCGGGGCCAATTCTTCCTTCCGAGGATTCACGGATACAGATACCATTTATCCTATAGATTTTCAAGCCATCGATGACGATGAGGACTGGGAGCAGGAACTGTGGGAGCAGGATGAGGATTGGATCGAGGATGATGAGGAAGAGGATGATATTTTTTACGATGACGAAGATATTCTGGATGAAGAGTTAGAAGAAGACCTCGACGACGAAGACTGGGACGAAGACTGGGAGGATGAAGAAGACTGGGAAGACGAAGAGCCGTGGGAAGAATCCGAAGAAGACTTCGATGACAACGACTGGGACATGGACGATGGCGAAGATCGATGGGATGATGAAGAATGGTAATCATCAGTTAACGAGCGTTTGCATATTGTGGTAACGCAAGAACAGATTGGGGATCGCATGTATCCCGATGTGCCGAGAGTAGGCGTCGGGATGGTAATTTTGCTGAATGGCCAGTTGTTGCTGGTTCGGCGCAAAAAAGAACCTGCAAAAGACCTCTGGACCCTGCCGGGCGGGCTCATTGAACTGGGCGAATCGACAATCGAGGCGGCCATCCGCGAAACCCGCGAAGAAACTGGCCTCGAGGTGGAAGTCGATTCGGTGCTGGATGTTGTGGATTACATCGAAAAAGACAAGCAGGGAAACATTCGCATCCATTACGTGATCATCGATTATCTCGGATACGTGGTGTCCGGCAAGCTCAAGCCCGGATCGGATGTATCCGAAGTGAAGTTGGTGCCAGAAGGCGAGTTGGACACTCTGGAACTGCCGCCTATCACCGAGGCGTTCCTGAAGAAACATGCCAGAAAAATTTTTGGAGCCTTGTGAGTTGGCGTGCGCGGGGCTCCTTTTTTATTCAACCGGAAGGGCAGAGATCGATGAAATACAGCGCCACAGTCGATGGGGAATCGTTCGAACTGGAGCTGAAACAGGATGAAAACGGCCGGGTTGCGGTGGTCGGCGATACGGCGTATGCCATCGAGGTGCTGGAGCGAACGCCGAATCACCTGATTTTGCAGATGAACGGTCGAGTGTACGATATACTGCTGAAGCGCAACCGCAAGGAAGGAGAGGTGCTGATCAACGGCAAGACATGTCAAGTTCAGGTCGAGGACCTGCGCCTGCGGCAGTTGCGCCAGCTATCCGGCGCCCGGTCAGACAATGCCGGGCCGCTGCAAATCAAGGCGCCGATGCCGGGCCTGGTGCTGAAAATTCAGGTGCAGGAGGGGCAGCATGTGAAGCGCCGCGATGGCCTGATCATCATCGAAGCCATGAAAATGGAAAACGAAATTCGCGCCGAGCGCTCCGGCGTGATCAAGCGTATCGAGGTGCAGGAAGGCCAGGCCGTGGATAAAAATCAACTCCTGCTGCAATTGGAATAACTTGAAATGCGCCCTTTTCAGGAGCGTTGACCCTTATTTACTCAGGATTGAACCGGATTTATGAACGACATTACATATTATTTGCTTCTCGCCCCGCCCATTCTCATCGCTTTGACGTTTCACGAGTACGCGCACGCGCTGATTGCCTACAGACTGGGAGATGATACCGCTGCCAAACAGGGCCGATTGACGCTCAATCCGCTGGCGCATCTGGATTGGCTGGGGACGATCATGCTATTCATCGTGCAACTGGGTTGGGCCAAACCCGTGCCTGTCAATCCCGCCAATTTCCGTAATCCCCGAACCGGCATGTTTTGGGTGGCGCTGGCTGGACCGGCATCCAATGTTTTGCTGGCGTTGGGCTTTGGTCTGCTGTTTCGCCTCAGCATGCAGGCAGATGTGGCGCATCCATACTGGGCGCATGGCATGTTCATGATGCGCCTCGCCGTGATTATCAACCTCATTCTGGCGTTTTTCAATTTAATCCCAATTCCGCCACTGGACGGCTCAAAAATTGCCTTTAGCTTCGTGCCTGAGCGTTATGCAGGAATGGTGACGCAGTATTCGCGGTTCGGCCCGTTTTTGCTGCTCGGACTCATCGTGGTTGGCCACCGTTTCAATATTCCGATCATCTGGACGCTCATTGGCCCGCCTGTCAGTTTTTTCGCGGCGCTGTTTGCGAATATTAACTTTTGAATAATTCCTTCAACCTTTTGCGATCTCAGGCGTTTATTAGAACGTCGGAAGGTGCGAATTCAGGACGGGATGGTTTATGAATGACACGCAGCGCGGAGCATTGCAAACCCTGGGTATTTTGGGTGGTATGGGGCCGGAAGCCACGGCCCTGCTGTTTCAGTTGATCATCCGCCAGACGCCGGTATCCAGCGACGCCGACCATATCCCCATTTGCATTTACAATTATCCGCAGATTCCGGATCGTACCCGGGCGATCTTTGCCGATGGCCCGTCGCCCGCGCCCCATGTGATTGAAGGGTTGCAAGTGCTGGAACGGACACCCGCCGTGTGTGTTCTCATCCCCTGCAATACGGTGTTTCATTTTTATCCCGAATTCAAAGACCGCACCCGGTTGCCCATCGTGCATTTGATTCATGCCACGGCGACCACACTGAGGCAGCGTCCCGACGCGCCGCGCCGTATCGGTATTCTGGCCACCAACGGCACCCGTAAGACCGGCCTGTATGAGCGGTTTTTACAAGAGCAGGGATTGCAGCCGGTATATCCGGATGAAGCCTTGCAAGAGGCCTTGATGCAGGAAATCTATGGCATCAAAGCGGGCCGGATCCAGAGCACCGCCACGCGAAACGCGGCCCGGGCGCTGCTGGACAGTGGCGCCGATGTGGTGCTGTTGGCCTGCACCGAGCTATCCATCATTCACGATGATGTGGCCCGGGACATGCCCGTGGCGGACGCGTTGCGCATTCTGGCGGAAATCGGCGTGCGAATCGGTCTGGGAAAACGGTCGCCGCAGGAATATTCCATTTGAACGGTGCATTTCTAAATGAAACGAATGGTTTTCGTGACAGGTTTGCTGCTTGTCGGCCTTGCCGCCTGCTGGTCACAAAACGATGCGAAGCGGGCGCCGAAAGCGCAATCAAGCCTTCAGGAGATCACCGGCCGCATTTATCTGGGCGGAACCGAAACGTATAGCTTCATTGGCCTGCAACTGTTGTCCGGCCGCGCCATTGTGCTGTTGGGTGCGGACAGCCTGCGGCACTATCAGAACCGCATGGCCCGCGTTCGAGGGCAATTTTTGCACGCGGATAGCGATTCGTTTCTGGTCAAGCAAGTCAATCTTTTACATAAACCATAGCCCGTTGGAGGATTGGAGCTCATGCAATTGAACCCCCGCAAACGAGATTTTACCATTTTGCTGTTCGTGGCGGCCATGGCACTTATGTGGATGGCGGCCAAGTCAGGCTACCGGGGCGGCTTTCCACAATGGCCGGCCAGGGCCATAGAAACTCCGGAATCACCGCAAGCACAATCGCTGGAGGGACCGCAACCGGTTTGTGGCGTGCCGCTGCTCCCGGAAATCATGCCGGTCGAGGGCGGCCCGTACATCGAGATGGTGGCTTCGGCGGCCCGGGACACGGTGGGACAGATTCGCTCGTTTTACGCCTGGGATCACAATAAAAACCAGTTTCATCAGGTGGCGGCCCGGTTGCTCAAAATCGGTAAATTCAGCATGATTTATGTGGATACGAGCGAAACCACCAGCGAAGCCGACATCAACCGGCTGTCCAATGAGTTTGACAACGTCATCTATCCGACCACCACCAAACTGTTTGGCGCCGAGCCGCGGCCCGGTGATGCCAAAGAAATCGATGGCGATTCGTTGATCACCATTCTGCTGTACGACATCCGCGATCCCGCTTATTACGATTCCAGCACCACGCAGTTCGTTGCTGGGTATTTTTTGCCCAACAATCAGGACCGCCGTACGAAATTTCCCAAATCCAACGAGCGGGAAATGGTGTATGTGGATATCCGTTCGCTGTCGTCATTTCCGGATCAAACCCTGGGCACGCTAGCGCATGAGTTCCAGCATCTCATTCAGTGGAATCAGGATGCAACAGAGGCGCGATGGGTGAATGAGGGCCTGTCTGAGCTGGCGATCTGGGCGTGCGGTTATCACCGGCGATCGCCGTTTCTGTTTCTCAATAATCCAGATCTTTCTCTAACAACATTTCAAAACAAACTCGAAGATTACGATAAAACCTTCCTCTTTTTTATGTATTTGTATGATCACTTTGGCGGCGACAGCGCCATTTATGCCATTTCCACGGATCCGAACGTGGATACTCTGGGCGTGGTCTCGGGCTTGAAGAAAATCGACCCGACGGCAAGCTTCAGGCAGATATTTGAGAACTGGGTGCTGGCCAATTATCTCGATATGAACGATGGTTCAGCCTACAGCTATTCGAATCTGGAGCTGCCCACGGTGGGCTTCACCAAAGTGTTCACCGCGCTGCCGGTGGAACCGCAAAACGATCAGGTGCTGCATTACGCGGCCGATTACATCGAATTCCGCGGCGGCACCGACCTGGTGATTCACATCGATGGAGAGGACAACAACAACTATTTCAGCGCCAAAATTGTGGAGTTTGATGAAAACGGCAATGTGTTGAACATTCGCGACCTGCCGCTGGATATCGCCAACGAAGGCTTTCAGGCGGTGGCCGATTTCGGCAACACCGTCAAGCGGGCCGGACTGGTGGTGATTCATTCCTACTACAGTCCCGTGCTCACCAAGTACACCTATTTCGCCGAGGGCAAGGGCCAGTTGACAGGCTCGCAAGAATTGTCCTATGATGACGGCCGGCCGTATGGCTATTTCCAGTTGCAGCAAAGCGACACGCTGTTTGTGGCATTTGATGGGCAGGAAGGCATGGCTCTGGATAGCGTGCGGTTCAAGTTTTTCACCGGCGGCAATGCCGAATTTCACATCTGGCGGCCGCGCGTGAGTGGCTTGCCCGGCAACGACCTGATCCAGCCACTGAAAAAGCGGGTGCAGAAGGTGGCGAATCAGTCCAACAATTTCGAGGCCTGGGAGACCATCGATTATTCAAGCCAGTTCATTGATATTTCCCGCGCTTTTTTGGTTGGATTGGTGATGGGCGCCGACGCGCCGGATCCCAAGGTGCTGGTGGACTCAACCAATGTGGAGCCACCGCGCAGTTTGTTGTTCGGTGAGGGGAGCAACGGCCGGCAATGGTACCTCGCCAGCGGCGATTTCATGATTCGCGCCTATATTTCACCGTTGATCAACGATTTCAGCAAGCCGACTCTGACTGTGGGCGTGTTTCAGCATCCGGTGTTCACCGAAAACCTGGATGTGTTCCTGTACAGTCCCAAGCCGCTCAATCCCGCGTCGATTGTCGCCAGTATCAATCGCGATGGTACCTCCGAGCCGCTGCCCATGAGCGCCGCCACCAACGACAACACCCTGTTTCACAATCTCGATGTGCAGTTGCAGGGGCCCGGCACCGTGACCATCACCGTGCAGGGCACGCATGCGCGCGGCAATATTCCTGGCGCGGACTCGCTGACGTTTACGGTGCAGGAGGTGGCTTTGCCGGGTAATTCAAAGCTGACCTCTGCGGACCAGCAGGTGACGGTGGAAATCCCGGCCGGGGCGCTCGAAGCGGTTCGCTTTGTCACCGTTATGCCGCTGCGCCAGGATCGACCCATTCCCGGCGTTGTCGAGCCGCTAAGCCATGTACAGCTCGATGGATTTGAACTTGCCAGCGGCCCCAAACGGATCGGGCCAGCGGGCAAATTGCTCAGACAGCCGGCCCGCCTGCGCTGGCGCGTGGATGCCGCGCAGGGGCGGCAGGCGTTTATCGGCGAGGTTGTGGACGGCCAGGTGCATCTTTTGGAAAGCTATTATGATGAAACGCGCACGGAAGTCTATGCATTTATCGACCGCACCGGCGATTACCTGCTGCTGAAGGCCGTGGATGGCCGCCAGAACCGGCCGGCGGAAATCCCGCAGACGTTTGTGCTGGAGCAGAATTATCCCAATCCCTTCAATCCGCGAACCGCCATCCGGTTTGCGCTGCCAGAAGCGCAGCCGGTGTCACTTTCCATTTATAATTTGAACGGTCAGCTCGTACGCATACTGGTGGATGACCGGCCGCTTGAAGCCGGCTGGCACCGGCTGATCTGGGATGGCCGCGACGATGCCGGTCGCGGCGTGGCCTCAGGCGTGTATCTGTACCGCCTCAAAACGGCCGGATTCGATCAGGTGAAAAAAATGACGTTGGTTCGATAACCCCGGTTTCAGGAGATAGACATGAAAAGCTATGTAACCATCGCCGCTTTTTGGATGACCTTGCTGTCATTTGGCTGCGGCAATCCCGGTGGCGCTGAAAGCATTGACGATTTGATCGTCAAGGCGTGGCAGGCGTTTGAGGCCGAAGATTACACCAAAGCCGAGTTTACTTTCACCGAGGTGATCAACCGTGATCCGCAGAATGTGGAAGGCAAAAACGGGATGGCCTGGGCGCAGGCCATGCAGCGCAAATATGAAGACGCCGTTGTGACGTGGCTCGAAGCGCTGGACCTCGATGATAAAGTGGCGGATGTCCATGCCGGACTCTGTCTGGTGTATCAGGTGCAAAAGCAATTTGAAGAATGCATTCAAGCAGGGGAGAATGCCATTTTGATCAATCCTGATTATGTTTTTGCTCACAAAAAAGATATTACGGCCAATACGTTACGGGGAACGATGGCTTCAGCGCATTTTGGATTGGGCAATTATACGGATGCAGCGGCGCTTATGGATCGTGCCGATCCCGCTAATGCGCCGCACAGCACTGATCCGGCCGAGCTGCTGAAGGCCATCATGACGTTTCTGGGATTCAAATAATAGGCGAGATCCTTTGTATTTCGTTAAATTGTAAACGGGCATAGGCAGGGCGGCAGGCGATTCCCGGGCATCGGTTTAAGCCTGGGTGGTGCTGGGCAACGGTTGTACGCGATTCAGAGGGCCGTGGAGCGGAAAAATGTTGTGGCGATCGCGACTCGGAGAGTCGCGCTATGGGGAAGGCGTGCTGTTGGCGAGTCGGAGAGTCGCGTTGCGTGGAAGGGCGCGGTGTTCGCGATTCGGAGAGTCGAGTTGCGCGGAAAAGCGTGGCGATCGCGACTCGGAGAGTCGCGCTACAGGGAACGGTGTGGTATTGTGCTGGGTAGTCGGATTCGCGGCGACAGGAAATCGCCGATTCATGATTTGTCGACGAATTGTTTGGCCAGAGGAATTGGATGTGTTGAACAATTATGATTTTTGCGGTTGAACCGATGCAATATAAATAGATAGCATACATTCGCGGAACTGTCTATGTCGGTGAAATGATCGATAGTAACAAGCATGCGACCGGGCAGCAAGACAGCCAAATCAAATGGACGAGTTGAAACCATGCGAACCGAATACCTGCTGTTCATGTTGTTGGCCATTGTGATGGGATGCATGGCCTCCCACAAGGGCCTTTCGGATGAGGAAAAAGCCAAACTGGATTCCAGTTTGCTGCAATGGCTCGCACAGCAGAAATCCGGGGAGGCCCGGGCCACGACAGACGACGTGGTACATGTTATTATTCACACCACGGATATCGAGGCAATCAAAAAACTGGGCCTCGATCTGCAGTCCACTTACGACCGATTTGCCACTGCACGCGTGCGGGGGGAGCAATTGCGCCAACTGATCGCCCTGCCTGTCGTGCAGTATGTCGAAATGGGATCCACGAATCGGCCGCAAAAATAAGGAGCGATTATGGCAACGGTAACTCGAACCTGGCGTTGGGTCTTCTGTCTTCTGCTGCTGGCGGTGCAACTGCATGCCCAGCCTCTGACCGAATCGCAGCGGACCCGCCTGCACCCGGCGTTCCAGCGCTTGCTGCAAATGCAGACAGAACAGCCCGCTCTGGCCAAGGCAGCACTGCCGTCTGATGTAACCACCATCACCACCGAGAATGGTGAACGGCTGTTTGCCGCTATTGTGTATTCTGATCACGGTGACGAACTGAAACAGCGTGGCTATCGAATTCATACCATCTCCGACGCATTCGTGACCGCGCATCTGTCGCTGTCGGATTTGCGCGAGTTATCACAGGATGCGCGCGTGCAATACATCGATCCCGGCAACCGGAACTATCCGGCGCTGGATGTGAGTGTGCCGCAAACCGGAGCGCATCTGCTGCATGCCGGTTTTCTCAACGGCACAGCCTACAAAGGCCGCGGCGTGATCATCGCCATTTATGACACCGGTATCGATTGGAAGCATCTCGATTTCCGCGATCCCGGAGATACCACCAAGACGCGCATCATCGCCATCTGGGACCAGACCCTGACGCGGCAGGCCGGAGAAAAATCGCCGGCGGGATTTTCCTACGGCGTGGAATACACCCGGGTGGATATCGAAAACGAGCTGGACGGCAGTCCGGAAGGTTTTGTGCGCACCAAAGACAGCAATGGCCACGGCACGCATGTGGCCAGCATTGCCGCAGGCAACGGTGTTTCGCTGGAGAAAAAGTACATCGGTATGGCGCCGGAAGCCGAGCTGCTCATCATCAAGGGCGGCGACAATAGTTTCAGTGAGTCGCATATCATCGATGGATTGAACTATGCCGATAAAGTGGCCACCCAACTCGGAAAGCCTTTGGTGGTTAACTGGAGCCTGGGCTCGCAGGAAGGCCCGCATGATGGCTCCCGGGCTTACGAGAAAATCGCAGACAATTTCCTCAATAAGCCCGGACGCGCGCTGGTGATTGCCGCTGGCAACGATGGCGGCCGCGCCATTCACTTCGACGGCGTGCTGCAGCCGGGGCAGTCGTACACCGTGCAAATCACGGTGCCACAATACACCCCAAAGCAGGGGAAGGGTAACGATGATTTTGTCATCGATATTTGGCTGGATAGCCAGGCCGATTTGACTGCTGAAGTCACCTCACCGTCAGGTATCGTGGTCACAGCCGGTCCCGGTCAAACCGTTGTAGGCAATCAGACAAACGATGGCAAAATTGAGCTACGCAATCAGGTCAGCACATTGAATAATGTCCGCAACATCAATTTGAAAGTATCCGACACCGACATCAATACGCAGGAGCCGAAACAGGGCACATGGACCCTGGTGCTGAAGCAGCCCGGGCAGCAATTGCAGTTCGACGGCTGGTTAGCGGATTACACCATTGGTGATGATCGAAAACAGGTCACGCTTGATGTTGGGAATACGGA
>JAUZRQ010000097.1 GCA_030950365.1 Candidatus Zhuqueibacterota bacterium | reverse complement strand
GTCCCAGGTATAACCTGGGACGGATGGGGATAATCCAAGGTATTTCCTTCCATCTCTCCGTCCCAGCTTGGATTTGGGACGGCAGGTATTCGCAGAAGCTTTGCTTCGGTCTGTTGCTTTTTGAGCGGTTGCTGGGATCAGTTGCATTGCGAAGCGAAGCTTCTTTTGTTATTTCCGTCCCAAGTTCAACTTGGGACGGAGGAGTTTTAATCGCTGCAAACAATCCGTGCGGATCTGCGTCATCCGTTTTATCCGTGTTCTATCTCCGCACCAGATCTCGCAGCCAGTCGTACCAGGCGTCCAGGCCCTCGCCCGTGCGGCAGGAGACTTCAAAGATTTTCAAATCGGCGTTGATTTGCCGGGCATTGGCCTTGACGCGCTCGAGGTCGAAATCCGAAGTGCCCAAAAGGTCGATTTTGTTGATGACCATCACCGAAGAGCGGCGGAACATGCCCGGGTATTTCAGCGGCTTGTCGTCGCCCTCGGTGGTGCTGATGAGCACCACCTTCATGGCCTCACCCAGATCGTAACTCGACGGACAGACCAGATTGCCGACGTTCTCGATGATCAGCAAATCCAGCCGGCTCAGATCGAACTCTGGCAGGACGCGCGTGATCATTTTCGCATCCAGGTGGCAGGCGCCGCCGGTGACCAGCGGCTGTACCATCTGTCCACCGGCCAGCCTGAGCCGGTTGGCGTCGTTTTCGGTCTGCACATCGCCGGCAATGAGGCCGATGCGCAATTCGTCCTTCAGTGCGCTCAGGGTCTTCTCCAGCAGGCTGGTCTTTCCGGAGCCGGGCGAGCTGACGAAATTCAGCGCCACCACCCCGTGTTGCTGTAACTGCTGCCGAATATCCGCAGCCAGCCGGTCGTTTTCCGAAAGCACCTTTTTTTCAATCTTGACTTGCGTTGCCATGGCTTGTCCTCAAGGAATTATGAAGTCGCACCGCTTGCAGACGGTTCTTCCTCCACTTCGAGATAGGCGATGTTTAGTTCATCGCCGCGGGTCATTTGAATGTGCCCGGATTGGCATTGGGGGCAGGAAAAAGCGAAGTTCTCAACCTCGAAATCGGCGCCGCAATCCGTGCAGTGACCGCGCACCGGAATCATCTCGATGCTCAGTTCCGTGCCCTCAAGCGGTGTTTGTTTTTTGAGGGCATCAAAGCCGAATTGCAGCGCTTCAGGCACGACGCCACTCAAAGCGCCGACATGCACCACAATTTTCGATATCCGCGGTAGCTGTCGGGACGCCATTTCTTGCAGAGCCGTATTCAGGATCGATTGGGCAATGGATAGCTCATGCATGGATCACCATTTTCGGGTTCGTTGCCTCGCATCCGTAGGACAATTTACGAAAATTCGACTACTTTTCAAGATGATTTTCCGCCAGGATCGTTTTTGCTTCTTTCAATACCGCCTCGGCAATGTGCGAAATTTGAGAGGAGATTTCCGGGGAAAGTTCGGTGGACATTTCCCCGAGCGGCTTGATGGATACGGCAAATAGCGTCACCCGGGGCGTGCGGCCCAGAAGGTGGAAGGCATCCAGCATATCCTTGAGGCCGATATCATGGGCGGTGAGCGTACGGGGATAATCGCTGGAAAATTGAGGCCGCAATTTCAGTACGGAACCGGGCGGTCTGCCGTCCACGGTGGCATCCACAAGAAGAATGTGATCGGCCTGTTGCATGGCATCGAGCAGATGGAAGCCGCCCGTGCCACCGTCGAGACATTCGATGCCTTCTGGCAATGGCCGGGACTGAATATGCTGCACCACCTGGCAGCCAACGCCTTCATCGCCCATCAAAATGTTCCCGATGCCGAGGATCAGAATTGTGGTTTTGCCATTTTCCTGTGTATGCATCTTCCATAAATTTAAAATGTTTTCTCGCAGAGAGCGCAGAGGCCGCAGAGATGTTGAAGTCACAACTCAGTTAAAGGGAATATGATTTTGACGACTCCTGTTTTTGCCAAAAATTCCTCTGCGAGTCCTGCGCTCCTGCGAGTATGAAAGGTTTTGGTTTATGGATTGAGCCGGTCCTCCCGTTCGAATTTCCAGCCACCCACCATGGACGAGGTGGTGCCCCGGCCCTCCACGTAATCGTGGTAAAACACCAGATACACGTGAATGATGATGAACACTACGAAAAACCACATGAACAGGTGGTGCCATTGCCGAACGGCAAAATCCCCGCCCATGAGTGGCACGACCCAGGCGAACAGCCGCGGCAAGAACGATGAGCTCATGCTGGAATACAGCGCGAAGCCGGTGAACGCCTGGAACAGAAACACCAGAAACGACAGGAAGTATATCAGACCGGCCAGCGCATTATGGCCGATGGAAATGCGCTCCTTGATGTCGGTCTGCAAAATATCCACCTTCAGAACTTCCACCATTTCCTGCCACTGCGCCCGGGTCACCGGAATGAAGTTGCGCCAGCGAGCATAACGATTGCCCACGAAGCCCCAGTAAATGCGGACGAGAAAATTGAAAAAGAACACGAAGGCGGCCACGAAGTGAATGAACCGCACGGTGCCGAACCAGTACTGCTGGTAGGCCTCGTTCGCATACGTGATGGGGATCGGTCTGCCAATGATGAATCCGGTCGCAATCAAGAGGACGACGCAGATGGCGTTGACCCAGTGGTACAGGCGCACGGGGAATTCCCATACATAGAGTCGCCGGTACGCGGCGGCATGTGCATCAGCCATGGTCGCCTCCCTTAATTAAAAGTGATCTGATGAATGTGATTGCCATCCGGATCGTACAGATGCACCGCGCAGGCAATGCACGGATCGAACGAATGCACCGTGCGCAGAATTTCGATCGGCTGATCCAGATCAGCCACCGGCGTGCCGATGAGAGCGGCTTCATACGACGACCGCTGCCCTTTGGCATCGCGCGGGGAGGCATTCCAGGTGCTGGGCACCACGAGCTGGTAGTTGTCGATCACCCGGTCTTTGATGCGGATCCAGTGCGCCAGCGCACCGCGCGGCGCCTCGGTCATGCCCACGCCCACGGCTTCCTGCGGCCAGGTGTCCGGATGCCATTTTTCGTTGTTAAAGGTGCGCATGTCACCGGATTTGATGTTGGCGATCAGATCATCGTAAAAGCCCTTCATCCAGTGCACCACCAGCAGGGTTTCCAGACCGCGGGCGGCCGTGCGGCCGAGGGTGGAGAACAGAGCCGTCACCGGCACATTCAGCCGTTTCAGCGTATCATTCACCACCTCTTTGACCTCATCCACGCCCGAAGCATAGGCCACCAGCATGCGCGCCAGCGGTCCGACCTCCATGGCTTGGTCCTTCCACCGCGGCGTCTTGATCCAGGAATATTTGCCGTCGGTGTTCAGATAATCGAACGGCGGTTTCGGACCGGTGAAATTGAACTCGGTCTCGCCATCCCACGGGTGTTTGGCGACGTCATCGCCTTCGGCATAGGCATACCAGGAATGAGCCACGTATTCTTTAATTTCTTCGGAATCGCGCCCATTGACTTCGTGTACCTCATTCAGATTGCGATCCAGGATGGCGCCGCGCGGAAATTTGAAGGAATCCACCTCATTGTAGCTGCGTGTGGGCAGATCGCCATAGGCTAGGTAATTTTGCAGTCCGCCGCCGTAGCTGGCCCAGTCCTTGTAAAAGCTAGCAATGGCCAGCAGGTCCGGGATGTACATCTTCTCCACGACCTCGATGGCCTCATTGATGAGGCTGCCCACATGATTGAGCCGCTCGGTGTTGATGGCATTCACTTCCTCGAGGTTGATCGAGCAGGGAACGCCGCCAACCAGATAATTCGGATGCGGATTCTTGCCGCCGAAAATGGCATGAATTTTCACGATTTCTTTCTGCCATTCCAGCGCTTCCAGATAGTGCGTCACAGCCAGCAGGTTCACTTCGGGAGGCAATTTGTAGGCCGGATGCCCCCAGTACCCGTTGGCAAAGATGCCAAGCTGCCCGCTTTGCACAAAGGCTTTGACACGATCCTGCACGGCTTTGAAATATTTGGGCGATGTGCGAGACCAGGTCGAAATGGATTTGGCGATGCGAGACGTCTCTTTGGGATCGGCCTTGAGGGCGCTCACCACATCCACCCAGTCGAGCGCGTGCAGGTGGTAGAAATGGATGACATGGTCCTGCACCAACTGCGTGCAGAACATCAAATTGCGAATGAGCTCGGCATTTTTCGGCACCGTAATGCCCAGGGCATCTTCGACGGTTCGCACACTGGCCAGCGCATGCACGGTGGTACACACGCCACAGGCGCGTTCGGTAAAGGCCCATGCATCGCGGGGATCACGGCCCTTGAGGATTTTTTCGAATCCGCGCACCATGGTGCCGGAGCTGTATGCTTCCTTAACGACACCGTTTTCCACAATGGCCTCGATACGCAAATGGCCTTCAATGCGAGTGATTGGATCTATGACGATGCGAGCCATCAGTTTTCACCTCCTTCCCCGGTTTCTTTGGTATTGACCGACTCATGAATGTTTTCGCTGATGAGTTTGCGCTTGCGGATATTGGTGGTGATGGCGTGAGCCGCCACACCGGCCGCTGCAGCCACTCCCACGATCGTTCCGATGGTATCGGCCGTGGTTTCAATACCAAAGCCAGGGAAACCGGCCAGATGGCGATAGAACGGGCCGTTATCCCAGAAACCGTTTTCGCTGCAGCCGATGCAGCCGTGACCGGACTGAATCGGATAGCTGGTGCCTTCGTTCCATCGCGTGACCGAGCAGGCATTGTAGGTCACCGGGCCGCGGCAGCCCATCTTGTACAGACAATAGCCTTTGCGGGCTTTTTCATCATCCCAGCTTTCCACAAACAGGCCGGCGTCATAATACGGACGGCGGTAGCAGGTGTCGTGCACTCGGCGGGAGTAGAATTCCTTCGGACGGCCCTGGCTGTCCAGCTCGGGCATCTTGCCAAACACCAGAATGTGCGTCACTACGGCGGTCATGACATCGCCGATGGGCGGGCAGCCCGGAACGTTGATGACCGGCCGGTTCACGATCTTGTGAATGGGCGTTGCCTGAGTTGGATTGGGCCTGGCACTCTGGATACAGCCATTGGAGGCACAACTGCCCCAGGCGATGATGGCAGCCGCATCTTTGGCCGTTTCGTGCAAAATATCCAAAGCCGTGCGCCCGGCAATCATGCAATAAACACCGTCATCTTTCAATGGCACCGAGCCCTCAACCAGCAGGATGTACTTGCCGGGATACTTCTTGATCGTGTCTTCCAGACACTTTTCGGCCTGAAAGCCGGCTGCGGCTTGCAGCGTCTCGGTGTAATCCAGCGAGAGGTAATCAAAGAGAATATCCGCAACGATGGGATGAGACGAACGAATGAACGATTCGCTACAGCACGTGCATTCCTGAAAATGCATCCACACGACAGGAGGCCTGGGTTTGTTTTCGAAGGCCTCAACGACAGCGGCAAGGCCAGTTCCTTTGATACCGGCAATCGCAGCTGCAAATCCGCAGAATCGCAAGAATTCTCTGCGGGAATATCCTTTGGATTGCATAAGCTGCCACAGGGTCGGATGGGTTTCTGCCATGATACCTCCCTCGAAAAAGTTTCACAACGGTTCATAAGGGCCTATTGTTTCCTAATCGACACAGTGTGGGGGATAGCGTGAACGTTTGGATTGAAAGTAGCCTGTGCAAGTATGCTGAGGGCATTTGATCCCTGTCATAAGAGCCGCTCCCGAGAATGGTGAGACTGTATTTAAAACAAACGCAATGATACCAAGGGCAGGTCGATATCGAATTGAATACACGTGATATAGTGTAGAATGAAAATCAGACAGGGCGCATATGAAATTGAACCAACAAACTCCATGCCATCCGGGGCTTGTACAAAAAGTGCGATAATTTTAAAAAATTAAAGAAATTGCAAACTATTAGATAAATTTATAAAAACGTTGGCCTTTTCTTGCTTTCGCAAAATTAAGAAATTCATACAAAAATTTCTTAAAGTTAAGAAATCCATGCAATATCATTAAATTTTCGGTGGCCACTCAGTCAAGAATCCTTTAGAAGCAAATGGTTCGCTTTTCAAGTGCATTGAACGTTGTCGTCCTTCCGTTTTCCCGCAGTCAGAATGGCGGGTGCGCTGCTATGCCGGATTTGGCCTCCGGCGGCCTGGTGGGTAAAGCGAAATTTCAGTATTTTTTAATATTTCGTAGCTGCTGGATGTCGAGAAGTGCGGCAGCGACCTGGCGGAAGTCCAGGTTTGCCGATACGGCTGAATGGTTGCAATCAGCGATGCGTAGAAAGGGTCCGATGGCGGTCCGATTTTGCTGCCATGGTAAGGAACTGAATACTGCCTCGAACGTAAATTGGGATAGGAATGGTTAAAAATTTGCACGGACTCAAATTGAGGAGGATGCCAGGCCAACGTACGAGTACCGCTGCAAAGATTGCGGCGTGGACGTTTACCAAAAATTTCACCGTTGCCGAGCATGATCGCTACCAGCCGGTGTGCGAAATGTGCCAAAGCAAAAATGTAGAGCAGGTGTTGAGCGATTTCTTTGCTCAGACCTCAAAGAAATCCTGACCTGAAGGAGGCCGCATGGATCTCAAAATAACCGTCAAAGCCATTAAAGGCACCTGTCCGGTGTACAAATTGGGTGATCATTTTGTCCTGCAGGATGGCTACCGCCTGGTTTCCGACATTCCGGTTTGCATGCACGCCCTCTCATCATTGATGCCGCATTACAATGCATTCCGCTTCGCCGATCCCGGTCGATGGGGCGCTGCTGGCAAGGACCAGCGGGATAAGTTATATTTCCAATGCCTGGATCCATTCGAGTTTACCGGCGGTGGCACGGTGGTGTTTGAAGTCAGTCGTGTGAATCAGCAAAAAAGCGCCTCCGAATCGGAGGTTCGAAAGTAAGAGGAGGTACCATGTCCGAGGCGATTCAGACGATCGATCGCCGCGCCAGCAGCCGACCGGCGTCAGCAAAGGCGTACCTGCGCAGAGTGGGGGGGCGGGTACAACCTTTGAATGCAGGAAAACCGAGGGGGTATCAAATAAAGAGGTGTAATCAATGGAACAAATACGGAACCAACACAATGAGGTCTTACTGCATGTTATCGAATCCGCCGTGAAGGGAGTTGAACCCATCGCGAAAGACCCGATAGCGTTGGTCAGAATTGTGATGGGGCTGGCGCCGGTCGCGGTGCATTGGATGATAACCCTGCATTTAACGCTGCTGCTTGTCGCCTGTCTGGCCGGGCCGTATGGCAAAAGCCCGAGCCTGATGCTGTTTCTGCTCCTCACATACTTCCTGGCGTTTCCCCTGTGGCTGGTGAAAAATGCGATTGAGAAACTCTGCTGCAATCCGTTGGGGCTCATGTTGTTGCTGATCGTGCTGTTCCTGGCGGTTTATGCATGCAGGGATTTTCTCAGCATCGGTCTGGACAACATTTTTCGGTGGATCGGTGAGGCCTTGCAAGAGTTGAGTGGCCGAATGGCCTGATCCGGCCGATGAAATCATTCAGAGCCGGGCTTGCGGAGTCGTGGCCGTCCGCCGAAGGTTCCCGACTCCGAGGGGATAAATTTTTATTTTTGAGCATCAGGAAAGCGATGTCTGAAATTACTTTTTCCCCCAGCACTAATGGCTTCCCTGCTCTACGGCTTCTCAATTGCTTGCATTTATGCTATCCTGGGATTATATTGGTAGGTAATTATTCTGCTAAATCTTGGCATTTTGAACATGAATAGAAGCGAACTAAAATCGAAAGACTGGGAATCCTGGTGCCAGCCGTTTGGCATTGATTTAGTGGTGCTGTTCGGATCGCAGGCGAAGGGAACGCCGCGAGCGCAGAGCGATATCGACATCGCTGTGTTTTCGAGGCATACGAAGCTGCGGCCGCTCATTTTGAAGCTGTACGGCGCCCTGGAGGATTTTCTAAGCCGGGAGGCCGATCTGGTCATCATCGACGGCCTGACCGATCCGGTGCTGCGGTTCGAAGTGTTTCGGTACGGCCAGTGTTTGTATGAAGCCGAACCCAGCCTGTTTTTCCAGCAAAAGATCGCAGCCTATCGCATGTACGAAGACACCGAATACATTTGCCGTTTCCGGGACAAAGTTCTGGCTGAGCGGATAAAGAATTTGTTACATGCCTCCACATATTGTAAAAAACAAATTGGAACAGCTTGCCTCACTGATTGAGGATTTGAAAGCCTTTGAATCCATTTCGTACCAGGAGTTTCTTGAGCATCATCATTCTGCGGTAGAACGTATATTGGAATTGCTGGTGGTCACCGCGCACGATGCTCTGTTGCATGTGTTCAGCTTGATGAAAGAAGACACACCAACAACTTACCGGATGACCTTTTTGCGAGCCGGGGAACCTCATATTCTTCCTGAAGATTTAGCCAAAAGGTTGGCCGAAGCAGCAGGAAAGCGAAATTTACTGGTACATGGCTACTCCACGGTGGATCTGGAAATTATTTACAATCGCATCAATAGTGCGATTCAGGATTTTGCCCAATTCAATCAACATTTAGCTGCCTATATGAAATTGACATAGCCCGAATTATTCAAAGGTAAAAGCGGTTCTACGCTATCTTTTCAGTCTATTGACTGGCTTCTACTAAAACCGGAGGGATAAAGAAAGAGTCCATATTTGTAACTGTTCAGCTATAAAGAACTAACCGGATATTCATCCGTCATTGCGAGGATCCGCCAGCCGGCGGAGGCTCGCGATGACGGGTCCTATTATATTTATTTTGTAGATGGAATTGAATAGCCATAATATTTCTCACTGCAGTTGTCATGCGCATTTAATCCATCGCGTAAGTATCGTAACGATTCAGGTTATGCAGCTATTGGCCATTCCGGCAGTCAACTGAAGTTGACCGCCGGAAGCCGGAATGCTAAAAATGGGTGTATAGCAGAATAGCTACAACGTCTCTAAAAGCAGTTCTACGATCCCGGCGCCTCTGCGAGAGTTCTTGCTTTCTCATGTATATCGAATCATTATCGAGAAAATATCGACGTCCCTATGAAAATCGCTTACTTTGATTGTTTTGCCGGCATCAGTGGGGATATGATCCTCGGAGCGTTTTTAGATGCCGGGCTGGATGAAACGCTGATTCTTGAATTACCGCAGCGTCTGGAGCTGCCGCAGGTTGCCCTGGCTCGAGAGCGGGTGGTGAAGAGCGGCCTTTCGGCCACGCGGGTCAGGGTCGAATGTCCGCATGAGCACCATCACCGACACCTGCCGCAGATCGAGGCTATCATCGACCGGGCGGATATCGCCGCGCCGGCCAAAGCCATGAGCAAAACCATTTTCCGGCAACTGGCCGAAGCCGAGGCGCGCGTGCACGGCGTTCCGGTGGAAAAGGTGCATTTTCACGAAGTCGGCGCCGCGGATGCGATTATCGATATCGTGGGCGCGGCGGTAGCCTGGCACGCCATGGGCCTCAAAGCCGCCTTCACCGGCCCGATCTCGGTCGGCGGCGGTATGGTGACCATGAGTCATGGCCGCTATCCGGTTCCGGCCCCTGCTACGGCCTATTTGCTGGAGTCGCTGCCGGTACGCCGCGGTCCTGTCGAAGCGGAGCTGACGACGCCCACCGGTGCGGCCGTCCTGCGCGCGTTTGTTGGCGAAGCCGCGGCCGAAGCGCCGGTATTTCGCGCCGAAGCCACGGGCTATGGCGCCGGCAGCCGCGATTTCGATGATTTCCCGAATGTGTTGCGGCTGCAAATCGGCCGCACCGAGCCGATTTTGCGGTCCGATATCGTGCACGTGCTGGAATGCAATATCGACGACATGAATCCCGAATTCTATCCTTATATAATGCAGTCTCTGCTGGATGCGGGCGCGCTGGATGTGTACCTCACTCCGGTGATCATGAAAAAAGGGCGCCCGGGAACGCAGATTGCCGTACTCACGCCGCCTGAAAAGGACACCGCCGTGCTGGACATCCTGTTCAGCCAGACCAGCACCATCGGCGTTCGGCGATATGTTGCCGAACGCCGGAAATTGCCCCGTGAGACCATCGAGGCCGAAACCCGGTTTGGCAACGTGCGTTGCAAGCAGATCACCTTGCCTGATGGTCGGATCCGGCGGGTCCCCGAGTACGAAAGCTGCCGGGAAATTGCCGAAGAGCAAGGCCTGCCGCTAAAAGAGGTGTACGATTACATCCGCGCCGACCTCGAAACCGGAAAGGTGGATGCGGGCGCATGATCCGGTTCGAGGATGTTTCCGTGGATTATGCGACCGTGCAGGGGGGACGCATCCGGGCGTTGAATCACATCCATCTCACCCTGGATGATGGCGAATATGTGGCCGTCATGGGGCCGAACGGCTCCGGCAAAAGTACCCTGGCGCGACTGTGCAACGGCCTCGTCCTGCCTTCTGCCGGCACCGTGCACATCGATGAGTTTCGCATCACTGCCGATTTCAGCCGGCACATCCCCGACATCCGCCGGTGCGTGGGCATGGTATTCCAGAATCCCGATAACCAGATCGTATCCACCACGGTGGAGCGCGAGATCGCGTTTGGGCTGGAAAACCTGGGCGTGCCCTACGACGAAATGCAAGAGCGCGTCGCCGAGGCTCTGCAGACCTTCGACCTTCTGCATTTGCGCAACCGGGCCCCGCATCAGCTATCCGGTGGCGAAAAGCAGCGGCTGGCCCTGGCCGCGGTCATGGTCATGCAGCCGCGCCACCTGATCCTCGACGAGCCCACCGCGCTGCTGGATTTTCGCCATCAGAGCGAATTTTTGCAGTACATTCGCCGGCTGCGCGAAAGCGCCGGCGGACGGCCTCCGATGGTGATGCACATCACTCATTTTGCTCCGGAAGCGCTGTTTGCCACCCGTCTTCTCGTTTTGCACCGAGGTGAAGTGTATATGGACGGTACACCGGAAGATATATTTTTGCAGGAATCCGGCCTTCGTGAAATTGGTATTGACCCACCTATTGAATTTTCCGCATTTTTGCGTCTGCGCGAGAAACTCCCCATAAAATCGGTTGAGGACTTGCGCCTGCGGCCGATATTGTAATTAGACCTTAACTCCCTGTTTATTTTAAGTTCCTGATTATCACTGCAATTTCGGCGGTGATACAAAGGGGCGGGATAGATCGCACCGCCAGCATACGGGGCGAATGGGTAGTTGACCGCAACCGCGAAAAACCACTGTGTCCCATATGAAAAACGTTTTAGAAGAATTCAAAGAAGACCTGGATTTTTTGCTACAAGCGCGCGAAGGGCGCCGTGCCTCTGAAAAGGCGCCGAGCCAACCGTTTGATATGCACGACTATCCCGATTTACTGCATATCCAGGCCTATTTATACCGAGACGGTGCAGAAGAAACCGGCGATCCGCAGCCAGCGGCATTAGCCGCAGACGCGGAAGAAACCGTTTTGCCACAGGCTGATTCGGTAGCCCTGGACCTAAACAGGATTTGGGATGATTTTGTGTTATCTGACAAGTCGGAGTCACTAACCGAGTCCTTGGTTGCGGCAGAAAAACAGCATCTCTCTTATGATGAACCACGCCTCGGGATCGAATCGTCGGAGCCGGTTGCCCCTCCCATCAAGATAGCCGTGCCGGCGCCTGAGCGGGAGGTGGAGACGCTGGCCGATCAGAGACTGAAGACAGCCCCGGAAACACTGCAGAATTTATCGACGGAGGTTACGCAACACGGTACGGAGGAAGCATCCAGCGGTGACCACCCCGTAAGCGAGCCATTTCATTATACACAGAAAAACAAAGACGATACCCCGGCCTGGAAAAAATTTTGGACCTCCATGCTGGGGCATGCGTTTATCGGCGTGGACATCGGCACACAGAGCCTGAAGACTGTAAACTTGCACAAGGGGGCGGCGGGTTTTAGCTTGACTGGCTATTCCTACCACCGTTTTAACCCAATATCCGAAGAGCTGCCTGAAGCTGAGCGGTTTGAAAAGCGGCAGTCCCAGGTTCTGTCCGTTCTTAATAACAAATTTCGACAGCATGATTACATCACCTCCGCCCTGACCGGTCTCGAAGTGATTTATCGGCAATTGATGTTGCCTAAAATTTCCAAAAAGGAGCTTGCCGAAGCGGTACCATGGGCGGTGCGCAAAGACTTGCCGTATGATATTGAAACGGCGGCTCTGGGCTATGAGCTTCTGGCAATTGCGAAAGAGGGGCGATCAGAAAAACTGAAAGTCGGTACGGTGGTGGCACCGTCACAACTGGTAGCCGAGCATTTGCAACTTTATCAGCGACTGGGAGTGCTACCGGCCAAGCTCACGGCCGTGCCGGTGGCCATTTGGAATGTGGTGCACCGCGACAAAACGTTGCAGAACCAGCGCGTGCTGGTGATCGAAATCGGCGCGCGGCGATCGCATCTGGTGTTCGTGAATCAGGGCGTGCTCGATTTTCACCGCGAAATCACCACATCCAGCAAGGATTTTATCGAGGCCATCAGCAATGCCATGTTCTATGACCTCGACCTGCCGCAACTTTCGCTTGATGAGGCCGTGACCTTGTGGGAAACGTATGGTCTTCCGCGAGGGGAGGCCGAGGAAACCATCGTCAAAGGCATCAAGCTGTCGGAGCTGAGCATCAACTTGCGGCCAGTACTGGAGCGGCTGGTAAGCGAAATCCGACGGTCCATTGACTACTACCGCGAAAAATTCAAGGTCGATGGCATCGATCGTATCTTCATAAGTGGCGGGGGGGCTTGCGTGCCAAACTTGCAGCGTTGGCTGGCCGAAATGTTGAATGAATCGGTGGAGCCGCTGAATCCATTTCAAATGGCAGGAATCAAAAAGTGGGAGGCGTTTGCAGAATTGGCCACCTGCGCGCCGCGGTTCACCGTGGCCGTTGGCCTGGCGCTGGATTTATCCGGCGGCATGAATCTGCTGCCGGTCGAATTGCAGGGCATGCACCGGCTGCACAAAATCAAAAAAGCGCTGCGGTATCTGGCGCTGGTGGTGGTGCTCGGGCTGGGCATGTCCACGGCCTTTTTGACGCTGAAAATGCAACAAATTACGGCGGAACTGAGCCACCTGCAGACGCGCTATGTCAAAATGCAGCCGGTGCGGCAGGAATTCATGCGGCTAAAGACGCAGCAGGATCAACTGCTGCAGAAGCTCAATCTGTATAAATCCAAGATTTTTGTAAACCCCAATGCGGTGCATCACCTGCGTGCGATTTCTAATCTGGTGCCCCGCTCCATTGCGCTAACATCGTTGACCATTGCGCCGCTGGAGATGCGGGAGGATGAAAGCGGCGAATCGCAAAAGAGCGGGGTGGAGAAAATCGTGCTGCGTGGCATAGCCTTCCCGGCGCATGCGCTGGAAGGCTCCAATCTGGCGGAGTTTCTGCTGAAGCTCAAAAATTCGGGCTATTTTCAATCCATCGAAATGGTGGGACAGGAAACGCAAGCCAACGGCGCCATTGCGTTTGTGATTAATTGTTATTATTAAAAAAGCTGGAAAAAAACACCAGGCTCATCTGAAGGGCCTGATGTTCAGGCATAAGACGTAGCTGCAAACAAACCATGAGCCATGAGCATGCATAAAAAACCCGGCTTTCGGCAAATCCTGATCCTCGGCGGCACGCTGTTTTCCATCGTCGCGGCGTGGTATGCCTGGTGGATCCGTCCTCAGCAGGTGCGCGTGGATACGTTGCAGAGCCAAATCAAATCCGTGATGAGACAGGTGCAGGCCGCCACCGTGCAAGCCTCGCAGATCGAACAACTGAAAACAGAGGTCACCCGGCTGGAAAAGGAGCTTTCGACTCTCGAGCGGCGGTTGTATCCTCGTGAAGAAGTGCCGGCCATTCTCCGCCGGCTGGTGAAGCTTGGTGAACGCTACCGGCTGCGTTTCTCGGCGGTCTATCCCATGTACGAGCAGCTTATGGAAGAGACCGCGACGGATGGATCGCCGCTGCTCATCCTGCCCGTGGATATTCAGCTCAGTGGCGAATTTTTTCAATTCGGTCGATATATAGAACAGCTCGATCGCCAGCCGTTTCTATTTTCCGTCGAGCAGGTGGATATGGTGGTGACGCGCGCCAGCTATCCGCTGATCGAAGTCACCGTGCGCGGCAATCTTTTTTTGCGGCAAAAGGCCAAATCCGAAAGGACCATCGGGTAGGCGAATATGCAAAAGCGCGAGAAAATTCTCACCATCATCGCTGTATCGTGCGCCATTTTTTTTGTGATCAATCAGTTTGTGTGCTCAGAGAAGCAGCCTCCGGCCAAAGCAAAGCGACCGTCGCCGAAAATAACCGCCAAACCCGCCAAACGGCCTGTGATTCGCGGTGAGGTCATCAGCAATGAGGAGCTGGAAAAGCGCCTGCAGAACTGGCAGCCGCTGGTGACGTACGAGACCTGGGGACGGAATCCCTTTGCCGGGGCCATCGCATTTTATGCCGATTCGTTGCGCGATACCCTGGACCTGCGCCTCAAGGGCATTGCCTGGAAGGGTAGACAGGCCTGGGTCCTGATCGGTGACCGCATTATGCGACCGGGAGAACGCAGCGGCGATTTCGAACTGCTACAGGTGTATTCGGATCGGGTAATCGCACGACGCAAAGGGGAACTGCTAACCCTGTATCTGGAGCCAGAAGAAAACCTTAATGAAGATAGGACGCATGTACCGATCGTTCCGAACTCGATTCAGTAACTGGCTGTTACTGGCTGGATTGCTATTGCCGGCGCAAGCCGCTGCCCAGGCACCGCGCCTGATGATGATCCAGGCGCGCGAAGCTCCCACCGGCATGCGGTTTGAAATCCTGTGCACCGGTGAGGCGCGCTACGCGCATTATTTTCAGGACGAACCGCCGGCGGTGGTGGTCATTCTGGAAAACGTGCGCATGCCACAAAACACCGCCCTACTTGTTGACCCTGGCATCCGACACCGGGTGCGGCTGCAACCCTGGAATGAGGGGTTCGGCGGTGTGCGCGTGGAATTCCGCGTGGGCGGCCAGACAGCGTATCAGATCCGCAGCAGCGGCGGGCTCATCTGGCTGCAATTTCAGGAAAAGGAGCCGGAACTCAAAACCAACGGCTATAGTACACGCGCAGCCATCAAATACCAACCCGATGACGCCTTGCTACGCAAGCTCGGCAACGGTACGCGCATCAGTGTGGATTTTCGCGATGCCGAGATCGGCAATGTGTTACGCATGCTGGCCCGGCAAAACGGTTTCAATATCGTCGCCGGCGATTCGGTAAAAGGTAAAATCACCGTGACGCTGAAAAATGTCACCATCGAACAGGCCTTGGAAAGCATCCTGCGGGCCAATGGCTACACCTACCGCATCGAAAACGGCGTGGTGCTGGTCAACCCCATGCCAGGCGGTTTCAACATTGCGCAGATGGAAACACGTGTGTACCGGCTAAAATACATCGACGCGCACAACTTGAAAAAGGCGATCGAGGATCTTAAGTCCCGCGATGGTAAAATTAGCGTCCTCACAGCCAGTTTTCATAACCGGGATGACATTTACGATGTCAATAAAAAGCAGGCGCCACAGCGTGAACGTAAATACTGGTTGCGCTCCAGCGTACTCCTGGTGACCGACTATCCGACCAATTTGCGCGCCATCGATGCGCTGGTGCGGGAGCTGGATGTGCCGGTGCCGCAAATCATGATCGAGGCGCGGCTCATCGAAACCGCCCCGCAACACGACACCAACATCGGCATCGACTGGTCCAAAGCGCTTTCGGCGCAATTGTTCAACGAGATCGTGTTCGAAGGCGGCACCGTGTATCGCTATTCCACCCGTACCGATCTCGAAAAGGGCGGCGGCATCATGTTCGGAACCCTCAATACATCGCAGTTCAATGCCGTGCTAAACTTTCTCAAAACCCGGATGAACAGCCGGCTGCTGTCCAATCCGCGCATCCTGGCCATGGACAACGAGCCGTCGGATATTTCCGTGGGCACCAACGTGCCGATTCCGCAAATCACCCGTGGCGTCGGCGGGCAGGGTGATATCGTCACCTTTAGCTACAAAGATGTCAATATCACCCTGCGGGTGATTCCGCACGTGGTGGATGCCAATACCATCACCATGTACGTGAATCCGATCATCGAGGAGATTACCGGCCAGGTGACGGTAGATCGCAATACCGCGCCGATCACCTCGCGCCGGGAAGTCGATACCGTAGTTAAAGTGCGCAATGGAGATACCATCGTTATTGGCGGAATGATTAAAGAACAAACCGTGGTGCGGGTGGATAAGGTGTGGCTGCTCGGCAGCATCCCGCTGCTCGGTCATCTGTTCCGCAATCAGGTGGTGCAAAAGCAACAGACCGATCTATTGATATTCATCACTCCCAAGATCGTGCAGCAGTAAAGGTAGGCGGAATGACGCGACAGGAATTGGACCGGTTGCTCAGTTATGCGGTGGAAAAGGAGGCCTCGGACATCCATCTGTCCGCGGGGTTGGCGCCCATGTTGCGCATTCACGGCACCCTACGGCGGCTGGACACCGCGCCGGTTAAAAGAGAAGCCTTGGAGCATCTGATCGCGCAGATTCTGAACGAGAAGCAAAAAAAGCATTTTGCGCAGTATCAAGAACTGGATTTTGCCTATGCCATCGCCGGCGTGGCGCGGTTTCGAACCAACATTTACTGCCAGTTGCGCGGTCTGGCTATTGCGTTCCGGGTGATCCCGGACCGGGTGCGCAGCCTTGAGGAGCTAGGGTGCCCTCCGGGGTTGTACACCCTGGCGCGGCAGAACAAGGGTATTGTTCTGGTGACAGGCCCGACCGGATCGGGAAAATCCACCACCCTGGCCGCCATGCTGGATTTGATCAACCGCGAGCGCCGCGACCATATTCTGACCATTGAAGATCCCATCGAATACGTGCACACGCCGAAGAACTGTCTGATCAACCAGCGCGAGTTAGGCGAGCACACGCAATCGTTTGCCAATGCCCTGCGGGCGGCCCTGCGTGAGGACCCGGATGTAATTCTGGTGGGTGAAATGCGTGATCTGGAAACAATTTCGCTGGCGCTCACCGCAGCGGAGACCGGGCATCTGGTGTTTGCCACCCTGCATACCATGAACGCGGCAGAAACGGTGAACCGCATTGTGGATGTGTTCCCGCCTGAGCAGCAGCGGCAGGTGCGCGCCATGTTCGCCAATGCGGTGATGGGCATCGTGGCGCAGCGGCTGCTCCCCCGCGCCGATGGCCGCGGCCGGGTAGCCGTGCATGAGATCATGATTGCCACCAACGCCATCCGCAACTTGATTCGCGAGGAGAAATCGCATCAAATCCACTCCGTCATCCAGACCGGCGCGCAATACGGCATGCAGACCATCGACATGGCGCTGGCAAGGCTGCTAAAACAGGGCGTCATTTCCCGTGAAATCGCTGAAGCCCACGCCCACGACAAGCGCGTGGTCCTCAGCGGTGGGGGAGAGGGGTAGAGAACCCTGTGGGGCCTATGATGTGAATGCTTTTTGGATTATCCAGGACCGCTGCCTGCGTCCCCCACTTTCCCCTTGCCCTTTTGCCATTTTCCGGCTATATTTTAGGCCAACTGGCAGATGAACCTTTGGATAGCGAGGATTTCAGGATGAAGAAAATTGGACTGAGCATCGTTGCACTGCTGCTGTTTCCTCTGGTTAGCCTGTCTCAGAGTTTCCTCATTCCCGGTATTCCCAATCAGGGCATGTTCATGGGAGGATTGGGCGTTTCGGTCATCGACGATACCTCCTATTTCGTCTTCAATTTCCGGCCCGAAATCGCGGTGGGCAAAATCGGTGTGGGGCTGGATATCCCGCTGCGGTTCAACATTTCCACCGGCGACCTGCGCAAGCAGGACTGGGATGAAACGTACGATTATTTCCGCATCATCCGCTATGTGCGCTACGGCCACAAGGGCGATCCGTTTTACACCCGCGTGGGGACCCTGGATGCCGCGCGCATTGGCCATGGATTTATCATGAATTTTTACCGCAACGAATTGAACTATGATCAACGCAAGATCGGCCTGGAACTGGATGCCGATTTCGGCGCCTTTGGCTTTGAATCCGTAACCAGCAATTTCGGCCGCGCCGAGATTCTGGGCTTTCGGGGCTATTACCGGCCGCTACATGGCCTCACCATTCCCATCATTCGCAATTTCGCCATCGGCGGCTCCTATGTCATCGACGTGGACCCGGACCAGAACCGTTCCACCAGTGATGACGTGGCCGTGTTCGGCCTGGATGTGGAGCTGCCGCTCATCCGCACCGGTCTGATCCGCACGCTTTTGTATGCCGACTGGGCAAAATTTCGCGGTTTCGGCAGCGGGCAGGCCGTGGGCATTGAAGTGTCCCTGCATGGTATTGGTGGTATTTTTAATTTCGTCGGTCAGCTCGAGCGGCGCTTTCTGGGCGAGCAGTTCGTGCCGGCGTTTTTCAATCCGTTCTATGAAAAAGAACGCTTTCAGCTCGTTGGCGGACAGCCTGTGCGCAAATACGACATGCTGCCCACGCTCACTCAGGCCACACGCGGCACGTATGGACTGCTCTACGGCAGCATTCTCAATATCGTGGAAATTCTCGGTACCTTCGAAAAACAGGATGACGTGCCCAAAAGCGGCATCCTGAACCTGCAGGCCACCGTACCGGATGCGCTGCCCAGCATCAGCGCGCGGGCGACCTACAGCCGCACGGCCATCGACGGCTTCGCGGATGCGTTCAAGCTGGACGAGCGTTCGGTGGCACGGCTGGGTATCGGCTACAAAGTGTACCCGTTCTTGATCGTGTATCTCGACTACATCTGGACGTTCAAATACGATCCGGTATCGCAGACCTATTCCACGCAAAAGCGGTTTGAGCCGCAAATTGCCTTTGTGTATCCATTTCAGTTTGTGAAAAAATGATGATATCGGGGTAGCCCGGGCGGCCGGTCGCTTGGGCCGGCTGCTCGCTTCCATTGTGTTTCCGGCGCAGTGTCTGCTGTGCCAGCGCCATCATGAAGAGGCCATGCCGTGGCTGTGCGCCGATTGTGCGCGCCACCTCCTCGAGTTGCGCTCCCCACGCATCACCACCGCCGCCGGTAACCTGCCTGTCTTTTCCGCATGGCTTTTCGATGACACCCTGCAGGCGGTGATTCACCATTTGAAATACCACCAGCATTTTTCCATCGGGTCGTGGTTGGGCCAGAAACTGGCCGGGGCGGCTTTGCAAGAGGGCGTGCTGCGGGGTGCGGATATGCTGGTGCCGGTACCGCTGCATCGCCGGCGATATGCCGAACGGGGGTTCAATCAGAGCGAGAAGCTGGTGCAGGGCGTGCGGACTGTGTTGCCGTCGGCGGTGCCGCTTCAGGCATTGCGGCGGGTGCGATACACGCGCACGCAGGCCACGCTCACGCGGGAAGAGCGCTTGCAGAATGTGCAGGGAGCCTTTGAACTGCGGCCATCGGCTGTTGGGGCCATGGCTGGCCGCAGAGTGGTGCTGGTCGATGATGTGCTCACCACCGGCTCGACCCTGGCCGAATGCGTGCGAGTGCTGCAAACGGCTCGCCCATCGGAGGTGCTGGCGCTTACCGTTTGCCGCGCCCGGGATTGATGGCACGGCCCGCCCGGAATTTGCCTTGAACTTTTAGCCTTCGCGACTGTCCTATTTTGCGTGTTTGCATGGTACCTTCCGGCTAAAATTAGGTATCTGCTGTTTCAAAATAATAGATCTTTCTCAGTGTTTATCCCTTATTAGGTTTGGTCATTTGAATAGATTCAGCCCATGCGGCAAGGCTTCGCTCCAGCTTTCAACGGTGAACAGTTGACAAAATAAACCGTAGGGTTAAAAACGTTCGTAGCCATCGTGTCTCTGCGCTCCCCGGCGGATTCTGTGAGAATATAATAATGGCATCAACTCGTCGCCTGTTGCCTCAAAATCAGCCTTGACATTTAAGGCGCATTTATTTATCATTGAAGTTTGAGCCGCCAAATCCGAGAATAGATATCGTAAGCCAGTTGTTTTTATAAAATTGATTTCTTGCCGCAAGACTTCCTGTAACGGGCCACAGTAGGAGTACATCAGAAAAGAGGAAGACAAGCTATGAGAGTGGGCATTTTAACCAGCGGCGGCGATTGTCCAGGATTGAACGCCGCCATTCGAGCCACAACGCGGAGACTGATCTCCAAGTATGACTTTGAAGTCGTTGGTATCAAAAACGGGATTTCGGGTTTGGTGTTCGGTGAAATTGAGCCGTTGAGCCTATATTCGGTTTCGGGCATTTTGCCGAAAGGCGGGACCATCCTCGGCACCTCCCGCTATAATCCGTTCGAACATTCCGACGATGTGAAAAAGATTCAGGGCACGCTGCAAAAGTATGAGCTCGACGCGCTAGTGGTCATTGGCGATGTAGACGCCATGAGCGTCGCGCACCGGCTGGCAGAGTATGGCGTGCAATCGGTGTGCATCCCGACTACCATCGATAACGATATCGTCGAAACCGATATGACCCCGGGCTTTGATACAGCCGTCAACATTGCCACTGAAGCCATCGACCGGCTGCATTCCACCGCCGATTCGCATCACCGCATCATGGTGGTGGAGGTCATGGGCCGGGATACCGGCTGGATCGCCACCATGGCCGGGCTCGCCGGTGGCGCGGATTGCATCCTGATCCCCGAAGTGCCGTTCAGCATCGATGATGTGAGCGAGCTGTTGAGCAAGCGGCACAAGCGCCGTAAATTCAGCATCGTGGTGGTGGCAGAGGGCGCCAAACCCAAGGGCCACAGCGAGCCCATCGCCAAGGCCAAGCGCAAGGATGCCTTTGGACATCGGGTGCTGGGCGGCATCGGCGAGTACATTGCGGATGAGCTGGAGAAACGCACCGGCATGGAAACGCGGGTGGCGGTGCTTGGACACATCCAACGCGGCGGCACGCCCACACCGTACGATCGCGTGCTGGCAGCCCGCTTTGGTGTGCGCGCCGCCGACTTGCTGGCCGAGAAACGCTTCGGCCTGATGACCGCTCTCAAAGGCACGCATATCGATGAAGTGCCGCTGGAAAAGGTGGTGGGCCGGGTAAAAGCCGTGGACCCGGAGTTGTACGAAATTTCCTCTGTATTTTTTGGTTGATTTTTAGTAACAAATTGTTGTATTATAAAACCTTCAATTCGTTCGTCCGGCTATCGTATCTGAAAATGGCCTTTCAATGAGCTTTGTTGGATTGCCCCGCCGGCCTAGAATCTCGGGAGAGTTACAAAGACGTCAATTGCATCTGACTCTGGAAGTAAGTAAATTAGACGTCGGTGCTTGGCATGCATGGCAAAAGGGGGCGGGCACGCGCAAGTCGCTTCTAGGCGTGTTCCCGGTAGGCCGGAAGCCCGACGTCGGCGTTTAAATTCGTTTGTTGCGTCGGCGTGAGGAAATTTGGAAAATTTCTCATGCTCAAATTGAGGAGGATTGACCATGGCCATCAAAGTCGGAATCAACGGTTTCGGTCGTATCGGACGAAATTTCTTTCGGGCGATATTAAAGGACACATCAGTGGATGTCGTAGCCATCAACGATATTACCAATGCGCAGACTCTGGCTCATCTGCTGAAATACGATTCGGTGTTCGGAATGCTTGACGGCGAGGTACGGGCAGAAGATGATGCGATTCTTGTGAACGGCAAACGTATTCAGGTGTACAGCGAACGCGATCCGGCGAATCTGCCCTGGGGGAAGCACGATGTGCAGGTAGTGATCGAATCCACCGGCATTTTTCGGGATCGGGAAGGCGCATCTAAGCATCTGACGGGTGGGGCGAAAAAAGTGGTGATCACGGCTCCGGCCAAGGACCCGGATATCACCATCGTTGTCGGGGTCAATCATCAAAATTATGATCCGCAAAAGCACCATTTAATTTCTAATGCTTCATGTACGACCAACTGTCTGGCTCCGGTGGCCAAGGTGATCCTCGAAAATTTTGGCGTCAAATCCGGGATGATGACCACGATTCATAGCTACACCAATGACCAGCGGATTCTGGACTTGCCGCATAAGGATTTGCGCCGGGCGCGGGCCGCGGCGCTTTCGATGATCCCGACGACCACGGGCGCGGCCAAAGCGGTGAGCCTGGTGTTGCCGGAACTGAAAGGCAAAATGGACGGCATGGCGATCCGCGTGCCCACGCCGGACGTGTCGCTGGTGGATGTGGTGTTTGAAGTAGAAAAACCGACCAGCAAAGAAGAAGTCAACGATGCATTGAAAAAAGCCGCCGCCGGTCCGCTAAAAGGTATCCTGGATGTGAGCGATGAACCGTTGGTTTCGGCTGATTACATTGGCAATCCCCACTCCTCCGTGGTTGATG
This sequence comes from Candidatus Zhuqueibacterota bacterium, assembly GCA_030950365.1. Lineage (GTDB taxonomy): Bacteria > Zhuqueibacterota > Zhuqueibacteria > Zhuqueibacterales > Geothermadaptataceae > Hydrothermovivens. The sequence continues at coordinate 37,848 of JAUZRQ010000097.1, read as the reverse complement.
CCTTGTCCACCAATGTGATAAACGGAACTCTAGTGAAGGTGCTTTCGTGGTATGATAATGAGTGGGGTTTTTCAAATCGTCTGGTGGACCTGACCAGGCTTCTGGCAGGATAATCACGACCGGGGCGATCAATGCGAAAAAAAATCATTGCTGGCAACTGGAAAATGCACAAAACACCGGCTGAAGCGCTTCAGTTGGTGAACGAATTGAAAGTAAAAACCGTCAATATTGAAAAGGTGGATATGGTTGTCTGCCCGCCGTATCTCGCGATATTGACGGTGCGGGCGGTATTGAAGGAGACTCCGATCCGGGTGGGGGCGCAGAACCTGTTCTGGGAAAATGAAGGGGCCTACACGGGTGAAATATCCGCCCCCATGCTGGTGGATGCAGGATGCACGTATGTGATTATCGGCCATTCGGAACGGCGCCAGTATTTTCATGAAACCGATGAGACCATCAACCGGAAAATTAAAAAAGCGCTAGAATTCCGGTTGAAACCGATTTTCTGCATCGGCGAGACCCTGGAGCAGCGTGAGGCCGGGCAGACCTTTACGGTCCTGAAAACCCAGCTCGACGGCGGCCTGCAGGATATCGATGCGTCGGCCATGCAGAACATTATCATCGCTTATGAGCCGGTGTGGGCCATTGGCACCGGCCGCAACGCCACGCCGGAACAGGCTCAGGAAGCGCATCAGTTCATTCGTAGCAGCCTGGCGGAGAAATTCGGCCGGCCAATTGCGGATGAGCTGCGCATCCAATATGGAGGAAGCGTGAAACCCGAAAATGTCGAAGCGTTGCTGAGTCAGCCGGATGTGGATGGAGCTCTGGTTGGCGGCGCCAGTTTAAAGGCCGATAGCTTTGCTAAAATTATCGAAGCAGCAGAACATCTGTCCAAGCACTGAGAGGAGCGAATGTACACGTTGATCTTGATCTTATTTCTGCTCGTTTGCATATTGATGATGATCACCATTTTATTGCAATCGAGCAGCGGTGGTGGGCTGGCCGGAACTTTTGGTGGCAGTAACATGGGTGCTGTGTTCGGCGGACGCGGCGCGGCCACATTTCTGAGCAAAATGACCACAGTTTTGGCGGTTTTGTTCTTGCTTTTCGCTTTTGCATTATCTAAATTTTATACTTCAGGAACCGGAGAGGGTAGTCAGAGCATTGTGGCGAAGAAGCTGCAATCGGAAACGACACAGAGCTTTGATCCGCAATCGCTCTTGCGACCTACAGCGTCACAGCCAGCCGTAACCGGTAGTCAGGAACAGGCTGCCAGCCAGGACACTTCAAAATAGGCAAAACTGTTTTCCGCGGAAGTGGTGGAATTGGTAGACACGCTATCTTGAGGGGGTAGTGCCCTTTCGGGCGTGGGGGTTCGAGTCCCCCCTTCCGCACTAAAGTTTTTTTTCTTGACCAACGTAGGGAGGTAAAAATGCGGAAACGAGTTTTACTCTATGCTCTGACTTTGTGTTTTGTAGGAGGGCTCTTTGTCACATTTATCGGAGATAGCGCTTACGCTCAGGAACCGAAATCGGAGTGGGAAGAAAAGTATAAAAAGTGGCGCGAAGACAGTCTGAGGATCGCCCGAGAAAATGAGCGCAAAAAAGCGGAGCTGGAAAAAAAACGCATCGAGAATAAAAAGAAGTCGTTATACAACGATGCGAAACGGCAATATAGCTACCGCAATTACACTGCCGCCATTAAAAAGCTCGATGAAGCCCTCAGTATTGATTCCACATTTGTGAAAGCGCTGTATCTGCGGGGATTGTGCTATCAAAAAAGCCGCAAACCGGAATTGGCTGTCAAGGATTTCCGGGCAGCGATTCGCCATAATCCGAAATATGCCCCGGCTTATTTCGCCCTCGGCTCGTTGCTGACCCGGCTGGGCCGCTATCAACAGGCCATCGATAACTACAAAGCGGCCATCGAAGCGGATCCGAAATCGTATAAGAGCTATTATCAGATGGCCGTGGTCTATCGTAAAATGAACAAACCCAATCAGGCAATTGAGGCGCTGAAAAAGGCCACGGAGATTCGACCGAACTATTTTAAGGCCTTCTACATGCTCGGTGATTTGTACTCCAAGCAGGGCCAATTGCGCAATGCTATAGCTGCCCTGGAGAAAGCTGCCGAGCTGAAGCCAAAAGATGCTCCGACGATGTACCTATTGGCTTCGACCTATAACCGCTCTCAGAATTATGCCAAAGCACTGGATGTAGCCCGCCGGGGCTTGCAGCTGAATAATCGTGATTGGGATGCGCATCTGGCGTGGGAAGCCGGTGTGGCGGCCAAAGGGCTGGGCAAATTCCAGCCGGCCATTACATATTTCCAGCGTGCGGCCAGGAATAGCAGCTACAAAGAAGCTGCCGATTTTGAGATCAAGCAATTGCAGCGCGAAGCTCGTAAAAGTGAATAAAACGAACAAGACCTGCCATTTCAAAAAGCCCACGGAAGTGGGCTTTTTTTTTCTTGAAGGAGGGCCAGCGCAAGGTCAGAAATATAGGGGATTGTGTTAGTGCGCTGGCGATAACGAGGGTTCACACGCGAAATTTGTAAACAAAATTTTACTTTTATGGGTAGATTTCTGCTTGACTCTTGGATAGAGATTTGATAACTTTTTGTTAAATCAAAATGTTAGGCCGTTTATGGGTAACGGTTTAGCCGATACATCGATTACTCATTCTGGGATTATAACCACACCTCACAAGAAATCGCTAAAAAGTCGGAATTTTATACTCGGCTCGTGTCATAGAAACCAGAGCTGCCGGGAATCGAATTCGCTTGGCATCCCGAGCAACCGGAAAGTCAATACAAAAAATGAATATCAAGACTCGGCAAACCGATAAAAAGTGCGGTATTCCATTTTTTAAATTCTTCACACCACGCTAAAAACCAGTACTATTTATATAAAGGCCAAAGCTGTGAGGGCATAATAGGGCCAAAGTGTATAAAGTATTTTTGAAGTCCGGTCGAAAACCTCATGAAATCGTGATTTATCCCCGCAAACTTGATGTCATACAAACGTATTGATGTTGGCGCATGGCTAAAGAGGCTTTTACTACCAAAATTCTGGGCCCTGATAAGGAGGTCATTTGTGTCCAGATTCGTCCGGATGTGGATGCGCAGGCTCTTGTGCTCAAGCTGGAAAAGTTCTTCACCATCCTTCTGAGAAAAGGCCATAAGAAGTGGCTGTTCGATTTGGAAGCCGTACCGTTCCCGACCAATTCGCTGATTGCGTTTCTTATCAGCGCCACGCATCAGGCGCGACAGGCCGGCGGTGAAGTAAAACTGATCCATATCCAGAATAGCGCCAGTAACAATTTTCTGACCTTCAATCCACTTTCGTACATTTCCGTGGAAGAAAATCAGAACTCGGCATTGGCGGCTTTGGGCGTGCCGGTGCCCGAGGAAGAAACTCACCAGCAGGATATTCTGACTCCGCCTATTGAACCGCTAAAGGAGCCCGAAGAAGCCAAACCAGAAACTGTCAAAACGAAAACTGAGAAAACCCGACCGGCCGAATCCACTCCAGAACCTGCGGCGAAACCTGCCACCGAAAAGAAAGCGCTAAAAGAAGAAACACCGGCCTTTGGCGAGGTGGATATCGTGGATCCGCCGCTGTGGGACAACATCGAAGAAGATGAGCCGTTCGTGAAAATGTCCTCCAGCCCGATCATCACCGATGATGACGATGATGCTGGGGCTCCATCGCAGCAAGACACGATAAAAATAGAAGAACCATCCACACAACCGGCCGTTCAAGCCTCCGATGAAACTTTCAACGGCAAGAATCAGTATCATTTAAGAGCCGAAAGCCTGGCTTCAAATCTATACAAGATTTGTGATTTCGTGGTCGAGCATGCCGAAAAAGCCGGTATCGATGAAAAAGAGGTGGCTAAAATTAAAATTTCGGTGTACGAGGCCGCACTGAACGTCATCGAGCATGCGTATCATTCCAAACCCGACAACTGGATCGATGTGTATGTGAATTACGATCGCAGCATGTTCAAAATCGTGATCCAGGATTACGGTTTGAGCTTTGAGAAGGCGCCACCGAAACAGTACGACGTGGAGGCGGCGGTGGAGCGGCGTCAGACCGGCGGTTTCGGCCTGCACATTATCCGGCGCTCGATGGATGTGGTGGATTACGTTGCCGACCCCATCGACGGCAACAAGTTGACCCTCATCAAATATCTCAATTAGCATGGAAATCGACCTGTTTAGTTTTATTCTGGGCGCCGTGTTCACGGGTGCTCTGTTTGTCTTGATCGATCGGCTTCTGCCGTTCATCGGCGGCAACCGTCGCGTGCGGGAGCTGAAAAGACGTGTACGGGAATTAGAAAGCAAACTGAAAAAGAAAGATGCCTATATTCACAAAGCGATCGAAGATTTGAAGAAACAACACGGCAGGGAGGTAAACAGTGGTTGATCGCGCGAAACAAAGTTTACAGGGTGGCATCGTCGGTGGGATCGCGGGATACATTGCCGAGCGCGGATTGGAATCGGCGCTGGGCGTAGATTTCATCAACGGCGTGCTGGAAATCGCCGGGGCCACGCTGGGTGTGGCCATGGCCAACCGCGACCTGGTCGAAAATCTGTACTACACCATCAAGGAAACCACCGGCAAGGAACCGGCCCGCCTCACCGATGAAGAGTGGGAACAGGTGCGCGCCAAATATCCCCGCGCGGTGGAATATCTCGAGAAAGCCCTCGCCGTCCGATGATGCGAGCGGGGTGATTCTGCCATGGTGATGTCCACACTCACAGCCCTCGGGGCGCCTCTGCTCACCCGGTTTGCCCTCAACCGAGCGGAAAAACACGGATTCCTGCCAGCCCGGCATTATTTGCGTAGGGCGCTGCTGTTGTTGCAGGAGAATCACGTTGCTGAAGCGTTTCCTCTGTTGCAGCAAGCCATGCGGGGTCCCCATCCTCCCCTGCAGGCCCTGGCCGCGGTGGATCTGGCCTTGATGAAGCTGGACACGCATCTGGCCGGACTGGAGCGCGAGGCGCAGGAGGCGCGCGACCGCGTGCAGGCCATTGAACGCGAATTCGCGGACACGTATCGGCGCACCACGCAACGGCTGGCCGACAGGTTGTATGTCTGGGGGCCGGCGGTGTGGAGCATACTGTGGCTGGGCGGCCTGATCGGCATGGCCGTGGTGCTGGCCGCGCACTATGTCGCTTTGCCATTGGAGCTGGGCGGACTGGCTGGCGCGGCAGCGCTTGGGGTGTTGGGCCATTACGAAAAAATTCTGGCAACCAGGCGGCAGCGAGTCGCGCGGCAGCGTCGGCGTCGATTGCAGCGGCAGGCCGGTTATTTGTTGGAGCGTCTGCAGCAGACCAAAGCGGCCTACAGCGCCATTCAAGAACAGCAGGCCAGCATAGCCGAGTGGCGTCAGCGTTTCGCCGATCTACTTGAAACACAATCAGGAGAGGCGCCGTCCCGCCGGTGTGGCCAGGCTGCGGGATACATAGACCGGATCAAACGTCATGTCCAGACGCAAATCGTCCGATTTGGTCGACGAAATTCGACGCTTCCGCAAAAATAAAAGCTTGCTGGCAATCGGTTTGCTTTTCATCGGCCTCCTCGGATTCATCCTTCCCATCATCCCCGGTTTGTTTGTTTTCGGGCTCGGCCTGTGGCTGCTTTTTCCGCGCAAAGCCGATCAATTTCTTGACAAATTGCGTTCATTTTTTTAAGATTGGGGCAATCCTGCCTTGCGCTGTTCCGGGCATTTGGCTATATTGAGTGCAAATCAACGATAGGACTTGTTATGAAGCGCCTTCCCGGATGGATTGTCAATGGTTTGCTTCTCTTTGTGGGAAGCCTCATCGGGCTATGGATGGCCGGCCACCCGCCTCTGATGGGACTTTTGCGCGGCGAAAGTCAGAAAAAGGCAATCGCAAACAAACCGGGCGATTATCCCGACTTGGCTTCTGACTTGCAGACCGTGAAGCGGATTTCGCGCGTGCTGTCGCACATTGCGGAGCAGGTGACCCCCGCGGTTGTGAGCATTCATTGCCTGAAATATTTTTCGGCGGACGAGCTCGGCACCATATCATTCCAGCAGGAGAATGGCGATGACGCCACCAAAGGGCGGTTCAAATTCAGGCGGCCGCGCCAGTACCGGCAGGAAGGCACCGGCTCGGGGGTGATCATCTCGCCCGATGGCTACATTCTCACCAACTTTCACGTCATCAATCACGCACAGGAAATCGAAGTCACGCTCGCCGATCACCGTTCCTATTCGGCGCGCATTGTCGGGGCAGACCGTCTGAGCGAAGTAGCGGTGATTAAAATCGAAGCACAGAATTTGCCGTTTGCACGTTTGGGAAATTCGGATAGCTGCCGGGTGGGTGAGCTGGTGCTGGCCATCGGTAATCCGCTGGACCTAAGCTCCACAGTAACGCTGGGCATCATCAGTGCTCTGGGCCGCCGGATCGACATTATTCGCGATAATTTTGCCATCGAGACATTCATCCAGACCGATGCGGCGATCAATCCGGGCAACAGCGGCGGCGCGCTGGTCAATTTGCGCGGCGAGGTCATTGGCATCAACACGGCCATCGCCACCGAAACCGGCTTTGATATGGGCTTTGGTTTTGCCATTCCCATCAATCTGGTGAAGAAAATCAGCGCCGATTTGATACGCAACGGTGAAGTGGTGCGCGGCTATCTGGGCATTGCCATGCAGAACATCGATGAGCTGCAGGCACGTGCGTTGGGCCTGAGCAAGCCGCACGGCATATTCGTCGATGACGTATTCAAAGGCAGCCCCGCCTCCAAGGCCGATATCCGCATGATGGACGTCATTATCGAGGTGGATGGAAAAGCCGTGAACCGCGCAAATGAATTGCAGGCGTACATCGCACGCAAAACGCCCGGAGAAGAGGTGCATTTCGCGTTGTTGCGGAGTGGCAAACGCATCGAGCGGCGGGTGACTCTGGGGATGCGTCAAACCGAGCAACGGCGCAGCCGGCGCAGCCGGCGCATAAAGAAGCATTTTACCGACCTTGGAATGAAGCTCAAGCCGCTGACGGAATTCGACAGTATTGAGCTGGGCTATCCCAGCACCGATGGCGTGTTGGTGGAGCAGGTGGCGCGGTTCAGTCCGGCGGAGCGGGCCGGCATCCAGGTGGATGATATCATTACCCGCATCAACGATATCCGGGTCGATGGGCCGCGGCAATTTCGCGAGGCGCTGCGGCGCTACAAGCCCGGCGATGTGGTGATCATTCGGGTGTTTCGCGCCAGCGGCAATTATCATTATTTTGTGGAAATTCCGTGATCCAGCCTGCGGACCTCGCCCGCCGCACTCGCGCAAAAAATCTGCAACTTTTTAAAAATCTCTGGAATAACTTTTGCTTTGTTATTATATTTGGAAACTTTAAGACATCGGTATGCCAATCTGACAGAACAACTTCGAACCCAAACGCGCATGCTTCGGCTGGAATGACAGAGCAGATGGAAGTCAAAGATTTTTATAATATCCTCGGCGTATCCGAGAATGCCACACAGGAAGAGATCAAACGGGCCTATCGCGAACTGGCGAAGAAATATCATCCGGATGCGAACCCGGGAAACAAAGAAGCCGAGGAAAAATTCAAAGATATCTCCGAGGCCTACGATGTCTTGAGCAACCCGGAGAAGCGGCAAAAGTACGACCAGCTCCGCAAATACGGCAAAGCGGGCAGCGGAACCTGGTTTTCGTTCGATCCCAACGAGTTTCGCCGCCATGCCGGGACGACGGGCTGGCCATTTGAAGAATTTACATTCACCTCCGAGCCGGGTGGCAGTTTTTCGTTCGCGGAAATTCTTCGCGAGATTTTTGGTTTCGATGACATCATCCGCGGGTATCGTAGTCCGGGCAGCCGGGTGCGGCAGCGCACGGTTCGCCGGGAGCCCGAATCGGCGGCCGAAATCGAAATTTCTTTCGAGGAGGCCATTCGGGGCACTGAACGCATGCTGGAATTGCACACCACCGATCCGTGCTCGCGCTGCCATGGCACGGGCCATCTCGGCGGCATGATTTGTTCGGCCTGTCATGGAACTGGACGCATTCGGCATCGTAGAAAAATACGTGTTAAAATTCCGGCGGGTATCGAGGACGGCCATAAGTTGAAACTGCGCGGCATGGGCGCAGGCACGGGATTCGGCATGCAGCCCAGCGATTTGTATGTAACCGTGCGCGTCAAGCCGCATAAATTTTTCGAGCGCAAGGGTAAAGACATTTACTGCCAGGTGCCGGTCGATAGCGAGAAATTGAAAAAGGGCGTGAAAATTCGCGTGGCGACGGTCAGCGGCAAACGAGTGGAGCTGAAAATTCCGCCGGGCACCAAAAAAGGCACCGTCTTCCGGATTCCCGGGATGGGAGTCAGCGTCAACGGTGAGGTTGGCGATCAGTATGTGAAAATCGTTTGACAATTGGGTTTCATGCGTTGTTGTCAGGAAAATAGCGTTGGTGGTTGAACTTGGTGCAAAATGCGGCCAACGGTTTGAACAGGCCCGGGAAATATTGATCAATTAGCACATCGGCGGGCAATGCCAACGCTTTTTTGCTGCAAAGCGCCATGTAGCACCACGGAGGATATCTTATGTATATCAGCAAACCCGTTCTGGTTGCACTGGGTTTTGCCCTGATGTTGGGGGTGTTTTTCGGCCTGATGATCGCATCCAATTTCCATACACCGCCCGCCACACACCCCATCAGCACACAAGCCGCCGAGCCGGTGATACTGGGCGGTCGAACTATCCTGCCCCCTGGAGGCGCTAATGATTCGTGGAGCTCGGGCAAGGCATTCGTGGATGTGGCCAAACGAGTAATTCCCACTGTGGTCAGCATCACCAGCCAGAAGCTGGTGCGTTCCTCCAGGTTCTCGTTGCCCGATTTTTTTCATCCCTGGTGGAGGCGGGACCGCGATCCCGAAAGTGATGAGCCGCGCGGACGTCGGCAGCAGGGACTCGGCTCCGGCGTGATCATCAGTGAGAAAGGATACATCGTTACCAATTATCACGTGGTCAAGGGCGCCGATGAAATCTACGTGCTCAACGATCAGGACCGGTTCGATGCCGAGGTGGTCGGCACCGACCCGGAGACCGATCTGGCCGTGATCAAAATCAAAGATACCGGCGCGAAATTCCAGGCCATCTCGTTGGGCAATTCCGATGATCTGGAAGTGGGCGAGTGGGTGCTGGCCATCGGCAGCCCATTTTCCATCTGGCTGCAGCATTCCGTAACCGCCGGCATCGTTAGCGGCAAGGGCCGGATCAACGTCGGCCTCGGCGAAATCGTGTATCAGGACTTCATTCAGACCGATGCGGCGATCAATCCGGGCAACAGCGGTGGCGCGCTGGTCAACTTGCGGGGCGAGCTGGTCGGCATCAATACGGCAATTTATTCCGACGGCTTCAGCGGCGGCAATGTCGGCATTGGTTTTGCCATTCCGGTGAATCTGGTCAAATACGTGGCCAGAGAGCTAATCGAAAATGGCAAGGTACGCCGCGGCTGGCTGGGCGTGGTGATCGAACCGCTGGACAAAACCAAGGCTCGGGAGCTGCGACTGGACGTAACCGAAGGCGCCCTGGTTTCGGATCTGGACGACGGCCCGGCACGCAGCGCCGGCATCCGCATCAACGATGTGATTGTGGAATTTGCCGGGGTCCGTATTAAGGATTCCAACCATCTGCTGCATGTGGTAGCCACCCACAAGCCTGGCGAGGTGGTGCAGGTCAAGGTGCTGCGTCGCGGCAAGGTCAAACATTTTCTGGTGGAGTTGTGGGAGCGGCCGCAGCGCGTTTCGCTCGGCGAACGCCTTCGCGAGCGTTCCTTCGATCTTGGCTTCGAAGTGAAAACACTCACCCCCGAGCTGGCCTTGCGCTTTGATATCGCCGAAGACGAGGGCGTGGTGGTGATGAAAATTAATGAAGATAGCGATGCCGCTAAAGAAGGGCTGGATATTGGCGATCTCATTATTTCGGTCAATAAAAATAAAGTGCGTTCCGAAACGGAATTCTGGCATCAGATCATGCAGGCGCGGGAAAAGAATGTGATTCTGTTGCATGTGAGTCGATCGGGAAATCGATTTTTTGTGGCTTTGAAGCTGGACAACTAACCAGGGAAAAGGAAAAAGGTATGGATGAAAAGAAAAAAGAATATTTCGTCAAAAGGATTCTGGAAGAACGTGAGCGCATTTTGGGTGGGTTGAATTCGCTGTCCGAAGATTACAAGGGAGCCACGGATTCCAAAGCTGCAGAATTTGAAGAAACGGCCTGGACCGAGCGCGACAAGGAATACCTGTCGAGTCTGATCAGCCAGGATATCGAAGAAATGACCGAGGTGAACGAGGCGCTGAAAAGCATCATCGACGGCACCTACGGCATTTGCGTGGACTGTGGGCAGGAGATTCCTGAGGCGCGCTTGGAGGTGAAGCCCACGGCCATCCGCTGCGTGAAATGCCAGGAAAAATACGAGCTGCGGCGCAATGCCGCGAATACTGGAGGGCTGGGCTACCGGCACTCGGAATAGCTGGTGCTGGCAAAGCTGTCATATTGGCAAAAGTCTGCAATATCGCCTGATTTTTGGGTTGCTGGCACCGTCTGTAAACAGGAGAAAAATCTATTTAATCTCAATAAAATTACCACCTTACGGGTGGATTTTTTGTTTTGGCATGATGGTTGCTCGAAGCTGGGCTGAGCAATAGACGTTACGGTCAGTGACGTTTTGACAATCGACATCAAATGTTTGAACCGCGATAAAACATTTAATTCAGGAGGCAACAAAGATGGGAAAAATTATCGGCATTGATCTCGGAACGACGAACTCGGTAGTGGCCGTGATGGAAGGTGGAGAGCCGGTTGTAATCCCCAATGCCGAGGGAGCGCGCACCACGCCTTCAGTTGTGGCTTTTACCAAAAAAGGCGAACGATTAGTGGGCCAGGTTGCCAAACGGCAGGCGATCACCAATCCCGAAAATACCATTTTCTCAATCAAACGCTTTATGGGCCGGCGCTACGATGAGGTCCTCGAAGAAATCAAGCTAGTACCGTATAAAGTGATCCGAGGCAAGAACGATTTGGCGGTGGTGGAGATCGCAGGCAAAACTTACACGCCGCAGGAAATTTCAGCCATGATTTTGCAGAAAATGAAACAAACGGCGGAAGATTACCTGGGCGAAAAGGTCACCGATGCGGTCATCACTGTGCCGGCCTATTTCAATGATAGCCAGCGGCAGGCGACCAAGGAAGCCGGTGAGATCGCTGGTCTGAACGTGCGCCGGATCATCAACGAGCCGACGGCGGCCTCGCTGGCGTATGGCCTCGATAAGAAAAAAGACGAGAAGATCGCCGTTTTCGACTTTGGTGGCGGTACCTTCGATATTTCGATCCTGGAAATCGGTGAGGGTGTGTTCGAAGTGAAGGCGACCAATGGCGATACGCATCTGGGCGGTGATGACTTGGATCAACGCATCATCGACTGGATGGTGGATGAGTTCAAGAAGCAGGAAGGCGTGGACCTGTCTAAAGATCCGATGGCGCTGCAGCGGCTGAAAGAGGCCGCGGAAAAGGCCAAATGCGAGCTTTCTACCGTAACGGAAACGGAGATCAACCTGCCGTTCATTACGGCGACGGATGCCGGGCCGAAACATCTGAGCATGACCCTGACGCGGGCGAAGTTCGAACAGTTATGCGACGACCTGTTCGAACGGCTGATTCCGCCCTGCGAAGCGGCACTCAAGGATGCCGGTCTGACCTACAACGATATCGACGAAGTGGTGCTGGTTGGCGGTAGTACGCGCATTCCGAAAGTGCAGCAGATCGTCAAAGACCTGTTCAAGCGTGAGCCACACAGGGGCGTTAATCCGGATGAGGTGGTGGCCGTCGGTGCGGCCATTCAGGGCGGCGTGCTCGGCGGCGATGTGAAAGATGTGCTGTTGCTGGACGTGACCCCGTTGTCGCTGGGTATCGAGACGCTGGGTGGCGTGTTCACCAAACTGATCGAGCGAAATACCACGATTCCCACCAAGAAATCGGAAATCTTCAGCACGGCTGCAGATAACCAGACCAGTGTGGAAATCCACGTGCTCCAGGGTGAGCGCGAAATGGCTTCCGATAACCGCACCCTGGGTCGGTTCATCCTGGATGGTATTCCGCCTGCACCGCGAGGAGTGCCACAGATCGAGGTCACGTTCGATATCGACGCCAACGGCATTCTGCACGTATCGGCCAAAGACAAGGCGACTGGTAAAGAGCAGAGCATCCGCATCGAAGCGACCACCGGGTTGACCAAAGAAGAGATCGAGCGGATGCAAGAAGAAGCGAAAAAGTTCGCGGCAGAAGACAAGAAAAAGCGAGAGCGGGCGGAAGCCCTCAACCGCGCCGATCAACTCGCCTATCAGACCGAAAAGAATATCAAAGAACTTGGCGATAAGCTGGATGCCGATAGCAAGAGTAAGCTGGAATCGGCCGTCAGTCGGTTGCGCGAGGCCATGAAGTCTGAAAACGTGGACCAGATCAACTCGGCTTCGGAAGAGCTGAGCCGCATCTGGAACGAAGTGTCCAGCAAGATATATCAGCAGGCTCAGCCCGGTGAGCAAGCCGGAACTACCGCGGACGCGGGGCAGCAGGCCGGCGGCGAAAACGTGCAGGAAGCCGAGTTCGAAGTGGTGGATGACGACAAAGACAAGAACAAAAATTAATCGCAATCAAGTTAACAATTCGGCAAACAAACACAAGGGCAAGGCCAAAACCTTGCCCTTGTTGTTTGTAAACTTCTTGATTTTTAGATTGATAGGCCTTATTTTTTGTACCTGTTCAAATAGACTGCAAGAATTGATCGATGTGTTGGTATTCCGGCATTGCGGCGGCCACCTGAAGCCGGTGATCGAAGGTGCAAGAACAATAATGGCTTTTGGTGAATCAGGGCGTTGTGGACGGCCGCGGCACTGTTTTTGATACCGTGGCAGCCGTCGTGGCAGGTGGGTTCGGATGACCAAAGTAGGTTGAGCGCCAAGCCGGAACAAAGGGGTGGTTTGCGGTTAGCTCGCCGCAAGTCATGATGGATTGAATGAAACGATTCTTTGATAAATTTACTCAGCAAGGTCGAAACAGTGGAGGAAGGCCTGATGAAACGACTTGTCGCCCCCTTAGCCATACTACTCATGCTGGGTCTGATGTTTGGCTGTGGCAAGAAGAAGACCGAAAGTGAGCTTTTGAGCGAAATTAGCCAACTGGTGGAAAAAGAGGAATTTTCTCAGGCTGTTAAAGTCCTCGAGGAATTTGTTTCTCGATTTCCGGAGAGTCCCAAAGTCGCTGAAATGATGAATAAGCTGGCCACCCTGTACGCTTCCTCGGAAAAGAACTTCACCCGCGCGATCGACACCTATCGTGACATCATCAAAAAATATCCGGACAGCCGCTATGTGGCCCAGGCGCAGTTTATGATTGGCTATATTTATGCGAATGAGCTTAAAGACTACGATATGGCCGAAGTGGAATACAAGAAATTTCTTGAAAAATATCCGCAGCATGAGCTGGCCAGTTCCGTGAAGTGGGAGCTCGAGCATCTGGGGCAGGATATCAACGAGATTGATCTGTTCATGCGCTCGGACGACAACTCGAAGGACACCCCCAGGGGCTCGGCGAAGAAGTAATATCTGGCCTCTGGATGCGGCCGTTGCGACGGCAGACCGGTGGATGCGCGTCGCCGGGATGGCCGGCAGCCTCCTTTCACCCAATCGCTGGTATTTCTTTCCACGGGCCGATTCATTTCGATGAGAACTTTGCGCTCGTTTGGAGCGTCTAATGTATTCGGTATGCGGGATTGCGCGTGCCGGAGGCGAGCGTCTGTTTGGAGATGGAAACATGAAGGACCGCGGGCTGTTGCGTTTCTTGGGGTTGGTTCTATTTTGGGGACTTCCCGCATCGGTGATGGCCGCAACGCCACAGGCGAGTGTGGAAGTGACCCTGCGGGCAACTTTGAAGCAGGACGAGGTACCGCTCAACCGTCAGGCTGTGCTGGTGGTGGAAGCACAGTGGCAGGGGTCGCCGGATGCCGTGCAATTTTATCCACTGGAGCCGCCGCAGGTGAGCAACCTCAAAATCATCGGCACGGCTTCGGCCAACCGGGTGGAGTCCCTCGGCGAGCAGGTGTTGACCACGCGGCGCTACGAGTTTACCCTGCAGCCCGAAGGCCTGGGCATGGCCTACATCGATGAAATCCGCCTGACCTACAAAGACGCCGACGGTAACGAGCACAGCTTGCAAACGCCGCGATTGCAGCTCAAGGTGGTGGATGCCGTGCCGGAGCCGGGAGAAAACCACGCCGGGCTGATTGCCTTGATGAGTGTGGCCGTGATTCTGTTGCTGGCCGGTGGTGTGTGGCGCTGGCGCGAGCGGGCGCGCCGAAAGGCGGCCGACCTTCAGCAGGTCGAGGCCGAGAAAACTCTGGAAGAAGAATTCCTGGAGCGGCTGGGCGCAGAGATTCAATTGCAGTCGCAGAACCTGCTCGAGGAATACGCCAAATTGGCGAGACTCCTGCGCCAGTATGTGCAGCGCACGCTGAAGCTGGACTCGGGCATGGGCAGCACTGAAGAGCTGGTGAAAATTTTGAAAACTGCGGGCACGCCCGTGGAGGTGGTGATGCAGGTGCAGGAAGTGTTGCAGGCTTGTGATGTGGTCAAATTTTCCGGCGCCTCGGCCGAGCCGAACCAGTTCGCGCGCATTTATACGCTGACAGAAGATTTGATCAAACAGAAAAAGCTGGCATGGGAGCAGGCGGAACGTTAATGCTTCTACGCTGGCAAGCTTCCAATTCCTGCCAGCGTTGATTAAGCCGGGATATGGCATGATAGCTGGAAAAGATTCCGAATAAACGCAGATGACACAAATTTCATATTTGGCGTATTTCATCCCCCTGGCCACATGGAATTCCTGCCAGGACCAAGTTTAAATACCAAAAATGCGATTGCTACGACGGAGGACGCATGGAGATCGATATTCAGGCGCTGAATGAACGGGTCAAAAAAGAGAGCGAATTTGTCCAGAGGCTGACGCAGGAAATCGGGAAGGTCATCGTCGGCCAGAAGTACATGATCGAACGGTTGCTGATCGGCCTGCTGTCCAACGGCCATGTGTTGCTGGAAGGCGTGCCGGGATTGGCCAAAACCCTGGCCGTGAAAACCCTGGCCAACGCCATCCAGACGCGCTTCCAGCGCATTCAGTTTACCCCGGACCTGCTGCCGGCGGATTTGATCGGCACGCTGATTTACGACCAGCACAAAGGCGAATTCAAAACCAAAAAAGGCCCGATTTTCGCCAATCTGATACTGGCCGATGAAATCAACCGCTCGCCGGCGAAGGTGCAATCCGCACTGCTGGAAGCGATGATGGAGCGGCAGGTGACCATCGGCGATACCACCTTCCCGCTGGACGACCCCTTCCTGGTGCTGGCGACGCAGAACCCTATCGAGCAGGAGGGCACCTATCCGCTGCCCGAGGCGCAAATCGACCGGTTTATGCTCAAGCTGTCCATTGGCTATCCCAGCCGCGAAGAAGAGCTGGAAATCATGCGGCGCATGTCGGCGGGCAAGGTGCCGGAAATCGAGCCGGTGATCACCCCAGAGGAAATCGTCAAGGCGCGCGAAACGGTGCAGTCGATTTACCTCGATCCAAAAATCGAGCATTACATCGTCGATATCGTGTTTGCCACGCGGCAGCCGCGCGAGTACGGCCTCGAGGAAATCGAGCCACTGATTGCGTTCGGCGCCAGCCCGCGTGCATCGATTTATCTGGTGCAGGCGTCCAGGGCGCATGCACTGCTGCGTGGCCGCGGCTACGTCACCCCGGACGATGTGCGCGCCATGTGCATGGACGTGATGCGCCACCGCGTGCTGGTGACCTATGAGGCCGAGGCCGAGGAAATCACGCCCGAGGACGTCATTCGCAAAATCCTGGCGAAGATCGAAGTGCCATGATCCCCAAGGAAATCCTCAAAAAGGTCAAGCGGATTGAAATCACCACGCGCGGGCTGGTCAACGATGTGTTCTCCGGCGAGTACCATTCGGTGTTCAAAGGCCGTGGCATGGAATTCGCCGAGGTGCGCGAGTACCAGTTCGGCGATGATATCCGGAACATCGACTGGAATGTGACTGCGCGGCTCGGGCATCCGTATGTTAAAGTGTTCGATGAGGAGCGCGAGCTCACCGTGATACTGCTGGTGGATGCTAGCCGCTCGGCGGAGTTCGGTACGCAGCAACAGATGAAAGGCGAGATCGCGGCGGAGATTTGCGCGCTGCTGGCATTTTCGGCCATAAAGAACAACGATAAAGTCGGGCTGATTATTTTTACCGACAAAATCGAAAAATTTGTGCCGCCGAAGAAAGGCAAAAAGCACGTGCTGCGGGTGATCCGCGAGATTCTGTATCACAAGCCAGAGAGCACACGCACGGACCTCGCCCTGGCGCTGGAATACATGAGCCGGGTGATCACCAGGCGGGCGGTTACGTTTCTCATTTCGGATTTTCTCGCCGAAAATTACGAACAGGCCCTGAAGATCGCCGCGCGCAAGCATGATTTGATCGCCGTCACCATCACCGATCCGCGTGAGGTGGAGCTGCCGGACGTGGGCTTTATTGAACTGGAAGATGCGGAAACCGGCGAAGTGGTGCTGATCGATACATCGGATGGCGAATTCCGTTCGTCGTTCAGCGAGGCGGCGCACCACATGCGCAGCGAACGCGAGAAAATCCTACAGCGTATAAACATTGATAGGATCGACATTCAGACCGACCGGCCGTATGCCGAGCCGCTGATTCGCTTTTTTCGCATGCGCGCCAAACGGTTCCGCTGATGCAAAATAGCTGAAATCCAATTGAAGCGATGAGGACACAAGCAATGAAACGATTTTTATTCATCGGGTTGGCGGCGTTCGGGTTGATGATCGCCGCCGGCCTTGGTGGCTGCCAGAAATCCGGTAGCCGATTGCCCGCGCAGAAGGTGCGCGACCTGGCCAATGCCCTGTACAACCGCGAGCTGTTCGAGCAGAGCATCCGGGAATACGAACGCTATCTGAACAATTACGAGCTCTCCGAAGAAGAACAGGCCAATGTCAGCTACACCATCGCCAATATTTATTTTGAACGGCTGAAAGACTACGAGAATGCGCTTGCCTATTACATCCGCATCAAGGAACTGTATCCCAACAGCGCGGTGATGGACGAAGCCGAAAAGCGCATCATAGAGAGCCTGGAGCGGTTGCAGCGCAGCGCCGACGCCCAGCAGGCCCTGGCCGAGGCCACGTTTCTCGATCCATCCAAAGTGCAGAAAAAACGCCCGGGCGAGGTGATTGCCAAAATTGGCAACCGCGAAATCACGACCGGCGATCTCGAATATGAAATGAAGCAACTGCCGCCATTCATGCTGGAGCAGATCAAAGACAAATCGCAGAAGATCGAGTTTTTGCGGCAATATATCGCCACGGAATTGCTGTACGATACTGCCCGGCGCCGTGGCCTCGATCGCGACCCCGAGGTGCTGGAAGCGGCGTTTCAGGCCAAGAAACGCGCCATGGTGGAAAAACTGCTGCAGGAAGAGCTATCGCAAAACCTGCAGGTGGAAGAGGAAGACCTGGTGATGTATTACCGCGCGAACAAGGAAAAATACCGCGAAAAGGGCGAGGGCGACCAGCCCGGCCGGCAGCTCAAGTTCGAAGAGGTGCGGCAGCAGGTGCTCAAGGATTACCTTCGCGAGAAACAGCAGAGCGCCTACCAGCGGTTGATCGATCGGCTGATGCGAGCCGAAGGGGTGCAGATTTTTGAAGACAAAATCCAGTAACAGGTGCGGAACGGCATGAATCGATCGGCAGGGGCATTGAACCATCCATGGAAAATGGCCATTTTGATCGCCGTCATCCGCTGGCTAATGTTGGGCGCGCTGGTAGCGCAGGAAAAGCCCGCGCCGCCGGTGGAAGTGACCTCCAGCGTTAATCGGAGTCAGATTACCATTGGCGATTTGATCCATTATCGCATCCGGGTGAGCCGGGCGCCGCAGGTCAAGGTGGAGTGGCCTTCGCCGGGCAGCAATCTGGGCGCGTTCGAGATTCGCGATTACGCGCTGCCCGAACCGCGGGAAGAGAACGGGCGCATCATCGAGGAAATGGAATACACCATTTCTACCTTTGATACCGGCGCCTTCGTGATCCCGCCGATCGAGGTGCGCTACGCCATGCCGCCGGATACGGCGCGCTACCTGCTCAAAACCGAGCCCATTGAAATTTATGTCGCTTCGCTGAAGCCGAGTCTCGAAGGCGACATCCGTGGATTGAAGCCACAGGGCGTGCTGCCGCGCGACTGGCGGCGGATTTTGATGTACGCCGGCATCGCGCTGCTGGTCATCACGTTGGGCGTCGGGGCATGGTTCTACTGGCGCTATCGTAAGCGCGGCGCCTTGCCGTTCGTCAAACCTGAGCCGCCGCGGCCGGCGCACGAAATCGCGCTGGAGGCCCTGAAAGCGCTCGAGGCCGAGCAGCTTCTGGCGCAGGGGCAGGTGAAAGAGCATTTCAGCCGGCTGGCGGATATTTTGCGCGCGTATCTGGAAAACCGCTATTTCATGCCGGCGCTGGAATCGACCACGTTCGAGATTGTGCAGCATTTTTCCAACGATGGCCGACTCGGCGGTCAGCTCGAGCCGCTGGAGAAAGTACTGAATTTGTGCGATCTGGTGAAATTTGCCAAATACATTCCCGGCGATGACGAGGCCGACGAAGCCATGCGGCTATCGTATGCGTTCATTGAGGCCACGCGGGAGCTGTTTTCACAGCCGGAAAACGGCCGCGACGCCGGGGAATCCGCGGACGCCAACGCGACGAACCCCGAAAACGCGACCAAAAGCGTATCCGAGGAAACCGGAACCAAAACCGAGACATCATGATTCATTTTGCCAATCCGCAATTTCTGATTTTGCTGGTGTTTTTGCCGGTGCTGGGGGTGTGGTACTGGAAACGGCAGACGCGTCGTACGGCCACGCTGCGGTATTCCAATACCGGGCTGTTTCTCAAGGTGAAGCAGCCGCGTAGCCAGAAGTGGCGGCATAGCGTGTTCGTGCTGCGGATGCTGGCGTTGGCGTTGGCCATCGTGGCGCTGGCGCGACCGCAAGCCGGCCATACCGAAGAAGAAATCATCACCGAAGGCATCGACATTGTTCTGACACTGGACATTTCCAGCAGCATGCTGGCCGAAGATTTCCGGCCGCTGAACCGGCTCGAAGCCGCCAAGCAGGTGGCGGAGAAGTTCATCAAAGGCCGCCAAACCGACCGCATCGGCATGGTGGTGTTTGCCGGCAAAAGCTTCACTCAATGCCCGCTCACCCTGGATTACGGCATCGTGATCAATTTTTTAAACGACATTCGCGTGGGGCTGATTGAGGACGGCACCGCCATCGGGCTGGCCATCGCCAATGCGGTGAACCGGCTGCGTCACAGCGAAGCCAAGAGCAAAGTAGTGATTTTGCTCACCGATGGCCGCAACAACCGCGGCGAAATCGATCCAGTGACGGCCGCCAAAGTGGCCAAAGCCATGGATGTGCGCATTTACACCATCGGCGTGGGCACGCGCGGCCAGGCCCTGTATCCCATCAACGATCCAATTTTCGGTAAACGCTACGTGCGCATGCCGGTGGATATCGACGAGGACATGCTGAAGCAGGTGGCCAGCATCACCGGTGGGAAATATTTCCGCGCCACCGATCAGGAAAGTCTGGAAAAAATCTTCGAAGAGATCGACCGGCTGGAGAAGACCAAAATCGAAGTCAAGGAATACACGCGATACACCGAGCTGTTCATGAACTGGATGTGGGTGGCGCTGGCCGCCCTGGTATTAGAGATGGTTCTGGCCAACACCCGATTCCGAAAATTGCCGTGAAAACAAGATGATCCGATTTGGCAATCCACAGGTTCTGTATTTGTTGCTGCTGGTGCCCGCAGCGGTCGTGTTTTACGTTCTGGTATTTCGCTGGAAAGTCCGTGCACTGGCGCGGTTCGGCAATCCTGAGTTGCTGCAGAAACTTACGGTTGGGCTGAGCCGCGGCCGGCAGGTGCTCAAGGCAGCGCTCATTGTGCTGGCGTTGCTGTTTTTCATCGTGGCATTGGCGCGGCCGCAAATCGGCACCAAAATCGAAGAAGTGAAGCGCGAAGGCGTGGATATTCTGGTGGCGGTGGACGTATCGCTGTCCATGAACGCCAAAGACGTGCCGCCATCGCGGCTGGAGAAGGCCAAGCACGAGGTGGCTTCGCTGCTGAAAAAACTGCGCGGCGACCGCATTGGCATCATCGCTTTCGCTGGCGATGCGTTTCTGCATTGCCCGCTCACGCTGGATTACGGCGCGGCGCGGCTGTTCATGGATGCACTCGAGCCAGGACTCATCCCGGATCCGGGCACGGCCATCGATCGCGCCATTGCGCTGGCGTTGAAGAGCTTCGAATCGCGTGAGCGCAAGTACAAGGTGCTCATCCTCATCACCGACGGCGAGCACCACGGCGGCGATCTAAAGCCGCTCATCGATCAGGCCGAGCGCGAAGGCGTGGTGATTTACACAGTGGGTATCGGTTCGCCCGAAGGCGTGCCCATCCCGATTTACGACGAATATGGCCGGCAGATCGGCTTCAAAAAGGACCGCAGCGGCAAGGTGGTCACCAGCAAATTGGACGAGCTGACCCTGGAAAAAATCGCCTTGCAAACCGGCGGCAAATACTACCGCGCCACCGGTGGCGAGCAGGAGCTGGACCGGATTTATGATGAAATCATGAAAATGGAGAAAAAAGAGCTGGGCTCGGTGCAGTACACGCAATTTGAAGACCGGTTCCAGTATTTCGTGGCCATCGGGCTGATTTTGCTCATCCTCGAATTGCTGATTCCAGAGCGTCGCAAAGTGCAGCAGGAATGGCGAGGGAGGTTTGCCTGATGAAGCGCATCGGAATGGCCATCACCGTGATTGGATGCATGCTTTTCGGTTTCGGAACCACCGTAGCCCTGGCGCAGGGCAAGGCGCGTGGCAAGGTGCTGAAGGGCAACGAGCTGTTCGAACAGGGCAAGTTCGACGAGGCGAACAATTATTACCAGGACGCCAAGCTCGACCGCCCCACGGATCCGATCATCGATTACAACATCGCCAATACGCTGTACGAAAAAAAGAAATATGAACAAGCGCTGAAACTCTACGACGAGGTGCTGAAAAACAGCGATGATCCATGGCTGCAGGCCAAAGCCTATTACAACATGGGCAACACGCTTTACCGGCTGAACAAGCTGCCGGAAAGCATTCTGGCTTACAAAGAGGCGCTGAAGCTCAATCCGGATGATGAGGATGCCAAGTACAATCTGGAATACGTGCGCGCCAAGTTAAAACAGGAATCGAAGAAACAGCAGCAACAGCCGCAGAATCAACAGCAGCAGCAACAACAACAAAATCAGCAGGACGAAAACCAACAGCAACAGGATCAGCAGCAAAACCAGGAACAGCAGGATCAGGACGAACAGCAAAATCAACAAGAGCAGCAGGAGTTGCAGCAACAACCGAATCCGCAAAACGAGGACGAACAGCAGCAGCAACAGCAGGCGAATCCCGAGGAGATTTCCAAAGAAGAGGCCGAGCGGATTTTGAATGCGCTGCAGAACCAGGAAAAGGACCTGCAAAAGGCACGCAAAATGAAGGTCAAAGGTCGCCGCCGCTCGGCGAAGGATTGGTAGAATTACGCCACGCTGGCAGTGTTGCCATTCCCTGCCAGCGTTAGGCCATGCATCAAGCCGGACATCATGAGAAAACTCCAGATACCCGTCTGAAGCGCGAGGTTTTTAAACCCTGGCAGGGGCCATTAGCCCTGCCGGGGTGGGTGCGAATGAAAAAACGAATTCAAGAATGACCCTTGCAAACCATGTGGATGAAAACCAAAATACACGCCCTTTTTCCCACTGCTGTTTGGTGGTGGCTGATGCTCGCGGCCGTGCTACAGGCACAGGACATCACCGTCACGGCGACGGTGGACCGCACGCACATCGGTCTGAACCAGCAATTCCAGCTCACCGTCGAGATTTCCGGCTCCGGGGCCATGAGCGCCTCCGAGCCGAACCTGCCCAGCATGGAAAGCTTCGCGGCCTTCAGCGGCTCCAGCACTTCGCAAAATTTTCAGTTCATCAACGGACGCATGCAGGTGTCGAAATCGTACACATACTATTTCATCGCCGCAAAAGTGGGCACGTTCGAGATCGGGCCGGTGTCGGTGACCTACAAAGGCAAAACCTACCGCAGCGCCCCGATCCGCATCGAAATTGTCCAATCGGCGGCGCCGCCGACCCGGCCGCGTAGTCCCGCCACTCCGCGCCGGCCGCAGTCGTCCACCGGTTCCAGTAGCCTGGCCGACAATTTGTTCCTGCGCGCCGAAGTCAACAAAACCCGAGTGTACCTGAACGAACCCATCATCATCAACTACAAGATTTACACCAACGTGCAGGTGACCGATTACCGGTTCACCAACCAGCCCAATTACGGCAACTTCTGGGCCGAGGAGTTTCCGGTGCCGAACCAGCCGCGGGTGTATCAGGAGTCGTTCAACGGGCGGCTGTTTTCGGTGGCCAGCATTAAGAAGGTTGCCCTGTTCCCGACCAGCATCGGCAAAAAGGTCATCCCGCCGTTGAGCATCGAGGCGAACGTGCGCGTGCGCGAACGCCGGCGCTCCCGAGATTTCTTTGACGCCTTTTTCGACGATCCGTTTTTCGGCCGCATCATTTCCTATCCCATGTCCACCGACTCCATCACCGTGGAGGTGCTGCCGCTGCCGCAGGAAGGCCGCCCTCGGGATTTCAACGGCGCCGTGGGCCAGTACGAAATGGATGTGATTGTCGATCGCAAGCGTGCCAAGACCAACGAGGCGATCACGCTAAAACTGACCCTCTCGGGCACGGGAAACATCCGCACTCTGGCGGCGCCGAAAATCCGCTTTCCGAACGAATTCGAAGTGTACGATCCGAAGATCAGTGAGAACGTCACGCGCGCCAATGACGCCATCCGGGGTTACAAGACGTTCGAGTATGTGCTCATTCCGCGGCGCCCTGGTACGTACACCATCCAGAACCTGAATTTTTCCTATTTCGATCCCGAGGCGGAGAAATATGTCACATTACGGCACCCGGCCATCGGGCTCACCATCGATCGCGGCAAGGAACCGGTGGCGTTTTCACGCAGCGGGCTGAGCAAGGAAGAGGTGCGACTGTTGAGCCAGGACATCCGCTACATCGCCAAAACCGCCGACCGTTTTGTGGACCTCAACCGGCAGTTTTACCATTTGCCGGCCTTCTGGACGATGCTGATCGCGCCGGCCTTGTTGCTGCTGGTGGGCGTTGTGTACCGCCGGCACCAGGATCGGCTGGCGTCGAACGTGGCCTATGCCCGCAGCCGCAAGGCGCAAAAAATCGCGCAGAAACTGCTGCACGAAGCCAGAAAGGCGATGAACGCTGGTGATGTGGCAAAATTTTATGCCGAAACCGCCAAAGCGCTGACCACGTTTGTGGGCAATAAGCTGAACCTTGAGGAATCCGCGCTGGTGAGCGATGAACTGATTGAGCACATGCAGCGGCGCGGTGTGGCGAGCGATATTGTGGAGCAATACCGCGCGCTGTTGGCCGATTGCGACTTTCACCGCTTCGCGCGCCCCGATGCGCCGGAGGAGGCCATGCGCAAAACCTACGAGCAGGCAAAGACGATCCTGGCACGATTGGAGAAGGCGCTATGAGAAACGGGTTGACAGGCGCTCTGCTGGTGCTGCTGAGCCTGCAGCCGTTGCAGGCCGATGAATACGAAACCCTGTTCTACCAGGGCAATCAGTATTATGACAATGGCGATTATGCGGCCGCTGCCGAAACGTACGAAAAAATCGTGCAGGCGGGCCGCGGCAACTGGCAGCTTTTTTACAATCTGGGCAATGCCTATTTCCGGCTCAATGAAATCGGCCGGGCCATTCTTTGTTACGAAAAGGCGCTGCGGCTCAATCCGGATAATGAGGACATCCGGTTTAATCTCGACTATGCCAACTTGAAAATCGTCGATCGGATCCCGGAACCGCCGAAACAGGCGTTTGTGGTCTGGATCGAGAGCCTGGTGTTGGGGCCATCGTTCCGCACCCTGATGTGGATTACCGTGGGGCTGTATGCGCTGGTGATGGTGCTGCTGGCGCTGCGCTATTTCTGGGTGAAACTCGACAACCTGCGTGCGTATCGCTTTGCGCTCTGGTCGGCCGGCATGGCATTTGTGCTGTTTCTTGCCCTGTTTAGCTTTCGGTGGTACAAGCAGCGTACTGAACAATACGGCATCGTTATGGCCAAAGCCGTCACCGTAACCAGCTCGCCTACCCGGGATGCCACCGAGGTATTTGAGCTGCACGAGGGAACCAAATTGCGTATTGAGAAACAATCCGGTGATTGGCTGCGTATCAGGCTGCGGGATGGCAAGGTTGGCTGGATACCGAAAGAAGCGGTGGAAACGATTTAATCATCGTACAGGCCCGGTGGCATCGCAGCCGCCCGCATCGGGCCGGCGTCATACTTGATTGGTACTCATGTTTACAAACAATCCAGATCGGCTGAATTACCAAAAACGCATCGAGCTGTCATTTGTGATCACTTTGCTGCTGGTCACACTCGGCCTGCGGCTGGCGGCAAACGTGCAGATTCGACCCAAAGAAGTGACCGGAGAGGTGCCGATCATCACGGTCGAGGAAATCCCGCCGACGCAGCAGGGCAAAAAACGTCCCCTGCCTCCCAAGCCGGCCATCCCCATTCCATCCGACGAAGAGTGGGTGCCAGAAGATGAGACCATCGAAGAAATCGATTGGAAATATTATGCTGATAGCGCCGACCAGGGTGGCGCCGGCATGCAGGACGCCGGCGTCGGCGCGCCAACGATCATCCCACCGCGCCCCATTGCCTGGGTGATTCCGGAGTATCCAGAAGAAGATCGCAAAAAGGGGATTCGCGGCGAGGTGAAACTGGGATTGCAAATCGACTCCACGGGCAAAGTGATCGAGGCGATCGTGATCGAGAACGAGACCGGCAGCGAGCGCTGTGCGCAGGCGGCCATCAAGGCAGCGCTGGCCAGCCGATTCATCCCGGCCATGAAAGGCGGCAAACCCACTAGCTACTGGCTCGTCCAGCCCTACCGGTTCGACTTGTCGAAATAGCCTGTTCCCAGGGTGATCTCAGTATCGCCGTCCCACTTTATGCAAACCACTGATTTCACTAATTGGCACTGATTTTTTGTAACTATTCAGCATAAATTGAGCACTGCCATTTTGAATAGCAATGAAACGCATTGCTAATGAATTTGCATATCGACACTAAGAACCACAGATTTTACAGATTCGCACTGATTTTTGGGGAAGCCATGGATGCACACGGATTGAACGCGGATGATCTCCTTAAAATCTTGAAATGATAAATTTGCTATTCCGAAATTCATAAAATTAAACTTCAGCGACCTCAACGTCACCGCGAGAGGTTCGCTTTTCTACTTTATGAGTTTTTCGCCATTCGCTGAATAATTGCGATTTTTTTGAAGTTATTTCTCACCCACGGTATTTAGCCTCGCCCGCCATTTCGAATTTCACTTCATCCTGCCAGGGAACAATACGGAGATGAGATGCTGGCATTTCTGCGATCCCTTCTGGGCGCCGATGAAAACCGGAAGGATAAATAGCCACATAGTCGGTATGGTTTCCAGCCATGCCTTTTCTTGGTGGCTCTGTATGAAATATCGTTTCATCATCGCCAAATCTGGCAAACACCGTCGGAAACGGTATTGGATCGGTGGGTTGATGACGTTTTAATACAGGAGGGGAGGCAGCCCCGGCTTCCGGATGCATATACCCATGCCTAATCTGCTAACTTTGTTAGCAACTTTTTCTCGCGTTTTGCGAAAAAAGAACTTGCCGGGGGATTGCAAATATGTTAAGTTTTCAGCAACGTATTGGAAATACGGTATTTATAAAATTGGATGCATTCCGATTTTAATAGGGATGGCTGGATTCAGGCCCGAAACGCGGCTGGCACATGCTTTGCAGTTGAGGAAGTCAGGAACCATTTGCCCATTGGGTTTTATAATGATATAGGCAAAACAAAAGATTTGAAACATTCCCCGGGAGTTGACATGATGAAAGGGCGAACGAGTTTGACGATCGTGGGCATTTTGGCCGCCCTGATGCTGTTTATCACCGGCTGTTATACACAGCTTGCGCCGCCCGTGCAGGATGAGGAGCGCGTGGTCGTCGTGGAAGAAGAGCGCGCTCCGGACGAGCCCGAAGTGATTTACGAAGAAGAAGACGAAGATGTGGATGTCACCAACATCTACATCTATGGTGGTTACCCGGTTTATTATCGCTATTATGGCTGGGATCCCATCTTCTGGGATGCGTTCTGGTACGATCCGTTTTATGACCCGTTCCTGGATCCTTTCTGGCATGTGCGTCATTATTACCGGCCATGGTATTCGGGGCTTTACGTCGGTTTTGGTTTTGTCTTCCCGTGCCCGGATCCGTTTGCCTGGTGCGGCACGCCATGGGGCTGGTACCGTTCGCGTTATTACTATAGCGGCGTGTACTTCGGCTCCTATTGGGGCGGATATTATGGCAATCCATGGTGGTATGGTGGCTATTATTACCCGCCTACGGTCGTCAAGGAAATGAAGAAGCGGCCCTTTGGCCGGCGCGGACAGGGACGGCGGACCGCGGTGAACGATGCCCCTGACCTGGCCAAAGGTGCGGTGGCTGGCCGGGGGACGACTGTCGGCCGAAGCCGCACGAGTGGCATAAGCGATGCGGCTGCCAAGGGACGCCGTACGCGCAAATCGCCGAGTGAAATTACTCGCCGGGAAACGGTCCGGGCCAAAACCACACGCACTGAAAATACCACCCGTCGCACCAAAGTGGTCCGCCGTAAAAAGAAGGACGAATCTCGCTTCGTTCGTAGTACTCGTACGACGACCATTTCCAAATCCAGCAAGGCTACCAAAACCCGCCGTGTGTTGCGCAGAACCAAAAGCACGCGCACATCACGGGCTACTGTTAGCCGTGCCCGTTCGCATTCGACCAGCAAATCGACCACGCGCCGCACTCGCCATTACCGCCCGTCGCGTTCGCAAACCAGCAAGCCCGCAGCGACGGTGTCCAGCGGTTCGTCCTCGAGCGGCAGCAAATCCTCCGGCAGCAAGTCATCCGGCAGCAGCTCGCGGAGGAAACGGAAATAGGATTAAGCCGCGCTAACTGGAGGGTAGTTTAAAAAAGCGAAAGCTGCTGCGCGTGCGAATCAAACAATTCATTTTGGGATGTAATGGTTGAAAATACCTAAGTTGCTTGTGTACTTAGCCCGGTGTTAAGCCAAATGCTGCAGTTAACTTGTCATTGCGAGGATCCGCCAGCCGACGGAAACGACGCAATGCCCTTGGAGTAAACATGGAGATCGCCACGCGGCTGCACGACGGCCGCTCGCGATGACGGGTGAATGCAACATTTGCTATTCTTTTCAAATAGTTGAGATAAACTTTTTTTGATCTACTTACAAATATAAGCGCAATAAATAATACTCGTGCCAAAATAATAAGATACGCTGCATCTTGACTTCATCCGAACCAGGTGGAGAGGAAAATGATGTTTCGGACCATGTTATTTCGCTTGCCACTGATCGCCCTGTTGATGTTGGCCATGGCTGGCAGTGGCCCGGCACAGGAGGATATCTTTAAAAACGGTACGGAATTTGGCATTGGCGCACGCGCCATTGGATTGGGCGGCGCCTATGTGGCAGCCGGTGACGATTATGCCGCCAGCTACTGGAATCCGGCCGCGCTGGCGCTCATTCGCCGGTTCGAGGTCTCCGGTGGCATGACGCACCTGGTGCGTGAAAACGATGCCTCCTTTAGCGGCCAGTTGATCAACGATCAGTTCACGATTACTCGTCTGAAAGCCATCGGCTTCGCCTATCCGGTCCCCACTTATCGGGGTAGCCTGGTCTTTAGTTTCGGCTACAATCGCATTAAAGAATACGATGCCAATTTTGCGTTTAGCACGTTCAATCCTCTGCCCGAAGATTCGGTGCAGCAGGGCTGGCGCGAACGCGAAGAGGGTAGCCTGAACAACTGGACCATTGCCGGCGCGGTGGACCTGTCTCCGCGGCTCTCCGCCGGTGTGGGACTCAATATCTGGACCGGCAAAGATACCTACCAGTTCACCGAAAAAGAAGAAGACAATCTCGATATTTACACGTTCGACCGGTACCGCCGTGATGATTTGATTGAAAGTGATGTGACCGGCGTCAATTTCACGTTCGGTGCCCTGTACCGCATCAACACTCATATGCGGCTGGCCGCGACCATGTCCACGCCGGTAACCCTCACCGTGAATGAAAACTGGGCCACCACCGAAGAAACGACGTTTGATGATTTTTCGGTGGACCGCGCAGAAGATAACGGCGAATTCGAATACAAAATTCGTTCTCCATTCAAATTTACCGTTGGCGGTTCGGTGAACATGGCCGGGCTACTGATTACCGGCCAGCTCGAGTTCGTGGACTGGACGCAAATTCGCTATCAGAGTGAACCGCCCATCGAGGGATTGACCCGGGCCGAGGCCAATGACCAGATCGTCGAGCGGTACCGGATGGTGCAACGGCTGCGTTTCGGCGCGGAATTGACGCTGCCCGGATCGGCCACGCAAATCCGCGCCGGCTATTTCCGCGATCCGCTACCCTTCAAATGGGCCACCGATCGGGATGACCGCATTTATTACAGCCTTGGTATCGGATTGCTGCTGGACAAACAGGTGAAGCTGGATGTGGCCTATGTCCTCGGCAAGTGGGAAGAGGTCAATTCCGGACTCAACAACTACGTGACTCGCATCTCTGAGAGCATCACGCAAAGCAAAGTATTTGCGACGCTGTCCTTCCGTTTATAATATAATAAACAGGCATCTTAGGCAAAGACGACCCTGTGCAGGCCGGGGTATCGATCCATCCGGCCTGCTTTTTTATGAATTTGACAGTGTAAGTGCATCCATGATGGTTTGTTGCAACCGTCCGGTGTCGCGTGTGGTGAGATCGAAACGGAATGAATGGGCACCGGAGTGAATCGCCCGGTCGGTACAGCCGGGAATGATTCGCGGAATTTCAGTTCTTTTGGGGAGGGAATCCATCGATGCGACCAATGACCCGACGGCTATTATGGCCGATGCTGCTAATCGTTCTGGCCATCATCCATTTCAATTGCGCGCTGACGCGTGAATACGGCACGGTGCGAGAAAGTCTGGTTCTTCTGGACGGCACCGAAATCCCATGCCGGATTCTCGAAATCACCGATGAGGAGGTTCGTTTTGAGGCGCTCGGGGCCGATGATGCCTTTCGTTTTGGCGATCGCGTGCTCATCAGTCAGATCGAATGGATCAAGTTGGATGACGGCTACCGGATTACGCTTTTGACCGTGGACGAGTATCTCCGCCTGAATTTCGATCAATTCGAAGAAGTGGTGGAGGAGCCGCAGGGCAAATCCCCCCAACCTGCCGTAAAGCAGCCTCGCCGGTCCGACAGCAACGTGACCACCGCGCCGGGTGCGACCGGTGCGACTCCCTCGCAGACGGCTGAAGAACCATCGGGCCCGGGCCTGCGATTCCGCACCGAGCTCTTGGATACGCTGTACTGGAAGCGTCGGCATTCGGGCATCGGGCTGGGTCTGCCCGAACCACCCACGCCGCGGCCACGCATGGCCGAGGCCGATTATGCCGATCTGGCGGATTTCATCGTCGCCAGCGGCGCTGCCGGGCTGGTGCTGTACCGTGCGGAAAAATTCGCGGAAAAAGGCATACGGCTATCCGGGCCGCGCCAGCAACTGGTGGATGCCATCCGAGCATCGACCCTGTGGAAAAACCGCAAAGAAGGATTGCGCGCGGCTCACCGTATCGCCTCCGAGGCGTTCCACCAATATTTCAAGCGCTATCAGAATGAAATTCAGGCCGCGTTCGGATTCCGGGCGCGCCGCAGTAGCGATACGTTCGTGCAATTCGTGATTTACCTGCACACGCACGGTAACCTCATGTCGCGGCGACAGCGCGAGCAGGTGCGGCGCTGGTTTGGCGAGGATGCCGAGCAGGCGCTGGTGGATATTCTGGCGAACTTCGACGACTGGTATTACATCGCCGTGGTCGCCGCACGTTCGCTTCAGCTGTGACATCCGCCGGTTCCAGTGAGCTAATGTATGTCTCCAATAAAAATGCAAACAGCCGTCTGTCAAATCGTTTCCAGACCCCTGGCATCTTTCGGGATTAGCGCAAGCCGAATGCGTAATTTCAAGGGGATAGCTGGTCGGCTTCCCGCCCATCAACGGCTGCCAGGCCTGGTGTATCTAACGGCACAGCTCAAAGGGCTATCTTCGAACAAAAATTGCCTGCTTAAATTACGCGATGCCCATGACTGGCATTTGTATCAGCCCCAGCCAATTGCGACTTCTGGTGGCACTAATCCCCTTTCAACCACGCCGCATTGAATGGGGGCCATTTAGAAATCAGAAAACGCTCCGATAGCTCCATTACGTATTCGTGATTCCTGTTGACCACCGATTTTTCACTGCAATCGGGGAAAATGGGTTGAATGAATGGATGCTATTCTTTATCTTTAGCCATTATTTTTAGCCATTGCATCGTTGCAGAAAGGACAGGATCGACAACGGCAGATGAAAGGAGAACAGGCTATGATCCACGGCGTGGAGATCAAGGAGCTGATGACCTACCCCGATGAGCGTGGGTTCTTTCGCGAAATCATCCGTGTCACGGATTCATTTTTCAAAGAGGGATTTGCGCAATTGAGCCATTCCATGATGTATCCGGGCGTGGCCAAGGCCTGGCACGTGCATAAAACGCAAATCGACTGGTGGTACGTGGTTTCGGGCAATTTGAAGCTAGCCATGTACGACCTGCGCGAAGATTCTCCCACTCGGGGAGAGCTGCAGGAAGTGTTCATGGGCGACAACTATCCCGCCAAGGTGGTGAAGATCCCCGCCGGCGTGGCTCATGGCTGCAAGGTGCTTGGCGGCGTGACCCATCTCATCTACGTGACCAGTCGCACCTACGATCCCGCCGAAGAAGGCCGCATTCCCCATGATGACCCGATGATCGGGTATGACTGGCTGAAAGGGCCGGAGATCAAATAGCTGGGAAATAGCGTTTACAATGGGAGAGGAGGAATCGGAGCATGGAACTGGGTATCCTGGGTCGGACGGCAATTGTGGCGGCCTCAAGCCGCGGGCTGGGCTTTGCCGCGGCGCTGGAGCTGGCCCGCGAAGGCGCCAATGTGGTGATCTGCAGCCGCAAGGCCAGCCACATCGAGCAGGCGGCGGAGAAAATTACCAACGAAACCAACGCTGTGGTGCTGCCCATCGTCGCCGATGTCATGCATGAGCCCGATATCCGCAATTTGGTGCAGAAAACCGTGGATAAATTCGGCACGGTGGACATTCTGGTTACCAATGCCGGCGGCCCGCCTCCCGGCAACTTTGCCGATTTTGACGACGATGAAGAGCCGTGGGAGCGCGCTTACCGGCTGACCATGATGAGCACCGTGCGCATGATCCGGCACGTTCTGCCACACATGAAAGAGCAGGAGTGGGGCCGGATCGTGAATATCTTGAGCATCTCAGTCAAACAGCCCATCCCGGGCCTGCTGCTCTCCAACACGTTCCGGCCGGGATTGGTGGGCATGGCAAAAACATTGGCCGATGACCTGGCGCCTTATGGGATCACCATCAATAATGTGTGTCCCGGATGGACGCGCACCGAACGCGTGGAGGAACTGCTCACCGAACGGGCCAAACGTCAGGGGATCGCCTTCGGGGAGGCCGAAAAACAGGTGATCGGCAACATCCCCATGAAGCGCATGGGCGAGCCGGCGGAACTGGCGGCGCTGATCGCTTTTCTGTGTTCTGAGCGCGCCAGCTACATCACCGGTACCACCATCCCGGTGGATGGCGGCGCCTACCGAGGTTTGATGTGAGCCATCGTTTTCTACGCGCCCGGCGTCTCTGCGACCGTTTTCATGGCTTGATTTCTGGCAATGGTTGCGTTGATGTTCCCAGCCGGAACGCCCCGGCCGGAATGATAAATAGCGGCACATGCTGAATCATTGTCATCACCATTTTGTAACGAATTGTTTTTTCTTGACATTAGCTGAGATTCGTCTTAAATTTGCAAAAAACAGGATGAAAGAAGCATTTGAGGAAGCCGATGAAAAAATTTTGGCTTACGTTGTTGATCGGGCTGGTCCCATCCGCGTTGTTGGCCCAGGGTGTGAATGTGTTGCCACGCTATATTATTGATTATCCCATTGCCTATTCCTTACCGCGAGCCTCATTTGATGTGACTATGCGGGTATTTCCTCAAGGCGGAGCCCTCACCAGCATCGATGTTGGCATGAACGACCGTCTCATGTTTGGCGTGTCGTTCGGTGGCATTAATATCATTGGCGAGGGCGACATTGTCTGGCAACCGTTTGCCGGCGCCAATTTTCGCTACCGGCTGCTCACCGAGACGTTCACCATGCCCGCGTTGGCGGTCGGGTTCGATTCACAGGGCCACGGTGCGTACAACGACGAAGCCGGGCGCTTCGAGCGTAAATCCACTGGATTTTTCATCGTTGCCAGCAAGAATTACGATGTGATGACCCGGCTGAGTTTTCATGTCGGCACCAACTATTCGCTGGAAACCGCGGATGGCGATCGCAGCATCAATCTGTTCACCGGCGCCGATCTGGGCATCACACCGGAACTTTCGGTGCTGGGCGAATACGATTTTGCCCTCAATGACAATGCGGACAATTCGCTCGGCTCGGGCAAGGGCTATTTGAATCTTGGTTTGCGCTACAACATCAAAAATGTGGTATATTTCGAAGTGTACCTGATTGACCTGTTACGAAATAAATATGAACGTTTTCGACGTGCCGTCAAATTGACCTATTTTGAATTTTTCTAAGAGGATATTTTATGAATCAAATACTGAGGATGGCCTTCTTTGCAACTGGCCTGTTGGCGCTGGCTGGTTGCTATACCCTACTAAAGCATCCTCGAGTTCAAAACGAACAGTCGGCGTTGTATTCGGAAGGGCATGCCACCGAGGTGATGCCCAGCGACGACTGTCTGCAATGCCATGACCGGCCGCATGAATATTACAACCCGACGCTGCCTTACGGGGCCTATTATGAGGGCCGAAGCCGGGCGTGGCTGTTCTATTACGACACGCCCTGGTGGGCCGAGCCATATTATTACGGCGGGGCCATCACTCAGCGAGACACCACCCTACCACGTCCGCGACAATTCGGCCGACGCGGTCGCCGTGGCGATGCACCGGCGGGACAGAGCGCCGTGTCCGGTTCGGCCGGGGCGGCAGGCGCGCCGAGTACCGCAAAACGAGCCGGCGGACAGAGCAGCGACAGCAGCTCGCAAGCGGCCGGCATCGGTGATTCGCAAAAGCGGAGCGGACGCCGTGACACCACGGCTTCGCAGAGCAGCAAAGAAAAACGCCGGCAGAAAAAAAAGAAGCAGTGAGCCCATTCGTTTTGCGCATTTTAAAGATGATAAAGGCGACCCGCAGGTCGTCTTTTTTTTGCCAAAAGAGAAAGGAGCTGAAATTTTTCAGCCGGTTTAAGCGCATGGAAGAAAAGCGCATCTCCCTTTCCATCCGTTGCGATGTCTTTGCTTGCTTTTTTCTCCCCATGATTGTATCCTTACCGCATGGGTTTCTTTGTACGCCAGATAGCCTTCTCAGCAATACCGCAGGCGTTCCGTTTCTGTGAGTACCTGCATCACCCAAAACGCAAACCCGAAATGAAAATAAACCGCGAGCGATCAGGTAAATCAATTTCGGAGGGAGCATGTCCAGAGCGATCAAGTGGATCATTGCCGTTGCGGCCTTTTTGGTTATTATCGCCAGCATTGTCGGTTATCTTGGCTACCGGCTGGTGACACGTTCGTTGCCGGATTTCAGCCAGCCTGTGGTCATCTCCGGCCTCAATCAGCCGGTGCGGGTGTATTATGATGACTATGGCGTGCCTCATGTATATGCCGAAAACGATAGCGACCTTTATCGGGTGGTAGGGTATTTATGCGCCCGGGATCGCATGTGGCAGATGGAGTTTTTCCGGAGGCTGGTGGGCGGCCAATTGAGTGAGATCTTTGGAGACCAGTTGTTGAAGGAAGATCGGTTTTTCCGCACACTGGGCTTTTACCGTGCGGCCGAGCGTATCGCAGCCGGGCTGGCACCGGAATCGCGGCTGGCTCTAACCATGTTTACCCGCGGCGTAAATGCCTATCTCGACGACTATCGCGACCGCCTGCCGGTGGAGTTTTCGATCCTCGACTTCCGGCCCGAGCCGTGGGATATCACCGATTCCATCGCGTTTTTGCGTTTCATGGGCTTTCAATTGAGTTTTGCCTGGCACAGTGAGCTTGTGTATTCGCAGGTGGCGGCGCGGCTTGGAGTCCGGCGCGCCCGCGAGCTGTTCCCCGGTTATGAATCCGATGCGCCGACCATCCTCGCTGGCGCGACCTCCTGGCTGCCGGATGCTTTTGCGGCCGTGCACGGGCAGTTTCACCGCGCGCTGCGTGCGGCGGGATGGCCGCCGTTTATTGGGGCCAGCAACAGTTGGGTGGTCAGCGGGGCCAAAAGCACCAGCGGCAAGCCGATCCTGGCCAACGATCCGCACCTGGGGCTGAGCCTGCCGTCGGTGTGGTATGAAATGCATCTGGTGAGCAATACAGTGGATGTGGCCGGGGTGGCGCTGCCACTGGTGCCCGGGATCGTCATCGGACAGAACCGCGCCATGGCCTGGGGCCTCACCAACGGGATGGTGGATGACGCCGATTTTTACATTGAGCGCCTTCATCCGCGGGACAGCACTCTGTACTGGGACGGCCGCCAGTGGCAGAAAATGCAGGTGGTGCAGGAGTGGATTTACAGCAAAGACCGCGATGATCCGGTGCCGATAACCGTGCGCATCACCCGTCACGGCCCGATTGTGTCCGATGTGCATCCCGCATGGCCATCGGACAGTCTGGCGCTGGCCTTTCGCTGGACGGGGTATGAGGTCAGCGATGAGACGGCCGCTTTCATGAAGCTGAACCGCGCCAATTCCTGGGAATCCTTTGTGGATGCCCTGCGCACGTTTCGCACGCCGTGCCAGAACATCATTTATGCGGATACCGCGGGCACCATTGGCTATTACGCGGCCGGTGCGGTGCCCATCCGCCGGGATGGCGGCGGCTTTGCGGTGTACCGTGGCTGGCAGCGCGAAGGCGACTGGCTGGGCATGATTCCGTTTGAGCGCATGCCGCATGCGAAAAATCCGCCTCGCGGCTATATCGCCACGGCCAATAACCTCATGCAGCGCGACTTCCCTTATTACCTCGGCAATGGCTGGGAGCCGGATAGTCGCATCCGGCGCATTACGGCGCTACTGGAAGAAAAGGAGCGACTGTCGCCTGAGGATTTCATGCGCATCCAGCTCGACCCCGTTTCAGAGCAGGCGCGCAAGACCTTTCCGCTGCTACTCGATATCGTCGCTAATGCCTCACTGAGCGAGGATGAGCTCAAAACAGTAAAACTGCTGCAAGAGTGGGATTTCGCCGAAACCAGAGAAAGCGCGGCCGCCAGCGTGTACCATGTATGGTTCGTAACCTTGCTGGAAGCCACGCTGAAGGATGAGCTGGGAGATACGCTCTTTAACGAGTTCCGTTTCTGGTCCAATTTCCCGATTCGAGCGATAGAATATCTGGTGCGGCATCCGGAGTCTCGTTGGTGGGATAACGATACCACAGAGCAACGGGAGTCGCGCGATGACGTGGTGCTGGCTGGTTTCCGGCAGACGCTGGCCTATTTGCGCGAGCACTACGGCGACGGGCCCGGCTTCTGGGAATGGGGCCGGCTGCATACGCTGACGCTGCAGCATGTGCTGGGGCAGGCGTCGCCGCTGGATCGGGTGTTCAACCGCGGACCGTTTCCCATGCCGGGTTCGGCCAGCACAGTCCCCAAGGCGGAATATTCATTCCAGGAGCCGTTCGCGGTGAAGGTAGGCGCGTCGGTTCGGCAGATTGTGGACCTGGCGGAGCCGGATGCGGGGTACCGCGTATTGCCGGGCGGACAATCCGGCCAGCCGTTTTCGCCGCATTATGATGATCAAATTGAGCTATGGCTGAAGGGCGAATACCGCCGCGTGCGCCTGCATCGTTCGTATATCCGCCAGACGGCCTCCGCCATGCAGCGTTTTGTGCCGTCAGGCGAATGAAAGATGGAATGGAACTGTATTGGGCTGCAAAGAGTGCGGCATTCCTGACTCTGGCAGGGACGGAAGCCCTGCCAGAGTGGTGAGCCGCTGAAATGCCGGAATCTCACAACGGGTTATTTTGTGTGGATTTGCTGCAAAAATTCCGGGAGTTGCCACCGCGGTTTTTATCCATAAACATAAAACAGCGCTTCCCACCGCGCTTGCAGCATCCAGAATTGTGAATTCTTAGCAGCCAGGGGGAAAGCATGCGAACGCACTGGCTGACTGCGATTTTGCTACTGGGCTGGTTCCACACTACTGCTGCCCAGATACGATTCACCGAGGTGATGTTCAATCCCATTGGCCCGGAAAACACCGATGAATTCATCGAGGTTTACAATGCCAGCGAGTCCGATACAGTGGATTTACGCGGCTGGCGCGTGGGCGATCAGGCGCTGCAGGAGCCGCTGGTGTTTCCGGACAGTGTCTGGCATTTGTATCCTGGCCAATTTGCCGTCATTCTCGATCCCGATTATTTGACCGACTCCAACACCTACGATGACCTGATCCCCGCCGACGCGCTGCTGCTGACCATCGACAGCAAAACGTTTGGCTCTGGTGGCCTGTCCAATTCGCGGCCGGAAACCGTGCTGCTGATGGATGCCGCCGGCGACACGGTGGCCGCCTACACTTACACCGTCGGCAATGCGCCGGGACACTCCGATGAAAAAATCCGCATCGATGGGGGCGATACGCCCGCCAACTGGGCCGATAGCCGTGTGCTGCACGGAACGCCGGGACGCAAAAATTCGGTTTCGCCGCTGCAATGGGATGCAGCCATCGCCTTCGATCCCTTGCTCACCGGCCTGCGCCGGCGCATAGGCGAGCCGGTGCCGCTGACCGTGATCCTTCACAATAATGGTATCCTTACGGTGCATGCGTTGAATTATCAGGTCGTTGCCGGCGACTCGGATTGGCTCGGGCAGGGACACCTTCCGGCGCTGGCCCCCGGCGAATCCCTGACCGTGGTCTTTGAATGGACCCCTTCCCGGGCCGGTATGCATGAACTCCGGGCCGAGGTGTGGCTTCAGGATGACGAAAGGCTGGAAAACAACCGCGATACCCTGAGCATGACCATCGGCTGGCCGAAGCAGGCGCTGGTGATCAATGAAATCATGTTCAATCCGGAGCCCGGCGCGCCAGAGTGGATCGAGCTGTATAACCCGGGCCCGCTGGCCGTTTCGCCGGCTGGCTGGCGCGTCCGCGATGCCAGCGGCCGGACCGCCGTCGTGGCTGTCGCGGCGGGGGAAACGGTGCCGCCCGGTGGCTATGCCGTGATCGCCGCCGATCCGTCGGTGCGGCTGGCGTACGCCATTCCGGAGGGCAGTCCGGTGTGGAGCGCCGCGCCATTTCCGGCGCTGAACAACCGCAGCGAAACGGTCGCGCTGCTGGATTTTGCCGGTTTTGAAATCGATTCGGTCGCGTACGCGCTGGCCTCATCGATGCCGCGCAATATTTCATTGGAAC
>JAUZRQ010000096.1 GCA_030950365.1 Candidatus Zhuqueibacterota bacterium | reverse complement strand
CTTAAATCCGCTTTTTCAGGGCTTACTATCTGGCAATTCGTCATTGCGAGGATCCGCCAGCCGGCGGAGAGGACGCAATCTCCATCTTTCAAGCAAGGAGATCGCCATCCGCCAATTGGCGGATTCGCTCGCGATGACGGGTTGCCTTGCGTCTTAAACGTGTTCTAGAACAAGGCTAACGATTTGATTATAAAACAATTGCAGTGTAAAATTCTGATTAAAATGCATACGCGAGTAAAATAATCTCAAGAAAAAAACAAAATTTCACAAAATTTTTCTTGACAAACGGTGGGGGGGAATTTTTTATATTTAAGCAGGTTTCATCTCTGGGCGGCTGCTGCGGCGGAAAGAGGATGAATAAGCCCAACAGCAGAGAAGTGGGGACGCCTTTTAATGAGGAGATTTCTAAAAGTCTTTGCCTATAAGAAAAAGCCTCACTTCAGGCATTTGATAAGACCATCATTTTTAAGGCTTTCTGCATTCCTGGCCTGCAAGAATTCCGCTGCTGAACCTTTGCTTAAGCACACTCATCTTGCCAGTCAAATGGTGCGTTGGTTTTTAGCATTTCTTTTGCTTTTTGCTGGTATAACCAAAATATATGATCCCGGACCTACCATTGAGATCCTTTCCCTGGTCGGCCTTTCAAAATGGCAAATTAAGGTCGTTCTCTTCATTCTTCCGCTTTCTGAGATAGGCGTCGCGGTCATGATGTTCATCAGGAGATACGCCAGGCTTGGCGCCTGGTTTGCGCTCGGTTTGTTTTCAGGATTTTTGGGTTTTAGTGTTTATCTGGCCATGACAGGCATTGAGGCCGAATGCGGCTGTTTCGGCAAAGCCATCCAATCGGGCGGTGGTGGATGGCTCATCATTCGAAATGGCATTTTTTTGAGTATGGTGCTATGGTTATTGGCGGGAAAAGAGGTGGCGCATGAAAAAGCTGCTATACAATAATATATTGCTTTTGATTCTTATTCTTGTTCTGGCTTATGGCATTATGCAGTTGGCCTTTCAAAATCGTCGGTTGAATGAAATGATCGAATATGAGAAAATTCCCGTTGTTGGTGAAAAGGCCTATCTGTTCAAAGCAAAGGATTTAAACGGCAAAGATATCCAGCTTGGTGGGGCCAACACGCTTTTGATTTTCTTTGATACTCAATGTGGCATCTGTGAACGCAGTGTTCCTGAATGGAAAAAATTGGCGGTAGCCTTTGCTCAAAAGCCGGTTCAAATTGTTGCTATTTCGGCGAATGAACCTGGTGAAGTACGCACTTTCATTGAAAACCATCAATTGGATTTTCCGACCGTGCCGGATCCTTCAAAACGCATCTTTTATCGATACAAAATCAAGCATGTGCCGCTGTATGTGCTTGTAAACAAGGAGGGCAAGATTGTCTATTATCGAAACCCAGGTGAAGCGCCTGAAAAAGCTTTGCAAAAAGTAAAAAGCCTTTTGCAGAATTTATAATGCAAAAACGCCGGGATAAAATGCAAAATCCAAGCCTGTCTTCGAAAATTATTTCGATTCTTTCAGTATTCCTATTGCTTGCTTTTGCGGGATTGCTTTTGCAAAACTTTTTTCTCAAGAAAAAAGTTCGAGATCTTGAAACCGCCTCGTATGTGTACAAAGCCGGAGAATTGGCCAAAATCACAAAGAAAGCCTATCCCAAAGCCAGGATCATTGTGAATAAAGAACCGGGCCTGTGGGATCGAACCGGCGAGAAAAAAGTGGAACTTGTGAAAGAACTTGAAATTGGTGGAAAAGATGAGGATCCGAATTATCGCTTTTACCGCCCGGGACCGGTAATTGCTGACAATGACGGCAATATTTATGTCGCCGAAACATCAGAAGGCGTTATCCGAAAATATGATAAACACGGAAAATTCTTGCTTGGTTTCGGTGGAAAGGGCTCGGGGCCGGGTGAGTTTGCCGGCAAGAATATTGTTTATTTTTATGACAAGAATTCGCAGCTAATTTATGTTTATGATTATGGCACTCAACGAGTGAGCCAATTTAATCGCCGGGGCGACTTCGTTGGCTCCATTCAAATAAACCTGGATATTGTTCCTTATGCCTTTTCGATGGATAGCAATGGTTATTTTTATTTCAGCTATTATAAACGAAGCAATAACAAGGTGATTCACAAATATGATGACCACGGGACCCTTGTTTCATCTTTTGCAGAGCCTGTGCATTATCCTCACCAAATGCGGTACATTGAATTTTCCATTATGCGGAAAGTTTCGCCAGGAGCCCTGTTTATAGCCGACAGCCTTTTATACTTCTCCCGGGCAAATCCTTATGAAATATTGATATTTAGCATTGACGGAAAACTGAAACAAGCAATTTATACATACAAAAGCATCATTAAACCTGCGCAGTACAAAATATTGGGTAAGAATCATTATCGCCATATTCCGCCTGCTGAAAGCACGCTTATTGGAACATGGCATGATAAAATCATCAATTGGATTTTCATACCGGGATTTGTGAGCAAGGCCCGGCAAAGCATGATGGACATTTTTGATCTGAATGGAAATTTGTTATCAAGGCTTCTTATTAACGAGAGAATTTGGGCCAGCTTCATGGATGCCAGCGGAAGGATTTATGGCCTGAAGCAAACTTCGGAGGGCGCCGTTCGAATTGTTGTCTTCTCTTTAAAGCTAAAATCTATTTAACCAATTAAAATGGAGGATTGCGTCATGGAAAAGTTCAAATCCAGGCGGTTCAAAGTATTTTTGCTTGTGTTGATTTCCTTCATTGCTTTATCTTTGTTAGGCCTACCATCCATGGTCAAAAATGGGTTTGCGGAAAGGCAGGCGTGCCAGAGTTGTGTTTATTTTGGGCCGTATATTTCTTGCGAATATGTTGGATATGGGAATACTCGTTGCCGAGTAGTTTGCAACCCTTACTGGGAGCCATCATGCGTTTGCGATCTATATGGCCTAGAGTGTGGCTAAAATCTATTTTTGTACAAATCTAAGAATAATTAGCTTATTGCTATGAGATAGGCCATCCCCACAAATTTTTTCATTTATATTTACATCGAAGAAAAAGCTGAATCCAACTATCAAGATTTATTTTGCTTAAAACCATTAGAGACTATATAAATTTGTGGGGAATGACTATTATATTATCAATTTAAAAAATGCTATCAAAGAAATATTATCTCATAAAAATTTTCTTTTGTTATTTTCTCCTCGCCTATTCTGGTCCTACTCAAAGATGTATAGCCTTGCCTATTTATGGACAATTTTTTATTAAAGAAAAATATATAGAATTTGTAATTTTTAATTATGCATGGAATACCTCGAATTATCAAAAATTCTGTAAATTGGCAC
Organism: Candidatus Zhuqueibacterota bacterium; assembly: GCA_030950365.1. Lineage (GTDB taxonomy): Bacteria > Zhuqueibacterota > Zhuqueibacteria > Zhuqueibacterales > Geothermadaptataceae > Hydrothermovivens. The sequence goes on along the minus strand of JAUZRQ010000096.1, from coordinate 1,293 downwards.
TAACTGAACATCCGAGAGTTGCTACAGAATTTCTATATCAAATGTTAAAAGATTGTAATTCCGATTCATTAATAAAGTTATTTATTCAAGACATTTATGATATTTTAAGCGTTAATGAAAGAAAATCGCTGTTAAAGCTAAATAAAAGAGATCAATGCAACTGGATAATTAGGTTTTGGCGGAAAGTTGATCCCACTCCTGCCACCCTGGCCAATGAACGGCTGATTGAACATTATCAGCGCTTGCACATTGCTCGTACGCGCTATCGCTCACCGCAACCACGGGGTTACGATGACCGTGGCATGATTTATGTGCGCTATGGAGAGCCAGATGACACGTATTATTCTAACATGGGAGAATTCACTCGAGGCAATGAGTCATGGATTTATCATCGTCTAAAAGATGTTAGTTTTGACTTTATTGAATACGGTGGACTGTATTATCTCGTAGATGATTTAAGAAAGGCCATTGTAGCTCCTCCTAATGATGCAACTCATCAGCTTAGACAGTGGACAGAATTATTTTTAGAGCGTCAGGACTTAGGGATTAGATATCAAATTGTAGCGGTTAGCTTATTAAATAAGTTGAATAATATCGCTCAAGGCCAGTCTGCTGATGATATCATTCGATACGAATACATAGAAAAAAATGAGCAATTGAAAGTAGAGCTTCCTCAACAAGTCAGCAACTTTCGATTGAAGAAGAAGCCTCTGGCCTTCGTGACAGCCGATGCAGTCTTTATGCAGCGCAAAAGACCAGAAAGGCCTGCCAATGTGTTTGAAACAAAATTTTATTCTGGCAATGAATCTTCAAAATCATCGATGGCCACCACCCGGCTCGAGCTTTATTATGCATTATTGCTGAAAAAATTGAATTCCAAAATGCTTTTCGATGCCAAACGCCCGGCGAAGGTTCTGCTGGCTTTCGCCGTTTATAACAAGTCAAATGACTTACTTTTGCAAAAAGAAGACAGCCTCTTTTTGGACCTTTCTGCAGTGTTTGCGCAAAAAGACTACCTCGGCCAGCTCACTTTCTTCCTTGAGCCCGACACCTACCGCGTAGCGCTGGATATCCAGAGCCCGCAGACCAACCAGCGCGGGATGATGCAGATGCTGGTGGCGGTGCCGGAGTTTCCGCAAGACCGGTTGAGTATGAGCGACATCGAGCTGGCCTCCATCGTGCGCCCGGCTTCGCCTGAAGACAAAGAAAAAGGCTTTATCAAAAACAACCTGTACGTGCGGCCATATCCCTACCGCGTAGTCGTGCGCCAGCAACCCATCTTCGTGTATTTCG
>JAUZRQ010000095.1 GCA_030950365.1 Candidatus Zhuqueibacterota bacterium | reverse complement strand
TCGAACAAAAGCAACGCATCTTGGTGTACGGCGATTACGATGTCGATGGCGCGACGGCCACGGCGATGATGATCCTGTTTTTCCGTCAACTCGGAATCGAGGTCGATTTCTATATTCCGCACCGCATCCGGGAAGGCTATGGCCTCAGCAAAGAGGCCATCGAGGCCATTCACGGCAAGGGGGTGGACCTCATCATCGCCGTGGATTGCGGCATCACCGCCATCGAGGAAGTGGCGCTGGCCCGCAAACTGGGCATGGATGTGATCGTCTGCGATCATCACCAGCCCGGCAAGGCGCTGCCCGAAGCCCATGCCATCCTCAATCCTAAACGCGCCGATTGCCCCTATCCGTTCAAAGAACTGGCCGGTGTCGGCGTGGCATTCAAGCTGGCGCAGGCGTTAGCGCAGCGGTTTTCCCACCCGGAAAATGCATTGTTTCAATTGCTCGATCTGGTGGCCATCGGCAGCGCCGCCGATATTGTGCCGCTGGTGGACGAAAACCGCATTCTGGTGCGAGAAGGCCTGGAGATGCTGCAACGCACGCAGAACATCGGTCTGCGCGCGCTACTGAAAAAGACCGGTCTGGAAGGCAAAGCCATCGGTACCGGGCAGATCATTTTCATCCTGGCGCCGCGTATCAATGCCGTGGGACGCATGAGCGATGCGAGCCAGGCGGTGCGGCTACTGACGACCTATCATGAGCAGGAGGCTCTTAACATTGCCGAACTGCTCGAAAAGGAAAACCGAAATCGGCGAAATATCGACGAAGAGACCTTTAAAGAAGCTATCGAGCAAGTAGAGGCGTATTTCGATCCAGAGAAGGATCCGGTGCTGGTGCTGAGCTCCGAAGGCTGGCATCCCGGGGTCATTGGCATTGTGGCCAGCCGGGTGGTGGAGCGCTATTACCGCCCCACCGTCATGATTTCGACCGACGATGGCATCGGCAAGGGCTCAGCGCGCAGCATTCCGGGCTTTAATATTTATGACGCGCTGAAAACCTGCTCGGATTTGATGCTGGCCTTTGGCGGGCACAAATACGCCGCCGGGCTCAGTATCGCCAGTGAAAATATTGCACGGCTGCGCGAACGGCTGCAAGAATATGCCGATGGAGTGCTGACCGACGAATTGCTCACGCCGAAACTTTCCATCGAAGGCGAGCTGGATTTCGAGCAAATCGACGGCAAATTGATGCGAATTTTGAAAATGTTGGCGCCCTACGGCCCCCAAAACATGCGTCCGGTGTTCTACAGCAAAAACATCCGCGTGGTCGGCACGCCGGCCATCGTGGGCAGCAATCACCTGCGCTTCAAAGCCTGCCAGAACGGCAAGGTGATCGACGCCATTGGCTTCAATCTGGGTGGGTTGCTGCACCGCATTCGCGGCAACCGCACGGATATTGAAATTGCCTATCTGCTCGAAGAAAACGAGTGGCAGGGAAGAGTGTACACGCAATTGCGCATCAAGGATATACGGTAAAACGAGAACAGATCTATGAAACGATACGAATCGACGCTGGATACGAAATCGGAAGAGTACCGCAAGCGCCGAAATTACATGCTCGATTTATTGAGCACGCTCAATCTTCGCCGCAAAGAGACCGTGACCCCGAAGCCGGAAGCGGTTGAAAAGCTGCGCAAGCGCGGCAAATATCCGGCGCGGGAAAAAATACAGAAAGTCATCGATCCGGGAACCCCATTTCACGAAATCGGCACGTTTGCCGCTTACGATATGTATCACGACATTCCCGGCGGCTATCCATCGGCCGGTACCATCGTCGGTGTGGGCACGATTTCCGGCAAAAAAGCCGTGATCATGGCCAACGATCCGCTGGTGAAGTCCGGCGCATGGGTGGAGATCACCTGCAAAAAGAACCTGCGGGCCCAGGAGCTGGCCATGGAAAATCGGCTGCCGATCGTGTACATGGTCGATTCAGCCGGCGTAAATCTCGAGCGCCAGGCCGAAATTTTCCCGGATCGCGATCATTTCGGTCGGATTTTCCGCAACAACGCCAAAATGGCCGCCATGGGCATTCCGCAGATTTCCTGCGTGTTCGGCTTCTGTGTGGCCGGCGGCGCCTACCTACCGGGCATGTCCAGCGAGCTGGCGATGATTACCAAGCATTCCAGCATGTTTCTGGCCGGTCCGTTTCTGGTGCGCGCCGCGCTGGGACAGGATGTGGACCTCGAGACCCTCGGTGGCGCCACCATGCACAATCAGGTCAGTGGCGTCGCCGATTACCGCTTCGACACCGAAGATGAAGCATTCGAGTGGATTCGGGATCAGATGGCCAACCTCGGCCCGCCACCGCCGTCGCCATTCGATCGCGCCGAATCGGAAGAGCCGTATTACGATCCCGACGAGCTGCTGGGCATTTTGCCAGCCGATATGAGCGGCACCTACGACGTGCGGGAAATCATTGCGCGCATAGTGGATGGCAGCAAATTTCAGGAATTCAAGCCGGAATATGGCATGACCATTGTCACGGCGTTTGCGCGCATCGGGGGATTTGCCGTGGGCATCGTGGCCAACCAGGGCAAGGCGGTAAAAAAACACATGCCGCCGGATCACCTCGGACGGCCGCAACCGCCACAAATCCAGATGGGCAATGTGATTTACAGCGATTCCGCCAACAAGGCTACGCACTTCATCATGCTGTGCAATGAGCGGAAAATCCCGCTGATTTTTTTGCACGATGTCACCGGCTTTATGGTGGGCAAAATGGCCGAAACCGGCGGCATCATTCAGGATGGCTCGCAATTTGTGAATGCGCAGGCGAACTCCGTGGTGCCAAAATTTTCCGTGGTGATTCGCAACAGTTTTGGCGCCGGAAATTATGCCATGTGCGGCAAGGCGTACGATCCGCGGCTGATTTTCTCCTGGCCGACGGCCAAACTGGCGGTCATGGATGGCGGCATCGCCGCGGATACGATCTTGCTGACCAAAAAGGACCTCAGCGAGGAAGAACGACAGAAAATGCGGCAGACGATCATCGAGAAGTATGAATTCGAAGCCTCGCCGTATTACACCGCTGCACGCATGATGGTGGATGAAATCCTCGATCCGCGCCAGACGCGCGACGAGCTGATCAATGGATTGGAAATGGCAGCGCACAATCCGCACATCCCGCCGTACGTCACCGGCGTGATGCGGATGTAAATCGATGAATTTGAACCTTGGGAAAAACGATGACCGACAAGCGTGAACCGATACTGATTGCCAATGGGCAGGGCTTCTGGGGAGATTCGATCCTCGGGCCGGTGCGGCTGTTGCGCGAGGGCCCGTTGCACTATTTGACCATGGATTACCTGGCGGAAGTGACCATGAGCATCATGCAGAAGCTCAAAAGCCGCAATCCAAAGGCCGGGTACGCCACCGATTTTATCAAGATTCTCGAGCGCATTTTGCCGGAGGCCATGGAAAAAGGCGTGAAGATCATTTCCAGCGCCGCGGGCGTCAACGCCGAAGCCTGCCTCGAAGCCACCGGCGAGGTCATCCGTCAGCTTGGATTGTCCGGCGTGAAGGTCGCCACCGTGACCGGCGATGACATCTACCACCGGATCGACGAGCTCCTCGATGCCGGAGAAGCGCTGAAAAACATGGATACCGGACAGCCGCTGGCCTCGATCCGGGATCGCATTACCGCAGCCAACGCCTATCTCGGCGCATTTCCCATTGCCGAGGCGCTCGATCAGGGTGCGGATATCGTGATCTGCGGCCGCGTCACCGATCCGGCGCTGGTGCTCGGGCCCATGATTCATGAATTCGGCTGGTCGCCGCAGGATTACAATCTGCTGGCGGCGGGCACGGTGGCCGGCCACATCGTGGAATGCGGCGCGCAATGCACCGGCGCCAACTACACCAACTGGCGCGAAATCGACAATTTCGCGCTTATCGGCTATCCGGTGCTGGAGGTGTACCGTAACGGCGAGTTTGTGGTGACTAAACACGAAGGCACCGGCGGCAAGGTGAGCGTGCAAACGGTGGCGTCGCAACTGGTGTACGAAATGGGCGATCCGAAAAATTACATCACGCCGGATACGGTGGTGGATTTTACTACCATTCAGTTGCGTCAAGAAGGCCGCGATCGCGTGCGGGTGAGCGGCATTCAGGGCGCACCGCCCACGGAATTTTTGAAGGTGTCGATCAGCTACTTGAGTGGTTACAAAACCGTGGGGCAGTTGACCATCGCCGGGCCAGATGCGCTGGAAAAGGCCAAACTGTGCGCGGACATCATCTGGAAACGGCTGGAATACGACGGCGTGACGTTCGACGAAGACAACAAACTGGTGGAATTTCTGGGCACCAATGTGTGCCACGCCGGCATCGCAGCGCCGCCGGAGGACCCGGCCGAAATCGTGCTGCGCATCGGCGTGAAGGATGCGGACCGGGAGAAGGTGAACCGCTTCGGTATGGAGATCGTGCCGCTGGTCACCAGCGGGCCGCCGGGGGTGACCGGCTTTGCAGGCGGCCGTCCCAAAGCCACGGAAATTATAAGCTACTGGCCAGCACTGCTGAAAAAGCAGTATATCGAGCCGGTCGTGCAGGTGCAGGAGTTTTGAAGCAGATTTGATAAATGAGAATGTGATCGATTTCTTCGAAAGAAACGAAATTGCGTCAATCAGGGGAATTTATAAACATGATCAGGCAACGTGCATGACAGCGAACCAAAGGGGATGCCTATGGAGGAAAACGTACGGGAGATTCAATCCCATTTGCAGGAGCTATCGGATCGGCTTAATCTGAACGATGACCGGGTGGCGATTATTCTGGCAGCCGGTCACGGCAAGCGGATTAAATCCGAAACCCCGAAAATGCTGCACAAGGTGTGGGGCGTGCCCACGGTGCTGCGCGTGGCCACCGCCGCCAGAAAGGGGCTGAACACGCCCAATCAGGTCATCGTGGTCGGCATCAAGGCCGTGGAAGTGGCCACCGCCAGTGGCAAAGAAAAGCACCGGGTGTTTGTGTATCAGTCTGAACAACGCGGAACCGGCCACGCGGTCAAAATTGCGCTCGACGCCGCTGGCCTGAACGATTACAACGGCACCGTTTTCATCTTTCCCGGTGATGTCGGGCTGCTCAGCGCGGATGTGGTGCGTGAATTCGCCGAAGCGTTCAACGAAAAGCCGTGCGACATGATGGTGCTCACCAGCACCTATAAAGGCGATCCGGAGTACAATTACTACGGCCGCATCGTGCGCGTGCCGGAAACCGATGTGGATGGCCGGCCCGCCGGTGATGATGCAGGCAAGGTGATCGAAATCAAAGAGCACAAGGATATTCTATCGCTGAACGACGACGAGCCCTACATCACCACATACAACGGCCGGAAATATGCCTTCAGCCGGGAAGAATTGCTGAACATTCGCGAATTCAACACCGGCGTGTATGCGTTTCGCGCGCGACCGCTGCACGAGCACATCAACTCGTTGCGCGAAGACAACGTGCAGGGTGAGCTGTACATCACCGACCTGATCGCCATTTTCAACCGCAGCGGCCTCACGGTGCGCGCTGCGGTTACTCAGGACGAGCATTCGGTGCTGGGCTTCAATGTGAAAAGCGTGCTCAAAGAGATGGAAATCATCGCCCGGCACGCGGCATACGAGAAGCTCAAAGACATCATCACTATTGTAGACCGCGATGACTTCTTCATTGCCGACGAGGTGATCGACCAGATTCTGGAAATGGATGAAAAAGAAGGGCCATTGGATATCGCCATCGGCAAGGGCGTGTACATCGGCCCGAATGTGCGTTTGAACAAGGGCGTCATCATCAAGAATCACGCCAATCTGGACGGCAACATAGTGCTGGGCGATCATGTGGTCATTCACGAAGGCGTGCATTTGAGCACGTATCCGCACCAGACGTTACGCATCGGCGCGCGCAGCGAAATTCTCAAAGGCGATATCATCAAAGGCAATCTCACCATCGGTGAAAATTGTCGCATCGAGTCCAGTGTGAACATGACCGGCTCAGACGAGTATCCGACCCGCATCGGAAACAACGTTTTGATCAAAGGCACGTCGTATATTTTTGGATGCATCATTGAAGATGACATCTGGATCGAGCATTCGGTGCTGAAATGCAAATACGTGGAACGGACCGTGCGCAAGGATGGCACCATCCAGCCGATTCGCTGGGTCATTCCGCAACCGCAAGGTCTGGATTCCATTCATCCTCTGGATAAACACATTAACGAAAAATCATGAGATTCCTATGAAGACGATTCGATTGTGGGATATCGCATACGCCCGCAGCGGCGATAAGGGCGATGCCAGCAATGTGGGCATCGTGGCCTATGACGAACGGGGCTATGCGTTTCTGCGCGAGGTGCTGACCCCGGAGCGCGTGAAAGCGCATTTCAAAGAGATTTGCCGCGGATCGGTGGATCGCTACGAGCTGCCCAATTTGAAGGCACTGAATTTCATTCTGCACGATTCTCTGGGAGGCGGCGGTTCCGAAAGCCTGAAGACCGATGCGCAGGGCAAGACGCACGGACTCGGGCTGCTGTATATGAAAGTGGAAGCCCCGGATGACTTGCCGGTGTATCCGAGGAGGTAGTATGGGCCCGTTCGAATTTTTATCATTTTCGGTCAGCGACTTCGTGGGGCATGTGCGTATCAACCGGCCGCCGGTCAATGCACTTGGCCGGGATCTCATCCAGGAATTGAAGCAATTTTCGCACGAGATCGTACCAATGTGCGAATCGGCGGAGGTGCGCGCTCTGGTGCTATCTGCCGAAGGCAAGCATTTCTGCGCCGGCGCGGATTTGAAGGAACGGCAGTCCATGTCGGTGGAAGAGGTAGAGCCCACTGTGAATGCCACGCGGGACATGGTGTCTTCCATCGCAAACATACCGGTGCCGGTGATTGCGGCGGTGCACGGCACTGCCGTTGGCGGCGGCATGGAGCTGGCGCTGGCGGCGGATATCCGCATCCTGACGCAGAGCGCGCGCATGGGGCTACGCGAAACCGCGCTGGCGATCATTCCCGGCGCCGGCGGCACCCAGCGGTTGCCACGGCTGATTGGCCCGTCCCGGGCGATGTTATGGATTGCTACCGGGCGTATTTTCAGCGCGGATGAATGCCTACGCGACGGCGTGGCCAATCAAGTTGTGTCGGACGAGGATTTGCTGGATACGGCCATGGCGCTGGCCCGCGAAATTGCCGGGAATGGGCCGGTGGCCGTGCGCGCTGCCAAAGAAGCCATTTGGGGAGGGTTGGATCAGTCGTTGGCCGATGGCCTGGAACTAGAAAAAGCATGCTACCGCAAAACCATCCCCACGCAGGACCGGCTGGAAGCGCTGAAAGCCTTTCAGGAAAAGCGCCCGCCGAAATTTGAGGGACGGTAAAAAGATAAATCACCACAAAGATACAAAGAGCACAAAGGACTTTTGGGTGTAGAAATTCATTTTTATTAAACAAATGGACTCTCGCTGAGCACGCAGAGATCGCAGAGGTTTTTGGGGAAGCTTTGTATGGTCTTCTGCGCGCTCAGCGGCCATGCGAGAGAAAATCCAAGGATGTTTGAATTTCATTTCATCAATTGTCGTTATCTGTCATTCCGGCTTGCAGCGGCGACCGCAAGGGAGACGCTGAAATGCCGGAATCTCATATCCTTTATGGTTTCAAAAAAAGAGATTCCGGTATTTTTCGCCATTTCCTCCTTCCCAAGTTTAACTTGGGAAGGAGGTATAAATGGTTGATACGGCTGAATAGTTACCAATTAACAGGCAAGCTGTGAAGGAAAATCAAAGGACGTTCGTATGATTCAATTGACGGAAGAGCAGAAGATGGTGCAACAGTTGGCGCGGGAATTTGCGCAGAACGAAATCGCCCCGCGCGCGGCTGAGCTGGACGAAACCGGCGAATTTCCACTCGACAATATGCAGAAAATGGGGGAGTTGGGCTTGCTTGGCGTGCCGTTTTCTGAAGACTACGGCGGTGCCGGGCTGGATACCCTGTCGTTTGCTCTGGTGCTGGAAGAGTTAGGGGCAGCCTGCGGCTCCACGGCGCTGTCGGTGGCCGCGCACGCCTCGCTGTGCTGCACGCCTATTTATCTGTTTGGCAATGAGGAGCAAAAGCAAAACTATTTGCCCGATTTGCTCACTGGCAAAAAGCTGGGCTCGTTCTGCCTGACCGAGCCGCTGGCCGGTTCGGACGCGGCCTCCATGCAAACCCGAGCGGCGCGCGACGGTGACGAATATGTCATCAACGGCTCCAAGATTTTCATCACCAATGCCGGTTATGCGGATGTGTTCGTGCTGTTTGCGAAAACCGATCCGGAAAAAGGCCGCGATGGCATTTCGGCGTTCATCGTGGAGAAGGGCATGCCCGGGTTTCACGTCGGCAAGAAAGAAGACAAGATGGGCCTGCGCGGTAGCGATACGCGGCAGATTTCCATCGAAGGGCTGAGGGTACCCAGAGAGAACCTGCTGGGCACGGAAAACGATGGCTTCAAGATCGCGCTGGCCACCCTGGACGGCGGCCGCGTGGGGATCGGCGCCATGTCCGTGGGCCTGGCGCGTGCGGCCATGGAAACCGCCGTTCGTTATGCTAAAGAGCGCGTGGCCTTCGGCCGGCCCATCGCCGATTTCCAGGCCATTCGATGGTACATCGCCGACATGGCCACGCAAATCGACGCGGCGCGGTTGCTGGTGTGGCGCTCGGCCATTCTGCGCGATAGCGGCAAGCCGTACACCAAAGAGGCGGCCATGGCCAAACTGTTTGCCAGCGAAATGGCCATGCGCGCGGCCGATCGCGCCATTCAGATTCTGGGAGGCTACGGCTACATCCGCGATTACCCGGTGGAACGCATTTTCCGCGATACCAAATTGATGGAAATCGGCGAGGGCACCAGCGAAATTCAGCGGCTGGTGATCTCGCGCGAGGTGCTGAAGGAAATTCAATGACAACGGTGTGTTCAGGATAGAGGAGTGAGGATTTCATGAAATTAGGCGATACAGAGATTCATCTTGTTTCCGACGGGACGTTTCGGCTGGACGGCGGCGCCATGTTCGGCGTGGTGCCGAAGGTACTGTGGGAAAAATTGGAACCGCCGGACGAGCGGAACCGAATTCTGATGGGATTGAATTGCCTGCTGGTGATTCGCGGACAGGACCGCGTACTCATCGATACGGGCATCGGACAAAAATACGATGAAAAATTCGCGAATCTCTACGACATTCAACAGTCCAAAAATCTGCTGGATAACCTGGCGGAGCTGGGGTTGCAGCCGGAAGACATCACGCATGTGATCATGAGCCACATGCACTTCGACCACATCGGCTGGAACACGCGCAAAACCGACGACGGTCGCATCGTGCCGACGTTCCCGAACGCCATCTACTATGCGCAGCGCGGCGAATACGAATACGCCAACGAACCCGACCCGCGCAGCAAGGCCAGCTATTTACCCTGGAACTGGCAGCCGCTGGAAGAGAACGGACAGTTGCAGCTTTTAGACGGAACCACGGAAGTGCTGCCCGGCATCGAAAGTATCGTGACCGGCGGGCACACCCGCGACCACACCATCGTCAAAGTGAAGACGGCCGAAAAGAGGGTGGTGTTCCTCGCCGATCTCGTGCCGACGCCGTCGCATTTGAAAACCGTTTATGTGATGGGATACGATCTTTTTCCCGTGAAAACTATGGAAGTCAAACCCAGAATTTTGCAGCAGGCCTATGAGGAGCAGTGGTTGCTGGTGTTCGAGCACAGCGCGCGCATCAAGGCCGGATATGTGAAGCCCGGGGAAAAAACCTGGGAGCTTGAACCCGTGGACCTTTAAGCCGAACGACGAGGATGAAACCATGAGCCATACACTGCGAGACGTTGTGATTGCCGGTGCCAATCGCACGCCGATTGGTGCGTTTAACGGCGCCCTGGCCAGCGTTTCGGCTACCGAGCTGGGCGCCATTGTGGTGAAAGAAGCCCTGAACCGGACGGGGCTCGATCCGAAGCAGGTGGATGAAGTGATCATGGGCTGCGTGCTGACCGCCGGCCTGGGACAGGCGCCGGCGCGGCAGGCGGCGCTGAAGGCCGGATTGCCGGAGCGCGTGACCTGCATGACCATCAACAAAGTGTGCGGTTCCGGATTGAAATCGGTGATGCTGGCGGCGCAGGCCATCATGGTCGGGGATGCCGATATCATCATCGCCGGCGGCATGGAAAGCATGAGCAATGTGCCGTATATTCTGGACAAAGCGCGCACCGGATACCGCCTGGGCCACGGCCAGCTCATCGACGCCATGATCAAAGACGGGCTGTGGGATGTGTACAACGATTTTCACATGGGCAACGCCGCGGAGCTATGCGCGCGCGAGTGCAACATTCCTCGTGAGGCGCAGGATGATTTCGCCGAGCTCAGCTACAAGCGGGCGCAGGAAGCGCAGGAAAAGGGCTGGTTCAAAGATGAAATCACCCCCGTGCCCGTGCCGCAGCGCAAAGGCGATCCGATCATCGTGGCCGAAGACGAGGAGCCCAAACGCGCCGATTTTGCCAAAATGCGCTCGCTACGGCCGGCATTCGATAAAGAGGGCACGGTGACGGCCGCCAATGCTTCGAAAATCAACGACGGCGCGGCGGCGATGGTGGTGATGGCCGCAGACGTGGCCGAAAAGCTGGGCGTCAAGCCGATGGCGCGCATCGTGGCGCAGGCCTCGGCGGCGAAAAAGCCGGAGTGGTTCACCACCGCGCCGGTGGACGCCATCAAACGCATTCTCGATAAAGCCAACATGAAACTGGATGATATCGATCTGTTCGAGATCAACGAGGCGTTTGCCGTGGTGGCGCTGGCGGCCAAGGATATGCTCGGCATTCCGCTGGACAAGCTGAACGTGCATGGCGGCGCCGTGGCGTTGGGCCATCCCATCGGGGCCAGCGGCGCGCGCATTTTGACCACGTTGCTGTATGCGCTGCAACAGCATGATAAAAAGCGGGGCATGGCTGCCATCTGCATCGGCGGCGGCGAAGCCTCGAGCGTGATTGTGGAACGGCTGTAATGCGAATGGATGAGGAGGATCGGATTCCATGACTATTGAAACCGTGGGTGTGGTCGGCGCCGGCACCATGGGCAATGGCATTGCCCATGTGTTTGCGCAAAACGGCTATTCTGTGCGGCTGGTGGATGTGAGCCAGGACATTCTTGACCGGGCGCTTAAGACCATCCGCAAAAATCTCGAACGGCAGGCGAAAAAGGCCATTATTGAGGAAAGTGAGATCGATACGATTCTGTCGCGCATCCAGACGGCCACCGATGTGGAAGTGATGCGCGAGGCGCAACTGGTGGTGGAAGCCGTGGTGGAGAATGTGGATGTGAAGGGAGAATTGTTCCAGAAATTGGATGCCATCACGGCGCCCGAAGCCATTCTGGCCAGCAACACCAGTTCGATATCCATCACCGAAATTGCCGCGGCCACCCACCGGCCGCAGCAGGTGGTGGGCATGCATTTTTTCAATCCGGTGCCGGTGATGAAACTGGTGGAAGTCATCCGCGGCCTGGCCACCAGCGACGAAACGTTCGATCGCATCATGGAGCTGAGCCGCAAGCTGGGCAAGGAGCCGGTGGCGGTGAACGACTATCCTGGCTTTGTGTCCAACCGTGTGCTCATGCCCATGATCAACGAGGCCATTTTTTGCGTAATGGAAGGCGTAGCCACACCGGAAGCCGTGGATACGGTGATGAAGCTGGGCATGAATCATCCCATGGGGCCGCTGACCCTGGCCGATTTCATCGGGCTGGATGTGTGTTTGCATATCCTCGAGGTGTTGCACCGTGAGCTCGGTGATGACAAATACCGGCCCTGTCCGCTGCTGCGCAAAATGGTGGCGGCCGGCCATCTCGGCCGCAAGAGCGGCAAAGGCTTTTATGAATATTAAGCAAGGAATCGATGAATTCGAATACGATGACCGATTGAAAAACAGCATCGCCTGTGATCGCTCGCAAGGCGACGGAATATATGGCTGCTTTGATGAGGAAAACAGGCAGGAGTTTTCACATTCGAAACCAATGAGGTAGACAGGATTATGGATTTTCAATACACGGAAGAACAACGGATGCTGCGGCAAACGGTGCGGGATTTTGCCGAACAGGAACTGGCCAAAGATGCCCGCGAACGTGACGCCGAGGAGCGTTTCCCCACCGAACAGGTCAAAAAAATGGGCGAGCTCGGGTTCATGGGCATTCAGGTGGATCCGAAATATGGCGGCGGTGGCATGGATACCGTGGCGTATGCCATTCTCATAGAAGAATTGAGCCGAGTGGATGCCTCGGCGGGCGTGATTTGCTCGGTGAACAACTCGCTGGTCTGCTATGGTCTGGAAAAATTCGGTTCCGAAGAGATCAAGCAGACATATCTGGTGCCGCTGGCCAAAGGCGAAAAACTGGGTTCGTTCTGTCTTTCGGAACCGGGCAGCGGTTCGGACGCCTCCTCGCTGAAAACCACAGCGGTGCGCGATGGCGACGAATGGGTGATCAACGGCACCAAAAATTTCATCACCAACGGGGTGCATGCAGATGTGTACATCGTGTTCGCCACCGAGGATCCGTCCAAAGGCTACAAGGGCGTACGTTGCATCGTCGTGGATCGGGACAACCCGGGCGTGAAGATCGGCAAAAAGGAAAAGAAGCTGGGCATCCGCAGCAGCGATACAGCTTCGATCATTTTCGAGGATTGCCGCGTGCCGGCGTCCAATCTGGTCGGCGAGCCGGAGAAGGGGTTTCGTATTGCGCTGACGATTCTGGATTGCGGCCGGATCGGCATTGCGGCGCAGGCGCTGGGCATCGCGGTGGGCGCGTTTGAAGCGGCTGTGGCCTATGCGAAAGAGCGCGAGCAGTTTGGCCGGCCGATCGCCAAATTCCAGGCCATCCAGTTCATGCTGGCCGAAATGGACACGCGCATTCACGCCGCGCGCTGGCTGATTTATCATGCCGCCACACTGAAGGACCGCGGCGAGCCGTACGAAGCGGCGGCATCGCGGGCCAAGCTGTATGCCGCGGAGACGGCCATGTTCTGCGCGGATCGCGCCGTGCAAATTCACGGGGGATATGGCTACATCAAAGATTATCCGGTTGAACGTTTTCTCCGGGACGCGAAGATTACGGAGATTTACGAGGGCACCAGCGAAATTCAGAAGCTGGTGATCGCACGGCACGTTTTAAAATAGCAAAATATAGGGACGGCCATCCCGGGGATTCACCATCAAACTTGAGGGTAACTTTATGGCAGGGTTCAATGAAAACAGCTACATCTGGTTTAACGGCGAGTTTCGCCCTTGGAAAGACGCCACGATTCACGTGATGTCGCACGTGGTGCATTACGGCTCCAGCGTTTTCGAAGGCATCCGCTGCTATCAGAATCCGCGTGGTCCGGTGATTTTCCGCCTGAAAGAACACATCCGCCGAATGTACCGTTCGGCCAAAATTTACCGGATGGACATCCCGTATCCGGAGGAAATGATGGTGCAGGTGTGCAAGGATGTGATCATCAAAAATAACCTGAGCGAGGCATACATCCGGCCGATTGTCTTTCGTGGCTATCAGTCGCTGGGCGTGGATCCGTCCACCTGCCCGGTGGATGTAGCGGTCGGCGCGTGGTCATGGGGCAAATACCTGGGCAGCACCGCTCTCGAGGAGGGCGTGGATGTGTGTGTGTCGAGCTGGCAGAAGCTGCGGACCAACACCATGCCGGCCATGGCTAAATCTGGCGGCAACTATCTGAGTTCACAATTAGTGAAGTTAGAAGCAAAAATCAATGGCTTTGTTGAGGGAATTTTATTAGATTCAAACGGTTATATTAGCGAAGGCTCGGGTGAAAACATTTTTCTGATCGTGGACGGCAAAATTTACACGCCACCATACAGCGCCTCGATTCTTCCCGGAATCACGCGCAATAGTGCCATCCAGCTCGTCAAAGAACTGGGCCTGGAAGTAATTGAAACTTTTATTCCTCGTGAAATGTTGTATATTGCAGATGAAGTGTTTTTCACCGGTACCGCCGCTGAGATTACGCCGATTCGTTCGATCGATCGGATCAAGATCGGCTCCGGCAAGCCGGGAGAAATTACCCTTGCTGTCCAGAAGCGCTTTTTTGACATTATTCGGGGTGAAGCCGAGGATAAGTACCACTGGCTAACGCCGGTTAAGCAATAGGAAACAACAATCCATGGGTGGTCGTAGAAAAGCGCGCGAACTGGTTCTGCAGGCCTGCTACGCACATGAGCTTTCTCAAAATCCGCCTGAGATGATCCTTGAAACCATGATCTTGTCGTCAGTTCTGGATGATGCCAATAAGGAGTTTGCGGCGCGGCTGTTCAGCCAGACCGTTCGACACATGGACGAATTGAATGGTTTTATCAAGGGGAAGGCAGCCAACTGGGAGCTGGACCGGATCGCCATCATCGATCGCATCGTATTACGCATGGCGATTTGTGAGTTTTTATATTTTGAAGATATTCCACCCAAAGTGTCGATTGATGAGGCGATCGAAATCGCGAAGAAATACAGTACGGAGAACAGTGGCCGGTTCGTCAATGGCATACTGGACGCCGTGCTGAACGATCTGCGCAAGTCAGGGCGTTTGCCCGGCGATCGCGATCTGGAAAAGGGCGCCACTTAGCCATGGGATTTGGGCAACGGGCTCCCTTTTGCGGAACAACCGGGCAATGAGGACAAAACAGATACCTCTGGCCTTAGCGAGAGCGCTGCTTGAAACGGGGCCATTTTTCATTTGTAACCGAATTCATCAAGCGGCAAATCATCACGATTTGCAGTCGGTTGTTGCTTTTGCCCGGACGCTGAAGGCTATAAAAACAATCGATAATGACCACTCAACCGTAAGACGAGGAGTACGCTTTACAAAATGATTGGAAAAGTCATTACCAAAATTTTTGGTAGCAAGCACGATAGAGATGTCAAACGTATGCGGCCGATCGTGGCTCGTATCAACGAGATTTATGAGACGCTGAACGATCTGTCCGACGAAGAACTACGGCAGAAAACCGACCAGTTCAAGAAGCGCATCCAGGATGCTGTGGGCGATATCCGGCAGGAAATGGAGCGCTTGCAGGCCTATTTGAAGGCCGATTTTAGCGGAGATAATGGCACCTCGGAGGCGTTTGATTTCACAGATTTGAAAACCATGTCCACGGAGGATGTGCGCGACAGGCTGTCCGAGCTGGAAGAAGAGGAAAGCGAGATGCTCGCCCGGGTGCTGGATGAGATCATGCCCGAGGCCTATGCCGTGGTGAAGCAGGCGTGCAAGCGGCTGGTCGGCAAACGCTGGGATGTGGTCGGCCATGAAATCGAATGGGACATGATTCCGTACGACGTGCAGCTCATGGGCGCTATTGTGCTGCACGAGGGCAAAATCGCCGAAATGGCCACCGGCGAAGGCAAAACCCTGGTGGCCACCATGCCGCTGTATCTCAACGCCCTGGCCGGCAAAGGCGCGCATCTGGTCACAGTGAACGATTATCTCGCCCGCCGCGATTGCGAATGGATGGGCAAAATTTTTGAATTTTTGGGATTGCGCGCGGCCTATATCACCAACGACATGACGCCCGAGCAGCGCCGGGAAGCTTACGCTGCCGACATTACCTATGGCACCAACAACGAATTCGGTTTCGATTACCTGCGCGACAACATGGCGATCCGGCTCGAGGATCAGGTGCAGCGCGGCCACCATTATGCGATCATCGATGAAGTGGATTCCGTGCTTATCGATGAGGCGCGCACCCCGCTTATCATTTCTGGCCCGGTTGAATCCTCCAACGAACAGTATGTGGAGATGAAGCCGCGAGTGGAAAATCTGGTGCGGGCGCAAACGCGGCTGGTGAACAAACTGGTGGCCGAAGCCGAGAAATTGCTGGAAGAAGGCCAGGAACAGGAGGCCGGGGTGCTGCTGCTCAGAGCAAGCCGCGGCCTGCCCAAGCACAAGCGGCTCATGAAATTGCTCAACGAGCCCGGCGTGAAAAAGCTCATTCGCTCCATCGAAAACGAATACATGCGCGACAAGCGTATGCACGAGATCGATGAGGAATTGTACTACGCCATCGATGAAAAGCAGCACACCATTGATTTGACCGAAAAGGGCCGCGAATTCCTGTCGCCCAATGATCCGGAAATGTTTGTGCTGCCCGATCTGGGCGAAAAAATGCATGAAATCGACAGCGATGAGAATCTCACCGTCGATGAAAAAATCAAGAAAAAAGAAGAGCTAAACCAGGAATACGTCGCCAAAGCGGACCGGTTGCACAGCATTCAGCAGTTGCTGCGTGCCTACTCGCTGTTCGAGCGCGATGTCGAGTATGTGGTCCAGGATGGCAAGGTGATCATCGTTGACGAATTCACCGGGCGCCTCATGCCCGGCCGGCGCTACAGTGATGGACTGCATCAGGCGCTGGAAGCCAAAGAAGGCGTGAAAGTCGAGGGTGAAACCCAGACCCTGGCGACAATTACCCTGCAGAATTATTTCCGCATGTACGAAAAGCTGGCTGGCATGACCGGTACCGCCGAGACCGAGGCTTCGGAATTCTGGGAAATTTACAAGCTCGATGTGGTGGTGATTCCCACCAACGAGCCGGTACGGCGAATCGATTATGACGATCTGGTCTACCGCACCAAGCGCGAGAAGTACAACGCCATCATCAGCGAGGTGGAGCGGCTTTACAAGAAAAAGCGGCCGGTTCTGGTGGGCACAGTTTCGGTGGAAGTATCGGAAACGCTGAGCCGGATGCTTAAGCGACGCGGCATTCCGCATGCTGTGTTAAATGCCAAATATCACCAAAAGGAAGCCGAGATTGTGGCGCGGGCCGGCCAGCCCGGTGCCGTGACCATTGCCACCAACATGGCCGGGCGCGGCACGGATATCAAGCTAGGTCCGGGCGTGGTGAAACATCCAAACTGTGCACTGGTCAAACCGAAAGAAGGCGTTGAGCCGTGC
Source organism: Candidatus Zhuqueibacterota bacterium (assembly GCA_030950365.1). GTDB lineage: Bacteria > Zhuqueibacterota > Zhuqueibacteria > Zhuqueibacterales > Geothermadaptataceae > Hydrothermovivens. The sequence goes on along the minus strand of JAUZRQ010000095.1, from coordinate 70,313 downwards.
CCGTATCTTGAAGAGTATAATTGCTATGACAATGTGCCGTGCGGTTTGCATATCATCGGCACGGAACGCCACGAGTCTCGGCGCATCGACCGCCAGTTGCGCGGCCGCAGCGGTCGCCAGGGCGATCCGGGATCATCCCGGTTCTACCTGTCCCTTGAAGACGATTTGATGCGGCTGTTCGGCTCCGATCGCATTGCGTCGGTCATGGACCGTCTGGGAATCGAGGAAGGTGAAGTCATCCAGCATCCGATGGTGACCAAGAGCATTGAACGCGCGCAGAAGCGGGTGGAGGCGCACAACTTCGAAATCCGCAAACACCTGCTCGAGTACGACAACGTCATGAACAGCCAGCGCGAAGTGATTTACGATTTGCGCAATAACGCGCTGCGCGGCGAAAACCTGCGCGAGGAAATCATCGGGTTGATCGAGGAGCAGGTGGAAAATCTGGTCAACCAGTTCATAGCTGAGGATACCTATGCGGACGAATGGGACCTGGGAACCCTGCGTCTGGAATTTCAGAGACGGTTCCTGGCCGAGTGGCCGTTGACCGAGAAAGACGAAGAGGCGCTGAGTGCCGCAGAAATCGAGCAGAAGCTGAAAGCACAAGCGATCCGGGCCTACGAGATGAAGGAAAAGGCACTGGGTTCCGATCTGATGCGGCAGCTCGAGCGCTTCGTCATGCTGCATACGATCGACGAAAAGTGGCGTGACCACCTATACGAGATGGATCAGTTGAAAGAGGGCATTGGATTGCGCGCCTATGGCCAGAAAGACCCGCTAATCGAATACAAGACCGAAGGCTTTCGCTTGTTTAAGGAATTGCTCGCCAGCTTAAATAAAGATGTGGTGGAGCGCATTTTCCGTGCGCAAATTCAAACCGAAGAACCTATTCCATATCAAAGGCGACGCGTGCCGCGTCAGATGGTGGCCGTGCATCAAGAGGCGACCGGACTTGGCTTTCGAACACCGCGGCAATCGCAGACGCAGGAGTCGCAGAAAGCTGGTAAACGCCAACCCTTGGTAGTGGATAAAAAAATTGGCCGAAACGATCCGTGTCCATGCGGATCGGGCAAAAAATACAAAAAATGCCATGGCAGAGAAGCCTGACAAGCTTTCATTAAATTAATGTAAAATAACTTGATTTTCGCCAAAAATTGCTTAATTTGCGGGTGAAAACCGGAGTCCAGAGGAAAAAGGAGTAGCTAATGAACGAGCGCGTGGTAGAGATCTTAGTCTACATAATGAACCATTTGCGGTCGAAAAAGGGGAATTTGAATCAACTGGAGCTGTTATCCAGAGATTTGCTGGACCGGGGCTATACTGAGAACGAAATCAGCTCGGCGTTTTCATGGCTGATGGAGCGCCTCGAAGCCGGCTACGAAGAGATTATCCGACAAACCGCACCCGCATCTTCCTTTTCTTTCCGTGTTTTACATGAGCTGGAACAGATGATCATACTTCCGGAAGCCTATGGCTACCTGCTGCAAATGAAGGCGCTTGGTCTTCTTGATGATTTTGATGTCGAGCAGGTCATTGAGCGGGCTGTTATGCTGGGCAGCTCCAAAGTTGATATGCCCGCCATCAAGGCCATCATCGCCTCCGTGCTTGCGCAAGATTTGCCGTTTGACGACGGATTCTTTTCCGACGAAGAAACACCGATTATCCATTAATTTTGTCATTCAGGGTGAGTATGAGCAAGTATCTGGTGATTGTTGAATCTGAGGCTAAGACCAAAACCATTAAAAAATTCCTCGGAAAAGATTTTGACGTTAAGTCGTCTGTAGGGCATGTGAAAGACCTGCCGAAACAACGATTGGGAGTCGATCTCGAAGACGGTTTCACGCCGGAATATATCACCATCCGTGGTAAAGGAAAAATTCTAAACGATCTGCGCAAGGCGGCCAAGTCCTCGGATGTGGTGTACATCGCCACGGACCCGGACCGTGAAGGGGAGGCCATTGCCGCGCATCTTGCCGAAGAAATCAAATCGCGCAATGCCAATATCCGCCGGGTGATGTTCAACGAAATCACCGAGCGCGCGGTGAAGGCGGCACTCGAGAATCCCTCCGATATCGATCTGGCCAAAGTAGAAGCCCAAAAGGCCCGCCGTGTGGTGGACCGCCTGGTGGGCTATCAGGTCAGCCCGATCCTGTGGCGTACGATTTACCGCGGGCTCAGCGCAGGCCGGGTGCAGTCGGTGGCCCTGCGGCTGATTTGCGAGCGCGAGGAAGAAATCGAGAATTTCGTTCCGCGCGAGTACTGGAGCATTACGGCGAAGGTCAAGACAGAGGATTCAGCGGAATTTCTCACCAAGCTGGTCAAGATCAATGGCAAAAAAGCGGATATTAAAAACGAGAAGGCGGCGAAAGAAATCGTCCAGGAGCTGAAGCAGAAGCCGTTCAAGATTGAAAAGATCACCAAAAAGCCGGTGCTGCGGCAACCGAATGCGCCGTTTACCACCAGCACGTTACAGCAGGAAGCATCCCGCCGGTTTGGCTACAGCACCAAACGCATCATGATGATTGCGCAACAATTGTACGAAGGCATCGAGCTCGGTTCGGAAGGCAGCGTCGGTCTCATCACTTACATGCGTACGGATTCCACGCGCATTGCCAATGAAGCGCTGCAGGCGGTGCGGGAATATATTTCTCGTGACTATGGGCTTGAATATCTGCCCAAAAAGCCCCGCCATTTCAAGGTCAAATCCTCCGCCCAGGATGCTCACGAAGCTATCCGGCCGACCTCCATGCAGCGCGAGCCGAAAAAAATCCGGAAATATTTGACCGAAGAGCAGTATAAGATATATGAACTGATCTGGAACCGTTTCGTGGCCAGTCAGATGGAAGCGGCCAAACTGGAACAAACCACGGTCGATATTTCGGCCGGCAAGAAATACGCGTTTCGTACCACGGGCTCGGTCATTGTCTTTCGCGGCTTTTTGCAGGTCTATGAAGATACGAAAGAAGAAACCGACCGCAGCGAGGACGATTCCACAAACGTCGCCGTGCCACCAAATTTGAAAGAAGGGCAGAAACTGGAGTTGATCAAGCTGCTTCCGAAGCAGCACTTCACCAAGCCGCCGGCCCGGTATACCGAAAGCAGCCTGGTGAAGGAGCTGGATACGCTGGGAATTGGCCGTCCGAGCACGTATGCGATCATCATCTCGACGTTGCTGCAGCGCAAATATGTGGAGCGCAACAAGCGCCAGCTTGTGCCGACAGAGCTCGGAAAAACCGTCAACAATATACTTGTTGAAAATTTTCCCGATATCTTTAATGTGAAATTCACCGCCTTCATGGAAGAGCAGCTCGACCAGGTCGAATCAGGGCAGAAAAAATTCTTGCAGGTGGTCAGTGAATTTTATAAGCCCTTTAGCCACGCGGTTCAGAAAACCGAAGAAAAACGAGCCGAGATTAAAGAAGGCCTTCAGCAGGATACAGACGAAACCTGTCCACAATGTGGCAGCAAACTCATTATCCGCTGGGGACGCAACGGTCAGTTCGTGGCCTGCACCGGCTATCCTGATTGCCGTTATACCCGACCTCTGAAAGAGGAAACCCTGGAGGTCGAACAGACGTGTGATAAGTGTGGCAGGCCGATGATTGTAAAGACCGGCCGGTTTGGCAAGTTTCTGGCATGCAGTGGCTACCCTGAATGCAAGAACACCCAACCTTTTACGATTGGCGTTTCCTGTCCCAATGAAGGCTGCGACGGGCAAATAGTGGAGCGCAAAACCCGGCGCGGCAAGATTTTTTACGGATGCAGCAATTATCCGAAATGTGATTTTGCATCGTGGGCCAAACCGATTCCGCGCCCCTGCCCGGAATGCGGCAATCCGTATCTGGTTGAGCGCTATTCCAAGGCGAAAGGACAATTCGTGGCCTGCCCGAAATGCAAGGCTGAAATATCCGAACCCTATGAGGAAGCAGATGCCCAAATCTCTGTTGGTGGATAAGCTTCCAATGGCGTTGGATCAATTTTTAGACCATTTACAAAACCTCAAGGCTGCTTCCTCGCATACCATTGCAGCTTATCGTACCGATCTGCTTCAATTTCATGATTTCTTGCGTCAGAATCAGGTTTCCGGGGGAATTACGCGGCTTCACGTACGCCAATACCTGACCTTCCTGCGAAATACGAACTATTCGGCGACTTCCATCAATCGCAAGCTAACCTGTTTGCGCTCGTTTTTCCGCTATTTGCGCAACCGAGAGGAAATCAGCATCAATCCCACGGCCAACATTGCAACTCGAAAGGTGCCCAAGACCCTTCCGAATGTGCTTTCCCAGGAAGACGTGCTGCGCGCCATCGATTCTCTGCCGGACACGCCTGGTGAATATTTGCAGCAAAAAGCCATCATCGAGCTGTTTTATGCCACGGGCATGCGGTTGAGTGAAGTCGCCAATTTGACGCTTTCTGATATCAATTTTCACGCAATGCATATTCATGTGCATGGCAAAGGCAAAAAAGTCCGGCTGGTCCCCATTTCCATCGGATTGGCCAATACCTTGCAGCGGTGGCTGCGTGAACGCAAACAATGGTTAACCCAAACGGAAGGAGGTGCGACGGAACACTTATTCATTCGTAAAAACGGACGCGCATTAGGAGCGCGGGACATTTCCCGGATTGTGGACCGGGTGCTGTCCCGAGTCGCGGAGAAGGGGAAAACGCACCCCCATGTATTGCGGCATAGCTTTGCAACCCATTTGCTGAACGCTGGTGCGGATCTGGTAGCTGTGAAAGAGCTGCTTGGGCATGCAAGCTTGTCTACCACACAAATCTACACGCATGTGTCCCCGGAACGTCTGCAGGAAGTTTACCGAAAGGCACATCCGCGCGCAGAGTTGAACAGGGCGGTATTCACTCGGAAGCAAACAGGGCGTACCGGGGGGGAAAACATCCATAACGAAGGAGGTTGATCATGCGCACGAGGTTCACCGCGCGTCATTACAAAGCGCCTGCATCGTTGAAAAACTTTGCAGAGCAAGAGGTACAAAGGCTCAAAAAATACTATGATGGCATCATCGACTGTGAAATCATTCTTGATTATGAAAAGCAAACCCAGGTTGCGGAGATCATTCTAAGCGTTTACGGACAGCGCCTGACGGCCATTGAAAAAAGCGAGGACATTCGAAAATCCATTGTGCTTGCCGTAGACAAGCTTGAGCGCCAGTTGAAAAAGTACAAAAACAAGTGGAATAAAAAAGGCAACCACAAGCCCGCTTTTATAGAAACCACGGCAACCGAAACCGAGTTGGAAGAAGAATAGAAACCATAAGCTGAAATCCATCTGGGGCTGTTCCGGATGCCATCCTGACCGAAGATATTTAACCAGTATCTTCGGTCAGGAGGTCCTGGACAGCCCCTGCAATTTTAGCACAAGAGGGAAAAACTGTGTACAGGTTGGATGTTAAAACGCTGTATGAAGACAACAAGGAGCTGCTCGGGTTGGAAATTGTTAACGGCGATTACAGCTTTAGCAAGCCGATCACCGAAGGCGATTTGCACCGCCCGGGACTGGCGCTGGCCGGCTTTGTCAAGGTGTTTACCTATCAGCGGGTGCAAATCGTCGGCAACACCGAGACGCGTTACCTCGCCGACCTGTCGCCGGAGAAACGCAAGCATGCTCTGGAAACCCTGATGCAGTTCGATATCCCGTGCATCATCGTGACCGAGAAAAACGAAGTGTTTCCGGAAATGTTGGCCAGCGCCAATGCGCATGGTATCACGATCTTCCGCACGGCGCTGAAAACCACCCAGCTCATCCACCTGCTCGGCGAATACATGGAAAACAAATTCGCGCCGACCACCACGGTGCACGGCAGCCTGGTGGATGTGTACGGCGTGGGACTCTTGTTTACCGGCCGTTCTGGAATCGGCAAAAGCGAAATTGCGCTGGACCTGGTTGAGCGGGGACATCGCCTGGTGGCCGATGATGTGGTGAACATCAGCCGACAGGCGGGCAATGTCCTGATCGGAACCGGTAGTGAGCTGCTACAGTATCACATGGAGATTCGTGGTCTGGGCATTATTGATGTGCGCAGCCTGTTCGGGGTCAATTCGGTGCGCGTGCAGAAGCGGATTGAGGTGGAAGTGCATCTGGAAGAGTGGAACGAAGAAGAGGATTACGAGCGCATCGGACTGGATGAAGAGCATACGGAGTATTTAGGGGTAGAAATTCCGCTGGTCAAGCTGCCTATTTTTCCCGGAAAAAATATCACCGTGATTGCCGAGGTCATCGCTCTGAATCACATGCTCAAAATGTACGGCCACAATGCGGCGCAACTGTTTAGTGAGCGCCTTTTGAAGAAAATTCAGGCCCGTAAGCAGAAAAGCGTGGAAGACCTGGCAACTCAGGTTCAGGAACTTACCGAGAAACAACCAGAAAAACAGAAACAGGATTTTCGCGAATTGAAACGCTATCTGGAACGGGATTTTGAATAGAACCGATCTGAACTGAAATGGGCGGGGCAGTCGCTAAGGACGTTTTACCATCATGGAAAAGAAATCGCTTGAACTCAAGGTTGGCCTGGTATCCATTACCGGGATTCTGATTCTGGTTTTGGGGATCATGTGGGGCAAGGATGTGCGCGTCGGCGCCGCTTACCAACGGATTGAGTGCATTTTTACCAATTCCGGCGGATTGCGCCCTGGGGATCCGGTGACGGTCAACGGTGTGAAAAAGGGCAAGGTGGAATCGGTGAAGCTGCAGGGCAATCGCGTGCTGGTGACGGCACTGCTCAAGCCAGAGGTCGTGCTTTATACCGATGCGACATGCCGTATCGCTCTGGTGGATTTGATGGGCGCGAACAAGCTGGAAATCTATCCCGGCGATTCCGGCGTGGAACTGGATTTGAATGATCATCCGTCGCCGCTGGTGGGCACCGATGTGGTGAGCATCGAGCAAATGATGACCGACCTTGTCAGTCTTAAAAACAAGGTTGAAGACCTGCTTGATCAGGCGCAGCAGAGTTTCGCCGCGCTCAACCGCATGCTCGATGAGGAAACAATGATTCGGCCGATTCAGAGCAGCATCCAGAGCATGGCCGCATCGGCGCAGCGCGTGCAAGGGCTGATTCGCGAGGAGGAACCGACGCTTCGTGCATCGCTGCAGCATTTGCGCCATTTCAGCGAAACTATCAGCCGTATTCTGGAGCAGCACTCGGATGATCTCGAAACCTCACTCGCCGAGTTGCCAATACTGCTGCAGCGACTGAATGCCTTTAGTTTGACGCTCGAAAAACTCAACCAGAAAATGGAAAATCGCGAGGGGTCACTGGCCAAATTTTTATATGATGACTCGACGTATGTTCGCACCCAGCGGGTGCTGCTGCAACTGGACAGCCTCACCGCGGATGTCAAAAGACACCTCGGTGCCCTGCTACAGGGAGCGGATATCAAGCTGATCAATCTGATCGATTTTTAAATCATAAGAAAAAATCGCTTTAGAAAATACTTGCATTTCACTTTATGATTTTTATATTTAGGTTTGTTTGAAATGAGACCAACCGGGCAGGTAGCTCAGTCGGTAGAGCAACGGACTGAAAATCCGTGTGTCGGCAGTTCGATTCTGCCCCTGCCCACTTTTTAATGCCATCAAGCCACCTTAGCTCAGCTGGTAGAGCGGCTCACTCGTAATGAGCAGGTCGTCGGTTCAAGTCCGACAGGTGGCTTTTCTTTTTTGTCTAACGTCTAACCATTGTCATCTTCTATGAAAGGATATATCCTCCCAACTTGGTTTGCTGCTGTTTTCTGTTTTTCGGTGACCATCCCCGCATTTTCACAATTGAAGGGCTTTGCTTTTCTCAGCACCGTGGTTGGTGCGCGCGCCGGTGCCATGGGCAATGCCTATATTGCCATGACCAATGACCTGCATGCCATTTCATCCAATCCGGCGGCGCTAGCCGTGCTCAGCAAACGGCAGGGCGCTTTTGATTACGTCAATCATTTTCTCGATATCCAGAGCGGCTTTGGTGCTTATTTGCATCCCCTCAAAACGGGCAATCTCGCTTTTTCGCTGTATTTGCGCGATTACGGTAAGCTGGATCGGCTGGATGAATTCGGCAATGAAGACGGCACCTTTTCCGCCAACAGCTTTATTCTTACGGCTGCCTATGCGCGAAAACTGGATTCCCAGATTCGCGTAGGCGGAGCAGTAAAGTATTTCCGGTCGGCCCTGGAAAGCTACGTCGCCGATGGCTTCGCGTTGGATGTCGGCGTGCTGGTTGAATCCACCATTTTTGATAATTTGAAAATGGCAGCCGGCATTTTTAACCTCGGAGTGGCGCGCACGGCGTTTATTGAAACCAGAGAATCCCTGCCCACGCGCGTGGAGTTTGGCTTTTCCAAACGGCTCGCGCACCTACCGTTTGAATGGTCTCTGGCCATTCTGAAATATCTGGGGGATGACTGGCTCGTGGCCGCAGGCGGCGAATTTACCTTAAGTGATAATCTCTTTTTCCGCCTCGGCTACAATTCGCTCGCCAGAGAGCAGAAAGTCGGCCTTGCGGACGAACGGTTTGCCGGTTTTTCAACCGGTCTGGGGATCATTTATCAAAAGTATAAAATCGATTATTCCTTTACCTCATACGGAGTCGTGGGCTCTCAGAATCGTTTTTCGATTACCTTCGAATTTTAATTCTTGCCTGCTAAAATTCCCCTTCGCATGAAGCTCTCTTTTGTCATTGCTGATTTCAAGTCATTCGTTTAAGCTATTAGGCAATCGTGCCTGCTGATCCTTTGGCGCAGTGCTACAGGCAAATGTTCAGGTAAAAGGCGATTCGTTCAATACCGGAAAGGTATCGAGTGAACCGGCGAAATGCGTTTGTGGCAATGGCAGATGTCGCCGATGGACCTGGCTGTTTTGAAATCGTGGATGGATATGGGATGAACGCAGAGGGCAATTGGTTGCTAAGGAAGGGGCGAAGATGTGAATTCTCAGGATAATTTGCAGAAACAGCTCAGCAATCCTGGTGGTTCTACGGGAAATTTCAATTTCGATTCGTGAGAATGGATGAATGTAGCGAAGCAAACGCCAGGGAGGGATAAAATAAAAAAAGGCTACCAGTGAGCGCCGCCAGAATCACTGGTAGCCGTATCCCCGAGATTTTCATCCCGGGCGTAAGTTAAAACAAATGCGATATGTGATTTGTTCCCATTTTTTTCAAAAAAAGTGAACAATTTTTGCAAAAAGTCTAACCGATAAGGTTCTTTAAAAAAGTTTAACAGAAAACACCACACCGCTCCTGAATTGCCATTCGCATGCTACCGATACAATTTAAAAAAGAGGCTGCGGATTACGGTACTAACTTCAGGTGTGGTGATATCATGAAACAGGTTATTCTTCTGATCCTGGGGCTGCTCATCGGCATCGGAACCGCTCAATGGGCAGGAGCGCAAATCCAGGCGCATCATGACGGGTTCCCAAAGTTCTCGGCGGATTATGTCGGCTTCAAAGGCGATGATTCCCATAGCTATCTGGAACTGTACACTCAGATTAGCTTCAAAGATCTATCGTTCGTTCGGCAGGAAAACTATTTTCGGGCGAGCTATGAAATCGAGGCCACCATCAAGGCCGAAGGCGAGGTGGTGAGGCAGCGGACCTTTGTAGATACGGTGATTGTGCACGAATTCAATCGCACTCTGGCCGGCAACGAATATCGCATCACCGTGCAGGGGTTTATTCTGCCTGCCGGTGATTATGAGGTGGTGCTCACCATGACGGATCAGGAAACGCGGCGCTCAGTCACGCAGGAACTGCCCGTGACCCTGCGGGATTTTTCCGGAGACGCACTGGCCGTTTCCGATATCGAATTTGCGCGCAAAATCGTCATGTGTGAGGATAGCGAAAATCCGTTTGTGAAAAACGGCCGGTTTGTGGAACCGAATGTGTCGCGTGCATACGGCTATCTGGCAACCAGCATTTATCTGTATTATGAAATTTACGGCGTGCAGCAGGAAGACAGTGAAGGGCCGGGCACGCTCCTGGTCACCTACCGCATTTTGACGCTGGATGGCCAGCTCAAAAAGCAGGTGCAAAAACGCACCCGCAAGCTGGCCAATAGCTGTGTGCACAGCGTGATCATCCCGGTGGCCGACCTGGAGAGCGGGCGCTACGTGATGGAAATCGAGGTGCAGGATATGCACCGCCCGGATGAAGTGGCGCGCGTGCAAAAGGAATTCGTGGTCGGCTGGGATTTTCTCTCCTTTGGCGATTACACTTCGATGGAACTCATCGATCAGCTCGAGCTGATTGCCAACGAGCAGGAAATTGCCAGTCTGCGCAAATTGCCGGAACAATATCGCCGTGCCGGCATCCTGTCGTTCTGGAAAAGCAAGGACCCGACCCCGGACACCGAACTGAACGAGTTGATGATTGAATTCTACCGCCGGGTGTCGTATGCCAACAAGAAATTTCGCACGCCCGAGAAAAAAGGCTGGGAGACCGACCAGGGCAAAATCTATATCAAATACGGTCCGCCGGATTCCATCGAGCGCTACCTGGCCGGGGGCATGAACAAGCCCTATGAAGTCTGGCAATACCTCAATCCCAGACGCAAATTCGTGTTTATCGATAACCGCGGGTTTGGCAATTATCAGCTCTATACCGAGGCCGGGATTCAAGCAAAATAGTAAACGAGTTTAGTTAAAGCCGAAGGCGGTTCACAAAACCAGGATGAATCGCCTTCGGTTTTTTTTAGATCAGACCCCGCCGTATAGCAGTTTTGCATATGGCTCTTTTCTCTTTTGCGTAACATAAAGCGGCTACCTGCCCTGTTCCCCTCTCAAAATAAAGACATCCCTCCTCATTATGCGCATTCAGGAAAAATCCCTTGCACCTTGGAAAGCGCAGGCATTATATTAAATTTTACAATTCGCTAGCTGACGGACGAACATGCAGCGCGGATGCACAGGATGGGGCGTTGTTGGATAGTTTTCTGAACGTAGATAATATGGGGATTCTATCGATGAATTTGGAGCATATCCGAAGCGTGGGGCAGGACCTGGAAGTACCGCTTTTGGATGGTACCTACCGGCGATACATCAACTTCGACAATGCGGCGAGCACTCCGGTATTGGAGCCGGTATGGCAGGGGGTGCAAAAATTCATGCAATGGTATTCCAGCATCCATCGCGGCGCCGGATTTAAAAGCCAGCTTTCGACATGGGCCTACGAGAAAAGCCGCGAGGTGCTGTGCGATTTCCTGGGCGCCGATGCATCCGAACGCGTGGTGATTTTCGGCCGCCATACTACGGATGCGATCAATAAATTGGCTAATCGGTACCCGTTTCAACAAGGCGATGTACTGATCACGACGATTATGGAGCATCACGCCAATGACCTGCCGTGGCGCGGCAAGGCCGAAATTGTTCGCATCAAATCCGATGAAAAATCGCCCATTCGGCCGGAGGTTTTGGAGCAGGCCCTGAAAGAAAATCAGGGCCGCTGCAAGCTGGTGGCCATTACCGGCGCGTCGAATGTGACCGGGCTGATCAATCCCATTTATGAGCTGGCGAAAGTGACGCACCGGTACGGCGCCGAAATCATGGTCGATGCGGCGCAACTGGCACCACATCGGCAGATTCACATGGGGCGCCGTGGCGATGAAGAAGCGATCGACTACCTGGTGCTGTCGGCGCACAAGATGTATGCACCGTTCGGAGCGGGCGCCATCGTTGGCTGGCCGGATATTTTCGAACTGGGCGCTCCTGATTACGTCGGTGGTGGCGCCGTGAAGTTTGTCGCCGAGGATGAGGTGCTGTGGAAGGAACCGCCGGACAAGGAAGAGGCGGGCTCGCCGAATGTCGTGGGCGTGGTGGCGCTGTCTCTTGCTGCGAATACCCTGCAAAAGATCGGCATGGAGGCGGTGGCCGAGCATGAGGCCCGATTGGCAGCCCGGCTGCTGGATGGGCTGACAGCGATCCCCGAAATCGAGCTGGTGGGTCCGCATTTTTATGACAAAAATTTGCGCGTCGGCGTCATCGTGTTTAATTTGAAAGGCATGCACCATAGTAAGACTGCCGCCATTTTGAGCTGCGAATTCGGCATTGCGGTGCGCAATGGCTGTTTCTGCGCGCACCCGTATTTGAAATACCTGCTGAAGTACTCGGAAGAAGAAGCTCGAAATCTGCGTGAAAAAATTCGAAATAACGAAGATGTCGAGTTGCCCGGTGCCGTGCGTGCCAGTTTTGGTATTTACAATACCCTTGATGAAGTGGATTACTTTCTGGAGGCCATAGCCAAAATTGCCCGGGGAGACTACAGCGGCGAATACATCAAGGATCCCGAGCATGGCGATTACTGGCCGAGAGGTTTTGATATCGATTTTCGCGATTTTTTTAATTTCGTGGTTTGAGGAATGAAACGCATCTATCTGGATTATGCGGCTACCACGCCGGTCGAGCCTGAAGTCGTGGAGGTCATGCTGCCGTATTTCCGGCAGCAATTCGGCAATGCCTCTTCGATCCACCGGTTTGGTCTGGAGGCCAAAAAGGAACTGGATCATGCACGTGGCATTCTCGCACGTGCGCTGAATGCCGAGCCACGAGAAATCGTTTTCACCGGTGGCGGTACTGAAGCCAACAACCTGGCTCTCCTCGGCACGGTTTTCCGCTCCGATGCCCCCGGTCATCTCATTACCTCATCGATTGAGCATCCGTCGGTGCGGCGCACCTGCGAATATTTGCAAAAAAAGGGCTGGCGCGTCACTTTCCTGCGCGTGGATGCGTTCGGAATGGTGCATCCCGAGGAGCTGGAGAAGGCCATCCAGCCAGATACGCGGCTGATATCCATCATGTACGTCAACAACGAAGTTGGCACGATCAATCCGATCAAGGCGCTTGCAGAAATAGCCAAAAAGCACGGTATTCCGTTTCATACAGATGCAGTTCAGGCCTTTGCCAAACTGAAGATCGACGTGCGCGAGGTGCCGGTTTCTATGCTATCGCTGGCGGCGCACAAAATTTATGGCCCCAAAGGCGTCGGTGCGTTGTATGTGCGGCGCGGTGTGCCCTTGCAATCGGTGCTGATCGGCGGAAGCCAGGAATTCGCACTACGACCGGGAACAGAGAATTTACCGGGCATTGTCGGGCTGGCCAAGGCCGTGGAAATCTACGAACGCCGCCGGGAGCAGGACTGGCAGCACATTCAAGCGTTGGCCGATTGGCTACTTGAGCGCTTGCGAGAAGAGATTCCCGAAGCCGTGCTCAATGGGCATCCGGAACAGCGCTATCCCGGGGTGTTGAATCTCTCGTTTCCCGGCCTCGAAAACATGGCGCTGGTCATGGGACTGGATCTCGAAGGCATAGCCGTATCCAACGGCTCTGCGTGCAGTTCCGGAAAAGTCGAGCCGTCACATGTGCTGCAGGCCATGCGCCTGCCCCGGTCGGTTCAACAATCGGCCATCCGCATCAGCCTGGGGCGTTACACCACCCGCGAAGAAGTGGAACACCTGATTGCGGCCTTGAAAAAGCTAACGCAGAATAAAATCAAAGCTGGACGGAGCTGAGGACGGGCATCAAGGATGAATCCCACCACCCGAAAAATGACCCTTTCCGGAGCGCTGATCGCCCTGGCCGTTAGCCTCAATTATGTTCTGGCTTCCATCCCCAATGTGGAATTGATGACCGCGCTGATTTTTATTTCCGGGGTGTTGCTGGGCTGGAAATACGGGCTGGTGATCGCCGTGCTGGCCGAGGGACTATTTTCGGCATTCAACCCATTCGGGCCCGCTGCTTTGCCGGTTCTGGCTTTTCAGGTGCTTGGAATGGCGCTTCCTGGCGTCGTAGGCGGGTTGTTATCGCGTTTTTTTGCCGGGCAGGGGAAAAGGCCTGCTATTTCAAAACATGCGCTTTTAGGGGCTCTGGGTGCGCTATTCAGTATCCAATTCGATCTGCTGACCACGTTGGGTACGGCCCTGGCCATGGGGTTTTCATGGCCCGGTTTTCTGGGACTGTTGAGCATCGGGGGGATGTTTTATGCCACGCACATCGTCGCTAATGCCGTCATTTTTGCTGTGATCGTCCCCATTCTAATCCAGACCCTCAAAGACCGGATTGATTTGCAACTGGAACCTACCCAATCTCAACGAATTGAGCCGACACCGACATGCGAAGGCTGATCCTGCTTTTGGTATGGGCGCTGCCCTGCTGGACGTTGGCCCGGCAGGCGCCACCCGCCGATTCCAGTCATACGACTTCCACTGATTCGGCTGCCGTGGCTTATGAGCGGGTATCCTCAACCGCACCGTCGCTATCGCTTACACCGCCGTTTAGCCGTGTCGTTTCCTTTGCCGAACAAGATCGCTATTTTTTTGAGGAATTGGCCGAACTGTTCGAGAACTGGCCAGGGCAGCAGAAAATCAAGCTGGGTGATATGGGATATCCGACCTATCTGGCATTGGCCGGCCTGCCGTCGCGTTTGACCCGCCTGGATTTTGACCATATTTCATGGCCTGAGGGCATCTATGGACAAATTAATTTAACGGTCCTGCCTGAAACCTTCGCGGACTGGATCGTGGTCGATCCCTTGCATGCTCGGCTGCAATTTTATTCCGATGCCCGACCGGTCAACACCACCTGGACCTATTTCGAATACGTGGATGGCCCCTTCGGCAGCGATGCTCTGCGGGTGCGGTTCCGGCGTCCGCTGAGCCAGCGGTTGCGCACGAGCTGGTCGGCCACGTTCGCCAATGCCGAACCGTATTTGCCAACGACCATCGGCACCGAAGCCGATTTCAATGCGCAGAAGTATTATGGCCAGTTTGAATACGATCTTTCGAAAAAGCGCGGCTGGCTATTGCAGCACCGTTTCATCAAAACCGTTACCGAGCGTGGTGTGGTGGGGCCGGTCGCTTTCGAAGAATGGCCGATCACCCTCCGGGCCAGGGAAAAGGCATACCGGCTTTCGCATCAGATCGATCTGGTCAAGCGCGGTTCGCTAAAGGATCGGGTTCTGGAACGGCCGGTAGAATTTTGGAGGCTGGGATTGTTCTACTGGGACGTGCGGCAGGAGTTCCGCGATGACGGCCGGTCCTCGCTGTTTCAGCACCGGAGGCAGTTTTGGGGTGTGCGCGCACAAGCTCGGGTTGGGAAAAAAGCCTGGCAGGCCAGGATTGACGCGCGCTGGCAAACGATTGATTTCGATTCCAGCAGCATCCGGGAAAACAGGCAGCAAGATGGGCGTCTTCGCCTGACCGGACGATGGCTTCTGCATGCTCGTTGGCGTTTGCAGGGGCAGGTCGAATCGATGTATCGTTCTCGCTTTGGCGCGGCTACCAATGCAGGAGCCGAGCTAGTGTTGCAGTTGCGGCCATCAGTTTTGTCGGTTCTATCTTTGCAGCGAAGAACGATTTTCCCGGAAGTGGGGGAGTACGCCAACCACATCCCGGGCGTCCTGGATACCAATTTTGACCTGCAGCCGCTGCAATTTTCTGGCTTTCAATGGCGAGTCGGTGGCAGCATAAAAACGCTTGAATTCCAATCGGCGCTTTCGTATTATAGCTTTTCACAGGTCTTCACGCTGGCCGTGGCCGATAGCTTGTTTCGGATGAGCATTTCCAACGCGGCCGTGCGTTATCCCGCGGCCGAGGTGTTTTTAAGCTGGTGGGTACTACGGCGGGCCAATCTGCGCCTGTGGCTGGTGCGCCAGTTTCATGATATGATCGACAGTTATCTGTTCTGGTATTTGCCGCAAACCTTTCTGCGAACCGAAGCCGAGGTGCGGTTTGCGCTGTTTGGCGGGGATTTGCCCGGCGCCGGAATGCTTCGGGCATCCTATTACGGGCCGCGCGTGGCGCCGCAGCCCGAAATCAGCGCGGCGACTGTACAGACGCACCGCATCGGCGGGTTCTGGCAGGTGGATGCGGCCTTACGGCTGCATTTCCGCGATGCCATCATTTTTTTGAATTTTGACAATATATTGGATCAACAGGCGAACTGGCGCGATCGTCAGCCCATCCGCGGGCGAACGTTTCGTCTGGGCATCAACTGGCTTTTACTGGATTGATCATGAAAAAATTACAGAGCAAACATAAAAAACTGCTGGCGCTGCTATTGTTTTTGCCCGGCACGATCCTGTTTTTGACCTTCATCAGTCAAACAACGGCCCCGGAAGACATCAAACATCCGGGACAGTACATTTATCTCGGTTACAAAGATCCGGATGTGGGTTGCGCTCGTTGCCACGGCAAAACCGGCCGGGGGAGCTGGCTTTCCGATGGGCCCGATATCCGCGACTCCATTCGCAAAGAAGGGAGGGACAGGGTGCGCGAATACATCTTGCATGGTAAAGGTGAGGGCGACGATGCCATGCCCGGCTTTGCGGATAAACTGACCGAGGAAGAAGTGGAGCAGGTACTGGAATACATCACGTACTGGGAGAAGATCGACTCACTGGTGCAGGCGCGCGAGTCTGCCAACGGGATGCAGGAGGATCAAAATGCTCAAAGAAGGTGACCAGGCGCCCGATTTTGTCCTGCCGGACGAGAACGGCGAGCCGGTGCGACTGTCCGATTTTCGGGGCAGGTGGGTGGTGCTGTATTTTTACCCCAAAGACAACACCTCGGGATGCACGAAAGAAGCCATCGAATTTCGCGATTTGCACGAACAATTCGCGGCTCGCAATGCGGTGATTCTGGGCGTGAGCAAGGATGGCCAGAAGAGCCATCAGAATTTCAAAAGCAAGTATGGCCTGTCGTTCAAATTGCTATCGGACGAGAGTACCGAGGTACAACAAACATACGGCGTGTGGCAGGAAAAATCCATGTATGGCCGCAAATTCATGGGCACGGTGCGCAGCACCTTTTTGATCGATGACGAAGGGCTGATTCGCAAGGTATGGCCGAAAGTGAAGGTCACCGGCCATGCGCAGGATGTACTGAAAACGCTAGAAACAATCGCTTGAATGATCGTAATACGGTGCTTTTTATCGTTTTTCTCCTGCCAGGCTGACTTGGCACGGCAGAAGGAAAGAACATAATGTCTCTTCAATGCGGTTGTATTATTTTGAAAAAACTAAAAACCCTGCCAGGCGCCTGAGCCCGGCAGGGTTTTTTCTTTCGGTGTTGTTGGTTGACTTACGAGCTCCAGCTTCCAGAAGCGGTTTGCTGGCCGGTTTGTGGATCATACGATGCCCAGGTGCCACTGCCATTGGCCGTCCAATTGGCCTCGAAGGTTTTCTTACCGTTTTCTTCGGTCACCACCGAGCCGCTGCCATCAGCATTGGCCACGATTCTCCACGTGAATCCGTCACTGCTGGACATAGTAACAGTCCGATTGCCGTTGCTATCCTCCGACCAGGTGATCTGTGCCGCTACATTGGTAGAATTTTCCTCATAAATCGTAAACTGGCCATTTTTGCCTTCCGCATCCGTTGATCCAGAAATCGCTACCCAATTGTTGTACGCGGTGCCGCTATTTGAATCGGTGCCATTTAAGGTGACGGTCCATTTGACCGAGCCGTCGCTCTGGACTTCGGCCTTAATGGTCAGAGTCACTCCGTTTTGGGTCACGCTCCATTGATAAGTTCCACCTGAGCCCGTTGGGTTGGTACTGCTGGCTTGAGCTATCCACCCGTAACCAGCGGCAATAAAACCGTTGGCTGCGGCGGCAATACCCTGCACCTGGGGCGGAGCTCCCTGCGGGACCGTCACTCTCAGCTTATTCAAATCCGGCAATTCAGGGGCTTTATTCTGTTCGGTTTCGGTGGGACTACTGCTGGAGCAAGCAACCAGACCAATAATTGCGAAAATTGAAATCCAACTTACGAAGCGTCTTTGCATCCACATAGCGATCCTCCTTTCGTTGATGTTCCACGGGTCCTTTGAGAAAAGTCAGTTGCCTTTGTCAAAAAAAATATTACTTTTGAAAAATGCAAGAGGTTCCTGATAAAGATGTATGTATTTCGTATTGAAATCCATAAAATAATCTATCATGAAAAATGGAATGATTTCCATTGATCGAAGCTTTAATGTCCCTTTTGGGTAGAACACCATTAGCGGATTTAGAAACCTTGAAACATGGCAGAATGCAAACTGAAGCTTAAAATTAAAGCAATTGCGTATGATAGATCTACTATAAATACGCACGCTAGGCTGTTTGTGAGGAATTTTTATTTTAAGCTATTTGATTTTTTAATTGAGACAATCAAATGGAATGATAAATGATTATGGATACTCAATCTCTAAATGCCATCTTTCGCCCGCGCTCGGTGGCGGTGATCGGGGCTTCGCGGCGCGAGGGCGCCATTGGGCGGGTGATTTTTGAAAAGTTGCTCGATTCTGATTTCAACGGCCCGGTGTTTCCCGTGCATCCCACTGCGGCCTACGTCCATTCGGTGAAAGCCTATCCCAGCATCAGGGCGATTCCGGATCGGGTGGACCTGGCGGTGATCGCCGTCAAGCGGGACCGGGTGCTGGATGTGGTGAAGGAGTGTGCCAAGGCCGGGGTGAAGGGCCTCATCGTGATTACCGCCGGGTTCCGCGAAACGGGCGAAGAAGGCCGCAGGCTGGAAGAGCAAATCCTGGCAGTGGTGCGCGAGCATAACATGCGCATGGTCGGGCCGAACTGCATGGGCGTGATCTGCACCGATCCGGATGTGAATTTGAACGCCACGTTTGCGCCCGCCGTGCCGCGCCGTGGCCGCGTCGGCTTCGTATCTCAAAGTGGGGCGCTGGGTGTGACCATTCTCGAACACGCGGCCAAACTCAATCTTGGCGTGTCTATGTTTATTTCAATCGGCAACAAAGCAGATATCGCCGGCAACGATGTGCTCGACTACTGGCGCGATGATCCGTCGGTCGAAGTGATTTTGATGTATCTGGAGAGTTTTGGACGGCCGCAACAATTTATCCGCCTGGCGCAGGACATTTCGCGCAAAAAGCCCATTATAATCGTCAAATCCGGGCGCACACAGAGCGGCGCCCGGGCTGCATCCAGTCACACCGGCGCGCTGGCAGAAACCGACATCCTATTCGATGCCATGTTTCAGCAGTGCGGCATCATCCGGGCGGACACCATCGAAGAAATGTTCGATTTTGCCATGGGATTGGCGAACCAGCCGCTGCCGCGCGGCAACCGGGTGGCCATCATCACCAATGCCGGCGGGCCGGGCATCCTGGCGGCTGACGCATGCGAGAATCTGGGGCTCCGGTTGCCCAGGCTGTCCGACGAAATCCAGGCAAAAATCCGCAAGCATGTTTCACCCGAGGCCAGTTTGAGCAATCCAGTGGATCTACTCGCCGCTGCGACTGAGGAAGAGTTCCGGTATGCGCTGTCCTGCGTTCTGCAGACCGATGAAATCGACGCAGCGATTGTGATTTTTGTGCCGCCGGTGGTGACCGATCCCATCAAGGTGGCGCACTCGGTGTCGATGGCGATGGAGGGCTCGGACAAACCGGTCATGGGCTGTTTTATGGGAGTAAAGGGCGTGGCCAGCAGCATCCGCGAGCTGCAGCGCCGCGGTATTCCGGCGTACGAATTTCCGGAGAGCGCGGCCAAAACCCTGCGCGCTATGGTGGATTATGCGCAGTGGCGTTCCAAAACCATCTCGCCGCCAGTGACCTTCCCGGTGGACCGTGCCGCCGCGGCGGATATAATTGAAGCGGCCGTGGCCCAGCAACGGCGACGGCTGCTTGACCACGAAGCGTACCGTGTGCTACAAGCCTACGGCTTTCGGGTGGCGCAAACGCACATCTGCCGCAATTGGCAGGAGGTGCAGGATGCTGCGCAAACCATCGGCTATCCGGTGGTGCTTAAACTTTCCGGCGAATCCATTCTACACAAAACCGAACTGTGCGCCGTGCGTGTGAATATCGCCAATGAATCTGCGCTGCGACGCGAATTCGACGAACTCGTTGAGATCCTTGCCCGGCGGGAGGATGCCGATCCGGAAGCCCGGTTTCTGGTGCAGGAAATGGCCCGCGGGCATCGCGAGGTCATGCTGGGCATCCATCACAATCCCAAATTCGGCCCGATGATCGCTTTCGGGCTGGGCGGCGTGCTGGTGGAAGTTTTCCGGGATGTGGTTTTCCGCTTTGCGCCGCTTTCACAGGAGATTGCCGAGGAAATGGTGCAATCGATCCGTGGGGCAGCCATTCTGCGCGGCGTTCGCGGCGAACCGCCGGTGGATTTCGCCCTGCTGACCGAGTCGCTGCAGCGATTGTCACAGCTTGCGCTGGATTTTCCGCAAATCGGGGAGCTTGATATTAATCCCTTTATTGTTGCCCCGGATCGCGAGCAGTGCAAAATTGTGGATGTGCGTATTTTGTTGCATCCGCCGAAAGACAAAACCGTCTGAAATGCCCAAAATTGTGTTTGGATAAAGCTAAAAAATTTTTATAATACAACATGATCAGCAAGGACCAAATGGCAACGGTGAAGCCTCATGATGCGACAATTTGCAGTTGAAGAAGTTGAACGCGCCATTCGCAAGCGCGCCAATTCGGAGCGGGCCAGGGAACTGGCGGCTACTATCCGTTCGCGTGCGCACATCGCCGGATTGTCGCGCGAAGACCTCATCGATATTCTTCGCGAGCTGAAGCCCACCCTGCCGGAGGTGGAAGAGGAATTCATCTGGCTGAACTTTCTGCAGGACCTTTGGGGCAGCGAATATTTCGAGGCGCGGCTTTTGGGGCTGCAGTTGATGTATTACATACCCGATCTGGTGGATGCGCATCTATGGGGCATGCTGGATCATTGGACCAGCGCGGTGGATAACTGGGTGCTGGCCGACTGGCTCGGCCATGTGCGCGCCATTGCCATTCATAAAAATCCGTCGCTGGTTATGCGCATGGCGCCCTGGTTGCAGAGCGTGGACCCCTGGCGGAGGCGCTCGGCCATTGTCAGCCTGGTGTACATCGATCCGCAATCTAGAGAGCGCCAGTTGCTACTCGGGGCGCAGGAGATTTTCGCCTTCCTTGAGCCAGTGATCGAAGAAAGGCATCTGGCCGTGCAGGCGGCCATGAGCTGGCTACTACGGCAGGTAGAAAGTCATTATCCCGAAGATTTCGCCGAATTTTTAGAACAGCATCGTTCGCGCCTGCCGAAAGTGGTGCTGACCAGTTTGCACAACAAACAGGTGCACTCCGCCCCGGCCTGATTCCATCGCATCATTCCGCAGAAATTACAGGGTTGTAATCGCCCATTCCCACCAATGTTTTGGCTTTCCAAACTCCCGTCTTTGGCCGAAGCCTGCGAATTCTCACCATTGTGATGATAAATAAAGAGTTATAGCCATTGCTTTTACTGGATGATACCGTTCTCTCCGTGCGGCATGGTTTTTGAAATGGCAATTCTGCCGATATTTCTGATAAACACATGGAGGTGCCGACATGCAACGGAGACTGATCTGGATCACCCTGTGGAGCCTGATTCTGACCGGGACGGCGATGGCGCAGTACAAACGCGGGCATCTGGCGCTGGGCATACAGACTGGCTTTCAGCATTACGAGGGCGATTTGCGCCGCAGCGGCTATGGCCCGGCGGTTAATTTTGCCGTGCAATACCTGCCGCTGCCGTACCTGGGATTTATGCTGCAGTCGGGCTACGGCGAGCTTCGGGATGAAGTTCGCATCAATGCCTTCTACACGCCACTGATGGACGCCAAACTGTCTGCCATGCTGCTGTTGTTTCCCACGCGGCGCTTATCGCCATTTGTATTTGGCGGCGCGGGCGGCTTTCGTTTCAAAGCGTTCAAAGGCGATCGCAAAAGTCCGATAGTCAACAAAAACGGTCGCCCATTTTCTGGCTGGGCCGAGGTGGCACTGGCTGGAGCAGGTCTGGAATTCCTCATCACGCCGCAGTGGGCGCTGGTGGTTACTGGCGATTATCATTATACGCTGTCCGATGCGCTGGATGGCACCCTGGCCAGTAACGATACCGATGGCTTTTTGAATGCGCGCATTGGACTGTTTTACCGGTTTGGCGGTGATCGCGACAGCGATCATGACGGCATTTATGACCGCATGGATGCCGCTCCGGAGCAGGCGGAAGACTTCGACGGCTTTCAGGATCACGATGGCATCCCGGATCTGGACAATGACGGTGATGGCATTCCCGATGCAAATGATAAAGCGCCGAATATCGCCGAGGATATAGATGGTTTCGAAGACGGCGACGGCATTCCCGACGTTGACAACGATGGCGATGGCATCGTGGATGGCCAGGATTTGATGCCGAATGAGCCTGAGGATATTGACGGCTTTCAGGACGAAGATGGCGCGCCGGATCCGGACAACGATGGCGATGGTATCGAAGACGCACGTGACGGAGCGCCGAACCAGCCCGAGGACTTCGATGGATTTCAGGATGAGGATGGAGTCCCGGACCTGGACAATGACAACGATGGCATTCCGGATACCGAAGATGGCGCACCCAATGAACCAGAAACCGTGAATGGCTATAAAGATCACGATGGCATCCCGGATACCATACCCTGGCTGAAACCCGGTGAACGCATGATTTTGCAGGGTGTAACCTTCAAAAGCGGTTCGGCCAGGCTCACCAGCATGAGCTATCAGGTGCTAGAGAAGGTTGCCAGCGAACTGAAAAAGGATCCGTCTATCGTTATTGAAATTCAGGGCTATACCGATAGCCGGGGCAATGAGGAAGCCAATTTGCGGTTGTCGTTAAAACGGGCCAACAGCGTGCGCTGGTTTCTGGTCAAAAAGGGGATTGCGCCGGAGCGGCTCATTGCGGTGGGCTATGGCGAATCCCGGCCGATTGCACCCAACACAACGCCCGAAGGGCGCCGCGCCAACCGACGTATCGAAATCCTGCGAATCGACGAGTAAAGTGATTGGTTATAGAAAAATGAAAGGCTGTCTGTGCAACGGAAGCAGACAGCCTTTTTTGGTGTGCGGCTAAAACGCCGGGCAAGGGTAACATTTCTACATGCCCACTAATACGAGATCACCTTTTTCATACGACGAATTCGGATTGGCAGAGGATATCGGAAGCCCCTTTCATCAAGCTCCGAGTATGAGATTCATGTATTCAGTATTGCTGAAAACCGGAAATATAAATTGCAGCATCGGTTGCAGGATTACGGGAAAATCATCCAATTTTACGAAAAATTATTGAATTTTAAAGATTTTTTATTAATATTTAACCATTTAAAAATGCTAAAGATGGCTTTAGGATTAAACAACTATTCTGCAATCCCCGAAATACAAAGACCGATGTAGTCATCTCTCATGCATGGCTGCCAGAGGCATGCGGGTGTTACAGATAAGAGGCCGTTCTCCCCACGGCAGAACCCTGCAATCAGGAGTCCATGATAGGATTGCAATGCATCAGCACGGCAGAATAGTTGTGAACATCCATATTGCCGTCTGCACTGAAACGAAGCCGGCTTCGAAGGAGGGAAGGGAGCTGTCATGAACTGGCTTGATCCCTGCCGACGACTGGCGCAAGTCACGCGCGATCGCACGCTGCGGTATATCGAAGGATTGCAAGAGCCGGAGCTGCGCTGGCTGCCGCGACACGATGCCAATCCCATCCTGTGGATTCTCTGGCACATCGGGGAATACGAAGAAAAGCTGCTTTGGACTTATTACAACCAGGCCCCGATTTATCGCTTTGGCAAGTCCTGCAAGGACTGCAGCATACAGGACATACCGGCCAGAGACGCCATTCTGGACTATCTGGAATCCACCCGCCAGGCTTTCTGGGCCTTCCTGGATCAACTCGATGAACGACAATTGCAGCCGCCCGTGCCTTCCGTAATCACAAACGATACGCCGCTGTATGAGTTCATTTTCCAGTCCATTTACCACGAAATGCATCATACCGGTCAAATCGCTTACATCCGCCGGCTGATGGGAAAACCCATATCCTCGAGTTGAAGACCGCTTCTAAAAACGGCACAAAATCGTGAATCAAAGTGGGCAATATTGCGTAATATAGAAGAAATTTCTGACGGACAATTGAACCTGGATGAGGAGGAAGTCGTACATGCAAACGCTGTCACTCAATCATGTTCATAAATCCTTTGGAAAGGTTCAGGCGGTTAAGAACCTGACGCTCAGCATTGAAGAAGGAACCATTTTCGGCCTTCTCGGTCCTAACGGCGCCGGCAAAACCACCACCATTCGGATGATCATGCAAATCATCATGCCGGATTCCGGAGATATCCGATTGTTCGAGCAGCCCAACTCACCTGAGCTGCTGGAGAAGGTGGGCTATTTGCCCGAAGAGCGCGGGCTATATGGCAAAATGAAGGTTGGCGAGCAGATTCTCTTCTTCGCCGAGTTGAAGAACATTGCCGGCCGCGAAGCCGAAAAGCGGGCCCGCCAGTGGCTTGGGCGTTTTCAGATGACCGATGTGTGGGACAAAAAGCTGGAAGAACTGAGCAAAGGCAACCAGCAAAAAATTCAATTCATTGTATCCATCCTGCACGAACCCCGTCTGGTCATTCTGGATGAACCGTTTTCGGGATTGGATCCGGTCAATGCGCAGCTCATAAAGGATATTATGCTGGAAATGAAGGAGGCCGGTTGCAGCATCATATTCTCAACGCATCAGATGGATCAGGTGGAGCGGTTGTGCGACGCCATTTGCCTGATTGACAAAGGCGAGGCCGTTCTGCAGGGAGATCTGCGCGAGATCAAACGTCGTTTTGGCCGGGATACCGTGATCCTGGAGTACGATGGTGAAAACAATTTCTTTGAAAATCTGGATTACGTGAAAAAGGTCAATGATTACGGCAACTATGTAGAAATCCATCTGACCGATGGCAAGCGCGCGCAGGACCTGCTGAAATCGGCGCTGCAGCGCGTGCAGGTGCTGAAATTCGAACTGGTTGAACCAACGCTGAATGAAATTTTTATCCGAACGGTAACGCAAGAATAATGGCTGGAGGGAGCGACCGTGAAAAAGCTGTTGACGATCATCAAACGGGAATATGTCACTCGCATTCGCACCAAAGGGTTCATCATCGGCACGATTTTGATGCCGGTGTTCATTCTGGGCGTAACCATCGTACCGGCGGTGATTGCGGTGATGACGTCGGAAGAACCGAAGAGCATTGCCGTCATCGATTTTACGCAGGAAGTGTACGACGGCCTGCAGCGCGAACTCGATCGCACCAACGACGCCGGTGAGCGCATTTACCTGTTGAAACGCATGATCGTGAAGCCGGAGAATCTGGAGCCAGTGAAACAGAACCTGACCGAGGAAGTCAACGAGGACAAGTTTTTCGGCTTCATCATCATTCCGAAGGATGTGTTTGAGGGTAACGAGGTCGAATTTTACGCCAAAAATGTCAGCAATTTTCAGCAGAATGAGGAGATTCAGAATGCCGCATCGCGGGTCATTCGTGAGATCCGTATTCGCCGTGCCGGCCTGGATACTAAACTCGTTGAGGAGATCACTCGCGAGGTTGGCTTGAAAACCTTTAAGATCGGGCCGGGGGGCGAAAAGAAAGAGGAACGCGGACAGACATTTATTATTGCCTATTTGCTGGTATTCTTCCTGTACATGGCCATGATTCTGTACGGCACCTTCGTGATGCGCGCGGTGATTGAAGATAAATCCTCGCGGGTGGTGGAATTGCTGGTATCATCCGTGAATCCATTCAAACTGATGGCCGGCAAGATTTTTGGTGTGGGCGCGGTAGGGCTGACCCAGTTCATCATCTGGGCCCTGACCGCCGCCCTGATCATGGCCTATTCCGGCGCACTGCTGGGGATGTTCGGCCTGGATGCCACCGGCAAAAACCTGCCGATCATTGACCTGGACATGGCGATCCTGGCCTATTTTGTGCTGTTCTTCCTGCTTGGATATATCCTGTATGCCACCATGTATGCCGCGGTCGGCGCCATGGTCAACGCCGAGCAAGAAGCGCAGCAACTGGTGACGCCGTTGATCGTGCTGCTGATTGTGCCGATGATCATGATCACCTACATCATCGGCAATCCACACACCACCATCTCGGTTGTGTTTTCCATGATTCCTTTCTTCGCCCCGATGATCATGTTCACGCGCATTGCAGTGGACATGCCGCCATTGCCGGAAATTCTATTATCGGTCGCCATTCTGATCGGCTCGATTTTGCTGTTCATCTTTCTGGTTGCAAAAATTTTCCGCGTCGGTATTTTGATGTACGGCAAACGGCCGACGTTGCCGGAGGTGTTACGCTGGCTGCGGCAATCGTAAGCCGGATTGCAGAACGATATTGCCCCGACTGGCTACCACTTACGCTGTAGCCGGTCGGGGCTTTTTTATCGAAATTGCGTGGAAAACGGGGAAATACTTGCCATTTTAAAAAATTTTTACTAAAATGTTGATGCGCCTTCATGATGTTTCCGGCATGAAAAATCATACTGGTTACGGCCATAAATCGACTTAGGGCAGGGGGAGTTCCAAAGTAAGGGGCGTGAAATGCGATCGGCCCTTTCAAACATGCTGGCGCGTAGGCTCGATGAAGGAGGCCATTCCTGGCTACAGAAGTGGTTCCTGCCCATCCTGATGTTTATCCAGTCGGCTCCAGGCCTATCTCAGATCGACACCTTATCCTATTTTCATCCGGCGAAAATCGAAACGCTTGGTGTGGCATTCACCGGCGATGTGGATGATGCAGCGGTGTATTTCTCGCCGGAAGCCGGCCGGCGGTATGATTGGCTGGAGCTGCAGTTTTTATTTGTGCCCACACTGAAGCCGCCGCCGAATTTCGAGTTGACCTTTCAGTTGCGCGCCTCAAGGCCCGATACCACGCCCGGAGATAAGCTCGCCCCCCTCCGGGTTCCCATTCGCTCAGCCGACGATATGTTCCCGAACTGGAAAACCGTGGATTTGCGGGACAGCGCCTGGAGCCGAAACTGGAGCGGCGATTTCTGGCTATCCGGCCAAATGGAGGCGCTGGTGGTCTCCCGGGGCTCGCAAGGCCACAGTTTTGTGCACATCATTCCACCGCTCAATCGCTGGCAAACCGTTGATCTGGAATTTGCCATCAGGGCGATCGTCAAGTACACCGGACCGGTTTCGGTTGCCGACAGGCTTAATCGCTCGCATCTGGATGAACCGGAGCTGTTCGTCAGCCGCGATGCAAGTGGTGCGACCCGCATCATTGTGCAAATAAAAACACGCCAGCAAGCCCAATTGACGATTTTCAATTTGCTCGGTCAGAAGGTGATCACCTTGCACAGCGGCATGTTGGCGCCCGGCCAGAGCGTATTTCTTTGGGATGGTCAGTCCCGATCAAAGCTGCCGGTCGCCACAGGCCGGTATTTTGCCGTCCTGTACAGCGAAACCGGACGGAAAATGCGTCCTCTGCTGGTGAAGCGATAGAATTTGGGGGCCAAACGCAGTATATCATGATAGAACAAACCAAACCGGATATCGTGCGGTTAAATTAAATAGAGAGGTCCTCACACGATGGTTGCGCGAGGGCAAAAGCAGAGCAATGGATTGCCCGTTAGGAGGTGATAAGCGGAAGGTGAAAAGGCTGACATGGTAGATCTGGTGTGAACTGTTAACGATGATGAAATGTGGGAGGAATCGCTATGTTTGGGAAGAGCCATCCGGATGTTGTGGTCGTCGGCGCTGGCCCTGTTGGCCTGTTCACAGCGTTGAATCTGGCGCACCGCGATGTATCGGTGATGATTGTGGATAAAGACTGGCGGCGGGCCGCCCACAGTTATGCCCTGGGACTGCATGTGATGAGTTTGCGGCTACTCAAGGACCTGGGCCTGTTTGATGAAGTGGTTCAGCACGGGCGCAAAATCCAGAAAGTGGAAATTTTTGATCAATCGGATAAGCGGGCCGAAATCAATCTGGAGGAAATTGATCCGGACATTCCGTATTTGATCACCATGGAACAGGCCAGGCTGGAAGAGATTCTGGAAACCGCCTTGAATAAAAAGGGAATCAAGGTCCTGTGGAATCATGAAGTATCGCATTTGCAGCAACTGGATGACGGCGTTGAGGTGGGCATTGATAAACTCGAAAAGATCTCCCTGGGATATGCCATTGCTCACACTGAGTGGGTGGTAGCCAAATCGGAAAAAGTAAAGGTACCCCTGGTCATCGGAGCGGACGGACACCGGTCTTTTGTCCGGCGCATATTGCAGATACCTTTCGAGATGGTGGGCGATACCCAGCATTTTGCCGTGTTTGAGTTTAAATGCCGGCAAGCTCTGGACTATGAGATGCGCCTGGACCTCACCCAGGACACCATGAACGTGCTCTGGCCGTTGCCTGATCAATTTTGCCGCTGGAGCTTCGAAATCAAAGAAGAGGTGCACGACGAAGAAAGCCGGCAGAAGGAACGGCAGGCCATCAGCATGGCATCCAGCCCATTCCCGGCGCTATCGATGGAACGTTTCCATCAATTGCTCAAAGAGCGTGCGAGCTGGTTTACGGCCGAGCCTGAGGAAATCAGCTGGCGCATTGTGGTGCGGTTCGAAAAACGGCTGGCGGACCGTTTCGGTCAGGGGCGGGTCTGGCTGGCCGGTGACGCCGTGCACATGACCAGCCCGGCCGGCATTCAGAGCATGAACATTGGTTTTCGCGAGGCGGCCATGCTCACCGATCTGATCTATGATCACCTTAAGCAAGGTAGTTCACTGGATCGGTTCGCCGAATACAACCAACAATTCGTCAGCGAATGGCGGATGATCAATGGGATGGATGACCGCGTGCGCAGTGGCGTCAGCCAGAACCCATGGCTGGTGGAAAACAAGGCCCGCATTCTGTCCAGCCTGCCGGCCAGTGGTGAGCATCTCCTGAGTATGCTGAGCCAATTGGGATTCGATATGAAGTAATTAGGATTGAAAAGAAGGGCAGTCACTATTCACCTGTAAAGAACGAATTCGGCATTCACCCGTCATTGCGAGGATCCGCCAGCCGGCGAAGGCTCACAATGACGGGTCCTAATTATAGCTTGTAGATAGGGCTGAATTGTTACGAAGGGTAATCAAAGAAACAACAGGCACCTCTCAGGTGCCTGATATGTTTAGAGGTGCCTTGTGTTTTTCGTAGCTGTAAATCAGGCCTTGCTTTCAGGCAGCGCTTTGAGTGAGCTTTCTTCCAGTTCCTGCTTTTTGATCCCCACCAACGCGCGCACGCGCTCCGACACGCTATCCAGAATGGAATAAGCCACGGGAACCACGACCAGGGTTAAAAATGTGGCGAATGCCAGGCCGAAGATCACAGCAACGCCCATGGGGCCCCACCATTGCGAGCTCTCGCCGCCATAATTCATTTTGCCCGAGAAGAAATCGAAGCTCAGGCCGGTGGTCAGCGGGATGAGGCCGAGAATGGTGGTAATGGCCGTGAGCAGCACCGGACGAAAACGCGTTTTGCCCGCTTTGATGATGGCGTCATATTTGGACAGGCCCTGAGCGCGAAGTTGCAGGGTGTAATCCAGCAGCACGATGGCGTTGTTGACCACCACGCCCGCCAGCGAAATCACGCCGATGCCGGTCATGATGATGCCAAAGGGCAGCCGCGTGACCATCAGCCCCAGCAGCACGCCGATCAGCGATAGCACCACCGAAAGCATAATGACAAACGGCGTGGCCACGGAATTGAATTCATACACCAGCACCAGGAAAATCAGCAGAAGAGCGATGAGAAAAGCGTTGCTGAGAAACGCCTTGCTTTCTTCCTGATCTTCATTCTCGCCGGTATAAGCGATGGAATAGCCCGTTGGCAGGTCGAAGGATTTCAGCGTGCGCTGCACATCGTTGAGCACATCATTGGCCAGGCGGCCCTGCACATTTCCGGAAATCGTGACCACCCGTTTCAGATCTTTGCGATTGATGTTGGCCAGCCCACCGCGCATTTCAAAATGCGCCACCGAGGTGATCGGAATCTGCTTGCCCTCGTGAAAAATCACCAGTTGCTCCAGTTGCTTCAGAGATTGCCGCCACTTTTCATCGAGCCGCACGCGGATGTCGTATTCGTCTTCGTTCACGCGGTATTTTGTGGCCTTGGTGCCGTTGATGGCCGTCCGTATGGTGCGCGCGATTTTGGCCGTGTTCAAATTGTACAGGTTCGCCTTTTCGCGGTCGATCACCACGCGCAATTCCGGGCGACCGGTGTCGTAGTCATCGCGCAAATCCACCAGACCGGGTATGTTGCGGATGCGCTGGCGCACCCGGCGCGCAAGTTCGCCCAGGGTCTCGAAGTCCTCGCCGGCGATTTCAATATTGACCGGTGGCCCGGTGGGCGGTCCCATACGCTGCTTTTCCACATCGATGCGGGCCCCGGGGATGCGGCTGATGGCTTCGCGGATTTGCTCCATGGTGAGCTTGGACGATTGTTTGCGGTACTCCCTGTCCACGAAATCAATGGTCACGCGGCTTTTGTGCGGCGTTCCGCCCCCGCCGCCTTCCGACGGTCGCACCTGCATGGAGAAGCCAACGTTGGCCGTATAGCTCTTCACATCGCCCAGAAACGGCGGCAATTTTTCTTCGATTTGCTTGACGATGGCGTTGGACTCCTCAATGTTCGTACCGATCGGTGCGGTCACTTCCACATAAATCTGCTGTGGATCCACATCCGGGAAAAATTCCACGCCCTTGCCGAGAAAGCCATAAAGAATCATGATGAAAATC
The DNA here is from genome assembly GCA_030950365.1 of Candidatus Zhuqueibacterota bacterium. Taxonomy (GTDB): domain Bacteria; phylum Zhuqueibacterota; class Zhuqueibacteria; order Zhuqueibacterales; family Geothermadaptataceae; genus Hydrothermovivens. The sequence continues at coordinate 39,756 of JAUZRQ010000095.1, read as the reverse complement.
AGAACAGCAAATGAGCCCAGAATGGTCAGCTTGCCATGAGTCAACGCATAGCGTAGGGTTTTCTCGTAAGCGGCGATTACCCGGTTGAGCAGATGATCCACGCGGCGGTGACCCTGTTTGGCGCTCAGCTTCATAAACTGGCCGGCAAGCACTGGATTAAATACGATGGCCACAAACAGGCTGCTGGCCAGGGTGATGATCAGGGTAATGGGGAGGAAGCGCATGAATTCACCCATGATGCCCGGCCAGAACAGCATGGGCGCAAAAGCGCACAGGGTGGTGATCGTGCTGGCCACGATGGCCGCGCCGACTTCCTTGGTGCCTTTGTAAGCGGCTTCCAGCAGCGGGTAGCCTTCTTCACGGTGCCGGTAGATATTTTCGACAATGACGATGGCGTTGTCCACCAGCATGCCCAGCGCCAGAATCAGGCTGAACAGCACCACCATATTGAGAGTGTAGCCCATGGCCTGGATCACGATGAATGAAATCAGCATGGACAGCGGGATGGAGACGGCCACCAGTACGGAATTGCGAAAGCCCAGAAACAGAAATAGCACGCTGACGACCAGAATCAGACCGGAAATAATGTTGTTTTCCAGCTCGTTAACCATGCGGTGAATCATTTTCGACTGATCGGCGAGGATGTCGATCCGCGTGCCGGGGGGCAGGGTGGGCAACACTTCCTGGATCTTCGCCTTGACGCCGTCAGCCACCTGAATGATGTTTTCGCCGGAGCGCTTCACCACGCTCAAGGTGATGCATTCGACGCCGTTCTGGCGCGCATAGCTGGTGCGATCTTTGAAGCCGAATTCCACCGTGGCCACATCCTTGATGTAAATGGGCCTGCCGTCCACCACTTTCACGATGATATCGTTGATCTCGCTTGGATCGTTGAATTCCCCGGGCACGCGCACGGTGTATTTGAGTCGCCCCACTTCGACCGCGCCGCCAGGGATGTTGGTGTTCTCATCGCGTACGGCATCGATGATTTTTTTGAACGAGATGCCGTAATACTTCATGCGGTCCAGATCGACATTGATCTTGACCTCGCGTTCCAGCCCGCCGGTGATTTTGACATCCAGCACCCCGGGTACGGTTTCGAAGATCTCCTCGAGGTCTTCGGCGATCTTCTTCAGCCGTACCAGTCCGTAATCACCGGAAATGTTCACCAGCATGATGGGAAAATCGGAGAAATTGATTTCCGAAATAACCGGATCGTCGGCGTCTTCCGGCAATTCCGGCCGCGCGAGATCGACTTTTTCGCGAACTTTTTGCACGGCTTCGTCGATATCGATATCCGGATTAAACTCGGCCTGGATGGACGAAAATCCTTCGGCCGAGGTGGAGCGGATTTCTTTGATCTCGGTGATTTCCTTGAGCTTTTTTTCGATGCGCTGCGTGATCAAGGTTTCGATATCGCCAGGAGCCACACCGAAATAGGTTGTGGTGACCACCACCATCGGAATGGTGATGCTGGGGGAGGCCTCACGGGGCAAACTGGTGTAGGAGCGTAGCCCCAGAATGATGAGGATGGTCATCAAAATGAAAATCACCGGTTTATGGAGCAATGAAAATCGCGTCAACTTCATGGTTTGTCCTCAATCGCTGAATCGTACGTCATTGCGCGCTGTTTTCGTTTTGCACGGCGATGCGCTCGCCATCCACAAGCTCGCGGTGGCCGCGAACGATCAACCGATCGCCAAATTGCACCTCGCCGCGAATGAGCACCTGATTGCTCGAACTGGCAACAATTTCCACCTTTTTGGCTTTGGCAAGGCCATTTTCAGCCACAAACACCTGCTTGCCGATCTCGGTTTCGATCAGCACATCCCGCGGCACCACGATGCCGTTGGTGTAGGTCTCGCGCACGATGTGCAGCCGGGCCAGCATGTTGGGCTTGATCAGGCCATCGCGGTTACGAATGCGCACTTCCACCGGAAACGTGCGGCTCTGCGGATTGATGGTCGAGCCGATGAACGTGATTTTGCCCGGAAAGGTGCGATCGCCCAGAATGTCGATGCTGGTGATCACCGGTGAATCCATGCGGATGTCGGTAATGTAGCGTTCCGGCACCCCGGCGACCACCCTGACAAAATCGATTTTGATGACCTCCGCCACGCGCATGCCCGGCGAAACGAATTCGCCGAGGTCCACATAGCGATTGTCCAGAATGCCCGCAATCGGGCTGCGAATGGCAATTTTATCCAGCCGCGCCTTCAGCGCCTGCATGGCGGCTTCGGCACGCTCGAACGCATATTTGCTATCCAGATACTGCTGTTCGGAAATGGCATTCTGCTCGAACAGGTTTTTCTGGCGCTCGTAGCGAATCCGAGCCGACTCGAAGGCGGCGCGTGCCTCGTCATAGGTCTTGCGCAACACCTCGCTATCGAGCTCGATGAGCACATCGCCCTGTTTCACCTGCTCGCCTTTCTTAAAGCCGATTCGCACCACTTTTCCAGCTTCTTCGGCGGAGATCGTGGTGGCAATGTCGGCCTCGACCGTCCCAGGCACTTCGATGTATTCCACGAAGTCAGAGGGTTTGACCACTTGCACTTCTACATTGGTCGGCTTTTCCTGCTGGTCGCCGATGGAGAACGATTCCAGGTCCGAAGCCCCGGTTTCATCACCACAGCTATTCAGAGTGGCGCCTGCTGCCGCTAACAGCAGCATGCCAAGGATGCTCCACAAAACGGATTTTTTCATGGCTTGCTCCATGGTGTGTACTATTCCCCAACACTACTGGTTGAATTCAAATTTTTGCGATAAAACGCCCATGGCGCGGTACAACTGCGCCTTCAGGACATGGTGGTTGTACACAAACTGATAGTAATTCGACTGCGCCTGATTCAGCGCCACACGTGCGTCGCCGAGATCGAGATAGGTGGATTGGCCCTCGCGGTAGCGCAAGTTGGCCAGTTCCAGCGCGCGGCGCGCCTGCGCCATGTTCTGTTGTTGCGCTTCGATGCTTTTTTCGACTTCTCCGAGACTGAACAACAGCGATTTCAGTTGCAGGCGAATTTGTTCTTTCAGTTTTTCCAGATTGTATATGGCCTTGCGGTACTCCGCCCGCGCCTGATCGATCTGCGCGTAGGTTCGCAGCCCGTCGAATATCGGCACGGAAAGCTGCACCGATGCGCTGATACTGTTTTTGAATCCCTGCGGCCCGGCGTCGAATTTGTCGCTTTGCGCCTGCGTTTGCCATGAGCCGTTCAGATACAGCTTGGGCAGAATATTGGCCCGAACAATGCCAATGTTCTGCTTGCGCATCTCGGCTTCCAGGGTAATCTGGTTCAGCTCCGGACGCTTCTGCATGGCCGTGGCGAAGGCGTCCTCGAGAGAGGGAAGAGGCTCCGGCCGATATACCAGCGAATCCGTCAGCGTCAGCGGCTGATCCGATGGCGCGTCGATGATATCGCTCAAATTGTTCAGCGCGATATGGTAGCGATTCTCCGCGCTGAGTACCAGTGGCTGCAGATTCACCGTTTCCACGAACGCCCGCAGGGTATCGAACTCAGAAACCTGGCCCTGTTGAAACAGCAGGCGCGCGTTCTTCAGATGCTCCAGCGCCTGCTCGTAAGTTTGCCGATTCACCTTTATCAGCTTTTGTGCCAGCAGCACCTGATAGTAGGCGTCAATGGTGGCCAGAATCACATCGCCGCGGGTGGCGCGATAGCCCTCTTCGCTAAAGCGGCGAAAGAGTTTGGCCACCTTCAGTGCGCGGCCAACCTTGCCCGCCTGATACAACGGTTGCTGGATGTTGACTGTTGCGGAAAACGCATTGATATTGCCTACCCGAAAGGCCGTTTGCTCTCCGGTGATGGGATTCGGGAAAAAGAAAACCGGACGCTGTATGTTGCGGATGTACAGCGCATTGGCCGAAATGTTCGGCAGCGCGTCCGCAACGGCCTCGCGCACTCTGGCGCGCGCTGCATCATAATCGGTTTTGGCAATGAGAATATCTTCGTTGCGCTCCAGGGCCAGTGCAATGGCCTGCTTCAACGACAGTGGTTGCTGTGCCAGGAGCGCCTGCGGCCACAAGACCGCGAATACGATCAACAGCAATCCAATAAATGGTCCATCATATCGAATCCAGACATTCACCGCTTGCTTCTCCTTTTGTCTAATCCACTCTGACCGTAGTCCTATAGAATGGCGTCATTTGCAATGGTTCGTCGTCCAGTAAAGCACAGCCGCCATGGTCAGGAGCATCGCGCTGGCGGCGGCGAGGCATCACGTCTGAGTACGCCGTGCAGAAAGATGTGTTTCACCATTTTGGCCGAATCGTCAAAATTTTCCTGCGTACAGGTGATCACTTCACAGATCTGACTGTAAATCAGGCCGAGTAGCGCTCGCGCCAGCCGCTTTGCGTCGCTTTCCACAATTTCGCCCGACTGCATGGCCTGCCGCAGAATATCGGCCAGGAACTGGATGCTCTCCTCGATGTTTGTCTGCAGCCGCTGTTGGATGTCGCCATAAAAATGGTTCATCGGCTGGTGCACTTCGATTGAGAATATTTTGAAATGATTTTCATGCGTGCGAAAGAACTCAAAACACACATCAATATAGCGTTCGATTTTTTTATGCCCAGTTTCGGCGCGGTTCAGTGCCTGCTGAATCAGCTCCTGAAAATATTGTCGGCCTTCTTCCAGCAGGGTAAAAAACAGCTCCTCTTTGCTGGAGAAATAATTGTAAATGGTACCTTTGCCGAATTCGGCCGCTTCGGCGATTTCGTCCAGCGTGGCCCGCTCAAAGCCTTTCTGAGCGAAGATACGGCTTGCCGCATCTAGAATGGCCTGCCGGCGGAGAAGTTTTTCCCGCTCTTTGCGGGGTAGATCGGATGGGATGCTCATGAACTCGACTCTCGGGTCAAAATATGACTGTTTGGTCATTTGATGACTAAATGTTCATCAAAGTAAGTAATCTTTATCAGAAGTCAAAGCGTTTTTTCAAAAATTTCATGGGAGCTGGTTTTCTTCCCTCCTTTTCCCTCTTTTCCAAGTTCAACTTGGGAGAGAGGGTAGGAGAGACATCAGAAAGGAGGAATGGACAGACATGCCATGCTTATGGCTTTTATAGCGCTCATGTTACTTTGTAGAGATATTTCCCCGAATGGATCAATAAGATTGACTGGATCGATTCGAGACATTGCCCTTTTGGTCCAGGAATTTTTGCTGTTAATCCTGCAAATCCTGTAAAAAAAATTAGCTTGACCGCGAGAAAATTAAATTGCACAACCCGTTTGGACTTTCTTTAACTTTGGTTTTCGAGTAAGGTTCATAAAGCCAAAATTGCCTTGACAGGGTACCGGAAATTCTGTAAACTGATACTCAAGTTTTGAGGCCGGAAGAGGGGATTGATATTTGGTTTAATCCACGGATGGACGCAGATTTTGAATATTCATCGTAAATGATATCAACTAGCCCATTCAGTGAGAAAAGACTGACGATAAGCGGAAAGCCAAAAAGAACGTTTTAGCACACAGAAATGACAGAACAGTTATTCTATCGCATTGAAATAAGGACACAGCTATGTCAGATACTCAACCCAAAATAAACGATACACATCGCTTACAAACGGAACCGCTGGATCCACCGCCGCGGCTGCTGCTGGGGCCAGGACCATCCAATGCGCATCCGCGCGTGCTGCAGGCCATGGCCATGCCGCTCATCGGCCATCTGGATCCCCGGTTCATCCACCTGATGAACGAGATCCAGGAGCTGCTGCGTTATGTGTGGCAGACGCAAAATGCGCTCACGATTCCGATAAGCGGCACCGGCAGCGCGGCCATGGAGGCCACCCTGGCCAATCTGGTGGAGCCGGGCGATGTCGTGCTCGTGGGCGTCAATGGTTATTTTGGCGAACGGTTGGTGGACATGGCCGGACGCTACGGCGCCCAGGTGCGGCGGCTCGAAAAACCATGGGGCGAGGTGTTCACGCTGGATGAACTTCGACAGGGCATCGAAGCGCACAGGCCGGCGATCCTGGCGCTGGTGCATGCGGAAACCTCCACCGGCGCCCGACAGCCTCTCGAGGGAGTGGCAGAGCTGTGCCGTGAGAACGATTGCCTGTTGCTGGTGGATACGGTCACCAGTCTGGGCGGCGTGCCGCTGTTCATCGATGCGTGGGGCATCGATGCGGCCTACAGCGGCAGCCAGAAATGCCTGAGCTGTCCGCCAGGCATAGCACCGCTGACCTTCAACGAGCGCGCCGGGGAGAAACTGCACCATCGCAAAAGCAAAGTGGCCAACTGGTATCTCGACCTGACCCTGGTCAGCCAATACTGGGGCAGCGAACGCACTTATCATCACACCGCGCCGATTGCCATGAATTACGCCTTTCGCGAGGCGCTGCGGCTGGTGGCCGAAGAAGGTCTCGAGGCGCGATGGCAGCGGCACCGGGAAAATGCCGAGCTGCTGTGGCAGGGCCTGGAAGAACTCGGGCTGCAATGTCATGTAAAAAAAGAATTTCGTCTGGCTTCGCTGACCACCGTGCGCATCCCGGAAAACGTCGATGGCAAAAAGGTGACGCAATTTTTGCTCTCGGAATTCAATATCGAAATGGCCGGTGGCCTCGGGCAGCTGGCCGGAAAAGTGTGGCGCATTGGTCTGATGGGCTACAACAGTCGCAAAGAAAACGTGGCGTTGCTGTTGCATGCCCTGAAAGAAGCACTTCACCATTTGCAAGCGCAATAGGAGACGAGGTTGAGCGGAAAAGCGAATCGACCGATGCTATCGCAGGAAAAGTTGAACGATTTTTTTAACGAGCTCAAAAAGCGCGTGGATGGCGAACTGCGCACCGATCGCTACACGCGCGTGCTGTATAGCACCGATGCCAGTATTTATCAGGTGATGCCGCTGGGCGTGCTGTTTCCGAAATCCGTTGATGATGTACAGGCTGCCGTGGAGCTAGCGCATCGCTTCGAACTGCCAATTTTGCCGCGCACGGCCGGGACCAGTCTCGCTGGCCAGGCCGTTAATGAAGCGCTGGTTATCGACTTCACGCCCCACATGGATGCCATTGTGGCGATCAATCCTGAAGAACACTGGGTGCGCGTGCAGCCCGGGCGCGTGCTGGATGAATTGAATCTGGCATTGGCCAAATACGGCCTGCAATTCGGCCCGGATCCGGCCAGCAGCAACCGTGCGGCCATGGGGGGCATTGTGTCCAACAATTCCACCGGCAGCCATTCCATCCTGTACGGCATGACCGCCGACCATCTGCTGGAAGTGACCGTGATTCTGAGCGACGGTTCACAGGCCACCTTTGGACCGGTCGGCGCCGCCGATTTGCAGCAGAAAAAATCGGGCAATGGTTTTGAGAGTACGATATACCGTGAATTTCACGAACTTGTTCATGAAAATGAGAACCTGATTCGTGAGAAAACCCCCAGGCACTGGCGGCGCTGCGGCGGTTACAATCTCGACCGCTTCGTGGATGGACCGAGCTTTCGTTATCCGCGCGATCCACGTTTCAACCTGGCTCAGGTGATTGCCGGTTCCGAAGGCACTCTGGCGGTGATCACGGAAGTTAAATTGAACATCGTGCCCAAACCGAAGCACACGGCTCTGGCCATCGTACAATTTGATGCCCTGTACGATGCCCTGGCGGCCACGCCGGTCATTCTGGAAACCGATCCATCGGCCGTAGAACTGCTGGATCAGCTCGCCTTGCGGCTGAGCCGGAACATCCCGGAATACGCGCGGCTGCTGAAAACCTTCATCAGCGGCGATCCCCATTGCGTGCTGATTACGGAATTCTATGGCGATACGCCGCAGGAAGCCTCGGCCAAAGTGGAACGGCTGCGGAAGCATTTGCAAAAACAGCGGGTGGGCACGGAAATCGTGCCGGTGATTGAGCCAGCGCATCAGGCCAATGTGTGGGCCGTGCGCAAGGTGGGCCTGGGCCTGATCATGGGCATGAAGGGCGATCACAAGCCGCTGCCGTTCATCGAGGATGCAGCGGTGCCGGTGGAGCATCTGGCCGAATACGTGACCCGCATCGAGAAATTTTGCAATGATCTTGGCAATCGGGTGACGTACTATGCGCACGCCAGCGCCGGTTGCATTCACATCCGTCCGGTGATCAACGCCAAAGACGCGGCCGATGTGGAGAAACTGCCGAAAATTAGCCAGTTTGCCGTGGAGCTGCTGGGGCAGTATGGCGGCGCGCTGTCCAGCGAGCACGGCGACGGTCGGTCGCGAAGCTGGCTTAACGAACAGTTTTTTGGCCGCGAGATGTATGCGCTGTTCAAACGCGTCAAACAGATCTTCGATCCAGGACAAATCCTCAATCCCGGCATCATTGTGGATGGACAGCCAATGACCGAAAATTTGCGCTACGGTCCGGGATATTCCACCATTTCAATTCAGGAGCATCTCGATTTCAGTGAGGACCAGGGCTTTCACCGTGCGGTGGAAATGTGTAACGGCGCCGGTATCTGCCGCAAGCGCACCATCGGCACCATGTGTCCCAGCTTCATGGCCACCCGCGATGAGATGCACAGCACCCGTGGCCGCGCCAATGCGTTGCGCGCCGCGCTCTCCGGATTGTTGCCGCCGGAAGAGTTCACCAGTCCGCACATGTACCAGCTACTGGATCTTTGCATCGAGTGCAAGGGCTGCAAGGCCGAGTGCCCGTCTTCCGTGGACATGGCCAAGGTCAAATTTGAATTTCTGGCGCATTACTACGAAAAGCACGGCGTGCCGCTGCGGTCGCAGATTCTGGGCAACTTTCATGTCTGGCAGAAACGCGCGCGTCGGCTCAAGCCGCTGGCCAATTTGGGGGTGCGCAACGGGCTGAGCCGCAAACTGATGGAAACCCTGCTTGGCCTCACCAGCGAGCGCAGCCTGCCAACCTTCGCGAACCAGGATTTTCTCGAATGGTTCCATGGCCGCCCGAACGCCAAAGGGACGGATCTCGAGACCGTGGCTATCTTCTATGATTGTTTCAACACCTACCACGAACCGGATGTGCTCATCGCGGCTGTGCAGGTACTGGAAGCCGCGGGCTACCGCGTGGTGCTTTCCGGGCATGAGTGTTGCGGCCGCACCATGATTTCTAAGGGGCTCGTTAACGAAGCCCGGGCCGCGGCGGAAGCCACCGTACGGGCGCTGCGTGGATTCGCCGACCAGGGCACGGCCATCATTGGCCTCGAGCCGAGCTGCCTTTTGACGCTGCGCGATGAATACCGATATCTTTTGCCCGGCAACGCCGATGTGGACGCCATCGCCCGAAACAGCTTCCTGTTTGAAGAATTTCTGGCCTTAAAGCTGGATTCCGGCGAAGTGCAATTGAACATCAAGCCGGACCATCGGCCCATCATTCTGCACGGGCACTGCCACCAGAAGGCGCTGGTGGGCACGGCCGCCACGAAAGCGCTGCTTGGCCGCATCAGTGGCGATGGCGTGGATGAAGTCGATTCCGGATGCTGCGGCATGGCCGGTTCGTTTGGCTATGAGAAGGAGCATTACCAGATATCCATGGCCATTGGCGAGCGGCGGTTGCTGCCATACGTTCGTTCGGCACCCGAGCAGGCCGTGGTGGCCGCGCCAGGCTTCAGTTGCCGCAGCCAGATCGAGCACGGCGCCGGACGTAAAGCGAAGCACCCGGCGCAAATCCTGCGCGATGCACTGCAAATATGAGGAGCGAGCGATTGTCGCGGCAAACGGTCTTAGACCGAAAATCGAAATCGCGCAAAATCCGGACGGCTGAATCTAAGCAAGGTTCGCGACTGGATCGCCTCGCGCAATCCCGGTGGGCCGTTGCCGTGTTGCTGGTTGCTGCGCTGCTGGCCTTTGGGCAGACCGTCCGTTTCGATTTCACGGGCTATGATGACGATGCGCTGATCCTGAACCGGCTACCGGAGCTGCAATCCACGAATTCGCCGCTGCACTTCTTCACCGAGCCCACGCTGGTGAATCCCCGGCAGACGCCGTTTTACCGGCCCTTGCTCATGCTGTCGTTCTGGCTGGATGCCCGGATCAATGGCCCCCTGCCGACCGGGTTCCATGCATCTAACTTGCTGTATCATCTTCTGGCCGTGTGGGTTTTATTCGCGTTGTTGCAGCGATTACTCGCGAATCGTCTTACGGCCTTCATGCTCACGCTGCTTTTTGCCATTCATCCGGTGAACACCCAGGCTGTGGCGTGGATTCCCGGCCGCAACGATGTGTTGCTGGGTATCGTGGCATTTTTGAGTCTGCGTTTTTGGCTCGACTGGCTGCAAAAGCGAAATATTGTGCATTTCATCCTGCACTTGCTTTTTTTCTTGATGGCGCTTTTCACCAAAGAAACGGCGGTGGTGCTGCCGCTGGTGGCGGTTTTGCTATTTTTTAGTCTGCGGCAACCGCGGCTGACGACATTGCTTCTGCCGGCAATCGCAGGCTGGATGATAGCCAGTGGCCTCTGGTTCTGGTTGCGCCAGCAGGCCTTAACCGGCGCGCCTGATGTGGGCCATTTCCCACTTATCGGGCCGCTGGAGACCCTCCTTGGACTGTCCACATATGTGGTCAAGGCCATTTTGCCGTTGCGATTATCGCCCTATCCGGTGAGTCACGACATCGCCCTGACCTGGGAAGCCGGCGCCTTGATGCTGCTACTGGTGTTTAGCTATGCGGGCTTTCGCGATCGCCGGCTGGCATGGTTCGGGCTGGCGTGGTTTGGCATCTGGCTGGTGCCGACATTTGTTCAGGGCGCGGAGGAAATCAATTTTCTGGAGCCGCGGATGTATGCGGCGCTGCCCGGCATGCTGCTGTTTCTGGCACAGGTGCAATGGCAGTGGTTTAAATTCCCGCAGCGCTGGCGGCCGGTGCTGCTGGCGGGGGTCGCCGGTTTCTTTTTATTGCAATCCTGGACCTATGCTCGTGCCTTTGCCAATCCGGATCATTTCTGGAGGACCATGCAGACGAGCGCGCAGCGGTCGGCGTTTACCTACTATGGGCTGGGCAATCTTTTCATGCAAAAACAGGCGTATGACGAGGCCGTGCGCGCTTACCGGCGCGCCATCGAGCTGAAACCGGATTACGCGCGGGCGTATTTCAATCTGGGCAATGCCTATTATCGCCTCGGGCAGATGCAGCATGCGGAAGATGCGTATCGCAAGAGTTTGCACTATTTTCCGGGATTTGTAAAAGCACGGGTGAACCTTGCCGCGGTCTTTTTCAACCGGGCCAACCGGCTGCGCGATGAGGGGGAGCATGGCCGAGCAATTGAATTTTACCAGAAGGCCATCGAGCTGAACCCTTCGTTTGTGGAGGCGTACAACAATTTGGGTGTTTTGCTGTCTAAAATGGGAAAAACGCATCAGGGCCTGGTGGTGCTCAGGCGCGCGCTGGCGTTGGATCCGGACCAAGCCGAAACCCACCTGAATCTCGCCATTGCCTATTTTGCCCGCAGATCCTATGACCTGGCCATTGCCCACTGCGATCGTGCTGTTCAACTCGGCGCTCAAGTGGATGAAGCATTTTTGAAGGCGCTGGCACCGTTTCGCCAAAAACCGGATTGAGCAAGTCCAGATTTTTCAGAAGACCTGTGATGTATTCCGGTGGAAAATATCAACATTTTCAATCACCTCGATTTCTTATCGAGTAAGGGTTTAGCATGTGCTGCTATTTGTCAGTCCGGCTTTCAGCGGCGATCGCAAGAGAGACGCTGAAATACCGGAATCTCATATCCTGACTATTCAGGGAAGGAGATTCCGGTATTTTTCGCCATGCTACCTTCGCTGCCGGACATAAAGCCAGCATGAAAAAGTCCATTTCAGAGTTGCCTCTGATGAAGAATAGAATGTGTGCCCGATAACTCATAAACGCTAAAATCCCATTTTTCCAATTTACCCGGAGGTTTATAGAATGAAAATATCCGTCTTTGTATTGCTGGCCGCATTCATGCTGACGGGCATGGCGCCATTGCAAGCGCAAGAGGGCGTATCCATCGGCGCTTCGATCGGCTTCTATCGCGCCTCTCTGGATAAAATTGATGCGGATTTTGAAGGCGCCAGAGCCAATGGCGCCAAGGTTGAAAACACCGACGGGGGCATTCTTGCCGGGGGCTATCTGGCCTACCGGGTGTCGCCGAATTTTTACTGGCGGGTCAGTCTTGCTTTCTGGCACGATCAGGCCCGGGGAACGGCCACGGATTTAGGGGGTGAAATTCAAATAACCAATCAGGTGCGCCTGCTGCCGATCCTGCTCGGCGCGCAATATTTTTTGCTACCGGAACGCTCGCTTATTCGGCCGTACATCGGAGGTGCGGCTGGCATGGTTCTGGTTCGCAATGTGGTCTCGGTACTGCTGAGTATCACCGATGAACCACCGAATTTGAGCTCCAGCGCGGCCACAGGCAGCGATTTCATGACGTTCCCGTTTGTTGGCCTGCAATTTCGTACTAGCAAAACCCTGGCCATTTTTCTCGAAGCAGGTTATAAATTCAGCAATTATGCCATCATTAGTACGGACACAATCACCGGCGAAACCGAACGCGGTCAAGTTAGTCTGAATGGTCTGGTAGTTTCGTTGGGCACGCAGGTGAGCTTATAACCTGTTGAATGCTGCTTGCTGATTGCTGCATTGCGGAAGGCAAACGCCGTTCAGGAGAAACGGCGTTGTTGTTCCGGGATGTTCTTGCTGAATTGACTGGATTGAATTCCGCATGCTTTCGGTTCATTCCCCCATGGCTGCACCAATCTCGCCGCCGCCCGCAAAAGATTGATTGCGAAAATGCTTAAAAAGTTTATATTTGGAGAAGCTCAAATCAATGCTCGGATCGGAGGGATGAAACATGCGCCTTCTTGGTTTTTTGATGCTACAAATGGTACTGGCAGGCCAGGCCCTTGGTCAGATTTCGGTGTCGCTGGGCGGCAATCTGGGCGCGTATAGCCCCAGGCTCGATGTTGTGGATGATATCCTGCGTGCGGCAGAAGCCCAGGGAGCGCAAAGCGAACGTTCCGGTAGCAATCGAACGTATGGACTGAGCTTCGACTTTTCCATGACCGAAAGGCTGCACCTGCGGTTGTCTTATGCTCACTGGAAACGGCAATACTCCTGGGAGTCCGTCGAGAACGGGGAACAGAAAAGCTCGGTCATGAGCATCGCGGTGGAGCCCATTCTTATCGGGTTTCAATATTACCTGAGCCCCCCGGAACGCAGCCTACGAATTTACATGGGCACCGATTTTGGCGTTTTTCGTACCACACTGAAGATAGACAATGAATTTATCAATCCTGATGCCACCGATTATTTTTCTGGCAGCCAGGGCAATAGCTATGCGTTGCATCCGTACCTGGGCTTTGAATACCGGGTTATCAAGTTGCTGAAGATATATACGGAATTTTCCTATTTCATGGGCGAATACGAGCCGCAGGAAGTGGACCTGATCAAAACCCGCATTGGTCGGGAGCGGTTGAATCTGGATGGCTTCCACTGGCAGGGCGGCCTCAAACTGGTGTTTTAACAGTGGAGATTATCCATTAGACCATGCACGATTTCGATCAAATCATCATCCATTACCATGAAGTCGCCCTGAAAGGCGGCAACCGCGACCTGTTTGAAAAACGGCTCCAGCGCAACATCGCCGCGTTCCTACGTCCGTATGGCATACATAGCGTCATGCGGTTGCGCGGCCGGATGATTGTGTCGCTGAATCCGCATGCGAATCGCCAGGCCATTCTCGATGCGCTCCGGCGCGTTTTTGGCATTGCCTACTTTGCGCCGATTTCGCTGGCGGAGCAGAACATCGAGGCCATCCGCAGCCGCGTGATGGAGCATCTGGGTGATCACCGTTTCGAGAGTTTCAAGGTGGATACGCGGCGTTCGCAGAAAGCGTTTCCCATGAATTCCATGGAAGTCAATCGCGTGATCGGTGCCGAGGTGCAGGCCGCTTCCGGCGCGCGCGTGGATTTAACGCATCCGGAACTGACCATCAATATCGAAATTTTCGACAACCAGGCGGCTATTTTTACGGAAAAAATTGCTGGAGCTGGTGGTCTGCCGATTGGAACAGGTGGCAGGGCGGTGAGCTTGCTGTCATCGGGCATCGATTCGCCGGTGGCTTCTTTCAAAATTATGAAGCGGGGCATTCAGATCATTTTTGTGCATTTCCACAGCGTGCCATACACCAGCATGGCCTCAAAGGAAAACGTTGAGCGCATTGTGAGCATTTTGAATCAATACCAGTACCGTTCCCGGCTGTATCTCGTGCCGTTTCTGGACTATCAGCAACACATCACCAGCGTGGTGCCGGCGCCGTACCGGGTGATCATGTACCGCCGCGCCATGCTGAGAATGGCCGAGGCCGTGGCGCACCGGCACAAGGCGCTGGCACTGGTGACCGGCGAAAATGTGGCGCAGGTGGCCTCGCAAACCCTGCCGAACCTGCGCGCCATCAATGAAGTAGCCAGTCTGCCTATTTTGCGCCCGCTGGCTGGCGATGACAAGATCGAGATCATCGAGAAAGCGCGCGAAATCGGCACGTTTGAAATCTCCACCGCGCCGTATGAAGACTGCTGCTCGCTGTTTGTGCCAGGCAATCCGGAAACCCGCGCTAACCTGAATATGGTTCGTCGCCTGGATGCGCAGATCGATCACGAAACCCTGGTAAAGAAAGCCATTGAATCGGCAGAGGTAAAAGAGTTTCGACTGTACGAGGAGGATGCCGAGACGGTATGAACCGCTACGGAAAGCCGTTTGCCAAAGGCGAACCGGTTCTGATTCTGGATCGGAAAGACCGCGAATATTATGATATTCTGGAGAAGGACAAGGTCACCAATATCCGCGGCGATTTGCTGCAGCACAACGACATTCTTGGCAGGGAAGAGGGATTCATTCTGGAGTCCCAGCGCGGCACGCCGTACCGCATTTTCCGGCCCACCCTCGGCGAGCATACCCGGCTCATGCCCCGCGGCGCACAGGTCATTTATCCGAAAGACCTTGGCATGATTTTAATCTGGGCCGATATTTATCCCGGTGCCACAGTGGTGGAATGCGGTCTCGGCTCCGGTGCCATGACTTCAGCGCTGTTACGGGCCGTCGGGCCCCGCGGCAAGGTGATCAGCTACGAAATCCGCGGCGATTTTATTCGCAATGCCACCCGCAATCTGCACAATTTTATCGGCCCGAAGAAAAATCACATCATCCGCCAGATGGATATCTACGAAGAATTCGTCGATGATCACGTCGATCGATTGATTCTCGATGTTCCGGAGCCGTGGCGCGCCATCGAAAAAGCGGCCCCGCATTTGCGTCCAGGCGCTATCGTGTGTTCCTATTCGCCGACCGTGCTGCAGGTGAAAGAAACCGTTGATACCCTGCGGCGACTGAAATGTTTTACGCAATTTCAGACGCTTGAGACCCTGTTGCGTGAGTGGAACATCGAAGGATTGAGTGTGCGGCCGAATCTCCGCATGGTGGCGCATACGGCCTTTCTTACCTTTGCCCGCCGGCTGCAGACCTGAAGCAGCCCATTTCCCGACGTGGCGTTTTTCACTGCGTTTTACAATTCTCCCGATTCAATACCATTTCTTACCATTTCAAATAACGGAATTATTGCGCCAACATGAATCGATAGCTGCATCTGTTGGGAGGGAGAAAAAGGAAAAAACCCTGGTGGTTTTATGACTTTTCTCTCCTTCCCAAGCTTAGCTTGGGAAGGAGAGAAAGTGGAGAAAGGGATCATTGCTGATGTGGATGAATCGCTACTAAAAAGTCGCCCCGAATCCCATGGTACGGTTTTAAAGCTTTTTAAAATTTGTCCGATGAGTTTAACAGCGAATGCAGACAAAACGCGCAGCACACGGATTGTGTTCAGGTGTGGTGAAGGACGGAAATGAGGGCGAATTCGGAGACGGTACAGAGAAAACATCGGAAAGCGACTGAAACCGGAACTCAACGGAACTTGCGACGACAGCGACTACGGAATCGAAAACGGCAACGATCCCCCTCTGTGCTGCGCTTTTTTATTTTATGTGTTCCCTCTATGGCATATCAATTTCAAGCTCATCCTCTCATCTGTTTCTGCCGATTCAAAGGATAGATTACACAAACCATGCTCTCGATGTCACCTTTTTCTAATTAGTGAAAAGCAACCGCAACAGGAGATAGGTTTCACAGCATGCACCAGCATAATGGGAATTCTCTTTTGGAAAAGCAGCAAGCCGATAATTCGGTTGTGGCTCGTTTCGAATACGTCCTTTGTAACCATGAGCATTTGCCTTCAGAACTGGACAAGAGCGAAATTCGCATCGGCTCATCTAAAAAATGCGATATTTGCATCACCGGTGAAGGCATCCGGGCGCACCATTGTACTCTACGTCGCGAAAAGGGGCAGTGGATTCTTGATATCAAGGAAGGTTGCCAGGTGTGGATCAACGATCGTCGGGTGCGCGGTAGTGTGCCGTTGCCTTCACAGGCCATTGTGTTTCTAGGAAAACTCATGGGCCCGGGATTTCGATTGATTGAAAACGGAAAATCAGATACTGAGCCGGTGCTCAGGATGGCCTTGCGTGATATGCGCGCCGCGCACTCCAGTATGATGGCGGCTGCGGCAAAAGCGGCTGCCGAGAAGCCTTATCAGCGCAAGGTTGTCAGCCGCTGGTTTCACCGATTGGATCAGAAATACCAGCGGCGGTTGCGCAATATTATTATCAGTATGACGGTGATGGGAATCGCTGCTGGCGCGTTTTTCTATCACCAGCAGGTGCGCATCAACCGGATGCATAAGCTGGCCGAGGATATTTTCTACCAGATGAAGGAAATCGAGCTACAGATTTCGCGTGCCGAAAAGATCATCGAAGCGACAGGAGATTCATCACTCATCGAACAGAACAACCGGCTCTGGACCCAGTTTGAACGAATGAGCAAACAGTACGATGCCTATCTACGTGAACTCGGTTTCGGTGACGAGTCCATGCCTGAAGACGAACGCATCATTTTGCGCATGGCACGGGTGTTTGGCGAATGCGAGCTCAATGCACCAAAAGATTTTGTTCAGCAGGTTCGGGCTTATATCAACAAATGGCGGACGACACCTCGCTACCGGAAGGCGATCACGCGTGCATTGGAAAGTGGTTATGTAAGCTTCATCGCCAGAACCATGCTCAAGCATCACCTTCCGCCACATTTCATGTACCTGGCCATGCAGGAAAGCGATTTCGATCCTTTTCGATGCGGGCCGCGCACGCGCTACGGGATTGCTAAGGGGATGTGGCAATTCATTCCCACCACTGCGGTATATTTTGGCCTCAAGCTTGGGCCGCTGGTGGAAGTGCGTCGGCCGGATCCCAAAGACGAACGGCATGATGTGCGGAAATCCACCCGAGCCGCGGCCAAATATATCAAATTTCTCTATACCACCGAAGCGCAGGCATCCGGGTTGTTGGTGATGGCATCGTACAACTGGGGTGAGACAAAAGTCCGGCGTTTGATCAGCAAGCTGCCCGAGAATCCGCGAGAACGTAATTTCTGGAATCTGATGAAAAAATACAAGCTGCCGCGTGAAACCCGCGATTATGTGTTTTATATTTTCTCTGCGGCCGTGATCGGAGAAAATCCAAAACTGTTTGGTTTCGATCTGGAAAATCCGCTGCAATCAGTGTTGCAGAAAGAGGAGGTGGGGCCGTGATTCGGGAAAGTTATCGCTTGCGAATAGGAGGGATGCGCAGTAAATTGTAATCTTCTTGGTCGAACAGAAGACCAATGGAGAACCTGTAACGAAGCAAGTCCCCATAGAGATTAACTTTCGCTCAAATTTCAATGACGGGTAAATCGACTGCTCCAAACAGTCAAGTCAAAGTAAAAGCAAAGGCCGTGCTGTTTGATGTGGGCCATACCATACTCTTTCCCAATGGCAAGTTTTTTTATGACCTGGCCGTCAGCTACGGCAGCAGCATGCCGTTTGATGACTTTGCGCAACTCGGTGCCCGGGTCAAAGAAAAAGCCTACCGCGAAAATCCGACCAATCCATACAAGATGTGGTTTACCGAGTGGTTCATTTCTGCGGGCGTGGACTCTTCGCATTTGCCGGCTATTTATGCAGCCATTCGCCAGCGGCATGAGGAGCGGAATTTGTGGGATACTCTCGAGCCAAGCATTCCTGAGGTTTTGATTCGTTTGCGAGAACGGGGTTTCGTTCTCGGCGTGATCTCTAATGCCGATGGAACCATTCAGCAAATGCTACAAGACCTGGAGCTGGATGACTATTTCAAATGCATCATTGATTCGGCTGTGGTCGGCATCGAAAAGCCGGATGCGCGTATTTTTCTTAAGGCGGCCAGAATACTGGGACTGACGGCCGAAACCTGTGTTTACATCGGGGATCAGTGGCTTATAGATGGACAGGGGGCGGCGAACGCCGGCATGATGCCGGTTATCCTCGATCCCTTCGAAGTGGCGCAGGATGTCGGTTGCCTGCGCATCCGCCGTCTCATGGATATTCTGGATCACATTGATCCTGGATGACCCCGAGCGCAACAAAATTATTAGAAAAATCGCAATGCATCATTTGCAAAATTTTGCTTGCAAAGCGGTAACAAGTTGATTATAATAGGTTGAAACCCTGAAAAAGCACGTGCTATGCTTTGCGAGGGTTGCTGAATGGGCAAGTTGAATCAAATCGGGAAGGAATGATGGATCCTGATTCATCTTTACCACGAAGTAGTCGCTCCATAATTTCCATCAGTTTTGTTTTTCCGCTGATCCTTTGCATCCTTGTTCTAGTGATTGCATTCGTACAGCCCGGCATCACAAATACCTTCCCTGGTACGACCACCCCAGCGGCAGAGTCGACCTCCTATCTTTCCCCAACGAATACGGTATCGGCGAAAGCAATGCTGCTTTCAGTCAGCGTTCTGGAACGGCCGTATGAAGAGGTGTCGTTTGCCTATCCGTATCCGCTGACCACGGTGGTCGTGGTACTGTTATTCATTGGTATGTTGCTGTGGCTGTTTTATCGCTCCCGATCAGAGGGCGGACGAAAAACCCATATTCGACGCTGGGCGCGTTGAGGCCCGGTAGATGGAAATCGGCACGCAGGGCGGCGCTCATTCGCCCGAATGGACGGCTGAACGATGTGGCGCAGGCACGTGCGATCCGATGCAAGGGGGAGATGCACGTCTATTTTTTGGTTTCTGGATGGTGCAACCGCGATCGGATCAAGTCGGCCAGTTCGTAGGGATGCCACGTGCTGAAGAAAAATTTGCGGCCGTTCTTGAGCTGCAATTCCACCCCCAGACTACGCCGCGCAATAAACCCGATGGTGCCGCGCAAATCCAGAACGATCCCCCAGCCGAGAAATCGCGAAAACAGATAGGGCTGAACCGAAATACTTTCGATTTCGTTCCAACGGATGTGCTTGCGAAACACGCCGAAACCGAAAGAAATACCGTCGTTTTCGATGCGGATGTTCAGGCTGCGGAAGTTATAGGCGGCAAACACGAAGGCAATGAAACTGACAAAAGCGCCGATTAAAATCAGCGCCGGCGGATGCAGCAGCAACGTGACTGCAATGGCCATCATCACATAGGCCCAGATGCCCAACCAGACCAGATAGCTCACCCACCGCTCGAGTGGTTGCCTCTCCTGAAATACCAGTGTCATCCGACCTCCATCTGGATTTGGTGATTGCGCATCAATTTATTTTGAATAACGATTTTGCGCCGTTTGAGTTCCAGCTAATAAATCGGGAATTCCAGTAACCGGCATTCAATTGGACCGTTGTACAGAATATGCCGGCGTCTGGGCTTCAAGCCGATGCGTTTGGCCAGGTTCAAATTGCCGGTGAAAACAAAGCCTGTGTAGCCTTTGAAATGCTGCTTGAGGAGATCGCCGATGGATTTATACAGCTCGGCAAGCGACTTTTCCACGCCCAGCCGCT
This sequence comes from Candidatus Zhuqueibacterota bacterium, assembly GCA_030950365.1. Lineage (GTDB taxonomy): Bacteria > Zhuqueibacterota > Zhuqueibacteria > Zhuqueibacterales > Geothermadaptataceae > Hydrothermovivens. The sequence continues at coordinate 19,893 of JAUZRQ010000095.1, read as the reverse complement.
CGCCGTAAGGTGGATTGCAAATGAGAATGCCATGGTCCCCCACCGGTCGCGCCTCCGTGAGCGGACGCTGCTCGAAGCGGATATCCTGCAAAACCCCGGCGCGACGGGCATTGGCGCGGGCAATTTCGAGCACCCGGGGCTGCAGGTCCGAGCCAACGATGGGCGCTGGCGCCGCAAGGAGCCGGCGGTGCCGGGCCTCATCCAGCAGGGATTGCCACAGACGCTCATCATACTTGCGCCAGTGCTGAAAGGCAAACGAGGAGCGCAGCAACCCCGGTGCGATCTGGCGAGCAATAAGCGCGGCCTCGATGGGCAGCGTGCCCGCGCCGCACATGGGATCGACGAACGGCTGCCGGCCGGTGTAGCCAGCGATGGCCAGCATGCCCGCGGCCAACGCCTCATTGAGCGGAGCCGCGCCTTTTTCGGTGCGGTAGCCACGCCGGTGCAGGCTTTCCCCGGACATGTCCAGATAAAGCTGGCAATGATCCGCTTTCAAATACACGTTGATTAGAATGTCCGGCGCTGAGGTGTTTACATCGGGACGCCGGTTGAAAACGCGGCGAAACCGGTCAGCGATGGCGTCTTTGACCTTGAGGGCCACATAATGCGAGTGCCGCAGCGCGGAATCGCGGATGTTGGCCTGTACGGCAAAGGTTTTGTGCAAATGGAAATACTTTTCCCAGGGCACCTCCAATGCCTGCCGATACAGCTTATCCGCGCTGCTGGCTTGAAACTCCTTCAGCAACAGTAGCACCCGAACGCCACTGCGCAGCCACAGATTCGCCCGGTAGCCGGCTTCCAGCGAGCCGCGAAAGGCCACGCCGCCAATTTGCGGCTGCACTTCGGTTGCCTGCAGCGCTTTCAATTCGTCAGCCACCACCGCTTCGAGGCCACGCGCGGCCGGCACAAAATATCGATACTCGTCCAAACTTATCTCAAGGTTTCTTCAAAAAGCCTCAAAATCCGGCGGTATTCATCCGTCCACGAGCTGGGCTCTCGGAAACCGTGGCCCTCGAGAGGATACACCGCCAGCTCCCAATTTTCCTTGCCCAGTTCGATCAGTCGCTGGGCCAGCCGCACCACATCCTGAAAATGCACATTGGTGTCGATCATACCGTGGCAGATGAGCAGCCGGCCCTTGAGGCCTTCGGCGTGATATATGGGACTGCTGCGCCGAAACGCCAGGGTATCGGCCTGCGGAATATTGAGTATGTTCGAGGTGTAGGGATGATTGTAATGCGCCCAATCGGTGACCGGCCGCAGTGCTGCACCGCAAGCGAACACATCGGGCTGGGTGAACATGGCCATGAGCGTGATGAAACCGCCATAAGAACCACCGTAAATGCCGATGCGTTTCGGATCGATGCCGAATTCTTTGACCAGCCAGCTCGCGCCATCGATCTGGTCGTCGAGGTCCTTGCCGCCCATGTGCCTGTAAATCGCCGTGCGCCAGTCGCGGCCATAGCCGGCGCTGCCGCGGTAATCAATGTCGAGCACGTAATAACCGCGATCGGCGAGCAAATTGTGGAACATGTACTCACGAAAATAGCTGGACCACCATTTGTGCGCATTCTGCAGGTAACCGGCGCCGTGAACGAAGATCACGGCGGCGCCATTGGGCTTTTCTGGCCGGTAAAGGCGCGCATACGGCCGGGCGCCATCACGGGCGGGAATGCGTACGATTTCCGGAATGCGCCACGGATAGCGCCGCCATTCCTGGGTGGTGGATTCGGTAAGTTGCCGCGGTCGTGCCCGGGGCGAGTTTTTCTGCAGATACAGTTCCGGCGGCTGATTCGAAAACGAGCGCCGAATGAGTAGATACTTTTCATCCGGGGAGAGCACCACGTCGTTGCGGCCGGAGAGACTGGTCAGTTTTTCCATTTTGCCGCCATTGGCCGGCATGCGGTAAAAATGGCGTTCGCCTGGATGTTCCCGGTTGGCGTGAAAATACCAGAATTTTTTGTTGCGCGACAGGAAAGGATTGTAAATTTCAAACTCGCCCCGGGTGAGCGCTTGTTTCTTGCGGGTGATGACATCATACACATACAAATGGCTGTAGCCGGTTTCTTCACTGCAGAACCAGATGCGGCGGCTATCGGGCATCCAGCCGACGAGCCCCGGGCGGCCCCAGCCGATGATGTTCGGTCCGCCAATCCACGCTTCATCGTGCTGATGCTCGAACGGCTCCAGACGTCCCGACGGCAGATGCAACAACGCCAACCAGCGGTCTTTGTTGTCATCCGACGTCACCACCACAAAGGCGCGCCGGCCATCGGGGCTCCAGTAGGGCCCATGAAAGGTCACGGGGCGCGAGTGCTTGTTTGCCTCTTTTTGCTTTATTTTCTCTTTTTTGGGCGGAACCGTATAGGGCGGAACATCGAAAATACCCGGCAGGCTATCCGGTTCGATGATGATTAACGTGTCCCGCTGTAAATCCACAAACGCGAACTGGCTTTTCCCCTGCGGCGCGCCCACTTTGGTGCGCGCGCTAATGGTTTCCGTGAAGCCGCTTTCGGTGACATAATTCGGCACGATGGTGCGTTTGGCTTTCGAGTTTCGTTCGCTCAGCCGCAGGGTAATGTATTTGCCATCCGGCGAGAGCTGCGGGATTTCCACCGAGCGGTTGCCAACGTAAATCGTCGGCGGGCCGGTTTTGAGCTGTTCGCGTGCTTTACGGCGCCGGTCGCGCTTTTCTTTGCGTTCTTTCAGCACCTGAAACAGCGACAGTTCTTCCTGCCGCAAAAATTTTTCCTGATCGGTTTTGGGTTTGGGATCGGGATCCGGTTTTTTGCCCTTTTTAAATTCCACCAGTTGCGTGATTTCGCCGGTGGCGCGGTCCCAGCGAAACAAATTCCAGCCACGCTGAAAAATCACCGAACGTTCATCCTGCGAAAACTGCGGATTGGATTCGCGTTCGGCGGTACGCGTGATCCGCCGCAGCCGTTTGCGTTTGATGTCGTACAAAAACAGGTCGCCATTGCGCTGGAACAGTTTGAAGCGGTAATCGCGGGAATACACGCCGCCGGCCGGCGGGATGGTTTGCAGCTCCGGCAACGGCACCTTTTCTGCATGCAGCGCTTTCAAGGACATCCGGTATAGCGAGTCAGCATCGGCTTTTTCGGGATTCCAGTAAAAATAGATCCATTTGCTGTCCTCTGACCAGAACGGCCGGTTGGGAAACGAGCCGATCCATTGCGGATCACGCATGATGGTGGCCACATCCAGTTGCAGCGTCTGCGCCATGGATGCAGGCACCAAAAGACCTACAAAAAGCAGCAAAAACAGAACGGAACACCAAATCGGTATGATCCTGAAAAAACGTGGGTTCATATAGTCGTCCTCCTTGCAAAAAGGTTCGCCCAAACATACGCATTGCGCGGTTTGGAATCAAGCGAATCTAGTCTAAACATTTTTAGTTTTATTAAAAAAATCCGATACACCTTTAAAGCCGGGGATTGAAGTAACCGGCATCGAAAGCTGTATGTGTGGTGTACGGTATATCAAACGCTCTTTTGGGGAGATGATGGGATGAAGATATTGATTGCGGATGATTCCAAGATTTCACAGGAAATCCTGGGAGCGAATCTTCGAAAATGGGGACATGAGGTGATAGCGGTTGAGAACGGACAGGATGCCCTCGATGTATTGACCTCGGAAGGCGCTCCCAGGCTAGCGGTGCTGGATTGGATGATGCCAGGTCTGGACGGTCCAGCCGTGTGCGAGCGCGTGCGCGGCATGGGCAACGATTCGCTGTACATCATCCTGCTGACGGCCCGCGACAAAGCCGGCGATGTGATAACCGGTCTCGCCGCCGGAGCCGATGATTACATCACCAAGCCGTTTGACCAGGGGGAGCTGCGGGCGCGACTGAATGTGGGCATCCGGGTGGTTCAGTTGCAGGAGAATTTGAATCGGCGCATTCAGGAGCTGGAAAAAGCGCTGTCGGAAGTCAAGCAACTCAAAGGCCTGCTGCCGATTTGCTCCTATTGCAAAAAAATCCGGAACGATCAGAATTACTGGCAACAGGTCGAAGCCTTTCTGGTTGAATATACCGATGCTTCGTTCAGCCATAGCATTTGCCCGGATTGCTATGAGAAACATGTAAAGAAAAATATGAAATCGTAGCTAAGCTCATAGGGGGAATTCTTTTCATTCTCCACTCTTAGTTCCAATCAATTCGAAATTCACAATGTATCCTGCCTTCCAATTAGGCCAGCTTCATGTTGTTTTTTCCTTTGAATTTTTCTATTTTTGTCTTTAAAGAGTCCGTTACTCTCCGAATTTCCTGTAAAGATTCCGCTAAACAGTCGGTGAAATCACGGCGTTTTAAAGCCATGTCTGAGGAAATTACGGCATTGCAGAGTTCACCTCTTACCGGATGTGGGGCTCATTACCCTTACAAATGCCAATTGGTTCCTTTCGTAACCGATGAATAATTGCTACTTGGAAGTTTTTGGAATTCTATTATAAACGCAGGAGTGCGAAGATGGCAAAGGCACAGAAGGAAAAAACGCCCGTTGGATTTGAATTTGTGAAAGAGCTGGGAGGGATTCGCGAATACCGGTTTTTGAAAAACGATCTTACCGTGCTGTTGCGCCGGGATGATACGGCGCCGGTGGTGACGTTCATGGTGACCTACCGGGTGGGCAGCCGCAATGAGGCCACCGGCCACACCGGAGCCACCCATTTACTGGAACACATGATGTTCAAAGGGACGCCTACTTTCAACCGCGAGAAAGGCACACAGATCGCGGCGGAGCTGCAAAAAGTGGGAGCGTTTTTCAATGCCACCACCTGGTTCGACCGCACCAACTATTACGAAATCCTGCCCACGGATCAGCTTGAACTGGCGATGAAAATCGAAGCAGACCGCATGCGCAACAGCATGATCCGCGAAGAGGATCATAAAAGCGAGATGACCGTGGTTCGTAATGAGTTTGATATCGGCGAGAACCGGCCGGAGCGCGTGCTGCACGACCGGCTGTTTGCGCATGCCTACATCGCGCATCCGTATCATCACTCCACTATTGGCTGGCGCTCCGATATCGAAGGCGTTTCCACCGAACGGCTGCGAGAGTTTTACAACACGTTTTACTGGCCCAACAACGCCACGGTCAGCGTCATCGGCCATTTCGAGGATGCCGAGGTCTTCCGGCTCATCGAAACCTATTTCGGGCCGATTCCGCGTTCGCCGCATCCCATTCCCGAGGTGTACACCACCGAGCCGCCGCAGCAGGGCGAGGTGCGGTTCAAGCTGCGCCGGTCTGGGCAGCTCGGCATTGTGGCCATTGCCCACAAAACCCCGGAAGCCCTGCATCCGGATATCCCGGCGCTGGACCTGCTCTCCGCGGTGCTGAGCATGGGCAAAAGCAGCCGGTTTTACCGCGATATCGTGCATCAAAACCTGGGGCTTACGCAATATTCGCATGTGTATCAACTGCGCGATCCATCGCTCCTCATCACGCAGGTCACCCTCACGCCCAACGCCAGGCACGAGCAGGTGGAGGAGATCATCATACGGCACTACCGCAACATTCAGGAAAAGGGCGTGAGCGAAAAGGAATTTAACATCGCACGCAACCAGCTCATCGCCGATATTGCCTATGACCGCGACGGTTCGTATGCTTATGCCAGCCGCCTGAATGAGGCCATTGCCTCGGCCAACTGGGAATTTTACGTGACCTATCTCGATAAGCTCAAGGCCGTTCGCCGTGAGGACCTGCAGGCTGTGGCGCAGAAGTATTTCGTTGAGGACAACCGGGTGGTGGGGTACTTCGTGCCCATCCGCAATGGCGAGCCAGCGGCCGCCAGCATGCCCGCCGCAGATGTGCCCGGCCCGGCCGGTTACAGTCCCGCCGGATTTGCCGGCACCGCGGCCGCCCATGAAGGCGGCAGCCATCCATTGCGTTTTGCCGATCGCGTGCGTGAATTGCCACTCGACAATGGTGCACGGTTGTATCTGCTCAAAACCGGTGTGGAGAAGGTGGTGTCCATCCGGGGAGCCATCAAAGCCGGGGAGGTATTTCAGCCTCCCGAAAAGCGCATGGTTGCGCGCATCACGGCGGAGTTGCTGGATCACGGCACCCGGCGGCGCAACAAGTTCGAACTGGCGGAAGCGCTGGAACACATGGGGGCCGAGCTGTCCTTTAACTGCGGCACGTTTCATTTGAACATCCGCGGGCGGTTTTTGAGCGAGCACACCGAAAACGTGTTTTCGCTACTGGGTGAAATTCTCAGGGAGCCGGCTTTTGATGAGGATGAATTTCATCAGGTGAAAAAGCAGCTCATCGCGTCTTTCAAAAAGAAGTCCGATACCTCGCATTCACGGGCGCACAATCTGCTCATGCAGGCGATTTTTCCGCAGGGGCATCCATATTGGGATCTCCCGTTTGAAGAGTTAATCAGGCAGATTGAGCAGATTCAGCTCGACGAGGTACGGCAATTCTATCAGCAGACCTACGGCGGTCGCAGCTTGCGTCTGGCCGTGGTGGGCGATATTTCAGAGAAGCAAATCGAGGCACTGGCACCAGGGCTGTTTGGCGACTGGGATGGCGGAAAATCGGCGCCTGAGGTACCGCGGGTGCCGGCCAACGATGCGGTGGAACGCGCATTCAGAATGCAGGATAAGCCCAATATCGATGTGTATTTCGGCCATGCCGGGGTGCCGCGCCTCGGCGATGCCGATTACATCCCGCTTCTGATCGGCAACCACATCCTCGGCGATTCTCCGTTATCATCACGATTGGGGGTGCAGATTCGCGATACGCAGGGGCTGACCTATTCCATCTATTCTTTCGTGAGCACTTCGAATCTGGCCGACGGCTACTGGGGCATTTACATGGCCGTATCGCCGCCGGATTTGCAAAAGGCGCGGGAGGCGGTTGTTGAATTAGTGCAACAGTACTTGCAAGAAGGACCGAGCGAAAAAGAAATTCAGGATGCCAGACAGACCCTGATTGGCAAATTCAAGGTGATTAACGGGCTGCATTCGGGGGCACTGGCGAATCAGTTACTTCGCGTGGTGATTGAAGAGCTGGGCATCGAATACATGGATCAGTATGAAGATCGGATTCGATCGGTGACTCCGGAGCAGGTGCATGAGGCTGTGCGCCGGCTGATCCGCCCCGAGCACATGTCGATCGCCATGGCCGGCGGCCTGCCGGAGTAGCAGGCTAACGAATCACGGGAGCACCCGGAATTCCACCGTGGGGGAACGCAACTCGCCGGCTCGCACCTGCAATTCATGCCGGCCCGGGATGAGTTGCCAGAACAAGAAAAACGGCCGCGATGATCGGCCAATGAGCCGCCCGTCCAGATACCACTCAAGCTGCGACACGGTCTCCGGGGCCCGGGCTTGCAGTTTGATGCGCTGATATGCCGGCGGCAGAGTCGGATCGAGTTTGAAAATATCGCCCTGATCCGGAAAGCGGATGCGCAGGCCCGCGGTTACCGCCGAAACCGGCTGCAGTGTCGCGAGCTCGATTTGTGCCAGCGCACGCACAAATTGCGGCTGCGGAATGCCATTTTCACCCGCCCAGGCCTGATACTCCGGCGGATACACCACGGCAACGAACGGCTCGCCGGTTTCCGGATGGCTGAGCATGTAATGAAAGTCGCACCATTCGCGCGGCTCCGTGCCTTCGACAAAGATTTCCATTTTCCGGGAAGGGCAAAGCGGCCGCGGTTTTTTCCCGGACAGCGGGCAGATCGGCCGCTCGACGAGGCCGTCGGGTATGGGCAGAGTGCCCGGATCGCGCTCGCGGTGCAAGTGTAGCATGATATCGCGGAATATCGGCGCTGCCCCGGCGATGCCCGAAATCCCCTGCATGTCGCGCCCGTCAAAATTGCCCACCCATACTGCCGCGGTGTATTCCGATGTAAATCCCACCGTCCAGCTATCGCGATAATTTTTGGTTGTGCCGGTTTTGACCGAGCAGGGAAACGGCAAATTGAGCACGCTATCGTCACCGAAAGCCGGCAGGCGTGCCTGTGGATCGGCCAGAATATGGGCAATAAGGGCCGCATGGCGTTCATCCGCAAACCGGCCGCCGCGGCGCCATGCCTCGTTCAGCAGCGGATCTCCGAATTGCACCAGGCGCAGTTGCGGCAGTTCGCCACCGCGCGCCAGGCCAGAATAGGCGCGCGTCAGCTCCAGCAGGCTGACCTCACCATTGCCCAGGGTGAGTCCCGGCCCGTAAAAGGCGGCCTCATGCTCGAGAGAATGGAAGCCGGCATTGCGCAGGAATTGCAGCAGGTAATCGGTGCCCATCCGTTGCGCCAGGTACACTGCGGGAATATTGTAGGAACACGCCAGTGCCGTACGTAGGCGCACCGGCCCGTGATAACGGCCGTCGTAGTTGCGTGGCGCATAATCGCCGGCCGGCGTATTGGCATCGAGCCGGAGATCGGGCAGCAGGGTGGCAGCCGTGAAGCCATTTTGTAAGGCCAACAAATACGTAAACGGTTTCAGCGCCGATCCGGGCTGCCGTCGCATGCGCACGCCATCGATCTGTCCCGCATGCTCTGCGTCGAAGAAATCCGCCGAACCCACCCAGGCGCGAATTTGACCGGTGGGATTGTGAATGACCACCGCGGCAGCATTACCGGCGCCATAGGCGCGTAAGGGTTTCAATTCCTGTTGCAGGATGAGCTGCAGCGTCCGTTGCAAATGGTCATCGAGATGGAGGGCGATCCGGGACGGCAGCGCCACCGCTGGCCATGTTTCGAGTTTTTGGGCCACCAGAGTGACCACATGCGGCGCCTGCAGCGCCTGCCGCGAAACCGCCAGTCGGATGGGCATGCTCAGGGCTTCGGCGTGCGCAAGCGAATCGATCCAGCCGAGTTTGCGCATGGCCCGCAAAATGCGCTGCTGCCGCTGCTGCGCGGCCTTGAAATGGCGCAGGGGATTGAGGCGGCTGGGAGCTTGAGGAAGGGCGGCCAGAAAGCTGGCCTGGGCCAGAGATAGATGCGCCGGCGGCCGGCCGAAATAAAACCGCGCCGCCGCATCGATGCCGTAATTCAAATTGCCAAAAGGAACGCGGTTGATGTACTGCTCCAGAATCTCGACTTTGGACAGCGTGTGTTCCAGCCGCAGCGCGAGCCAGATTTCTTGCAATTTGCTAAAAACCGTCGGCTGGATGGGATAGATTTGCCGAACCAGTTGCTGGGTGATGGTGGAGCCGCCGGAGACGATGCGACCGGCGCGCAGATTTTGCCACGCCGCGCGGGCGATGGCGCGCAGCCGCACGCCGCGGTGCAGGAAAAACCGGTGATCCTCGGCGGCCAATATGGCTATGATGAAATCCGGCGATATTTCTTGCAGCGACCGCCAGCGGCCATAGCCCTGCCGTGGCGACAGCAGTTCGCGCAACAGTTCGCCGCGCCGGTCCTCGATGCGCACGGATTGCATCTCCTGAAACGTCAGCCGCGAGGCCGGGATCGGGAAGAAGGTGGAGAGCACCAGGAAAAAGAGCCCGGAGAATAACAACCAATGAAGCCACTTAAGAGGTCTGGCCAGTTGCATGAGATTCACGCCATTAAGACAAAAAGGGAAGCATCGGACGATGCTTCCCTTGTCAAGGTGGGGGAAATTGTTTAACTGGGACCATAATTTGAAAAAATGCTGGCAAAATGTCAAGATATTTTTCGTTTTGTGTCGTTTTGTGTGGTTAGTTTCCTGTCAGGATAAACAAGATCGGCCGGATTAACTTGAGGGCTTGGCCATCAACTGGCATTGGGTTTTTAGTCCGCTTTTTTAGTCCTGTTTCGTCTCCCCTCCTTCCCAAGTTTAACTTGGGAAGGAGATAAGGAAGTCAGGAGGCATAAAGAGGCAAAACAAAAGCGAAATGATTGGATTCACAGATCTTTGTCGAAAAAGGCCTGGCTCCCCATGAGCCGGGCTTTGTGCATGTATGCTCAGGCAGCGAGCGGTTGGAAGCTTTTTTGCGGGCTGGATCATCAAATTATACGGAAACCCGGATCAGGGATTGAACTACATCAACGAAAGGAGTGATGGATATGAAACTGCTGGCCATTGGGAATCTGGATGAAGAGTTCCAGTATCTCGAGAAGCTCTCCGAGGAGGCATAAAAGCTGAACATCAACGCGATTCTCTTTGCCGGCAACATTCTGCAGGCGGAGGCCCGAAAGGACGAATGGCAAAAGGCGCTCGAAGAAGGCTGGAATCCCAATTTACAGTAAGCCAAAATGGCCCGCGAATGCGAAAATGACGTTGAATCTCTCAAAACGTTTTTTATCCTGCTCAGTAAGTTGAACCGGCCGACGTTCATCGTTCCCGGCAAGCATGATGCGCCGGAGCGCTTTTTCCTGCAAGCCGTATTCCATCACGAATACATCTCTCCCAACATTTTCATGGTGCACTGCAGTTTTGCGCCGCTGGGCCGCAATTATATTGTGGCCGGCTTCGGCGGCGAAATCACCGACGATCATCGAGGGCACGAAATGTTTCTGATGTATCCCGGCTGGGAGGCGGAGTTTTCGCTTGACTTTCTCCGCCACCTGGCTCAGGATAAAATTTTGCTCTTCCATACTCCGCCCAAAGAAAAATTTGAACCCGCGATAGAGGAAGCCGGTTCGGACATCATCAGCGACATCCTTAAAACCTATGATCCGCATGTCGTGGTTTGCACGCGAGAAAGCCGCCAAAAAGGCAAAATGCGGATTGGCAACACCCTGGTTGTGGCGCCCGCGCCTTTGCAGGAAGGCTATTACGCGGTGATCGACACGCAGGAAGGTTCCGTCGAATTCGGGGATTTGCGGTAATCTAGTTAGAGCAGACACCGCTCCAATGGTAGGCCCGGACCTATCATTGGAGCGTTTTTTATGCCCTGATTGTATCGGCCATGGGGCCGGAATGGACCACTTGCATTATTTCACATAGCGCGCTTTCCGCACCCACTTCCCGCCGCCCACACGCAATTGAATCAGATACGTGCCGCTGGGAAGCCCATTCGGACGCCATTGCATGCGATGCACCCCCGCCGACTGGTGCCCCTGATACAGCGTCTTGATACGCCGGCCAAGAATGCTAAACACCGAGATTTCCACTTCGGCCGGTGATGGCAGCCCGTATTCGATCGTCGTTGCCGGATTGAACGGATTCGGATAGTTTTGCGCCAGATAGATGCGGTCGGGAATGATATTTTCACCGCGGGTGCCTGTGGTATTGCTCTCAATGACCGGCAGCGTGGAATAAGCTGACCCCAGCACCTCGGCCGAGCTGTAAGCCAACCAGTGATCCAGCAGCGTGGCGTACAATTGGCGGAAATCGTACACAAATTTTAAATCGCCGCGATCGAGGTCGCTTAGACTGGGATGCGGCCCATAGATGCCGCCTTTGATCGGTTTGCCGAACAGTAGCATCGGTGCGGCCGTACCGTGATCGGTGCCGGAGCTGGCGTTTTCATAAACACGCCGACCGAATTCCGAAAAGCACATGCCAATCACGCGATCGCTCAGCCCCAGGTTATCGAGGTCTTGCTGAAAGGCCCAGATGGCATCCGCCACCTGTTGCAGCAGGCTGGCGTGCACGCCCGGCTGGTTGGCGTGCGTATCAAATCCTTTGATGGACACCACATAAATCCGCGTGGAAAGGCCGCCGGCGATGAGCCGCGCCACGATGGCAAGCTGCTCGGCCAGCGAGGTCGAGGGATAGTCCACCGTGTTTTGGCCCAGCTCCGATGCGCTTTTGATATCGTCTGCATAGCTGAACGCGGCCGTAGCCGTTTCTCGCAGAAAGGCCAGCTCGCGTTCGGCTGCGGTTTGCGGTACCGGCGACGGATCGCTGCCGTGTGAATCGCTTTGCCGTGAAACCAGATTGTAGAACGCCAGCGGGTCCCGCAGCGCGATGCCGCGCGGATTTTTGCCCAGCAGGGCCAGCGAGGACGTCAGGCCGATTTGAATGGCGGGCGGCCCGGTGGAAACGCAACCTTCGCCGGTCGCATCCTCTTCCGGCGGACACACGCGATCGAAATACCGGCCGAGCCAGCCGGTTTCCTGAAGCTGGTCCGAGTCCGAGGCAGTGAGCCAGATATCCGTGGATTTAAAATGCGACCGGTTGGGATTGGGATAACCCACGCCCTGGACAATGGCCAGGCGGTCGTTGTCCAGCAACCTTTTCAGATTCAACAGCGAAGGATGAAAACCAATTTCACCGTTGATATCGAGGATGTCCTGTTTCGGAATGGCGAGCTGGGGTCGAAAGTTGTAATATTCATCATGACCATAGGGCACAATGGTGTTGAGGCCGTCGTTGCCGCCGGCCAGTTGTACTAGCACAAGTACGCGGCCGTCATCGGGCACGGAAGCGAATTTGCGCAATCGCGATTGGCCCAGCGCATTGGCCACGCTCCACATGGGAAACACCAGCGGCATTCCTGCCAGCGGCAACAGACATTGAATGAATTCGCGCCGTTTCATGCCATCTCCTTGATTTATGCCTACATGAGTTGGTATTCGGGCAGTTTGAGAATTTCCGCGAGGCAATTTTGCACTCGCGTTTCCACGCCGGTGTAATCCAGCGACCAGTCGTTCTCGGCCGAGCCTTCCAGAAGCACGCTGAGCAGAAAATCTTTGGTCACTGGCGCCGGCTCCAGCGGCAGCAGGTGCTCGAGCCAGCGGTCCAACAATTCCCGCGGATGATCGGTGCCGAACGAGCGCGCAAACGCCATGACATCGATCTGGATCGGCTTCTGGCGGCGGTTGAAATTGCTACGGTCGATGCGGCCGCCAAGGATGGCTGCCTCGCCAAAATAAGCGCGGGACGCCAGGGTGATGGGGCTGATCCAGGAGCGCTGTCCGGGCCAGCCGGCCACATTGGGCGGATCCAGCATGACCTGGCCGAGAGTTTTAGAGGCGGAGTAGATGTACAGCGGATCCACGCTGTCCGGCGTCATTTGTCGAAGCAGGCTGATGGCCAGTTGAATCGGACATTTGATGATAGAGCCCATGTTGCCCGGATCATAAAAGTAATCCGCATTCAAAATCTCGCGCATCACCGGTTTGATTTCATAATCGTTCATGCGAAAAATCTGCGCCAGTTCTTTCACGTGCTCTTCATTTACCTCGGGCGACACAAAAAAGCGATACAATTTCCGGCAAATGAATTCGGCGGTCACCGGCTGTTCCAGGATAATATCCACGATATCATCGCCGGAAAAATTGCCGCGCCTGCCAAGGAACGACTTGACGCCATAGTCGTGCCGGCCGGGCACAAAATAGCTGGACAGGGTCTCACCACTCACCTGCCAACCGGTAAAAGCCCGAGCCGCCTCTTTGATGTCTTCTTCGGTGTACAGGGTATCCACACCCATGGTGAACAGTTCCAAGAGCTCACGGGCAAAATTTTCATTGGGTTTTTGTTTTCGGTTCTGGTTGCCATTGAGGTAGATCATCATAGCTGGATCGCGCCACATTTCTTTCAAAAACGTGCGGAAATTACCGAGCGCATTTTTGCGCAACATGTGCAGGTAGCGGTACAGGAATTGCGCGACTTTGACTACGCTGGCTTCCACCACAAAATGGCCATGCCAGAAGAGCACCATTTTCTCACGCAGATTCAAAGGCGTTTTGGCCATCAGTGTCATCCACCACAGCAGCAGATCGCGCAGACGCTCGCGGTTTTTGCGCTGCAATTCCCGCCGCTGGTCGCGCGTCAGTCCGCGTGGGATGTACGGTTCGTTGATCCAGTCACCGGGCGGCGGTGGCAGAGGCTCATCCTTGAGCAGAATGTCCACCAATTGCGTGCGCGGAATATTGGCATCGAGGATACCTTTCAATTCTTGATGTGAGGCACCAAAGGCGGCGCGCATGAACAGGTGCTGTGCCTGGGTGCGACCCCAGTTGGCCGCAGATGGAAACGGACGCGGCTTCCATTCTCCGGCCGAGGTGTACCTCATGTTCTGCGTTTGCGTTGCTCCTTTCATAGCTCTCCTTATGGCGTAAAACAATGAAATTGATTAGTTTTCGGTTTAGGCCTCAATATAGAGAGTCCTTGAGCCAATCGGTCATTACCATCACAACACTAATGCTCTACCGTGCTGCTGTCGTTTTTGGATACTGTGGATTGCATCTGGAAAACCTGGCGGTAAAATTCCCAGTTGGCCCCGCCGAGAGCGTTGAGAACGGCCTCCGGCTTGTGGCCAACGCCAGGCAGCATTGTAAACGAGTGCGGAATATTCAGTTCGGTCAGATGGGCCTCGAATGCGCGCGTGACCTGCAACATTGCATCCTGATCTCCGATGACCAGCCGGATGCGGATTTGGCCACGAATCGCATCGGCGTTTTGTTCAACCAGCCGCCATGGGCTCTGTGCTTTGAAATACTCCATGTCGCCTCCATACACGCGCCGTAGCACCATTTTGCGGAGGCGATCGCTGGCCCGCAGCGAAAAACTGAAGACCGGCTGCAGTGGCCCACCGGATAGGCTGGAAACGGTGCCGAACAGGTCGGGATATTTGAATCCCAGACGTAGCGCGCCGTAGCCGCCCATGCTGAAACCTTCGATCAATCGGCTTTTACGCGTGGGTACGGTGCGGAAGGTGGAATCAACATCCTGAATGAGCTCGTTAATGAACACGCTTTCTATGGGCACACTGCCATCTTTAGAATCGCACCACATGGTCTGCCTGCCATAAGGAAACACGACGAGAACCGGCGGCATTTTCCCCGCCCCGATCGCTTCATCAAACCAATTGACAAGAAAGCGGATGCTCGTTATCGGCCGCGGGCCGCTGCCGTGCAACCAGTACAGCACGGGAAAGCGGCGGTTGGCGTCTTTTTCATAGTGTGGCGGGAGATAAATGTGATAGCTAACCCTGGATTGCACGATCTTGCTGTAAAAGATGCGTTGGTGCACACCGGGCACCTCAACGATCGGACTGACCCACTCGAACTTTTTGCGCTGCCGTGGCAGGCGTTTCTGGGCGAGGCTGTCTGCATATATCCCCAGCAGAATGAGGGTGGTTGTCAGCACGACAATACAATAGAATCGATTCGTAAACACGGCGTTCTCCATGATGTTGCGAATAGCGATTTCAAAAGGCGGCTTTCAGGGGTGCAACGGGCATTGGCTGAACGGCTCCGCTATTCGCACGATTTTCATGAAGCACGGATTGGGAACTTTTATGAAAGTCATCAGCAAAAATTCATAATGCGATGCAGGATAGGAAACAAATGGTGTGCCATCGCAGATGAATTTAAACAGATTCTTAAATTTCAGCACGAAACGCATTCAAAGTGTTGCAAACCCTGTCCCGATCCGGTCACGTCTGGCAGGCAGTGTACCTGTGGGGACAGTGATGCCGAATCAGAAATGAAAATTTTGTAATTGATGTTGCTTAAAAATTCATTTGTGAACTTAACGCGCGATCGCGCCGGTGCCTCTCCAGCGCCAGCTCGATGAGCCGGTCGAGGAGGCGGGAGTAGGACAGACCGCTCACTTCCCACAATTTGGGATACATGCTGATGCGCGTGAAACCAGGGATGGTGTTGATTTCATTGATAAACAGCCGGCCGTCCTTGCGGAGAAAGAAGTCCACTCGCGCCATGCCTTCGCAGCACAGGGTGCGGAACGCCCGCACCGCCAGGTTCTGCACCTCGGCAATGGCGTCCTGAGGCAGCTCCGCCGGTATGTTCAGATCCGCGCCCTGATCGTCGATGTACTTGGCCTCATAGGAATAAAATTCATGATGCGGCACCACCTCACCCGGTAACGAGGCCACCGGATCTTCGTTGCCGAGCACGCTGCATTCGATTTCGCGACCGGGGATGTACTCTTCGATAATTACCTTGATATCATAGCGAAACGCATCGTTGATCGCCGGTTCAAATTCTCCGCGGTTGCGCACTTTGTGGATGCCAACCGATGAGCCGAGATTGGCCGGTTTGATGAAAAATGGCAGCCCCAGTCGCTGGCTCACTATGTCGAAATCGATGCTCTGCTGGCGGGTGAACACCAGAAAATCGCCCACGGGCAACCGTGCGTCGCGCAGAAGCCGTTTCATGACGTCCTTATCCATGCCCACCGCGGAGCCCAGCACTCCCACCCCGACAAACGGCAAATCAAGAATCTTGAGCAGCCCCTGAATGGTACCGTCCTCTCCCAGAGGCCCGTGCAACACCGGAAACACCACATCTATGCGGCCCACCGAACGCCCGCTGTCCGCCTCACGGAATGGCTCCGTGGGATGATGCGGGGCAATCGCGAGATGGCGATGCGTCAGCCGCAGCGCAATCGTTTTGGGATTATCGGCGTTGAGCAGGAAATCGCCGGCATCCAGCCAGTGCCAGGCGCCATTTTTATCAATGCCGATGATTGTGACCTCGTATTTGCTCTTGTCCAGCGCTTCGTAAACGTTTTTGGCCGATTGCAACGACACTTCATGCTCGGCAGACTGGCCGCCCATGAGCAACGCTACATGAATTTTGGTGGACATGAATGGCTCCTGTTCAAGTCAAATCCTTCATCCTGATCCGTTGGCTTCCGCCAAACAGGGTTGTTCACAGATGGATTCAGCAGCGGACCGAATCGCAATGAGAAGGCACCCGCTTTACGATAGCAGTTCATGCCGCCGTTTGTATTATGTTTCGTCCGGATTCGGCAGCTCTTCAGGGAAGACATCGCGCAAGTTTAGAGTCCAGCCGTCGCTGGCGGCGCGCACCGGCAGGCCAAATTCCTGGCTCAGCGATTCGGCCAGCTCCCAGGGTCTGGCGTTCAGCATGGTGCGGCCAAAGTGCGTCAGCACGGTCATTTTCGGTCGCACCTCGCGCAGGAACCGCCGAACATCATCCAGATGCAGGTGCAATATCGGCTTGTTTTCGCGCTGTTTCAGCCGCACACAGTGCAGCACCAGCAATTCGCCGTCGTAATGCTGCAGCAGGTCATTAAAAAACAGCGTGTCGATCACCCAGGAAATTTTGTGGCCTTTCCAGAAAAAGTTGAAACCATAGGTTTCATCCGGATGCTGGTGCCGCAGCGGGGTTTCAAATTCGATATGGCGTACGCGGTAGCGGCCGCCGGCCTGCAGGATTTGCAGCTCCTGCGCGTAGTCGCGTACGTAGCTGAACACTACTGGATCTTCGCCAATGCAATCCAGAGGTACAAACACGGTACCACGCTTCTGGAAGCCGCCGTTGGTCATCGCTTCGATGACAATGTTCACATCGTTGCTATGGTCAATATGCCGGTGGCTGAGGATAACCGCATCCAGGATTTTCGGGTCCAGTTTGGGCCGGCTGTTTAGCGCCCGCACCAGGGCGCCGGGCCCGGGGTCGAGCCACAGATTCACGCCATCCAGAGACAGCCACACGCCACCGCTGGCGCGCAGTTGCTCGGTTACCACAAAACGCGCGCCGCCGGTTCCCAAAAATTTGATAAAATCCGTCTGAAGTCCCGATTTTTTCATATTTCTGTCTTATTCAGGCAATTCTTTCTTTGTCTTAGCCGCTCATTTTTATATATTTAAAAAAAATGATATTTTCAATGATTAAATCAGGGCATTCCATGTTTGAAAAAGTCTTTTCCGACCGGGAGCGGACGAATTTTCTAAAATATTACGAATCCAGCTTGATTTTATATCTCTGCGAACGAATGCCCGCTTGGATCACACCGAACCGGCTCACGGCCATCGGGGTGCTGGGATCGCTTCTGGTGTTTGCCGGATTCTGGATGGGACATTATCTGCGCATCGCCCTGCTGATCAGCATCATTGGGTTGGCCGTCAACTGGTTCGGCGATTCGCTGGACGGCCGGCTGGCCTACTACCGCAACATCCCGCGCAAATGGTATGGCTTCTGTCTCGATATCGTGGTGGACTGGCTGTCCATGTTTCTGGTGGTGATGGGCTTTTACGTGTATTTTGACACCTACCGGTGGCTGCCGTTCGTGTTCCTGCTGGCGTACGGCGGACTGATGCTGATCGCACTGCTGCGTTACAAAATCACCGATTCGTACAGCATCGATGCGTTTCAGCTCGGTCCCACCGAAATGCGCATCATCATCGCCGTGTTGATCCTTATCGAAATGATCCGTCGCGGGACCCTGCTGCAGGCCAGCATGCTGGGCGCGGTGATCATTCTGTTTTTCACGATCATGGCCCTGCGCAGTCTGCTGCAGGCCGCCGATTTGAAGGATCAGCAGGAAAAAGACGCCCTCGCCGCAGAGCAAACATCGGATGTTTCCGAATAGAGCTGATTTGGGGTTCAGCATCCTGGTTTTCGGATGAAGCATGGATCGAAGGCTTTTTAGAGCCACGGATGCACGCGGATCAAGCGCGGATGATGTCTGTTAAGGACACCAACGCCCGCGCTTATTTGGTTTATCAGGATTTGAAAAATCCCTACGCACTCCGCGCCGCCGCGAGAGGTTTTCTATTTTGATTATGCCTGAGTCAAAACAAAGACCAACAGTAAATTGTCTGGAAATCTTAAGGAGGAGAATGTGATACGGAAACGCTTTTGGGTTGGCCTTGCGTTAAGCGCTGTCCTTTTATCCCATCTCGACGCCGTTGCGCAAAAGCAACTGACCGTCGAGGATATCTACGAGAACCCAGCCCTGCGCGGCAAATACGTCTCCGGCCTGCAATGGATGCCCAACAGCCGGAAATTCACCTATTACCAGCGCGATCCGGAGACCGGCCGGCGCAATATCTGGAGCTATGATGTGCGCACGCGCAAGCGCGAGATTTTCATCGATTCCGAAAAAGTCGGCGTTCTGGCCGAAGAGCGCAGGGAAAAACGCTTTACCCTCGGCAACTACTTCTGGTCGCCGGACCAGCGGCACATTCTGCTGCCTTCGGGCAATGATCTGTATCTGTACGACAGCAAGACCGGCGAAGTCAAGCGGCTCACCAACGACGAGGCGCGCGAGCGCGATCCGCAGTTCTCGCCGGACGGCAAAAAATTGGCCTATTTGAAAAACGGCAACCTGACCGTGCTCGATATCGGCACTGGCGCGGAGAAGCAACTGACCACCGACGCCAGCGAAACCATCCTCATCGGCCAGTTCGACTGGGTGTATGAGGAAGAGTTCGGAATCCGCACCGGATTTTTCTGGAGCCCGGACGGCAAACGCATCGCCTTCTGGAGATTGGATCAGAGCCGCGTGCCCGAGTTTCCCATCGTGGATTACATTCCCACGCACAACCAGGTGGAAACCATGCGTTATCCCAAAGCCGGCGATCCCAACTCCATCGTGCAGATTGGCGTGGTGGAGGTGAAAACCGGAGCCACCACCTGGATGGATCTCGGTGACAATGACGATATCTACATCCCGCGCATCAAATGGACGAAAAGCCCGCGGACTCTGGCCATTCTGCGCCTCAACCGCGATCAGAACCATCTCGAATTTCTGCTAGCCGATGTGGTCACCGGGAGCACGCGCGTGCTGTTCGAGGAGCGCATGGAGAACGGCTGGATCGATATCACCGACGACTGGCGCTTTTTGAACGACGGCCGCCATTTCATCTGGTCGTCGCGCCGCGATGGCTGGAAGCACCTGTATATGTGCGATTTACAGACCGGCGATCTGCGGGCAATCACCCGCGGCGAGTGGGACGCCGTGTCCATCGTCGGGGTGGATGAAAAACACAAAACGATTTACTATATGTCCACCGAAGTAAGCCCGCTGGAACGTCACCTGTTCGGCATCAAATTCAATGGCAAGAAGCGCTGGCGCATCAGCCGCCGGCCTGGGTGGCACCGGGTGGTGTTGTCTCCTAATTTCCGATATTACATCGATTATTTTTCCGACGTTACCCGGCCGACCATGGTGACTCTGCGAAAAATCAACGGCGCGCGTATCGACATCATCGAGGCCAATGAAATGCCAGCGCTGAAGGAGTATGCCATCAGCGAGCCGGAGTTTTTGCAAGTGCC
>JAUZRQ010000094.1 GCA_030950365.1 Candidatus Zhuqueibacterota bacterium | reverse complement strand
CATTGATCCGAGTCAGTGAAAAATGGCGAAGAGTCTCTATAACCGAGTACGACCTCACTCTGTTCAAAAACATCCGAAAACTCTACGGATGGAATGAAGACGAAAACGGATTCATCTCTAAGAAATTAGCTGCATAGCCATTTTCGCTTTTACAGGAAAAAAAGGACTTGACCCCGCCTCGGCTAATGACCAACATTCTACGGATTCGCCAACCACGGTAGCCGCAGCCTTCAGGCTGCGATGGATCGTCACCTCGCATACGTAAACCAAAGCGTCCGCAAGCTAAAGCTTGCGGCTACCGGATTGCTACCGGATTGCGAATATCGGTTCCATGGATTTCACGGCCGGGCCGAAGAACGCAGGCCACGGATAATGACCAACATTCTACGGATTCGCCAACCACGGTAGCCGCAGCCTTCAGGCTGCGATAGATCATCACCTGCATACGCAAACCGAAACGTCCGCAAGCTGAAGCTTGCGGCTACCGGATTGGCATGGATGCACCCCGCAATATGGAGCAGCCGCCATCTGCACCTGCGACTCCTTTGATTTATGTTTGAACAGAATCTCCTCTGGCTCATTCCCATTGATTCAAATCATAAACCGTTGAACCTTTGTAAGGATACATTTTCCAATTTTCCACCAATCCTCGCCTTACCGGATTGTGCAGAATATACTTGACATGTTTCTCAATGTCTTCTTCGCGACGCAAAATGTGGTCATAGAAATCTTTCTGCCATCGAAATTGAGGTCGATTCCTGGATAACCAAAAACCGGTCTTTTGAGAAAACCGATAAACAACATGTAGGCTATTGGCACGAGAGGATTTTCCCAATAGCAGCAAATGAGCATGGTCTGGCATAAACAAATACACCAATGCATCGCAGTCGCCCAGCGCCAATTCTTGCAACAGAATCCGTTCAAACGTACGAAAAATGATTCCGTCGGTAAACAACGCTTTGCGATTCTGTACACATTTGGTGTAGGAAACAGCCAATTGTCCCACATAAGCTTTGCGCGACAACCGGTGTTTTCGTTCGCGAATCGGTTTCATGAATCAATGCGTGCCTTGTTGATATCCAAATGAAGGGTTGCCGCCGGCTTTACGCCTGCGCATTATCGACGGGCCCCAAAGCAAAATCTATCAACCCGGTTGCCGCAGCCTTCAGGCTGCGATGGACCATCACCTCGCATACGTAAACCAAAGCGTCCGCAAGCTGAAGCTTGCGGCTACCGTTGGCGGTTTTCGGTTTCCGGCATTTCCTGTCCGGGGCCGAAGGATTAGATCCTGTAATGATGAATATTGAATCATCGCACGCAGGATTGAATTATCGAATTCAGAGCTTGCTGGAACAAACGTGATTTTTGTTAAAAAAGGGCATCCCCCGAGTGTTAATTTCGAGCTGGCGCCGGCAAGATATCGGGAGGACAAATCCGGATCGGGAACGATTGAAAGTGCATCACCAAAATTTTAATATTGTGTAAAATATAATTTGAGAATTAAAATCTTGCAAGTATAAAGTCATGAAATTGATTCATTGCTTTAATTAATTTAAATTCTTCTGGACAGCCTGCCATCTGTTCACCGGCACACAAAGACAGGACAGAGTTCCGGTGCCCTGGCTTGCGAAGGCAATTTTTTAGCAAGAATGACTTTGCGATCCGAATTTGCTGGACAAATCCGTTTTTTATTGCTATCTAATCTAATAAAAGCCTTTCCTAAATCTATAGTATTGGAAATAATTTTTTGTTTGAGGCCTATGCTAAAGGCCTTCTATATTCACGACAACCAAATCATTGAAGCATTCTGGTTCTATCCCCTATCCACTCATCAAAGGAGAATTCCATGCCCTACGATATCTTAGCCATTTCGGCCCATCCGGATGATATTGAGATTGCGATGGGGGGGACGGTGGCGCGGCTGACGGCCGAAGGCCACCGGTTTTTGATCATTGATTTGTGCGATGGCGAGCCGACGCGGCACGGTGAGCCCGGCGTGCGCAAGGAACAGGCCCTGCGCGCCGCCGAAGCGCTCGGCGCCGACCGCGTGATTCTCGATTTCCAGGACCGGTTCATCGTGGATTCCATCGAGGCGCGGCTTCAGGTGGCTCGGTTGATCCGCGAACACCGGCCGCGGTGGATTTTCTCCACCACCGAGTGCGGCGTGCATCCGGATCACAAGGCCATCCGCGACATCACCGACGCGGCGGTGTTCTACGCCCGGCTACCCAAATGGGAAGACATTCCCGGCGGGCAGGCGCTGGATGGCACCAAGCCGTGGGAAATCGACCGGCTGTTTTTTTACTACTGCCGCATGGAACCTTCGTGGGATCGCTTCGATTTTGCGATGAATGTGTCGGAGCATTACGAGAAAAAGCGCGAGGCCATTGCGGCGTACGCATCGGTGTTTTCCGGCAAGCAAGCCGCGTTTCTGCAGCGCGTGGAAAGCGCGGACCGATACTACGGCAGCATGGTCGGCGTGGAGTTTGCCGAGATTTTCCGTTGCCGCAGTCCAATGCTGATTGAGGATCTGCAGGCGCTGGGGAAGGCGCGGTTCGGGTGAGATGGGTACCACAAAGGCATCAGGAGCATAAAGAAAAAACGAAAATAGCTACATTCGGCGTGAATCCGTGGCTCAGCTTAAATTTCGGGCTCACAAGCTGGAAGCTTGTGTTACAGGTTGAGCCAACACCATCCACGCCAGGGCTTTTTATCCGTAGTCCCCGGCCCTTGTGGCCGGATGCCGTCACCATTATCCCGCGCTCACAAGCTGGAAGCTTGTGCTACAGTTTGATCCAATACGACGTCCGACGGGGTTTAGCGGCCAGAAATCCCACAATACGCGGTCAGAGACCGTCTGGGATCAAAGGGCAGGACCACGAGCAAATCCCGTCTATTGAAAAAGAAGTTCCACTCAAAATTCTGTGTCAATCCGAGAAATCGGTGGTATCCCTCCTATGGTTTTCCAAGCTAGTCTTATTTATTCCCCAAAAACGAAAAAGGGACCACCGGCGCGATGGCCAGGAGTCCCTTTTGCACTCGTCGAAAGTCGGATTTACGCCAGTTCTTTCAGAGTGGCCACCAGCAGTTTATAGAACCGCTCCACTGAATCGATTTTCACGCGTTCGTCCGGCGAGTGTGGAAATTCGATCTGCGGCCCGAACGAAATCATGTCCATGCCCGGATATTTCTCGCCGATGATTCCGGTCTCCAGGCCCGCGTGCACGGCCTTGACCTCCGGCTCCTTGCCGAACAGCTCCTTGTGCACCTTTTTCATCACCTTCAACAGCTCGGAATCCATGTTTGGCTTCCATCCGGGATAGCCCTCGCCCTCTTCCACCTCAGCGCCGGCCAGGCTGGCAATGGCCCGGATGCGCTGGCGCGTCGCCTGCAGGGCGGTGGCCACCGAGCTGCGGCTACTCATCAGCACGTTCAGGCGGTCATTTTCCACACTGGCCACGGCCAGGTTGGTGCTGGTTTCCACCAGATCAGGAATATCGTAGCTCATGGACAGCACGCCATGCGGTAGGGCCACCAGCAATCGCAGCACGGTCGTCGTGGTGTTGGCATCCCACATCGAGGTTACGTCGGCATCCGGGCTGACTTCCAGCTTCATGTCCGGATCGGCCGGCCGGAACTCCTCGGCGATGGCTTCGAACTCGCGCTGCAGCGCCGAACGGAACGCTTCGTGCTGATCTTTTGCCACGGCCACCACGGCAAAAGCCTCGCGCGGAATGGCATTGTGCTTATTGCCACCCTGAAATCCGGCCAGATGAAAGGGCGTTTTTAGCGAAACCGAATATAGCGCCCGGGCCAGCAGCTTGATGGCGTTGCCGCGCTGCAGATGAATATCCACGCCGGAATGGCCGCCGCGCAGCCCGGTAAGTTTGACGTCC
>JAUZRQ010000093.1 GCA_030950365.1 Candidatus Zhuqueibacterota bacterium | reverse complement strand
TAACGCCTTCGTTTTGAAAACATACCCCCTCAGCAGATACCCCGAAGACATGACCAACTGGTTGAGCTTTCTGGTGTGGCAGGTGGGAAAGTAAAGCATACTGCATGTTAGCAATCAAGTTTGTTATTCCCTGAAGGAAAGGCAAAAACACTTGAATTCAACGCAATTACTGCATATTTTGCCTGCAAAATGCATGCAGTATCAGCAATCAAATGCTTTTAGGGCGGAGAGCGACATGCGTCAAATCATACTTCGAAATATTGACCCGGATTTGCTCAAAAAAATTAAAGAGCTTGCGCAAAAAGAAAATCTAAGCATGAACAAATTCATCATCAAAATTTAAAGCAAGCTCTCCTGACTGCTTAAAAGAAAAAAATCCCGGGGTAAATCCCTCATCATGATCTGGATGAACTGGCCGGAACATGGTTTGAGCAGGAAGCACAGGCGTTTGAACGGGTGCTGAAACAGCAGCGTCAAATCGATGAGGAACTATGGTCCTGAGCAAAATCATTTTGGACACGTCTGCTCATTCTGCTTTTATGCGGGGAGAACCACGCGCCGTCGAGGCGGTGCAACTGGCCGGTCAGATTTTTATCCCCCAGATCGTCGTCGGGGAACTGGCCTACAGCTTTGAAGCCGGGACTAAGAAGCAGAAAAACTGGCAAGTTTTCTACCGTTTCCTCGACTCACCTCGAGTCGAAGTTGTGGACATCGATTTTGATACCGCACTCTACTATGCCCGTGTTTTGGCCCAGTTACTAAAAAACGGCACGCCCATTCCTACCAATGATATCTGGATAGCCGCCTCCTGCTTACGCCACTCCGCCACGCTGCTAACGCGTGACCCCCATTTCGAATACATTGAGGGACTCATTCGGTTCATGCTTACTGAATAATGATCCGTTCCTTTTTGATCCAGTCTCTATGTTTTAACTGAGTTTTGCTTTATCTCGAACCCGCTCCGGCGGTCACCGCCATGTTGACGGCCACAGCGGCGGAGACGGCGGCCGTCATCTCCGCAACTGCCGCAGATACCGCCTTTCCGATCGCCTCATCGCGGGTCAGCTCTTTGAGGCGCTGTTTGGCCTGCTTGCGCTCGTTTTTCGGG
Source organism: Candidatus Zhuqueibacterota bacterium (assembly GCA_030950365.1). Classification (GTDB taxonomy): domain Bacteria; phylum Zhuqueibacterota; class Zhuqueibacteria; order Zhuqueibacterales; family Geothermadaptataceae; genus Hydrothermovivens. Next base: position 40,869 of record JAUZRQ010000093.1, on the reverse strand, counting down.
AAGACTTCGCCTACCAGATTGCAGGCGTTGATCAGACTCAACAAGGCCACATCCTCTTCTGTGGGCGGGTGGCCGTGCAGCACAACGTTGCGGATATGCTGCCGAATCTCCATCTCCGGCACCCGATCCCGGGCGGGATAACGATGCAGCTTGAATACCCATAAAATGCGCCGCACTTCCTGTTTCAATATCCCCTTTCGCACCAGACTCCGAATGATTTCCTTTTTCAGGTTCTTCATGCTGCGTCGAATGCGAGTCACCCAGTGTTTCACGTCGCGTGGTCTGGCGCTTTCCTGCATCAAGCGCAGCGTCCGGTCCAGCACCAGTTCGCCGGTGTTTTTGGCATCCAGGAACCGCACTTTGTTGTCGGCCATGGTGATTTTCTTGCGAAAAAACAACTCCAATAGAACTCCCCCCGCCAGCGCGAACGGCAACGCCGTGGAGGAGGAAAATACCACCGCGCCTTTTTCGTCGTGCAGGGCCAGGAGCATCAATTTTTCGGGTAGCATCAACATTTCGACTTCCTTTCGCTTTTCGGACATTCACCCCGATTTGCTTACTCTATAGCATACGTGCTTGCTTGGTCAATAGTTCTGCATTCAGCTCGTTTGAATACAAAAGACACGATAAACTCGGTGACACCTGCCTGTGGAAGCAGGAACTTGCTGCACTTCATATCCAACGCTGTCGTAACCTGATTCTCTGCCAGAACCGCTCGCAGCCAAACGGTCGCATATCCACCGTGGTCGGCTCTCCCTTCACCAGTTCGCTGATCAGCTTGCCGGTGATGGCGGCCAGCGTCATACCCAGCATGCCGTGGCCGGTAGCCAGATACAAATTGGTGTATCGCGGATTCCGTTCGATCACCGGCAGGCCGTCCGGGGTGAGCGGCCGGAAACCGACACCCGGCCGCGCCTGTTTCAGCCTGAGGGCGGACAGCGTCGGGAAACTCCGGGCTGCCGCTCGCAACATCATTTGCATACGTCGCTCGTTGGGCCATGGGCGAAAACTGTTGATTTCCATCATACCGCCGATACGCAGGCCGTCCCGAAACGGTGTGATCGCCACCCGGTCCTCATCCAGAATGACGGGAACGGAAAAGGGCGCTTTCATCCGCGGATAGGTGAGGCTGTATCCTTTGCCCGGTTGCAGCAACACTCGCACCCCGATGGGCCGCAACAGCCGGCCTGACCACGCGCCCGCGGCCACCACCACGTGATCGGCGGTAAAGTCGCCCCGGTCGGTTTTGACGCGTTCCACGCGCGTATCCTGAACCACCAGCGAATGCACTTCCGTTTGTTCCCAAAACTCCACCCCTCGTTCCCGTAGTCGCAACTGCAAAGCCCCGATGAATGCCTCTGGTTGCACCTGAGCATCTTCCGGAAAAAAGACGCCACAGATGGCGTTGCACTGCAGATGCGCATCCACGGTGTCGAGTTGCGCCGCGGCCAAAAATCGCGCCTCTACGCCCGCCTGCTCCGCCAACGCAACCAGACGCTCCGCCTCTTTCTGGCCGTGGTCGCTTCGGTACAGCATGAGCAACCCACGCTCCCGCCAGTCACAATCCAGCGCTTCCTCCTGGATCATGTTCCGAAGCCATATCTTTCCCAAAGAGGTGAGATTTTTCAGGATGGGTATGGCATAACGGAGATGCTTCATGTTACAATAAAGACGAAATTCATTCAACCAGAGAACGAGTTCTGGTCGAGGGATGGGCGAGATGTAAAATGGGCTCTCCGGTTTCAGCAGCCACTCCAGCCCTCTGGACAGCATTCCAGGCGAAGCCAGCGGCACAAAGTGGCTGGGGACGATCATGCCGGCATTGATGCTGGAGGCGCCCGCTCCCACGCGCTCGCGCGTCACCACGCGCACGGAACAACCTGCTTTTTCCAAAAAATAAGCACAGCAGAGGCCGACCACGCCCCCGCCGATGATCAGCACGTCGGATCGATCAGACATGATTGGATGCCTCAATTTGACAATTGGCTTCTGATAGCCGCATTGGCCCGCTTGTCATTCAATCACGATCACTTCGGCGGTTCACAGCACCTGAAACCCGTGCGCAAAAGGATCATCGTCATCGATGAAGATGGTGTTGAAGCCAGTGATTTTGGCCCAACCTTCGATTCCGGGCACGATGCCGCGATAGGGGCCGACCTGCGCTTCGCGCTCCACCCGGCCGCGGAACAGGCTGCCGATGATCGATTCGTGCACAAAGTTGTCACCAACACGGAGCAGGCCTTTTGCCAACCGCTGCGCCATGCGGGCCGAGGTACCCGTGCCGCAGGGCGAACGGTCGATGGCTTTATCGCCGTAGAAGACCGCGTTGCGGGCGTCCGCTTCGGGGTGTTTCGGCCGGCCGGTCCACATGATGTGGCTCAGCCCGCGGATGGTCGCGTCTTCCGGGTGCACGAACTCGAACTGCTCATTCAGCACGCGGCGCAGCTTTGGACTGATGCGGATGAGATCGAGCGCCGAGAAATCCTCCATGTCGCGAAAATTCGCCTGCGACTCGACGATCGCGTAAAAATTGCCGCCGTAGGCCACATCCACGGTGAGCGGCCCGAGCTCCGGGCATTCCACCTGCAATCCCTCGGAGTGCAAAAACGACGGGACGTTGATGATGCGCACGGCTTCGACGCGACCGTTTTTCATGGTGTAATGCGCATCCACGCGGCCGGCGGGAGTATCCAACCGCAGCACGCCGGGCGTTTGCGGCCGCGCCAGTCCGCGCTCGATGAGCACCGTCACCGTGCCGATGGCGCCGTGGCCGCACATGGGCAGACAGCCGCTGGTTTCGATGAACAGCAACGCCACATCGCAATCGTCGCGGGTGGGGGGATAGGGAATGCTACCGGACATCATGTCGTGACCGCGTGGCTCGAACATCAGGCCGGTGCGGATCCAGTCGAATTCGGCAAGAAAATGCTGCCGGCGTTCGCTCATGGTTTTGCCCTGCAGCGGCGGGCCGCCGCCCACCACCACACGCACCGGATTGCCGCAGGTGTGCGCATCGATACAAAAGAAGGTGTGACTGGCCATGTCCGCCCTCCAATTCAATACACGTCGATGGTGCTGCGGGTGAAGGTTTCGAGATAGTCAATCAACCGCTCGGTAGCATCGCCCGCCTTTTCGGCGTCGCCGGCCGCGATGGCCTGCATGACGGCGATGTGGCGCGCGGCGGATTGCTGCAGATCGCCGTTGTCGCGATAGCGGAACCAGAACCGGCGGCAGTGGGTGTGTAGCGGCGCACTGGCCTCGGCGGCAAACCGGTTCCGGCTCGCCTCACCGGCAATGCGATCGAAGCGGCGATCTTCGCGCATGAAACCCCGCAGATCGCCGGAAGCCGCAGCCTTTTGCATATCCACAGCGCAGGCGCGCAACGCCTGGCGTTCGGCGTCACTGCCGCGCTCTGCCGCCCGCGAGGCCAGAAGCCGATCGAGCGCACGCCGGGTTTCGAGAATCGCCAGCATATCGGTGAGATTGATCTCCGCCACCACGATGCCGCGCCGGGGCAGCGGGGTGACCAGCCGCTCGGCGGCGAGCCGCTGCAACGCCTCGCGCACCGGCGTCCGGCCGATGCCGATCTGCCGGCTCAGTTCGTATTCCGACAGCAGCGTCCCCGGCGGCAGCTCCAGCGTCACGATCATCTCTTCGATGCGCTCATAGGCCTGTTCTTTCAGGCTGGGTCGGGAGTGTTTGGAAAGGGTTACGTTCATCAGTCTTTAAGCCTGTAATTGAAATTTATTAGAACTCAAATGCGGAGATTCGAACCTACATGTAGATTAAATAAATATCTCGCAGAGATCGCCGTGTTCGCAGGGATAATTCAGAGATCATCCATGTTTCATCCGCGTCCATCCGTGGCCCAATCAATCCGTGATGATCTGTGAAATCAGTGGTTTGTATATCTACTCTAAACACCGTCAGAGAAAGTATCCAAACTATAGTGCCCAACCCCGCAAAGCCAAAATTTCAGCCTTTCGCTATACCGTTAAAAAACCTGCACCGCAGAAACCGCGACGACCGCAGAGGAAATGCGTAATTCATCCGCGTTTCATCCGCGATAATTCGTGCCTTTAAAAAATCAGTGCCAATCTGTGTAATCAGTGGTTCCCAATAGCCGCAACCCTGCGTTTCAAAACACCGTCGCAGACGGTGTTGGATCTGTGAGGCTTATATTCACAAAAGCAACAATTCAGCCATCACAAAGCGAGTTTAAAAAATACCTCGCAGAGATCGCTGGGATCGCAGAGCAATTCCGAAGTCCATCCGTGTTTCATCCGCGTCTATCCGTGGCCCAATCAATCCGTGATAATCTGTGAAGTCAGTGGTTCAACCACTTTTGTTCGCTCAAGCGAATTTGGTATAGCACGTCTTGATCTGCGTATAAAACTCCCGCGCATGGGCGCCCTGCTCGCGCGGTCCGTAACTGGAGCCCTTCATACCGCCGAACGGCACATGGTAATCCACCCCGGCGGTGGGCAGGTTGACCATCACCAGTCCCGCCCGGACGCGCTGGCGGAAATCGTGCGCGTGTTTCAGCGAGGTGGTGCAAATGCCGGCAGACAGCCCGAAACGGGTATCGTTGGCCACCGCCAGCGCCTCTTCGTAATCGCGCACCCGGATCACGCAGGCCACCGGCCCGAACACCTCCTCACGGTTGATGCGCATGTCGTTGGTCGTATCCACAAACAGCGCCGGTGACATGTAGTATCCATTTTTATCCAGTTGCAGTCGCCCGCCGCCGAACACCCGCCGCGCGCCCTCTTTTTCGGCCAGCTCGATGTAATGCATATTTTTGCTCATCTGCGCTTCGTCGATCACCGGCCCGATGTCGGTCGTTTCATCCAGCGCATCGCCGACGCGCAACCTTTGCATGTGCGCCACCATGCGCTCGACGAACCGATCGTGAATGCTTTCGGTGACGATCAGCCGGCTCGAGGCCGTACAGCGCTGGCCGGTGGAGTAAAACGCGCCGTTGATGGCGCAGGCCACCGCCACGTCGAGATCGGCGTCGTCCAACACCACCAGCGGATTCTTGCCGCCCATTTCCAGTTGTACGCGCGCCTGCCGCTGCACGCACGCCGCGGCCACGCGCTGGCCGACGGCAAAGGAACCGGTGAAGCTGACCGCCGCCACGTCCGGGTGCGTCACCAGCGGTTCGCCGACCTTCTGTCCCTGGCCCATCACCAGGTTGAACGCACCCGCAGGCAGGTCCGCCCGGGACAGCATTTCCGTCAGCGCCCAGGCGCTGGCCGGCGCCTTCTCCGAGGGCTTGAGCACCACGGTGTTGCCATAAGCCAGCGCCGGCGCAATCTTCCACGCCGGAATGGCGATCGGAAAATTCCACGGGGTGATCAGCCCAACCACGCCCACCGGCTCACGCAGTACATTCACTTCCACTCCGGGCCGAACTGAGGGCACGTGCTCACCCGCCAGCCGCAGCGCCTCGCCGGCAAAAAACTTGAAAATCTGCCCCGCGCGAACCACCTCGCCCATGCCTTCGGCCAGGATTTTGCCTTCCTCACGGGACAGCAACCGGCCGAGCTCCTCTTTGCGTGCCAGGATTTCCGCGCCGACGGCATCCAGCACCTGAAACCGCTGCTGTGGTGTGCTACTGGCCCACTCCGGCAGCGCCTCAACCGCGGCTTTCACGGCTGCGGCCACGTCCTCTGCGCTGGCCTCGGCATAGTCGCCCACCACATCCGTGACATCGGACGGATTGACGTTCTGGAAATAAGACGAGCCTTTCACCCATTCGCCACCAATGAAGTTGTCGTATTGTTGCATGCCCTCCTCCGCATCGCTTATGGTTTGAAGCCCCACCGGCTCAAATCAGGCCGATTGGCCAGTGCCTGCGAGATAGTGGCGCGAACGCGCTCGCGCTCCGCGTCGGTCAGTGACAGCCGCGGCGGTCGCACGGTTTCGCTGCCCAGTCCCACCATCGCCTGCGCCAGCTTGATGTTCTGCACCAGCTTCGCCGAGGCATCCAGGTGCAACAGCGGCATGAACCAGCGGTACAGCTCGCGCGCTTGTTCGAGGCGACCGGCGCGGGCCAGTTCATACAGCGCCACGGTCTCCCGCGGAAAGGCGCACACCAGCCCGGCCACCCAGCCATCGGCGCCGGCAGCGAGCGCCTCCAGCGCCAGGTCATCCACGCCGATGAACAGCCGATACCGCTTTCCGGTCAGGTTGCGAATGTCGGTGATGCGGCGTACGTCATCCGAAGATTCTTTGATGGCCACAAATTTCGGTTCATCGGCGAGCCGGGCGAACATCTCCGGCGAGATATCGGTTTTGTAGGTCACCGGATTGTTGTACAGCATGATCGGCACCGGCGAGACCTCTGCCACCGACCGCAGGTAAATTTCGGTCTCGCGAGCGCCCGGGGCGTATTGCATGGGCGGCAGCAACATGATGCCATCGGCGCCGGCCTCGGCTGCCTGTCCCACAAACTCTTGCGCCGCGGTTGTGCTGTTCTCCGCCACGCCGGCGAGCACCGGCACGCGCTCCCGGCACACGCGTTTTGCGTGGCGGATCAGGTCCAGCTTTTCCGCATGCGAGAGCGTGCTGGCCTCGCCGAGGGTGCCGCATACCACCATGCCATGCACGCCAGCCTCCAGCAACGTTTGCACATGGTTTTGAAAAAAATCAAAATCGATGTGGCCATTTTCCATAAACGGTGTGGTGATGGCCGGAAAAACGCCCTGCCAGTCGGATTGCATGAATGGGTCTCCAATCAATTATAATTTGATTTTCTGATTCACATCGGCCCGGAGGCAAGAAATGGAGAGTCCGCAGACGGCTTAAAATAGAAGATTGTACTTACACATTCAAGTAATATATTACAGACATACCAAAAATATTGCCTGTACGACGCCGCCAGCAACGATTGCACAGGAAGGCATACCGAATGAGATCGTTTATTCCGGACGCTGCGAGAGCACCTCTTCGCGCAGGATGGAATAAAGGTACATATCCAAAAACTGGTCGTTTTTTAGTATCGCTTTGCGCAAGCGGCCTTCGAGGATAAATCCAGCTTTTTCAAGAACCCGTCCCGAAGCCGGATTGCTTTCATACACACCGGCCGAAATGCGCTTCAGAGGATAAGTGCGAAACGCCCACAGGATGAAAGCCCGAACCACGCGCGTCATGATGCCCTTCCCCCAGAACGGTTCGCCCAGCCAGTATCCCACCGCGGCCGAATGCCGCTTGACATCTTTTTTAAATTTCAGTCCAATGCCACCGATGAGTTCTGTTCCATTGGCAATGGCAAAATTTTGCGGTGGATGTTCCGACATGGCGTGGGCAATCCAGTTCTCCGCATCTTTGCGCGTGTACGGGTGAGGCACCGAGTCGGTTAGATTGAGCCAGATTTTCCGATTATTGATGTATTTGACCAGCGGCTCCTGGTCTTCATCTTTATAGCTGCGAATGACCAGATCCCCATTCACGGGGATTACAATGGACGTCTTCATCCTGATTCCCCTTTTTCCTCTAAAAGAATAAAAATAGACCGCCGCGGCATGCCGCCGACATTGCGCGTTTTATGTCCCCGGCCGTGAGTGTCTTCCACAAGCAGCACATCGCCTCCGCGAAAGCGCCGCGCCTCGCCGTCGCTGACCTCGATTTCGATTTCCCCATCCAGCATAACGATGAACTGCCGGTTCGGGGCCGGATGCCAGTCGTAAAAATAATCCGCCGGATTTTCACGAAAAATCACCCCGCGGGCCGGCACGGTTTCGGAAAGATACCCGATCACCCCGGCATCCAGCAACGGCACATGAAGCTCATCAAAGTGGGTTTCCCCATCAGCATCGGTGTATATGCGCGTGATTTTCATGTGGTGTTCCACGGCCACAGATTCCCCTCATCGCACCGGCCGCAGCCATCGGGTCCAGTCCGGGTCCCGCACCTCGCCACGCGCAGTGGAGTGAACCAGACTAAACTCGCCCCAGCCGCGAATATCCACAAAAATGAATTTGATGCCGCCTTCGAGATGATAATAATGCCAGATTTCGTAGGCGCGGGTATTGTTGTTACTGGGAAACCGCTCGATTTCGTCCGGCCTGCCATAGGTCAGCAACACCCGACCGCGATCCGTGCGCCAGCCTGGTTTGAAGCCACTGAAATTATCCCGGGCATAGCGCGCCCGCTCCAGATATTCTTCCCGGAACTCATTGCGCACGGTGGTGGTATCGGTATCGCGCTTTTGCCAGAACTGGGCCAGAAACTCGCGTTTGCCGGTTTCGTCCAGTGACTTAAAAATTTGTTTTTCTTCTTTCGTGGCGATCCAGCGCGCGGCATCGAATTCCTCATCCATTTGCTTTTCGGACATATCCCGGTAAAAATAGCTCAATGCCTCCATGCGCGCTTTGCCGATATCCGGCATCACCTCGGCGGTCTGATCTTTCTGCCGGTAGATGAAAAACTTTTTCGTGCGCCGCGCTACCAGTCCGGTGCCGTTGTCCTTCACCTCGATCTCCAGCACATACGTGCCCGAAAACAGCGAAATGACATTAAAGCCCCCGACCTCGACCAGAGACGAGCCCGTAATCTTGCGTACTTTCGGCGGCAGGTCCTTCACCACATTGCCGGACGAATCGTAAACCCGGTAATGGACGGTGTAGGTGGTGTCCGAAGGGTATTTCAGATTGTATATTTCCGAATACACCATCAGAATCGGCAGGCCGTCGCCATAAATGCCGCTGGGGTTGGGAATAATACGATAACCGTTTTTGTAGTACACGGATTTCATACGGTCGCGTTTGATTTCCGAGGCCAGCTCGAGGTCGCTCAGCATCAAACTTTCACCCACATAGGGCGCTATTTGCAACTCAAACGCCGCCTCGCCTTTTACCTGATTATGCGCATCGGTAATCGAGGCGACGATCTGATAAACGCCTTTTTTCATTTGAAAACTGGCCACAGAAAACAGCATCTTGGCGGACCGGGCATCCTGAACATCGCTGGCATAGCTGGTGGCCTGCCAGGCGCGCCGCAGCACGTGCTGGTCGTTTTTGTAAATATCGATCGCCAGGTTGAGATCTGCTCTTAGCGCCGAATCGCTGGCGGCAAAGGTGAACTGATTGCGTGGAATGGCGAAATAGATCTCCGCCAGACTAATGGAATCATTGACACGAAACTGCGCCATGTCCACATAGTAGCCGATTTTTTTCGGAGGCGGGGTGAGGGTTTGGGAAGTTAACGGCGTGTGCAAAAACAAATTCAAACAAAAAATAATCAAAAGCAATTTGTAATATATTTTCGGATTAAATACGTTCATCACTACATGCTCAATTTAATCAATATCGATTAGAATAATTTTAACTGGGACGGCAGGGAAATGCCGTTTTAATCGTTCGATGTCATACACAAGTTGTTCACCATACGATACGCCGGTTGACATATTTTTATGCAAGGCATGGCAGGGGACAATCTCTACACCGACCTCTGCTTTATTTTCATTATAAAAATACTGGAATTTGGCCATGTCATAAAACATGAATGCATATTTTCCGAATTGCACTTCAACTAACACCCGGTCTTTCACAAAATCAATCTGCTTAAACGCTCCAGTTATTTGTATTTCACTATTTGGTATTGTAATGGTATAGCGATCCTTCAATTCCTGGTATCCGCGCTCAGTAAACAATGTTTTGAATTGCATATTAAGGTCTTTGGGGGAATACAACTTTCTTCCCATCATGGATTTTTCTTCGCTGATCTTTGTCTTTTGGGCTGTGACGTGCTCTATAATTTCATAAATTTCCTTCTCATGCTCAGGATATCGAACGGATAAAATTTCAGCCCCACCCAAATGAGAATATTCATAGACAATTTTCATCTATTGGTTGCCCTCTTGATTTAAGAACTCCATCTGATCTGACCGCTTAAAAAGTTCTAATTGCTTCGTAGGAGACTTAATTTGGACAAATTTGGGTGGAATTGATCTTCCAGTTCCATTGGGATCATAAACGGCTCTTTCCATTGGTCGTATTCTTAGCAGCCCCTGTTCGGCTTGTTGAAGTCGATCCCTTGCTACTTCTACATATTGATGCATGATTTCTGAACCGATTGCGCGACGATTGTGCATTAGCGAAGCGATCGCCGTCGTACCCACTCCTAAAAATGGATCGAATACCCAATCCCCCTCATTGCTAAGCGCAAGAACCAATCTTTCAATGAGCTCAACCGGAAATTGGCAAGGATGAATGGTTTTCTCCACATGATTGGATTTGACGTTTGGTATTTCCCAGACATCACTTGGGTTTTTGCCTAATGGATGGCCTGACAACTTGCCTTTGTTCGGGCCTTTAAAATGCTTTTTATTAGGATATTTTTGGGGTACACGCACAGCATCCAAATTAAAGACATATTCCTTTCCTTTTGTAAACCAGAGAATCACTTCATAGCGGCCAGAAAACCGTTTGGTAGCATGTAGCCCATGACCGAAATGCCAAACAATGCGATTGCGCAATTGCAATCCAAATTCTCTGAAAATTGGATAAAGAATAATATCCAGAGGAATAATCTCTCCATTGTCCACATAATTGCCAACTTGCCAGCAAATACTGCCCGTTGGCTTCAGGACACGGACACACTGCGCGATAACTTCCTTTTGTTGTCTTAAATATTCTTCAAGATTTAATTTGGTCTCATACTCTTTTTTAAGATTATAGGGGGGGGACGTTACAACCAGTTGAACGAATTCGGACGGTATTTGAGACAACAATTGCAGTGTATCCCCTTCAAACAAAATTGCGTCAGCCTCTGGATCGAATTGCGAAGCTATAGATAGCTTGCTCATTTTCAAAGCGAACGTTTAGGATTCATGAAACCTAATATTGCCTACTAAAATTAGATTTAAAATATACATATTGCAACATCAAATATTCGCCCCCTCGGGTTTTTCCTGTGTCTCTTCGGCCTGCCCCTCGAATTTCACCGACACCACTTTGGAAATGCCGGGTTCTTCCATGGTGATGCCGTAAAGCTGATTGGCCGCGCTCATGGTGAGCTTGTTGTGCGTCACCACGATGAACTGGGTGCGGTCGGAGAATTTTTTCAGCGCGCCGGTGAATCGCCGAATGTTGGCATCGTCGAGCGGTGCATCCACCTCATCGAGGATGCAAAACGGGCTGGGTTTGACCAGATACAGCGCGAACAGCAACGAAATGGCGGTCAACGCCTTTTCACCGCCGGAGAGCAGTGCCAGCGAACCGACTTTCTTACCTTTGGGATTGGCCTCAATCACGATTTCCGCTTCGAGCGGATCGTCTCCAGCCATGCGCAGATCAGCGCTACCGTTTTCAAAGAAACTCTTGAACACCTGGATAAAATTCTCGCGCACTTTGGAGAACACGCTACTGAACCGCTCGTAGGCCGTGTTGTTGATGACCCGGATGGTTTCCTTGAGGTTTTCTTCCGCTTTCAGCAAATCGTCTTTCTGCGACAGTAAAAAGTCGAGCCGTTCTTTTTCGGTTTCATAATCCTTCAATGCCAGCATGTTCACAGGGCCCATGGTGCGAATTTTTTGTTTCAGCTCATTGATCCGCTGGCCGGCCCACTCCACATCGATCTGCTCCGGCGCCGGGTGCTCTTTCAGATTGACTTCGTACGCTTCGCGGATGTGATCGAGCAGATTCGTTTCATCCATCTGCAGTTTCGAAATGCGCAGCTCCATCTCGTGCACGCGCTCGGAAATCTCGTCGCGTTCGACGCGCACCTTGCGTAGCGCCTTGTCGCGTTCCTCAAGATGCTCCTTGCGCTGCCGGTATTCGCGCTCGATTTCCGCGATCACCTCTTCCAGCTCCTTGCGCTCGGCGAAATCGTCCTGCAGCAGGTCGCGCAATTCGGCGATGCGCTCATTCAGGGTCCCGATGATCTCCTCGGCGTTGCGGATCTCTTCCTCACGCCGCCTGATGGTTTCCTCGATTTCACGCTCGGTTTTCAGCACTCGCTCCAGCGTCTGCTGATCGTTGCGCATCTCGGCTTTGCGGGTGGCCAACTCCAGATGCATTTTCTGCACCCGATCTTCGGCCTGGCGCAATTCGGTTTCCAGTGCCTCGAGATCGTTCCGGTACGCCGCATAATCGGCCTCGATTTCCTGCTTTTTCGCTTCAAACTGCTCAAACAGCGGCTGCAGTTCATCGAGTTTGGCGGCAAATTCTTCTTTTTGTTCCCTCAGGATATCGCTTTCGCCGCGGATGGCCTCGAGCCGTTCTTCGGAACGCTGCTTTTCCACGCGCGCTTCGCCCAGCGCCACCTCGGCGTCCTGCAGGAGTCGCGCTTTCTTCTGTTTTTCTCCTTCAAGCGCGCGGTTTTGCTCTTGCAGTTCCTTCAGTCGCTGCTCATTGCTGCGCAACTGATCTTGCAGCTCGGTCAGATCGTTTTCGAGATCGGTAATTTCGTTTTCCAGCGACTCGATGATGGCCTTGCGCCCGACCAGGCTGGCCTCGGCTTCCTCGCTGTCGCCGCCGCGGATGGCACCCCACGAGTAGGCCACCTCACCATTGAGGGTAACCACCGCCACATGGCTGTCGGGAAGCCGACTGGCGATGTCCATCGCCGCGTTCAGATCGCGGGCAACAAACACGTGACGCAGCAACGTTTGCAACACCGGACGGAACGCCTCGGACACCGTGACCAGATCGGCGGCGCGGCCCACAAATCCAGGATGCGATTGCACGGCCTCCAGCAACGGCCGATCGGCCTCGCCGTTTTGCCGGATGCGCTCCAGCGGCAGGAAGGTCACCGCGCCTTTGCCTTCGGTTTTCAGCAATTCGATGGCTTGCACGGCCTGCTCCGAGCCCTGCACCACCAGCGCCACAGCAGCCTCGCCCAGCGCCACCTCGATGGCCTTGCGGTAGGCATCATCCACGCCGATCAAATCGCCGACCGTGCCGTGGCAATCATCGCCAAGACGCTTTTCCAGCAGCAAATGCCGAACGCCCTCGGGATAATCCTCGTACGTCTCTACGAATTTGCGCAGCAGGTTGGCGCGATCGCGGCGCGATTGGATCTGGCCCTTGACGTCCAGCACCCGAGTGCGCTGTGCCTCGATATCGTTGCGAATGCGCTCGATGTCCCGTTCGATGACCGCCCGCGATTCGTCGATTTCGAACAGGGCATCCTGCAGGTTTTGCTTCTGCGTTTCGAGCTCACGGATTTTGTCTTCCGTGCGGTTCTGCCGCTCCTGCAGGTTTTGCGCCTCTTCCGCAAAGCTCTCCAGTTGCCGGTCGATGTATTCAATCTGCGTGATCAGTTTTTCGTGTTCCTTTTGCGCATCGCCAATGGACTCCAGCCGCTGCAGGCGCGCTTCTTCCAGCTTCTGGCCTTCCTGCCGCCTGGCGGTATACCGCTGCTTGACCTCATCCAGCGCGGCCTGGGCCTTTTGAAACTCCGCCTCCACCTCTTTCAGCTTTTGCTCGGCCTCGGCTAAATTTTGATGCAACTGCTCCTTTTCCTCATCCAGGGTTTCCTTGCGCTGCTGCAGCTCCTCGATATCCCGGCGGGCGCGCATCCGGGCCTGCTCAGCCGCCTTCACCCGCTCCTGGCTCACCAGAATTTCTTCTTCTTTTTGCTGCACCCGCTGGCTGTTGGCATTGAGATCGTTGCGGCGCGCGTTCAACTGGCGCTCGATCTCCAGCAACTGCACCTGCCATTCTTCGATCTGCGCCTCTTCGCCGGCGAGCTGGCTGGCCACTTCTTCACGCTGCTTGCGCATCTGCTTGAAATTCTCCTGCAACGGCCCAAGCTCTTCGTGAATTTTGGCCAGATGATAGGCCGAATAATCCAGCTCGAGCTGGCGCAGTTCCTCGCTCATGTCTTTGTAGCGCCGGGCTTTCAGCACCTGCCGCCGCAGACTGTTGACGGTCTTCTCCACCTCGCTGATGATATCCGACAGCCGGATTAGGTCCTGCTCCGTGGCCTCCAGCTTGCGGAAAGCCGCGCGCCGGCGCAGTTTGTACTTGGTCACCCCGGCCGCCTCTTCGAAAATCTGCCGCCGTTCTTCCGGGCGGCCGTTGAGAATCTTTTCCACCATGTTCAGCTCGATCACCGAATAAGCGTTGGGGCCAACACCGGTGTCCATGAACAGGTCGAGGATGTCCTTCAACCGGCACACAGAATTGTTGAGCAGGTACTGGCTTTCGCCGCTGCGGAACAGCCGGCGGGTAATGACCACCTCGGAATATTCGATAGGGAGGACGTTGCGGTTATTTTGAATGGTAATGGATACTTCCGCCATACCCAGCGGTTTATGATTGCGCGTGCCGTTGAAAATCACATTCTGCATGGAATCAGAGCGCAGCACGCCGGCCTTCTGCTCGCCGAGCACCCAGCGGATGGCGTCCACGATGTTGCTCTTGCCGCAACCGTTTGGGCCGACAATGGCGGTGATGCCATCGTGAAATTGAATCTCCGTTTTTTGCGCAAACGACTTAAAACCGAAAAGTTCCAGCCGTGAAAGGTACACAGTCCCTCCCGTTTATATTTTAATTCAATACATCCCGGTAATAAGCGAAATAATCCAGAACCGCCTGGGATTGCTGGAAATACCAGATCAGGCTGCCAAAAATGAGCACCAGCAGCACCAGCAGAATCAGCGCGGCCCGCGGCGCCGGCATCAGGTACAACACCCGCACGCCCCGGTAAAGGCGTAGCATGTGCCAGATAAAAAACAGCCCAACGATCGCCAGGCCAATGTTGAAAAAGCCGGGCTGCTCCACCAGGCGGTAATAAATCGGCGCAATGGGCGACAGCACGATGTAATTGCTGCCGGTCCAAAACATTAACGTCATATACTGGATCATGGGCAGCGATTCCCGACGGAACATGGAGATCACGCGCAGGGCAATCGCCAGCAGTGTCATCAGTAGCAGAAACGTTGCCGCCACCACCGCAATGAGCACGCCCGGATGCCAGGCCAGCCAGACGATCATTTCTTTAGCGGCCACCGACGGCGTCAGCAAATCAACAATTTCATTAAAAATGAGCTGATTACGTAGCGACCAGATCAGCCCCGCCACGATGCAGCCCCAGATGGCGCCCTCGAGAATACCCAGCAGCAACGTCAAAAACGCCGGCACCTTACGGTTTTCGCGAATATCCATGTAAAAGCCATGTGGATGCACGAAAATCCGGCGCAGGTGGCCGCGCAGCCTTTTGTCGCGACGCAGGAAAAACAGAAAAATCAGAATGATCGCCACGCCAACCACGGTGAACACCGGAGAGCGAATGGCCAGATTCGGCGTCGGTGAGATGGGTGGCGGCCGGTCTTGCAAATGATAGGCGGCGACCATCTGATAGCCGATGCGCCGGCGGCTATCCATCGCAATCAGACCGGCGGGACACACATACGGCGGCTTAAAGCGGCTGATGAGCAGCGAAGGCCTCTCGCTCTGCCAGTCGTACAGGGCATGCACCACATGGCCGGCGTAGTTTGGCCAGGACGTGGTCAAAAATTCCAGCGCCTGCTGTAGTCGTTCCGCTTGCACCTCTTCCATTTCGATCAAGGTGCGCGCTTCATCCATTTGCGTGTGTTTGGCCAGATCCAGATTGATCATATAGCCGATCACCGGCAAAACCGGCCGCGCATCGCGATCGAACGCGCGCACCTGCTCGGCTGATTTCTCGAATACGTCAAACAACAGGAAATCGGTGGCCAGATTCACCGGTGTGTTACCGACATGGCGGGTGACCAGATATAGCGGACGGGCATCCAATTGCCGAGCCCTCACGATCATGCGATCGACAAACTGCTCAGTGCGCGGATCGTTTTCCTGCAAATAGCCGCCGAGCCCCCAGGCCAACACCGATGGCTGGAATTTGTCGCGCTGAATCATCTCCTCAAGCTGGTTCAGCGCCATTTTCAACACCTGTTCCCGGGCGAGCTGCCGTGCATTGGTGTAATACACTGGTAATTCTTCCAGAACGAATATCCCTCGTTCCGAACAGCGCTCTACCAACGCCGGATGCGCCTGCCGGCCGAGCACGCGGATCGCGTTAGCGCCCAGTGCTTTTGCGGCGCTGAGTGTGCGGTCGATTCTTGCAGCAAGCGAATCTCCGCTCAGTCCGGACAGATTCTCGATCCAATCCACCGCTTTTACAATAAACGGTCGGCCGTTGAGGTAGAATTCATGGTTGCGCACGGCAACCTCGCGCAGGCCCACCCGGAACTGCGTCATGTCCACAATCGCATTGGTGGCGCTAAGAAAAACGGTCAACTGGTACAGTTCCGGGTTTTCCGGGCTCCACAGCCGTGGCGCTTTGATAGCCAGCCGAATGTCCTCGATTTTCAGAGTCACATGCGGCATTCGGAACGGCACCCGCTGACTGATGGCCACCACCCGGCTTTGCGGCCCCGTGGTGCGCAGCTCGGCGAAAATCGACCACTCCTGCGGTTCGCCCGAACTCGCCGCATCATCTTTGAACTGGCGAACACCCACCTGCAGCACCATCTCGGCCTGCTGATAATCAGGCGAAAACGAATACGCCGCCTGCACATCATCGATGATCAATGGAGGCATGGCTTCCAGGGACAAATCGCGGTGAATGCCCAGCGGATTTGGTGTACCAAACGGCCGATGCTTGGGCGGCAGCGAATAAAAGGCATTCAACCGCCTGTCGGCTTCAATGCGAATGCGATTGCTGGCACCAAACTGAAGCCAGGAGGGATTGAGAAACATTTCAAACCGACTGTAGCCGCCACGATGCCCTCCGACGAAATGGTCATTGATCCAGATTTTGCAATCGTAATGAATGCCTTCGGCACGCAATTTGAATGCTTTGCTCGATAAATCCGCAGGCAGATAAAAATCCCTAAAAAAATGCGCATTATCCATTCCGGTCAGAAAGCCGGGCACGGTAACAGGTTGCGTTCCCTGCACTTGTTTCGACTGCATCTGCCAGGTTCCGGAGAGTGACGCCACACTGCGCGTGGGCGAAATGGCGCGCCACTGCAGCGTATCTGCGTTCTGCGGCCGCGCTGGCGCGCTGGCGGCCAAAGCCGCGAGCAGCAGAATCCCTCCGAACAAAGCGATTCCGCGGCGGACTTTCGGCCAAATATGCAATAACCGCGATTCCATGGATCCTTTCCTCATCCTGATGGCAGATTGTTCCCAGGTCAAATTATGATAATAATGAAAATATGATTGAAAATCAAATACAAATGTGATCCGCCGTTCAAAACGGCTGATTGCCGGTTGATTTACCGGAATCGAATCTTAAGGACAGGCAGAGGAAATGCGTATACTGTCGGGCAGGATGTATGGAAAGTGAAAAGTCGGATGCAATGGTTGTTGTGCATCAGGCTAATTCAGAATGTACTCCATTGGGTCGATCGCGCGGCCCTTGTACCAGACCTCGTAGTGCAAATGGGGGCCAGTTGCGCGTCCGGTATCGCCCACCTGGCCGATCACATCCCAGCGCTCCACCTTCTGGCCGGGTTTAACAAAAACCTTCCATAGATGGCCATAGAGGGTTTTGATACCGCGCCCGTGATTGATAATTACCACACGACCGTAACCACGGTTAATGCGATAGCGGGTTTTGGCCAGCTCAACCACGCCCGCGGCCGGAGCGTACACATCGGTGCCCCGGGGCGCCGAGATATCGATGCCGTTGTGGTGCCGGACCTTGCGAATGAACGGATCAACGCGCTTGCCGAACAGATCGGAAATGCGGCCGCGCGCCAGCGGGCGGATCGTCGGCAGGTGTTCCAGCTCTTCTTCAATATCTTCGAACCGCTTGCGCACGATCTCCTGCAGCTCCAGGGTTTCATCCAGCCGCTGTTCGAGATTGTCGATCATCGATTCGATGCGCAGGCTGTCGTATTCGGATAGATTGCCGGCATAGGCCAGATAAATGTCTTCCGACGGTTCAATGACCGCCGAAGAAAGGCCATTCCGTAACGTATCTGGCAAATTGGCCATGATGGACAGATCGCGGGCGTTGTTTTCCAGTTTGCGCACCTTGCGTGAAATCACCTTGAAGCGCGACTCCATCTGACTGATTTGATCATGCAGAAGCGAATTTTCATTTTTCTGTGCCTGCAAATTCAAATCTTTGTAGATGGAATTCACCAGGATGGTGGCACCTACAATCAACAAGGCCAATAGCAAACCAGCGATCGAAGTGATGATGAGGAGCTTGCTCCAGCTCAGTTCCACTTCACGGTATTGGCTGCGAGTCGTCGAAAAGATTTGCACGCGAATCCGTTTATCCGAATATTTCATGGATGACTGTTGAATGATTCTCCGACTGGCATTTTTTTCTAAGGGGCCCCACGATTGCTGTCCGCCCAACGCTGCTGACACAATTAGAAAGTGTGCCCGAGGAAACAGCCAAAAATGTACAATCTATTTTGGTGAGATTCAATATTTTTATTCGAAATTCGAAAAATATTATTTACCCATTTTGCATGGAGGCAACGTTTCATCCACATCCCAATCTGGTGAAAGCAAGTATAGCTTTGGGAGAATGCTATAAAAATGATCGGTATGAAACATCTGCGGCTTATCTGTATTAAATGGTACGCGCACAACCTCGGTTCTGAAGAAAAATCCCTTGCGTTTCTTAAGCGGAATCACGCTCGCCGCCTGTCGCATCCATCGTTTCATTTCCGTCTCCGTCGCGCTTGCATCATGATAACAAATGTTAAAAAACTGAAAAAGCTGTTCCAAAAATGTTTCGACCGGATTGGGCATAAACTCAAGCCCAATCTTGGAGTGATTGATCTTAAAGCAAACGATCGAATGCAGGTTAATTTCCACGCGGTGCAATTTTCCTGGTTCACATCGATATCAATCACGACCCTACCGCTTCGATCCGAATGCTCGCGATGATCGGTTTAGTGGCAGCTTTTTAAGGCGCCGAATCGTGATTTATAAGCCTTATGCTTTAACCAAAAACCGTCTTTTATCATAACAGGTTCCAGGAAGCAACAGCAAGAGAACTCCGAGCCGGAGTGCATGTTTTTTCTACCCGGTTGTTTTTGATATAGAAGATTCCAAATGGTTCCGCGGTGTTGGGACGACCATGCATTGCCGGCAAAACATGGTACAAACGAGCCAAACTATCCACTCACTAAAATCCACCGTTTCATTGACTTCTGCGTTTCCGATGGCATTTGTGGCTTTGGATTGCTTGACGATTAATTCCACGTCGCGGAAGACATAAAGGATGGATCAATGAATGGCAATTCCCCTGCTATTTCAGCTCAAGAGGACAGCGAAGCAGTCATGAGCTTGGCGCGGATGCCATATTTTTTGAGCCGCCGGTATAGCGTTGCCTTGGAAAGCCCAAGAATGCGGCAGGCCTGCTTTTGATTCCAGCCAGTTTCCTGCAACACTTTCAGAATGTAACTTTTTTCGATATCTTCCAGCGTCCCTCTGGATTCGGCCAGCGGCATTCCCTCTTCCGTCATCGGATGGGCGATGTTCGGCGGTAAGTCTTTGAGCTCAAGCGTGTCACCGCTGCTCAGGGCCACCCCGTGTTCGATGGCATTCATCAGCTCACGCACATTGCCTGGCCAGTGGTACTGCATCAGCGCGTTCAGCGCATCTTTGGAAAATTGGCGCACTGGTTTATCCAGACGGGTAGCGAACATCTTCAGAAAATGCTGCGCCAACAAGGAAATATCTTCGCGCCGCTCCCGCAACGGCGGGATATGTAGCGGTATGACGCTGAGCCGGTAGTAGAGATCCTCTCGAAATTCCCCCATTTCCATGGCTTGCTTCAAATCCTTGTTGGTAGCCGCTATAATGCGCACCTTCACCCGGCGTACTTCATTTTCGCCGACACGCCGGAATTCGCCGCCCTGAATAAATCGTAGCAGTTTCACCTGCAGGGTGGTATTCATCTCCGCCACTTCATCAAGAAAAAGCGTGCCACCGTCGGCTTCTTCCACCAGTCCGCGTTTGGTGCTGATGGCTCCTGTAAACGCGCCTTTAACATGGCCGAACAGCTCGCTTTCCAGCAACGATTCCGGAATACCGCCACAATTCACCGCCACGAACGGTTTGTCAGCGACCCTGCTCATGCTGTGAATCAGGCCGGCGATCAACTCTTTGCCAGTGCCGCTTTCGCCTGTAATCATTACGTTGCTTTCGGTGTGCGCCACCGAAATCGCCGTTTTGATGAGCTGCTGCATTTTCGGATTAACCGTGACGATGTTTTCGACCCCGAACTGCTCGCGCATCTGTCGCTCCAATGCACGCAAGCGCAATCGCAGGCGGTTCTGTTCCAGGGCTCGCTGCACGGTGACAATGAGCTCTTCGCGATTGTGCGGCTTGGTGATGTAATGGAAAGCGCCACTCTGCAATGCCTGCACTGCGGTCTCGACGCTACCGAACGCCGTCAGCATGATGACTTCAGCATCGGAGTTGACGCGTTTGCTGTGCATCAGCACGTCGATTCCCGATACACTTTCCATCACCAGATCGCAAATGATGACGTCGTACGCGCGCCGGTCAATCAGGCGCTTGGCTTCGTGGCCGCTCTGGGCCTCTTCCACCTGAAACCCGGCATCCTTCAACTGCGTCACCAGCACTTGGCGCACATTAGCGTCATCATCCACGACCAGAATCGTGGCGCGCGGCGATGAATCCTGAATTGCACTGTCCTTATTGTCCTGAGCCATCATTCCTTTTCGAGTTTGGCAAAACGCTTCCTCCAAAAAAAAAGCCGACAGGCAAAGTGTCGGCTTTTGATGGTGGGCGATACTGGATTCGAACCAGTGACCTCTGCCGTGTGAAGACAGCGCTCTAAACCAACTGAGCTAATCGCCCATCTTTTATTACTTACGCTTTTTTCCCCAGAATTTTTCCAATTTTCTTTTCAAATTGGTCAAATAGCGAATGCGTTTTTTCGCTTTCTTCGCAAACTCGCTTTCCGGCTCCAGATCAATCGCTTTCTGATATACCTCTATCGGCATCGTAAAATCGTTGCGGTCTTTCTTTTCATAGGCCAGCCCCATGTAGTACAGCGGCTCCGGCGATTCCGGATGAATATTCGTCGCATACCCAAACTCGGTAATCGCGTCCCACAGTGCATTTACACTGCCTTTTTTGTACAGCCGCCGTCCGCGGGCCATATGCAAATAATATTTGGCCTCTTTGTTCTCCGCGTTGTTGGCAACCGCCTTTTCCAGAATCCGTATCGCCCGATCCCAGCGCCGTTTATCGTACTGCGCTTTGCCTTTTTTAAACCATTCTTCGGCTTTGGTTTCTCTTCGGGCAATGTCCTGTAAGCGCTGCTCGGGTCGCGGATCCTTCGACGATAGCTCGTGCGCCTTGCTAAATTCGTTTCTGGCTTTTTCGAGATATCCGGCCGCCAGATAGGTTTCGCCTTTTTCGAAGAAAACGTCGAACTGCTTGGGGGCCAGCTCCTGCGCTTTTTCCAGAATCTTTATCGCGCGACCGTAATCTTTTTCATCTCGCAAGGCCCGGGCTTTCCAGATATACAGGCGAACTAGCGCCTTTTTTATATCGCCACGTCCCGGATTGACCGCGTGCCCATTTTCATAAGCCCAGATCGCGCTGTCGGCTTTCTCAACCTTTTCATAGCTACTGCCAAGCAAATACCATCCGTGTACGTCGGTCGAATCGGCGGCCAGCTCGGCTTTCAAATAAGCGATCGCAGCAGCATAATCACCCGCCTCATAGGCTTTCCGGCTCTGTTTTTTCTGTGGCCCGCATGCGATGAGAAAGAGCAATAAACTACCGCTAAATATATAAAAATGAAATCGGGATTTCAACCTTCTTTGTCCTTTCCTGAATGAAGACCTCTCGTTGCAGACTCTAAATTATAAAATTGCACCTCAAAAGTCAAGCGGAAACTCCGGGGATTGCGATCGGCTCTGGCCCGCATCCGTTCCTCCCTTGTGCTGCAATGCCCGAAGGATCGCATCATGCAGTTGCGGGCGGAAGCGGTACAGTTTGCGGTTTTTGCGCGTCGGGTGCACGCGGTTGCTGAGCAAAATCACAAACAGTTTGCGCTCAGGGTCGATCCAGATGGAGGTACCGGTGAAGCCGGTGTGACCGAAGGCGCGCCGGCTCAGATAATGGCCGCCGCTACTGTTGGGACCCGGGGTATCCCAGCCCAGGGCGCGCGTGCTGCCCGGCACCAGCTCCTGCCGCCGCGTGAACGCATCGACGATCTCCTTTTTCAACAACCGCATCTCGTCATAGCGGCCGCCGTTGAGCAGCATCTGTGCGAAAATAGCTAAATCGTGGGCGCTGCTGAACAGGCCGGCATGGCCAGAAACGCCGCCCAGCGCAAACGCATTTTCATCATGGACCACACCGTGCACAATGCGTCCGCGCCACGGATCGTTCTCGGTCGGCGGAATCCGATCCAGAAATTCGGCGGTCGGGTTAAAGAACGTTTCCGTCATCCCCAGCGGTTCAAAAATGCGGTCCCGGCAAAACTGATCCAGCGGCTTGCCGGACAGCTTTTCGATCATCTTGCCCAGCAGGATGATGCCGAGATCGCTGTAGCGCGTCTCGGTGCCGGGCTCGTATTCCAGCGGCTCTTTCAAAATCCGCTCGATGATCTCACCCGGCGGCAGATTTTCGAGAAAATAGCGCTTGAATGGCGGCAAACCGGAACTGTGCGTCAGCAGGTGGCGGACGGTAACCTTCCCCTTATTTTCTCCGACAAATCTCGGCAGGTAGCCCTGCACCGCCGCATCCAGATCGAGCTGACCGGACTGCACCATCAGCATGGCCGCCGTGGTAGTAGCGATGACCTTGGTCAGCGAAGCTAGATCATAAATGGCGTTCAGCGGCACCGGCCGGTCCCACTTGCCATAGCCCATTTTGCCATAGGCTTTAAAGTGCGCAATCACCCCATTTCGGGCCACCAGCAACACCGCGCCCGGAAACACGGAATCGCGCACGGCGCGCTGCATCATGGAATCCACGCCGGCGAGGCCCTGGCGCTTAAAGCCGGCCTCTTCCGGCAGGCCAATCCGCACGCGCGGCGCCGGCGCGTCCGCGGCCAGTGGCTTCAAGGCGGATTGCGGTTGCACCTGAATGCCATCGCCACGGCGGAACGATCCGGGCAGCGATACCGGAATACGGCCCGTGATCGGCGCCCGCCCAAGGATGGCATTGGCCGCCGCTTCCTGCAGGATGTTAGTCGGCCCGTAGGTGCAAAGGTAGGCCTCGACTTTTTCGAGTCTGGGCAAAAGATAGGGCGATCCGAAGGCGATGGCGATCGCCGGCGATGGCAAGTCGAGGAGCCGATCCAGCATGTCCCACACTTCCGGCGAAAATTCCGTGCCATCCCGATAGGCCTGAACGAATGCAAACAGCGGCAGGATGAGCAGATCAGCCGACTTTGCACGTTCGAGGACCGCCTCGAAGCAGGCGCTGGAAACCGTATCGTTCAAATAATCCACCTGCAAATGCGGGAAAACCGGGCGCAGCTTATCGAGAAACGCCCGGCCCAGATCCACGATCGGCTGGCGGGAGGCCATCACCACGTGCACGGTCTTCTGCTGGAGGTCGACTGCAATCGGCACCACATCATCACGGTTGCGGAGTAGGGTCATGGCCTTTTGCGCCGCTCTGCTGGCGATCTCCACCGCGCCCGAGGTTCCGAGCCGTTCCGGAAGCCGGTCGGCATCGACGAAGCGCTGGCGGTGCAGGCCCAGTCGCGCCTTGGCGCGCAAAATTCGGCGCACCGACGCATCGATGCGCGCTTCGGAAAGGTCGCCGCGATTCACCGCCGCCACCACCGCCTCGATGGCTTCCGGCAATTTCGGAGACACCAGAATAATATCCGCTCCGGCCTTGATGGCAGCAATGGTCGCATAGCCTTCGGTAAAATTCTTGTGCACCGCGTACATGCCCATGGCGTCGGTGAAAATCAGGCCATCGAAGCCGAGTTGTTTGCGCAACAGGCCGGTGAGAATCTCCGGCGAAAGGGTGGCCGGGGTGTATGGCGGCATGGGCCACCGGGTGAGGCTGATGTGCGCGCTCATGATCGCATCCGTTCCGGCTGCAATGGCCGCCCGGAACGGCCGCAATTCGACATCGTACAGCCGCGCCGAATCGGCATCGATGGTGGCAAGCGACAGGTGCGAATCCATGCCGGTATCGCCATGGCCCGGGAAATGCTTTGCCGTGGTTAGCAAATGGGCTGCATGCGCACCGCGAATAAACGCCGTGGCGAAGCGTTCCACCTGTTCGGGCGTTTCACCAAACGAACGCGTGTTGATGATCGGATTCGCCGGGTTGCTGTTGACATCCACCACTGGCGAAAAAGTAAGATGGATGCCCATGGCCCGCGCCTCGATACCGGTGATCCGGCCCATCTCGTAGGCCAGCGTGGTATCGCCGGTGGCACTGATGGCCATGGCCGGGGGGAAATCCACCCCGCCCGGGAACCGCCAGCCGGTGCCGTGCTCGAAATCCGCTTCGAAAAGCAGCGGCACCCTCGACAACTTCTGCAGCGCATTGGCCAGATGCACAAAGGCGTATGGCTCGCCGCGCCAGATATGAAAGCCACCGATTTGCCACTCTTTTACCAGCGATTCAAGGCGTTGGCGCTCGGGCGTGCCCAGCGCAAAATGATCACCCGAAAACGCGGCAAAAAACATTTGTCCGACCTTTTGCTTCAGACTGAGCTGCCGCAACGTGCTTTCGACCCAATCGTATGCCTTCATGGATTCACTCGAATGTTTCGTTACAGATTCCGTATGGCTGCAGCTCCACTGCAGCGCCAGCGAACTCCCCACAATAAACAAGAACGCCAACCGTATTCCGTGATTCCGTAAAAATCGCCGCATGCTCACTCCCATTTGTTTAAGTAAAAATCATCCGGACGACTCTGTTCTTCGAAGCCTTCGAGGACGAAACGCAAATCGCCATGAATGGGTTTGAACCCTTTGCCCAGCAGCGCCTGAAAAGCCTGCCGTTGCCGCGTGGAAATCCGCACAATCATGTATTTCAATTTCGCCTGGCGGGTCCATTGCGCCAGCATATTGAGATAGGCGTCGAGATCGCGCTGCCAATCGCTGGCCGTCAAACCGCCCAGATACACCTTCAAAAACCGGCGCTTTTCTTCTTCGTAGTACCGTTCCGTATGGCCGACGGCAAATCCCACCGGCTCTTCGCCACGATACAGGACCCACGCGTCGCCATAATCAAAGCGGTGCAGCAGCGCCACCTCCCGGGTCAGACGCAGATTTGGATCGAGCCGGTTGGCCAGCCGGTCCAGCGTGCTCATGGCGCGGTTCTGCGCATCGCCACTCAGCTCCCGCAGCGCCTCGGCGCGGTAACCAGCGGATAGCCGAATCAATTGACTGCGCTTCACTTCAGACGACAAATCCACGGTGAGATAGCCCGGGAAAAAGCGCTTGCGACCGTAAAAGCCGATGTTGCGAAAACTCAGCGGTGCCGATTCGAGTCCGAGCGTGGCGGCGCCGGCGTCAATCAGCGTTTGCAGGCTGGCTTCCAATAAATCACGACCGTAACCGCGGCCCTGCCAGTCCGGCAGCACGGCCAACGGCCCCACCCAGCCGATTTTGCCCCACAGATGCGCGAAAATGAAACCACGAATGCGACGCCGGTCATGCAACACGAAGCTACCCTGCGGAAAGCGCTGCAGATACATTTCCAGAAATCGCATACAGCATGGCGGCACGCGATAGGCCTGCAGCCCCTGCTCCCAGCGCGCATGCGTGAACGCGCGCGACAAAACCGAGTTGACCTCACGGAGGTCGTCTTTTTGCATATGGCGCAACATATGGCTCCTGTACCTGCGTGGCCCTTTCCCGCAGGATTCGGTATCCACCCGGGGCCGGCCTGGCAGCGCATCAGTGCATAATCATCCTCATCAGCCCGCCGCCACCGGGCTAAATCATCGGGAATTACGAAGGCAGGCCCTTGAATGCCGATTCCTCGGAATCAAAATGAGGAATGTATTTCAACAACCCGACCATGTCAAAAATCTTTTGATAATGGGGGGAGAGTCCGAATGCGCGCAGTTCCAATCCGGCCTTTTGCGAACGCGTCAGCAGGGTGATGAGTACCGACATGCCAGCGGAATTGATGTACTCCACGCGGCGGAAATCCAGCACCAAGAAACGGGCGCCGCTGGATTGGATTTTTTCGAAGATGGTGGCCATGCGCTCTTCGGCCAGATGCGTCAGATCACCACTCATCGACAGCCTGGCAACCGATTTTTCCAATTGCAAATTCACTTTAAAATCATCCACAACAACCGGACTCCATGCGTTTGATGTTGATCAGCTCGGTTGTACCGACTCAACCTGCTCAGCTTTGGCTCATTCTTCATGCACGGAATGATAAAAATAGCCAAATGACAAATAAATTTCGAAATTGCTGGTGCGTCTGAATCGCTACGTTCGATTCGCCTTTTCGGCACCCAAAAGACGGAATTGCCATCACGCTAAATTAACAATCAGGCGGGTTACATGTCCATGTTTTTTTGACCGGTGGTACTCGACCGCATCCACCAGATGCTCGATCAGATACAATCCCCATCCCCGGGACGGAACATTTTTCGCCAGAATGGCTTCCAGGTCCGGGGTTTTGGGCCGGCGCCGGATGCCCATGCCCGAATCGATCACATCCACACTGAGTTTTTTTTGCGACAGTGCAAACACCAGCCGCACCGGCCGGTCCGCGTTCAGCCGGTTTCCGTGCTGAATGGCATTCAAGCAGGCCTCGGAGACCGCGGTCCGCAGGTCCTCGGTCCGTTCTTCGGACAGGCCGATCCACCGGGCCACGGCGCGTGCCGTGTCCATGGCAATTTTCTCACATCCATACGCCGAAGGAATCGACAGCTCGATGGTCATCGTTGTGAGGTTATCAGGAGTTTTCTGTTTTTCCGTCGCCATGGGTTTCATAGGACTCTCAACAGCACCAGAGTGATATCGTCCGGGAAAGCGCCATTGCCGATGAATGCGCGCGCATCTTCCACAATGGCCCGGGCCAGTTCGGACAGCGGTTGGCCAGCATGGTTGCAAATGACGCCGCACAGCCGGTCGAAGCCGTAAACCTCTTTTTGGCCGTTGAACAGCTCCACGATACCGTCGGTATAAAAGATCAATAGATCGTTTGGGCGGAGTTGAATTTTCGATTCCGCGTACTGGACTTCGGGCCGAATGCCCAGCGGGAACCGGTCGGCGTCGGTTTGTGGCAAAAAATCGGCCCGCCCGTCGCGACACAAAATCGGCATGGTCTGGCCGGCATTGGTGTAGGTCAGGGTCTTTTTGACACGGTCGTAAATGCCGAGGAACACGGCCACGAACATGAAGCGCTGGATGTCTTTGAGCAGCCGGCGGTTGGCCAGGGCCAGGACTTCATCCGTATGCTGGCGCTCGTCCACGGCGAACCGCAGCGAGCTCACCGAGCAGCTCATGCCAATGGCGCCGGACATGCCCTTGCCAGACACATCACCGATGAGGATCGCAAAACGATTATCATCCACCGGAATGAAATCATAAAAATCACCGCCCACCTCAGTGGCGGGCATGGAAAACGTTTCGATTTGCACTCCGGGCAGGTGCGGCGTGTCGGTTGGCAACATTTCCTGCTGCAGCCGACGCGCAATCTCCAGCTCCTGCCAGATGCGCGTATTTTCGCGCAGGCTTTGCAACATACGGTCGAAATGCCGCGCCAGCCCGCCGATCTCGTCCTTCGATTGCACCTCGATTTTGGTGTGCAAATTGCCCGCCGCCACCTGTTTGGTCGCTTCAATCAAATGCCGCATGGGTTTCAACATGCGGATCAGGGTGATGTTCAGCAGCACCAACGACAAAAAGCCCACGAACAGAATCGCCTCGAACACCCTCTTGCGCACAATATGGGTGCTGGCATACACGTCGCGCTCATAGCCGGTGGATAGCAGCACCCATTTCCATGGAGCGAAATACATGTAATAGCCGATTTTGCGCTCGCCCTGACGGCCGCGGGCATCGGTGCCCTGAAAATAGCGAATGAAATTGCTCACCCGGTTGGCGCCGCCAGAGGCATCCACCTCTTCCAGAATGCGCTGGATGTGCGGAAAATCCGGATTGTTGATATTCAGCCCTTCGCGCGTGGGGTGAATAATCAGCTCGCCTTTGTGATTAGCGTCGTTGCTGATCACAGCGATGTAGCCATCGTGCGCAATGCGCACACTGCGGATGCGCTGTTTCAACTCATCGCTCGGGTAGCCGATGGCGTCGTTGTACAGTTCGCACAGGGTGAAGGCATACTCGGTCCGCGCTTTGAGCAAGTCCCGGGCCAGCGACTGAATCTCGTTCTGCGATTGCCGGAAGGCCAGCACCCCGACCACCGTGATCATGATGATGATTTCCAGGACGATGACCAGGCTAAGCTTCGTCCGCAGCCGCATGGCCGTCCTCCGAATAGCGAATGTTCAACCGCTCCATTTTGCGCTGCAGGCCCAGCCGGCTCAGGCCAAGCCGTCGCGCAACCTCGCTCTTGTTACCGCGCGCCTCGTTCAGCGCCTGCACAATCATCTTTCTCTCCAGCCGATCCACGGCTTCCCGTAAATTTTTCGGCATTCCGGCCACCGCTTCGGACTCTTCGCTGCGCCGGCGGATCCGCGGCGACAGGTGCTCGGGCTGCACCAGGTCCCCTTCCTGCAAAATCGCATCCCAGCGTTCCACCTCATTCTCCAGCTCGCGGATGTTTCCGGGCCAGTCATAATGTTCCAGAATGCGCAGCGTCTCTGGCGCAATGCCGATAATTTTCTGGCCGTTATGCTGATTCTTGCGCTCCAGAAAATAGCGCGCCAGTACGGCAATATCCTCCCGGCGCTCGCGCAACGGCGGCACATCGATTTCCAGCACACTGATGCGGTAGAACAGGTCCTCGCGGAACCGGTTTTCGCGGATCAGTTGCTTCAGGTTCTGGTTGGTGGCCGTCACAATGCGCACATCCACCGGAATTTCCAGCTGCCCGCCGATGCGCCGCACCACGCCTTCCTGCAGAGCGCGCAGCAATTTCACTTGCGTTCCCGGGGGCATGTCCCCAATTTCATCGATAAACAGCGTGCCGGTATGCGCCTGCTCGAAATAGCCGATGCGCCGTTTCACGCCGGTGGCCACGCCCTCCTCTATGCCGAAGAATTCGGACTCCACGAGATTGTCCGGGATGGCCGCGCAGTTGATGGCCACGAACGGCCCATTGGACCGTGCACTGGCCTCATGAATGGCGCGGGCCACCAGCTCCTTGCCGGTGCCGGTTTCGCCGGTGATCAACACCGGCGCCTCGCTGCGGCCGTAATTTAAAATTAACTGCCGGAGCTGCTCAATCGGCCGGCTCTGCCCGATGATCTCCTGACTCAGCGCCTGCTGCCGGACTTTTTGTTTCAACACCAGGTTTTCGGCGGCCAGCCGCTCATGCGCCCGCCGCAATTGCTGATACAGGGTGATGTTTTCCAGTACGTGCGCGGCATAGCTGCAAACCGCGCGCAGAAGCGCCTCGTCATTGGAATTGTACGGCTCGCCTAAAATCTTTTTGCCGAAATACAAACCGCCCACCGGCTGGTTCTGGACCTCGATCCATTCCCACAGGGTGAAATCCTGGTCAGCGCCCGATTCGCCAAGTGCCTCGCCTATAAGCTGCTTTTGCTGGCGAATAGAAGCCTGCGGAAACGATGCTGGCAAACGCTCGCGGAGGACTTCGGCTACCTGCTCCTGGCTACCGCGATACGCCGCTACGACCGGTACACCGTGATCGAATTGCAGGGCCAGGCTTTCACGCGCGCCAAACGTCCCGGCCATGATGGCCAGAATACGCGAATACAGTTCATCCGGCTGCCTGCATCGATTCAGCGCCTGAGCGACTTCAAACAGAGTGCGCAACTGAAACACCTGCCGCTCCAGTTGCCAGATTTTGCTTTGCAATTCTTCGTCCATTCAAGGCTCCAGAAAAACAAAAATTCAGGCTGGATTGTATTCTGAGGCTTAACCAAAGGAAAATCAACTCATTAAAATACAATTCATTTTATTAACAACCTGGCGGCAAAGTTTCCATTTTTTTTCAATCTGCTAAAAAAGTTAACAGTCAGGACGAACAAGGTCTACGCTATCGATGCCAGTCCACTGGCAAATTGGACATGGCGTCCGCGTGTACAGAAGCGATTTTGCTTTTCTCAACTCACCTCTCCTGCTTGCTCAGCGTCAGGGGCACGGATTTTGACTTGTGCTGGAAAAAGTGGAAAATGTGCTTGTATGAGTAGGATAGCACAGAAAAGGAAGAATGCGGATACTGCTATTCAATGAAGATGGATCATTGATTGATAGTAGCTGTTCAGGCTCCTACCCGTCATCGCGTCGTCTCCGCCAGCAGTCGGACAGGCGCACCCGCCTTGCGGCGGCTATTCGCGATGACGGGCAAGATTTCATCAAACGGGAACAACTGAAAAGTAACGATTGATACTTTGCGGGAGTTAAACAGCGGAGCTGATAGATGGCATAACCCAGAAAAAAATCGTAACTATTCAACGAATGGTGAAATAGGCGTAAGAAAGAAAAGCAAGCCTCTCGCAGTGGCGTTGAGATCGCCGAGGTTTAATTTGTAAAGATTTCGGAATCGCGAATTCATCATTTCAAGATTTCAGGGAGACCATCCGTGTCAATCTGTGTGCATTCGTGGCTCCCCGAAAATCAGTGCCAATCTGTGAAATCGAAGGTCTTTTTGGTGTCGATATCCATATTCATTAGCAAGGCATTTAATAGTGATTCAAAATGGCAGTGCCCGGTTTGTGCTGAATAGTTACAAAAAATCCATGGGGCTGTCCCAACCATGAAACCATAAAGCGGGACGGAATGGCCATCAAATGAACAGGCCACTAAATGTAGTGGCAAAAACAAAAAGCCGTATTCGATATCAAAATACTCAGGCAGGCATCGACGTCGGACAGCCCCCGGCCCCGGCCCGGTTTATTCGCTCTTCAATGCCACTTTATAGCTTTTCCCAGATTTCTCTACCACCACCTTATCTTCACGAGCAAGCCAGCCAATGGCGGCGTTCAGGGCAAAGGCATCTACCTTCAATTGATTCTTCAGCTTGTTGACGCTGGCCGCACCATTATCCTTCAGTGCGTGCCAGACTTTTCCTGCCGTAAATCCAATCTCGTGATTCATGGGTAAAACCTCCATACGGTTGCATGATATGAAAAATAGTAAGGCTTCATTGACACAAGGTTCAAATTAAATTGCGCAGAAGGTATAAAGACCTGTATAAAAAAGCAAGTTGTAATTTTTTTACATTTTCCACTCGCTCTCGCCACCGCTCGGACGCTCCCCCGCTTCCGACCTTGAATTGGCCGCTGCATTTGTCATGTTCTTGCCGCCGTTTTGCCGCCTCACGAAGGGTAACGATTCGGTTCGTGCCGCGATTTGTCATTTCGGAGTTCAGCGGCGATCGGGTACGAGCCTCTGAAATACCGGAATCTCAAATCCCGATCGTCCCGTAAAAATAACTTCCGGCATTTGTCGCCATCCCGCATTCACGCAAACGCGAAAAGCCGCGATGCCATTCAAAAATTTAAAAAGCAGAAACCGCAGAACGGCTACCCCGAATCTTTAATTTCTGCAATAAAAAAGTCATGAAAATTTCAGAGGTGGCGATTCTATAATTGTGATTTGGTTACAATTCCGCTCGCATGTCAGGAGAATCCCTATGTATAGAATATTTGCAACGGTACTGCTGCTCATTCAAGGATGGATGGGAGTGAGCCAGGCCGAATCCGCAGGCAAAGTATATCAGGCGCCTTTTTACCCCGGTGAACGCATCGTGTATGTGGCCGAATACATGTCCATGGAAGTGGCCAGAGTCGAGTTTCAGATTGTGGGAATCATCGACACGCTGAACACCACCCTGTTTCACGCTCGGGCGATCATTCAATCCAACACACGGGTGCCGCTGATTTTTGTACGCGACCAGTACGATGCCTATTTCGACATGGAGTGCCGCCCTTATTTGCACATCGGCAAAGGACAGCGGCGCAACTATGCCTTTCGGCTGCAGTACCGCTTCGACCAGGAGACCGGCACCATCACCGGTTGGGAATACCGCCAGAAAGGATTCGAGGAAAAGCTGCGTGGCAAATATGAAGCACCGCTCGAGGATGCCATCTTTGATCCACTCACCTTGTTTTATTACATCCGCACGTTTCTCAAAAATGTGATGAGCTACGAACGGCTCAAATTGCAGGTGTTTGCCAACGGCAAATCGCGGCGAGTGGAAGTGAGACCGCGGCATCAGATGAAGAAAGTTCGCCTGGTGAAGCAGGAGCTGCTGGTTTTTCCGCTGGACCTGAAGCTCAAATTCAAAGGCATCGCCGGCATCCGCGATCTGATTAAATTCGTCATATCGGCCGATCAAAAAGTCA
The DNA here is from genome assembly GCA_030950365.1 of Candidatus Zhuqueibacterota bacterium. Lineage (GTDB taxonomy): Bacteria > Zhuqueibacterota > Zhuqueibacteria > Zhuqueibacterales > Geothermadaptataceae > Hydrothermovivens. The sequence goes on along the minus strand of JAUZRQ010000093.1, from coordinate 8,478 downwards.
TCCCCGTGGACGGTGAGTTGCGCTTCATGCTTGGCAAAATGAGAATCCGGCTCGCAGAGTACGTCCCGGGCAATCTGCCGTTTGTGCAATCCGCGGATAAAACCAATATAACCGCTCCGGCAAGCCGTTAATGGCTTGCCTGTTTCCACTCCGTGACACATCCCCCGTCCCAACAAAATTTTGATTTGCTGACCAGACCATCCCCATCGGATGCCGCCTTCGCACCAAATTTGCCATTTTTCAGCTTCTTTCTTTGCAAAATATTTCCTATTTTTTATTTCGATTTGAAGAAACGGATTTCGAAACGTATTTCTGAGGTTGCGCTGCATGAAAAGGACGCTGTACCTAAGCCTGATTTGTGCTGGACTTCTGGCTGGTTCCCCGGTATTTTCGCAAGACAACGATTTCATCAACAAAACTATCCCGGTGATGATGTCCGATAGCGTGCATCTCGCCACCGAGGTGTACCTGTCGGCCGACTCGCTACCGCGCGCCACCATCCTCATCCGCACAGCTGTCGATCGGCAGCGCTACAGAGATGCCGCTTTGCAATTCGTGGCGCATGACTATAACGTAGTCGTTCAGAGTCTGCGCGGACGCTTCGGCAGCGAGGGCCCGGATTCTCTGTTTGCGGACCCGCTGCGCAATATCATTCAGGACGGCCGGGAAACGCTGCAATGGATTACTGGCCAGCCCTGGAGCGACGGCAAAATCGGGACATTCGGCTATAACGATGCCGGCTATGTGCAATACATGCTCGCGCTGGAAGCGCCGCCGGCGTTGAAAACCCAGTACATCGTCTCCGCACCGTTCGATTTTTACCAGCACACGGCGTTTCCGGCAGGCGCGTTTCGCAAAGAACTGATGGAGCACTGGCTGCCGCAGCTCAGCTCGGCCAACTACGACGATTTTTGGATGGAGCACTACCGCCTGGACCGGTTTTGGCGGCCATTCATTGCCTGGCGGAAGGGGGCTAAAATCGCCATTCCTGTCAGCCACGTCACCGGCTGGTTCGATCCGTTCAAGGAAGGCGCCATTATGGCCTTCCGACTGTATCAGAAATATTCCAGCAAATTCGCCCGGCATCATCAGCGGCTTGTCATTGGGCCGTGGACGCGCCTGCCCGAGGGCACGGGCCGCGAACAGGGCGAGCTCATTTTTCCCGCGAATGCCGAGTTCGACCTGCTGCAGGATGCCATCCGCTGGTTCAATCAGTGGCTCAAAGCCATCGATACAGGGCTACTCATCGAGCCGCCGGTAAAATATTACCTCATGGGCGACGTGAAGAACGACATCGCGCCGGGCAATGTGTGGAACACGGCCGCCTCCTGGCCGCCGGAGCACACCCCGACACGGTTTTACCTGCAGAGCGATGGCCTGTTGGGCTTTGAACAGCGCGAAAAAGTGGAAGTGGCCGAAGGCTACCGATACGATCCAGAGGACCCCATGCCGACACTGGGCGGCGACAATTTTGCCATCGAGCGCGGGCCATATGACCAGACCACCAATGAGCTACGTCAGGATGTGCTGATTTTCACCACTCGCCCTCTGGAAGAGCCGATCACTGTCACCGGTCGCGTGCGGGTGAAAATCTATGCCAGTAGTTCCGAGTACGATACCGATTTCGTCGCCCGGCTCACGGATGTGTATCCCGATGGTCGTTCTTTCCTCATTGCTGATGGCATCGCGCGGGCCCGCTACCGCCGCGGCCTGCAGCGCGAAAAGCTGCTGTCGCGCAAAGGCGTGGAAACCTTCTGGATTGATCTCGGCAACACGGCCGTGGTATTTCAGGCGGGCCATCGCATCCGGCTGGCCATCACCAGTAGCAACAGTCCGAAATTCGAACCCAACCCCAATTCCCCGCTGGGGTTCCGCCGGCATAAGCGCAATCGTATCGCCGTAAACACCATTTATTACGGCGGCAAAAAAGCCTCGTTTCTTGAACTGCCTGTGCGGATCATCGAATAATCTCCGGAGCCAGGCATTTTCTACGCGATTTAGATGCAAACACGACAAACCAGAATGGCAGGCGGATACCGATCTGCCGAAACGGTCTGCATCGGACGGTGTGCCCTCATGTCCGCGCCGGTTGCATGCAGGAAAATCAGGGTTCGGAGCTTCGCACCTGCCACGGGAGGGCATTGCGGCCGCCTGCCTGATATCATCGATATTTTGTGAAATTTCAGAAATATCCGCTCCTACCGATACGGTTTCGCTTGCTTTTTCTGATTTCACACATAAATTTGCCATTAAAAATCCACCGAAGACAGCGTCAAAACGATGATCCCGTTAAAAGACACCATTCCCTCGCGTACTTTCCCGATCGTCAACGTGATTCTGATCGGAGTCAATGCGTTTGTGTTTTTCATTGAGCTTTCTCTGGGACCACGGCTCGAGGAATTTATTTTCACCTTCGGCGTGATTCCAGCCAAATATCTCTGGCTGTCCGAACACGAGCCATGGAACTGGTTCGAACGCTACTACCCGCTGTTCACCTCCATGTTCCTGCACGGTGGATGGATGCACATTCTCGGCAACATGTGGTATCTGTGGATATTCGGCGATAATGTGGAAGAGCGCATGGGGCATGTGCGCTACTTTTTCTTTTACCTCCTGTGCGGGGTGGCGGCGGCCTTCACGCACATTTACATGAATCCCGCCTCTGGCGTGCCCACAGTGGGCGCCAGCGGCGCCATTGCCGGCGTTATGGGCGCATATTTCATTCTGTTTCCGCATTCGCGGGTGATCACGCTGGTGCCCATTTTCTTCATTGTGGATATCATCGAAATTCCGGCCTTTTTCTATCTGGCTTTCTGGGTCATTTTGCAGCTTTTCCAGGGAACGCTGGCGCTGGCTGCGCCGGCCAATACCGGTGGCGTGGCCTGGTGGGCGCACTTCGGTGGATTCGTCGCCGGAGCCGTGCTGGTGTTTCTGTTCCGAAAGCGGCGCAAAACCCTGCCGCGTATGTATCCGGATCAATATTTTCCGTGGTAGGACTCATCAATTCAGGAGTTGAATCATGAACATGCTCGATCTCTTCTGGCTCTTTTTTATGATTTCCGCCCTGCAGCCGGTCATCCGGCAGCGCATGCTGGTGACGGCGCGGATGAAACTGATGCAAAAAATCGAGAAAATGCGCAACAGCCGGCTCATCGCCCTGATTCACCGGCAGGAAACCATGAGTTTGCTGGGCTTTCCGCTAATGCGCTTTATCAACATCGAAGATTCGGAAGAGATTTTGCGGGCAATCAAACTCACCGATAAAGACGTGCCGATTGATTTGATCATCCATACGCCGGGAGGACTGGTGCTGGCATCGAAGCAAATTGCCATGGCGCTGAAAAACCACCCGGCCAAAGTGACGGTGTTTGTGCCGCATTATGCCATGTCCGGCGGCACGCTCATTGCGCTGGCCGCGGATGAAATCGTCATGGACCCCAATGCCGTGCTCGGGCCGGTCGATCCGCAACTGGGCAAATTTCCGGCGGCCTCCATTCTGGCGGCCATCGACAAGAAAAAACCGGAAAACGTGGATGACGAAACTCTGATTCTCGGCGATGTGGCCGAAAAGGCAATCCGGCAAATCAAAGCCACGGTTCTCGAAATTTTATCCGGGAAAATGGAGAACAAGAAAGCCGAACAACTGGCCGAATTGCTATCCAGAGGTACCTGGACGCACGATTATCCTATTATGGTGGATGAAGCGAAGGAGCTGGGCCTGCCGGTATCGACCGACATGCCAGAGGAGATTTACCAGTTCATGAATCTGTTCCCCCAGCCCATGCAACGACGCACGCCAGCGGTGCAATACATTCCCTTGCCTTATTCGCACGAAACCCGGGGGAAATGATTAAGCGAAGCAATTGCCGGAGAAGTTCATTTTAAAAGGAATGACGAAGAATCGAAAAATAAGCTTTCGCGGAGGCGCCGAGTTCGCAGAGAAAGGATGGACTATCCAGACAATTCATACATGCTCCTATGTTTTTAGAACCGCTCAATGGCATTAGCGCATTCCAGAACCAGGCTGACCGTCATCCGCGTTCCATCCGCGCCAATCCGTGGCTCATATAAGCTCCGTCCGACTCCAATCAACCCTTCCCGGCGCGGAAGAAGATCAAATCGCCATCCTGCACGATGTAATCCCGGCCATGGATTTGCACTTTGCCCTGCTCGCGCAATTTGGCTTCCGAACCGGCAGCGAACAGGTCTTCCGGCCGCACTACTTCGGCCCGGATAAAATGATCCTTGAAATCCGAGTGCACCAGCCCGGCCGCTTCGATCACCGGGGTACCTTGTTTCAGCGTCCAGGCGCGGGCTTCAGTTTCATTCGCGGTAAAAAATGTAATCAGATGCAATACTTCATAACCAGCTCGAACCAGTGTCTGCAAGCCACTCTCTTTCAGGCCAAGTTCCTGCATGAAAATCTCCTGGTCCTCGGGATCCAATTCGACAATTTCCGCCAGGGCTTTGCCCGCCAGCTCGATGCCAATGGTGCCCTGCCGGGCCGCATATTGAAACAGCGCATTGCGATAGGGGTTATCCTGTAAATGCGCCTCATCCACATTGGCGACAAACAGCACGGGTTTGGCCGTGAGCAGGTTCAATTCCCGCACCAGCCGCCGGCCGGTCTCGTCCAATTGGAGGCTGCGCAGCTCTTTTTCCGCCAGCAGATGTTCGCGCATTTGCTCCAGAGCTGCATACTCTTCACGCGCGGTTTTGTCACCGGTACGCGCGGCCGTGCGCGTTTTTTGCATCCGATTTTCTATCCATTCCAGGTCTTTTAGAATCAGTTCCTGGGTCACAATTTGCACGTCCCGGACCGGATCCAGTGCACCGGTATGGTGCGCCACATTTTCGTCTTCGAAACAACGCACGATATGCACGATCGCATCCACGCGCTGAATGTGGCTCAAAAATTGATTGCCCAGCCCCTCACCCTGATTGGCGCCCTGCACCAGCCCGGCAATATCCACAAACTCCAGCACCGTGGGCGTCACTTTTTTCGAGCCGACCATCCGGGCGATCTTTTCGAGGCGCTCATCCTCGAGCGGCACCACGCCGACATTGGGCTCCACCGTACAAAACGGATAATTTTCCGCTGGCACAGCCATTTTGGTCAGTGCGTTGAAAATGGTGGACTTGCCCACATTGGGAAGGCCAACCAGACCACATTTGAATCCCATGATTGTTCATCTCCTATTCATAATGCGGTGGCGCATTCAAGGCCACCATGCCCATTCCATGCCACAACTTCATATTTTACGGCAAATCCCTGTAAATTCCAACGTTTTTTCGTGAGAGGCTACCGGGTCAGAAAGGCTTGAATTCGCCATCAAATTGGCTATATTTCGGCATATTCTCGCCTGACCTGGATTCAACCGCGCCCAAATGCGGCACCGCGGTAGCGTTCAAAATTAAGGAAGCCCATCATGAAACTGTTGCTTATTTATAATCCACAGGCGGGCCACCGGCGCGCCCGGAAAATCCTGCCGGAGGTGGAAACCACCTTTGTCCGCCACGGCATTGAATTCGATCTGGCGCTCACGGATTACCCCGAGCATGCCATCGAGAGAGTGCGAGAGGCGGATTTCAGCCAGTATGATGGCATCGTGGCGGCCGGCGGCGATGGCACTCTGTATGAAGTGATCAACGGCTATTTTCAGAATCCATCGCCCCGGCGCATTCCCATTGGCGTGCTGCCCATTGGCACGGGCAATGCCTTTGCGCGCGATCTCGATCTCGATTCGAGCCGCTGGCCAGAAGCGGTGGCCATCATTGCCGCCAACAAGCCGCGCAAGGTGGATGTCGGCCGGTTTCGATGCCATGGCCAGACCTATTATTTCCTCAACATCATCGGGCTCGGTTTCGTGGCGGATGTTACCGAAACGGCCGCTAAATTGAAGCGACTGGGCAACATTGCTTACACCATCGGTGTGTTTCACCGCATGATCCGGCTCAAAACCAGCCGGCTGTACATCCAACTCGACGGCCAGACGCTTGACCGCGAGTGCATTTTTGTCGAAATTTCCAATACGCGCTACACATCCAATTTTTTTATTGCGCCCGACGCCCGCATCGACGATGGGCTTTTGGATGTCGTGGTGCTGAACCGCATGTCGCGAGTTCAACTGCTGCGCTCGTTTCCGAAGGTGTTCACCGGTGAACATGTCCATTTGCCTCAGGTGGAAACCTATCAGGTACGCCAAATCCGCATCGAAGCGGAGGAGCCCAAAGTGCTCGCCCCGGATGGGGAGCTCGCTGGCATCACGCCGGTGGACATCGAATGCCTGCCCGGAGCGGTTGAGGTGTTCTGGAAATGAAGGCGTTGCGTTCGCTCTGGCTGTGGACCGTCGGCGGCGCATATATCGCCACGGTGTTTTCCCTGGTGTTGCTGCTGTCCTTTATCCTGCCGATCGAGAAAATCGATCCCTGGCTCAAAGCGGCCATGCGCGGACTATTTCGGCTCTTGCGCGTCCCGGTGCGAGTCAAAGGCGTCGAACACATTGCGCCCAACCGCCCCTATCTGTACATGGCCAACCATGTCAGCATCTTCGACATTCCATTGCTGCAGGGATTTGTGCCGCAATTCGTGCGCGGCGTAGAAGCGGCGGAGCAATTCCGGTGGCCGCTGTTCGGCCCGGTCATCCGCCGCATGGGCAATATTCCCATTGAGCGGGAGAACGTGCACGCATCCATCCGCAGCATGCGCCGGGCGCTGGATTACCTGCGCTCCGGCCGATCGCTCATCGTGCTGCCGGAAGGCCACCGCACCCTCGATGGCCGGCTGCGGCCGTTCAAAAAGCTGCCTTTTCATTTGGCCAAACAGGCCGATGTGGACATTATTCCGGTGGGGCTTTCAGGGCTATACACCCTCAAGCGCAAAGGCCACTGGCACATTCAGCCACATCCGTTAGCCATCCGGTTCGGCAAACCCATTCCCGCCGAGACCATCCGCTCCCTGAGCGTGGAAGCCCTTCGCGATCGCGTCCGCCAGGAGATTGAGAGGCTTGTGGAGTTTCCCTGATGTTATTTTTCTTTGCCGAGCAAAAATTCTATAAGGTGAGAAAGATTCACAAAATTGATCATGGTCGCATTATATCGCCGAAAAAAAGGTTGTTCAACATCATTCGCCACAACCATCAGTTCATAATCAGGATACAACTTAGAAAAAGATATCAAATTTTTTGCATTGAACTCGTTTGCTGACCATTTACACTCTATCGCTGATTTTGGTTTGCCGCGAAGCTGTATAATGAAATCCACTTCATGCCCCTGTTTATCACGCCAGTAACGAATTTCTCGCGTTTGCAATTGAGCATGCAGTTCATTTAAAACAATGTGTTCCCATAAGTATCCCAAATCATCCGGTCGCAAATGGTCCCATTGCCGAAAGTAACAAATAAATCCAGTATCAAATGCATAGACTTTTGGGGCGGCAATGATTTCTCTTTGCCTGCGTGAGCTGAAAGGCCTTACCACATGGACGATAAAGGTACTTTCCAGAACCTGCAAATAGTTGTTGATCGTTGGGCGACTCACCTCGCAGGGAGCGGCAAATTTGGTCGCTTCGAAAATCCCGCCACTTTGCATCATCAGCAACTCAAAAAATCGAATAAACGAAAATCGTTTTTCGACTTTAAATAAATCCTGAATATCTTTGGCCCAATATGCATCAATCCACTCTTTGAAATCATCATCCGGCAATGCCCCTGCCATAAAAAATGGCGGCAAGCCTCCAAAATGCATTCGGTGCTGCAAATCCGAATTTCCAAAATCCACCGTATCCTGACTCATCATGGGAGTCAGCCATAATTCCACTTTTCTTCCGGTCAGCGTATCCCTGAATTTGGCAGAAGCGCCAAGTGTTGATGAACCCGTAGCAATAATGCGCGTATCCGGGAAATAATCCGCTGCGAGTTTCAGCAGTTCTGAAGGATTGGCCAGCCGGTGAATCTCATCGAGAACAATCCGCTTACCTCGGTGCCTTTCCAAAAATCCTTCCGGGTCTTCCAACATCATTCGGACCCGAGGGCGTTCGCAATCAAAGTATTCAATGTCATCCAGACTCTGGCATAAAAAGGTTTTGCCGACTCGTCGGACACCAGATAACCAAATAACATTTCGATGTTCCCATGCCGATTCGATCCGATTGATCCAAAACCGTCTTTTTACCATATGCAACCCTATTTTTAAATAGTATAACTATTTGAAAACGCTCTTTACATTTGGTCAAAAATAAACCAGTTTTTGGTCCTAATCAAGTGAATTATGATCAATTGAATTATGATTATGGATAAGATGGAAACTGCAGTCGATGGATTCTCATTGGTGATGTTGGATTCTCTCCTCCACCGCCTGAAGCACGGCATCCACGCTGGCGGTGATGGAGATGGGCTGGTTGGCGAGGCGGGGCGTGATGCCCGCCAATTCTTGGCTGTGGTAGCGCTGTTTGGTCTCGGGAAATTTCAGGCCATGCGC
>JAUZRQ010000092.1 GCA_030950365.1 Candidatus Zhuqueibacterota bacterium | reverse complement strand
ATCATGCGGTTATTCAAAAACAATCCAAAAAGACGGAGCCATCCATGCGCGGCGGCCCAATCGGCAATCGTATGATAGAATTTATGGGTCTCCCTGTTGGCTAAAATCGCCGAACCCATTTTTCCCTTCCACCCGGAGGCTTCTAGATTGAGCCCCTGTTGAAGAAAGAAGGCGATTTCCTGTTCATCTGCTGCTAGTGTAAACCGAATTTCTCCTAATTGCTGAAGTTTCCGCAACCTTCTCCGCAAATTTGCCCGAAAATGCCCGCGCAATTTAGCCCAATAATCTTCCCATGAACCTTCAATCTTAATAAAAGGAGACAACATGGGAGCGATTGATCCCGTTTTACAACCGATCGCCCGCCGCAAATCCGTGCCTGACAGTATCGACCCTTCCGGGACATCCCGTAAAAAAATAAGATCAACTTGCTGCAATTCCTGTTGAAAAACTTGCGCCAGAAGGCTTTTCACTTTTCTTTCATGACCGGTCCTCACAATCAGACCTGAACGATAAGAATGACCGTTTGCGAAAAGCTGCAATGCTGACATTGGGCTTGGAGCATATTGAAACCGCCCCTGATAAAACGCGCCGGCTGCAATCCATTTGTGATTGTCGCAAAGAATAAGAATGAAGGGGCGTGCATTTTTACCGAAACAGAGCCACCATGCAGAAAGCCATTCCGAACGCAAAAAGGGGATATTTTCCTGACAAGTTCGAAGGAGGGCATTCCACTCTTTTTCCGCTTGCTCCAAAAAACTTGCGGTTGTAAAAATTTGATAATGCAAATTTGGTGCGAGCTTATTCATTACAGGACATAATAGCGAGAGCTCCCCGATCGATTGTTTCAGAGGGAGGTTGAGTAAGGGGACTATTAGAAAAACCATTAGAGCGCTTTAGTTTTCGCGCAGCTTTATAGCGAAGCACTTTGCCTGCTGCATAAAGCAGGGATGCAAAAGACTGGTGAAAAAGTAGGTACGACGGCTCCCGCCGGACCGATACCCAGGGCTTCCATTCGAATTTGTAGCGTTCATTGCCTCGCAGAAAATCAAATTCTTTTAATCGCTTTGAGATAGCAAAGCGGATCGCCTGGTCAAGCAGTAATTTTCCCGGCAACAGCCTATTCTGGCGATATTTGGGATCATATCCCATCTGATAATAAAAAAATTTTGATGAAGACATAAATGTGTAAAGAGAAGCTACAACGTCATGTTCATTGACAATTTCGAAAAAAACCGGTTTCCAAGGAATATCCCTACTATGAAGAATTTCTTGATGAAAATCAATAAGATTTGATAGATGAAAATTGCCTTGTTTTCCCTGCATTTGCCAACGCATTTGATGAAGCCGCACAAAATTTTTAAACGATGCCGCAAGCTTTTTAGAATCATCATTATATTGAAAAGTAAAATTGCGACGCTGCCATTCCTTGTATCCTCTTCGGAGACGATAGCGAAAACTTCCTTTTAACTTTTCATAAAATGTTTCATAACTCTCTGGCAATGATATGAAAGGACAAACCTCACCCGTGTGGTATTTCCGCAAGAAGATTTTTCTGCCATGAATTCGTTTCAACAGGGCCGTCAAAAAGGCCGACTCCTCACGCATAAATTGCAAATGAATCGCATCCCATTCATCAATATGCGATTCAAGATATTGAATAAACGCATCAACCAATTCCTCCGCATGCTCGGGGGAATATATCAGGTCCATATGATCGGGGCTGAGGCGCTCCACACCAAGCCAGTACCAGCATTTGGCCGGCAGGATCGAAGCCATTCGTATCGTTTCAGTGAAGAAAGGAGCAATGCCCACCAGCTCATCGCCCTTTTCGAAAAGCAAAATTCGCAATTCCCTGCCATTCCTGGAAAAATGCCTCCACCAAGCAGAGACGACTTCATAGGTCAAAAAAAAGTTATCATTACATTTGGCAACAAGTGAATTCCATTGGTCTCGAAGGTTAACTTTTTGATAGTCTGTGATAACACGAACATTCATGAACGAGCACCGGCTTTGGTAGCATTCAGCGAGAAAGCACTCAGCTTGCCATTTTTCACTCGTCTGTGATAATGCGTATCAATGAGCTCAGATAGGGAGCTAAGATTGGCAGTCCAGTCAAACTGATTCTTTAGCAAATCAATAGCCCCTTTTATAATTCTTTTTCGCAAGGACAAATTGTATAAAATCGATAGGATTGCGTGAACAAATTCTGCTTCTGTCGAAGCAACAAGCAATTCATAGCCATCTCTTGCACTAAGAGCACGGGCAGCATCCGGGGTGGTTACGACTGGGACGCCATGACTCATTGCATCCAATATTTTGGTCTGAACTCCACGAGCTGTTTTAATCGGTGCAACAAATGCGATCGCTTTTGCTAGCAGCAAATCGATCTTTTCCATATAGCCCGTTACATAAATTCCAATCCGTGGATTGTGCAGTCTGCGAATTTTTGCAGGAGGATTTTTGCCGACAATGTAAAATTCTAAGTCAGGGATCAACACTTTTATTCTTGGAAATACCTGAGTGGCGAACCAAAAAGCTGCTTCAACGTTGGGATAATAGCTCATCATCCCTAAAAAAACCAGGTATGGAATTTGTCCATCATATTGTTGGGAATAAACTTTCAAGAGGTTTTGATAATCGTGTACCTGTACACCATTACCTATTATCCGTATTTTCCCATTTGCTGCCGGATACCGAAATAACTCTCTCTCCCTGTCATTAACAAATAATATATAATTATAATGCTTTGCAATTTCCCTTTCATATTGCGCTAGCTTTTTATATTCTATTTCAAAAATTTTGTTGAGGGGCCATTTCCGTTTTGTTGCGAATTCTTTGAATTTCACCGAGTCCAGATCACAAAAATCAACAATCTTTAAAGGTGCATTTAGCTCTTTTGCATAAAATGCAACATTTGAGCTAAATACATATATGACATCGTAATATTCTTTCTTAGTTAATTGCAGGAGGTATTGACGAAATTTATTGGAATAAAAAGCTGCAACAGATATCGGCATATCATTAGATAGAGCTAGTAATGGTGAAAATTGCCGCTTTGTGGCAGAAAATTTTTCAACGTAATAATGAGGAGTCAATTGCCGAAGTGCATCTTTTTGGGCCCAATCTTTATCATCATCACACAAACATGCCAGATGGACTTCATAGCGTTCGCATAAGTACTGCAATACATGATAACCACGAATCTTATCCCCCTTATCCGGTGGATAGGGAACGCGGTGAGCTAAGAACAGGATGCGTTTGCGGGGATGGGTTTTCATGATGTGCTGGATTCCCAATGCCCAGAGAAAGTCATGTAAATCCAATATTGAATTGAGAAAAATCCTATGATTATGCCACTTAGCATGTACAGGGTGTTACTATGAGGCATATATCCACTCAAATCATGGTACATTCGAAACATAGCGACTTCTGCAATGAACCCAATTCCTATTGAGGCAATGAGACTTATAAAGGCAGCCAACTTAGCGGCAATCCCCCAGTGATGAATGCAATAAAACAAACTCAGAATAAACATAAAATAGAGAATGGCTGTCACTGAGCCGATGATCGATATAATTCTGCTGGCGAAGTAGCTACTTTTGATCGTTGATTCAGGCCCCATAAAGGCAATGATTCCGATCAAAAACAAAATGAAAAGGCTTACTAGCAAACTCCTTTTGCCCAATCTGCAGAAGAACGCATGCAGCCGCTTTTGAGCTTCCATAAAGGATAAAATCTTCATGCCTCACCCCATCCTTTCCGGCTCATTTCTAAGAAACCGCTGTCTCAGAAGGAATAGCGGATTGGTCCTGGACATATGCTTCGACGGTTTTTTTGAGACCCTCTCCAAACGAAATGTTGACCCTATATCCAAGAATTTCACTGGCAAGATCAATTGCCGCTAAAGAATCACGGACGTCACCAGGACGGGGATCGGTGTGCATCGGACTAACGTCCCTTTGAAAAATGGTTTTTAAATGCCCAAACAGCTCAAGCAAACTATGCCGCTGCCCGCAGGCAATGTTGAAAACATGTCCTGGCGCCAGAGAAGACGTGCATGCCAGTAGGTTGGCGTTCACGACATTTTCTACATAGGTAAAGTCCCTTGTTTGTTTGCCATCGCCATGAATAATCGGCCGGTCGTTTTGCATAAATGCTCTGATAAACTTCGGAATGACAGCCGCATATTGAGATTGCGCATTCTGACGTGGCCCAAAAACATTAAAATATCGAAGGCAAACTACTGGAAGCTTATACACCACGTAGAATGATATTGCATAGCATTCGGCAGCCAGCTTGGATGCGCCGTAGGGCGAAATGGGCTGTGGCCGCATGTTTTCTTTTTTGGGAAGCGTCGGTGTGTTGCCATACACAGAGGATGAAGAGGCGAACACGAACCGTTTGACACCCTTTTCCTTGGCCGCGATCAGGAGGTTCAATGTGCCATTGACATTAACCGCATGACTTTCCATGGGGTCCTGCACCGAACGAATCACCGATCCCAATGCGGCCTGGTGTAAAATATAATCAACTCCGCTTACAGCCTGGTCAACCGTTTTTTGATCACGAATATCGCCTTCAATAAGTTCGATGTCGTTCAGAAATTCCCGAATATTGGCTTCATCGCCGGTACTGAAATTATCCAGCACCCGTACTCGATGGCCTTGTTTTACCAGCGTTTCCACCAGATGCGATCCAATGAAGCCTGCTCCCCCTGTAACAAGAAAATGTAACATGGTTTAATCTCTCCAAAATTATTATGGAAATTGTTTAACGATTTTTGGGCCGATGACTTTTGTCATCGCCAGAGGCAGCCTGCGCCAGATGCCGATGGCCAATCGAAATTTCGGATTCAAAGGATTGTTGTTCGGAATACGTGCTCCGTTCATAAGATAATATTGATATGGCAGTGGGGTTGGGCTAAATCCCATGTGCCGCTTGAAATGATAGGCCCCGGTATTGACTTTGCTGCGGCCAAAATCGAAATAGGAAATTCCCTTTTCGCTAGCATGATTTATGAGCGAATAATACATATAATTATTAGGCGCGAGGTAGCGTTTGGAAGGTAAAGAGCCACCATAATATGGCAACACGGTTTGTTTATAATAAAAGGACATCACCCCTGCAACGCCTTTGCCTTTATGCGTAACCAACAGAATGTCTGCCTGAGCGCCTGCTTCAGAAAAAATATTTTCAAAAAGGGAAACCGGGAATACCGGGGTACCCAGATTTCTCACGGATGCTGCATAAATGTGATAGAATTCCTTGATCTCTCTTGTAAAATGGACTTCCAGGCCGTTGGCAATGGCTCTCCGGACCAGACGACGCGCCTCTCTGGGCAAAAGTGCCAGATTTCCCTCAGGAGAATCACTTATCTTTTGGATAAAGGTACAGTACAGCTTGTCTTTGATTTGCAAATCCGGATATTGAATCGCAAATTGCTGACGAAGTTCGATGTAGGACGCACCCAATTCTTCAGCACAATCTTTGGCGGCATGAATCAACTTCTTTTCAGATTCAGCATCATTGGCCAGCACTCCCCCATAAACGCCAAACGGGGTGGAGATCAGGGCCTTGCCACCAAAAATGGACTTTAAATAAAACAGCGGCAATACGCCAGTCAACCGCAGGCCTTTATAGCATGCCAAGTACAGGGATTGATAGGAAAAGGTTTTCTCGATAATATTTTTCCAGACAATTTTATGGAAAAAGGTGCCTTTTTCATGAGCATCCACAAACTGATCCCATTCGCGCTTCATCGAGAGATCAAATTGTGCCACTCGCAAACAGGTTTCATCCATGATGCATGGGAATGGTTTGGCGTTAAAAAAAGTTGGATATGATTCCCTCGACGCAATTGCTTACCAGTAAAAAAAGGGAGAATGGGCGACGGTGGACTCGAACCACCGACCTCTGGCATGTTTGGCCAGTGCTCTACCAACTGAGCTAATCGCCCGATTTACCATGAAGGCCAATAATCATTCACCTTAGCAAGATTTACAAGCTCACGCAAACTGGTAAATTTGAATTCATCGAGCAGCTTGCGAATCTTGTTTTCTGTGTTTGCCAAATCGTGATAATGAATGGCTGTGCTTATCAGCGAAGTTGGCACTTTGGGGAAAAACGGATCCAGTTCCCACGGATGGAAATAAATCACGGCTGGCGTTCCCTGGGCATTAAGGCTCCGGATCCCCTCCTCAATCAATCGAAGCGGATAAACTCGAAGATGACCGCCGCCACCGATAGGAAATCGTCTGCCCAAAATCGATAATGTTGCGATTGGGCATTCGGTTAAAAATCCCTTATTGGGAATCTGGATTTTAAAAAAACCAAATGGACAGAGCAATTGTCCGTAAATATCGTGTTTTACCGGAAAGAGACTGGAATCGATGTCAATGTGATTTTCTTTTAATATTTCAAATGCCCATAATGTTCGATTGTTAATGGAAAAAGAAGGGGCTCTGTATGAGATGACTTTTTTGTTGGTTATTCTCTCCAAAAGATCTAGCGATTTCCGCAAATCCCTGGCAAATTCCCCCGGAGATTGTTCATAAACTAACTGATGTTGATAGCCATGACTTCCAATTTCATGACCATGTTCATAAATGGTTCGCACCAGCTCAGGGTACCGTTCGGCGATCCAGCCGACCACAAAAAACGTGGCTTTGATCTGATACTCCTGAAACAGCATCAAGATTCGGGCAACATTCTCAACAATCCTGCTTTGTTGTCGTGGCCAGTCCCTGGGGCGAATTCGGTTTCGCAAACGCGTGACCTGAAACCACTCTTCCACATCTACAGTGATTGCATTGTACATATTTCCAAAGAACCTGATTTCGAATGAACCAATAAAAGCTATTTCGTCGTTTCAAGCGCGTCTTCGTTGATGTATTTGTAATTGTAATATTGATAATCGTAATAGTACGGCAACACACTTTTTAAATTGTTGATAACCGCGCCCATGATCTTCTTTTTACTGTCTTGCAACAACTCCATGGCCCGAATGGCCACGCGTTTTGGCGTTTTCCCCGCCATCACAACAAACAGAATCCCATCGACTTCATTGGACAGGAGCAAAGTATCGGTCACGGGAATGATCGGTGGGGCATCCACAATAATGGTCTTGAAATACAGGCGCAAATTATAGATCATTTGCGTGAACCGCTTGGAAGTGAAAACATCCACCGGATTTCTGTGCACAGCCCCAGCGGTAACAATCTTTAAATTCGGCAACTTGGTATCTTTCCATGCGGTGCCAATGTCCTTATGCTCTTCGATCACATCAGCAATTCCATTTTGCAATTTCAAGCCAAACAACTTATGCACCATGGGCCTTCTCAAGTCGCAATCCAGAAGCAGTGTTGGATTGTTTGGATATCTTGCCGATTCGATGGCAAGATAGGCAGCGATGGTGCTTTTCCCCTCTCCAGTGTTGGAGCTGGTTACCATAAAAACCTGATCCTTTTTCTCAAGCTGCAGCCTGTGGATTTTATGGAACAGCCGGCGCAATTCCGTTGCTTCCGGGGTATCATCATAGTAATAGGTCGATCGCTTTCTCATATAAAAGCTACCCCAATCCATTAATCATATTGGTAAGCACGTGGCTGATAGTTCTGATAAAATTCCGCGAACGGAACCCGTGTCTTCGGAATAACACCGAGGACCGGCAACTTCAATTCATTTTCCACGCCTTTTACATCGCGGATGGTTTGATCAAAAAAGCTCCATGCCAATACCACAGCCACACTGCCCAGCCCGCTGACCAAAAAGACGATCATGACAAAGACGCGCTTGCTTCCTTTGGTTGCATAAATAGGCATCCTCGCTTTTTCAATGAGTTTATATTTAAATTCCATATCGCTATTCTGAAGGGCCTCTTCGATTTGGGACCCCCGTGAATGACTGAGAAATAAGTTATACACCTCCCTGTTTTTTTCAATTTCTTCCTCCAAACGCTCCAATTCCATGCGCTGCGCCGGATCCGACGTTGCCAAAGAATAATAACGATTGAGAATGCGTCTGGCGATTTCAATTTTTTTATTCAAAATGGATAAATCCATCAGAACGCGCTGATATTCGGAAAAGGGCTCGGCAAGATCGCCCAGATTGGGATGCGATTCGGCAATCAGTCGGTTGATGATCTGAAAGCTTTGCTGTCGCAGCCGGTTGATCTCAGAATTGAAGGTGAATTCATAGGACGATTTCCAATCCTGCATGCTGATTGAAATTCGCTTTTTGAAATCGTCCAATTTCTCATTCAATTTCCGCTTGATCAGCGCAAAATCCCTTTTTATATCCCAATACCGTTCTCTTTTCAATCCCTCCGGCAAAATTTTTTGCAATTCAGCAAGCCGGTTTTGCTTATTGATAATCGCGGTTTCATCATTAAAAATCAGCGATTTAAGCGCGACAATATTTTCTTCATTCAAACCAACGGTCTGAATGCGCTCCCGGGCAATTTTTTCCTGGAGTTGCTTCAGCCTATCTTCGGCGAGTTCAACCTTCTTTTTATAAATTGCCAGTTGCTCATCGCTGAACTCTTTAATGCCCCGGATGCCACGCAGCTCGTCTTTTTTCGATTCATCGATAAAAATATCCGTGAGGGTCTTTGCCATGGAATAGGCCAGATTGGGCGAAGGCGACTCGGCAACAATTTGAAACACCCGCGGCCCAATCATTTTGATTTTGATCTGCCGTCGCAGGAACACCGCCATGCTTCGATCCAGAACATCATCGTATTTCAGCCAAGGGCGCTGTGCCAGAATCTCTTTGGTCAGTTTCACGATTTCGGGGTCCTGATCCATACCAACGCGCTTTCCCAGCAATGCCAGATATTCCGTGCTCAAAATTTTTCGCTGTACATCCTGATAATCCACATTTTGCGAGGTTCCCGGCGTCACCGAACGGACAGAATTGTACAGGCGGCTTGGTGAGATTTCAAATGTTGTGCTGGATTCATAGATGGGCTTGATAATGAGCAACGCATATACGACAGCCAGAGACGTACAAACAAACGTCGAAAGAACAATCCACCATTTTTTTCTCCAAAGGCGAAACCAATACAGGCGAAAGTCAATCGTCGGTTTTTGATTCAGAAGGTTGAGAATATCTTCATAACTGCCGTTGGATTGGTGGTTGTTGGAATAGGAGTTTCCATCCATACGTACTCAACCTTGATCTGTTTAGCTGATAAAGGGCCATTTTGAAATGCTAAAATCGTCGAACCCCTCGAAAAATCAAATAGCTGGTTAAGGCACTCAATCCAATCCGAACAACCTCAGTTACAAATGGCGAGATTCTCCGTCTCGATGGGATGTAAATCGCATCACCCGGATGCAGTTCCAGGGGAATTGGGATAGAGCTTTTCAAGTACTTTTTTAAATTGACGATCGCGACTTCGGCATGGCGCTTTCCCCGAAAATACAGCCGGACTTTCTCCAGGTCTGCGGTTGGTGTTGGTCCGCCAGCAAGCACGATGGCGTCAAGAATATCCATATCTTTTTCGAGATTAAAAATGCCCGGGGTCGCGACTTCCCCAAACACCAACACGATGGAGCGGCGTTCCAACGGCGATGACGACAAGCCGGTCGGAGTGCCCGCCGCGCCCTGAATATGGATGGTATCGCCGGGATAAATGGGCGGCAAGGACGCGAAATTTCCGGTTTCCAGGGCATAAGTTAAATCCACATGGATGAGATTGTCTTCCCCCGAGACCGAACTGCGCACAATTACCACATCGCTCAAATTAGCATTGGGTAACGGGCCGCCGGCTTCGGAGATGATTTGCCACAGATTGGGGATTTCCTCAAACGTGTATTTCCCCGGTGTGAGCACATTGCCAGTCACATAGACGGTTTTACTGCCATACCGCGTGACTGTCACGGCTACCTGAGTGATGTTCATATCAAAGAGTGATATCTTGGAAATGATGCGCTGGCGTAATTCCTTGGTTGTCAAATCCTTAGCTTGGACCGATCCGATCAGGGGAATTTCAATTTTTCCCGTGGCCGAGACACGCGCAACCGTGTTGTACTGCGGATTCTGCCAGAAGGTAATACTCAACTCATCGCCTACGCCGATGCGATATTCTTTGCCCTTTTGAGTGGCCGGTTTTCGCCCCTGCGAAAAAGCACTGAATGCATTTAGAAGCAAACAGCCAGCAAGCATCAACACAATCATTCGAGACAATTTCATCATTCGATTGTCCGATTTGATTGCACTGTTCTGTATTTTTTATAATCCAGATTGTGTTTTCGTAGCAGATCGTAAAGCGTGCTACGATTCAGTTTCAAATCTTCGGCAATGTGGGCAATGACTCCCTGATGACGCCGAAGGGCTTGCAATAGGATTTCTCGCTCCGCCCGCAGCATGGCATGCTTGTAAGACCAGCCCTCGCTTTTGGTCTCGGCATCGGTATCGAGATCGAAGTCCCCCGGCAAAAGAACATTATGCCTTGCGAGAATGACTGCCTTGCGAATCTTGTTTTCCAATTCACGCACATTTCCAGGCCATCGGTACTGTTTGATCATCTTCATGGCACGAGGAGATATGCCGGTAATATTTTTTTTGTATTTCGCCGCAAACACCTTGAGGAAATGAATGGCCATCAGTTGGATATCTTCCTCACGTTCACGCAGCGGAGGCATATCAACGGAAACCACATTCAATCGATAAAAGAGATCTTCTCTAAACTGGCCATTCTGAATTTCGGTTTTCAGGTCCTTATTGGTCGCTGCAATGATCCGCACATTTAACTTAATATCTTGAAGCCCGCCAATGCGTTGGATGGTATGATCCTGCAGAAAACGCAATAGTTTGACCTGCAGCGCGAGCGGCATCTCGGCAATTTCATCCAAAAAAAGTGTACCATCATGCGCCAACTCGAATTTGCCTTTCACCGTCCCAACGGCTCCGGTATACGCACCCTTTTCATGACCAAACAATTCGCTTTCGAGTAGACCGGCAGGGATCGCGCCGCAGTTGATCGCCACAAAATCATGATTTTTTCTCTCGCTGCACTGGTGAATCAATCGTGCTATGACTTCTTTGCCCGTGCCGCTCTCGCCTGTAATCAATATCGTAGCGTCGGTATCGCTCACGATTTTGACCAGTTGAAAAATGCGGCGCATTTTTTCGGACTGGCCGATGATTGAACCGAAATGGCCATCCAGTATCAGGGGATCACAGTCCTCAGCATCTCGCTCCACCTCGCGTAAAAAAAGCGCTCGTTTCAACAATACTTTCAGTTCATCAATGTCAAAGGGTTTGAGCACATAATCAAAGGCACCCGCATTCAGAGCCGATCGAGCAATTTCCTTTTCCTGCTGCCCGGTGATAACAATGATTTTCGCATATTGCCCGGTCTCAATAAATTCTTCCAAAATCTGCAAGCCTTCATTCTGGGGAGCAGCCGCGTCACTGCTAAAATTCAAATCGAGCATAACCACATCAGGATGGTATTTTCGAAATTTTTTGCGCGCTTCTCCGGGATCATGCGCCATCACAATTAGATAATCATCCTCAAGTCCCCATTTCAACTGCTGGCACAGCAGCTCATCATCATCGGCAATCATAACTTTTGGAATTCTGGCTTCCATGATGTCCTCAGACAATAATTCATTTCAAGGAGCGCCCATCGGCGACTCAGCCAATCCTATTTGCATATTGGATTCCCCCTGATTGGTGCACTTGAGCTTAATAAATGAAGATTTTGGACTAAGAACCATTACTCCCGCCAACTTCGATCACGCCAAAGCAATGCTCTTTGCGGCAACCTTTGATTGCTGGATTTGCTGACGCTGGCCTAAAGGCAAATCGATAATCACCGTCGTGCCTTTTCCTGGTTGGCTCTGCACGCGGATGCTGCCTTCGTGCGCCTGAATGATTTCGCGAGCTTGATGCATGCCCAATCCCAGGCCATGCGGCTTGGTGGTATCGTATGGACGAAACAAATGATCTTTTATGAAAGCTTTGCTCATTCCCGATCCCCAATCTTGAATCTGGATTCGCAAATGATGATTCGTTTGTATGGCGCTGATTTCGATTTTGCCCCCATCCGGCATGGCTTCAATGCTATTCATTAAAAGATTTCGAAATGACATTTTGATCAATTCACGGTCCCAGTGGGCCACGATTTCATCTGGGATATCCATTTGAAGCTCAAACTTTTCAGGAATTTGAAGTTCCTGACTGATTTGCCATATCAACTGATGAAGGTTCACCGGTTTCCGTTGCACCTCGATTTTCCCATCCTTAAAGGCGCCTATTTTCCGGATAAGTGTATGCATTTCGCCCGAAACCGCCGCCACGCCTTTCAAAAACTCCTTTTGGAAGTCGGGCTTTTGAAAGTTTTTCTTCGCATTTTGCACCAGCAGACTTAGAATGGATGTATTGTTTCTAAGCTCATGCAGAACATAACTTGCCAGCCGGCTCATGGCTTCTTGTTGCTTGGCCAGCATCAAATCCTCATACAATTGAATGCGATGAAGAGCAATTCCGATGGCGTTCGTGAAAAGCTGAAGTAACTGCCGGTCCTCATAGTCAAAGTCAGTAGCTTCATCACCGGCTCCCAGCAGCAACAACCCGATAAGCTGCTCCCCGGCCTGAATCGGCAGGAATACTCTAAACGTATCCAGATATTGCCCGGTTTCCCTGTCCTGAATCAATTCCTGCAATCGTGCAACCGGTTGAATATCATGTTCTTTTGCATATTGCAACAGGATCCGTAATTTTTTTTTGGGCAGATTTTTCAAAATGCCTGCTTCGGATACCCCCTGGCCCTCTTCTAAACGTATGATGCGTAACTCAGGAACTCCGGGCTGCACTAAACAAAGGGCCGCATTGTTCACATGAAACACTGAGCGCACCGTTTTCAAAATGGCTTGGATGCAAGCCTTTTCATCCTTGGCCTGACTGACCGCCCTGGTAAATCGCGACAATTCCTCACGAAAATCATATTTTGGAACTATGAGCAACTTCTGAACGAGCTGAATCCAAGCTTGCCGCAGTTGTTTTCCAGCAGTCAACAGCAAGGCTAAAAAGGCAATACCAGCAATAGATACGGCACGAAAAATACTCTGCCAAAAGCCATCATATGTTATGAAAAGTTTGAGAAGTCCGCCTGAGATTAAGAAATAAATTCCGAGGTAGATTAATATGGAGGAACTTGCAAAAGCGCTTTGCTTCACAGGCAATTCAAACCTCCGGCTCGTTGCCGGTGCGCGGGAAATGAAAAACGCTACCGATGCAATCATCAATCCGTTTAGCAAATATGCCAAAAGAGACAGTACGGAATTGATTTGGGAATAGAAATAAAGATGAGTTAAAGCGCCAAAACTCACGGCCAGCATCAGGGCTATCAAAATTTTCAAATATCTGGCGGATTTTCCAAAATAATGATCCACTTCTTTTGACCAGCTCTGCCAGAAGATCAGGATCAGAATTACTGGCAAATAAATTAGCAGCAGGAAAAAGCGTCCGGCACGCGTTAAGGCAAATATGAGCGTGCTTTGATCCGTTTTGATTG
Organism: Candidatus Zhuqueibacterota bacterium; assembly: GCA_030950365.1. GTDB lineage: Bacteria > Zhuqueibacterota > Zhuqueibacteria > Zhuqueibacterales > Geothermadaptataceae > Hydrothermovivens. The sequence continues at coordinate 36,536 of JAUZRQ010000092.1, read as the reverse complement.
CAATTTGGAACAGCCCGAAATACAGATGAACCCAGAAAAAAATAAAAACCGCCATCCAGGTTGCGCCGGTAATTACAAGATACTGCCATTTTTTGCGCCAAAAGGGCCTCAGGCCAAACATTAAACCACCGATGAAAACTAACCCTAACCAGCCGAGCGTTAGATAAGCGACTGGCAATCCAGGAAATTCGAGCACGAGGAAAAAGTTGGCATTCGCCAAAATATAGGCAATCGTCGCCAAACGGAGTCTTCTCAGACCGGGTAATATAGATCGCGATAGGAGAACAAACAGCCAGGATGCCGCGGTAATATTGATAACAGCAAGGATTTTTGCGAATATTACGCTCATATCAATTTAGCAATTGGCGAGCTTTTTCATCAAACAGGGGAGCCAGCGGATGCTGCGGAAATTGTGTGGCGATTTCTTTGTACGCTCTCGCCGCCAGCGAATATTGATTGGATGCCTCATAAATTTTGCCCAAAAGCAGATAAGTGCTAATCACGCCGGCGCTGTTGCTCCAGATTTCTTTGATTTTTTTGACGGCTCCGATGGCCTCCTCATATTTCCGCTGAGCCATAAAGCATTTGCTGATTTGCTCCTGCGCCATCGCTGCCAGAATGGAGCTCGGATATTTCCTTACGAGCTCCTGGTAGAATTCAATAGCCTCATTGAAGGCCTGGTCAGCCAGGGCAATGTTGTTTTGCTGCAAATAATAATTGGCGATTTTCAAAGGCGCTGTTAGTCCCTGCAGCGATGTTTCGAATTGCTTGCTCAGCCAGCGATATTCATTCAAGGCCTGATCCCATCGTCCTTCCAGCTCGAAACTCAAGGCAAGCTGTTCCTGGGCTTCTGCGGCTACAATAAAATTCTCCAAATAATTGTTCAAAATATCCTTCAGAATTAATCGCGTTTTTTCGAATCGCTGCTGTTGCAAATAAGCTTTTGCCAGCTCCAGCTTCACGGCCGCAATGATTTCAGAATCGGGATAGTTTGTAATGATTCTTTGCAACTGCCGAATAACTGTTGCCGGATCAACGTGCTGAGCCAGCATGATTTTGGCCTGCAAAAACTGCAAGCGTGCCAGTATGGTTGTATCCTGAGTAATTTGGAGCTGTTCATCTAAAATTTGCTGTAGCCGGCTGTAATCTTTGTTTTGTAGCATTATTAAGGATACATAATTCAACGCCAACAGCGCCGCTTTAGAGTTAGGCCAGCGCTGAAGCATGTCCTGGTAAACCTTGCTGGCCCGGGTAACGGCGGCTTTATAACTGCCATTGCCTAAATCGTATTTATAGATCCTGGCATATTGGAATGGGATGGCGATGAGATAAGGTTTCGGTGAGTTGGGATTAATTTCATCCATCAATTTGTCAAGCACGTGAGCATATTCCTTTGCGGCATCCTGATATGCCAGAATACGTTCGTACAAAAAGCCCAAATTGATGCGAGCTGAAATTTCATTTGGATTTTCGTGATTGTTGGTGTTTCGTAGATATAGGTTGTAATATTCAATCGCGTTTTGAGGGTTTTCCTGCAAAATTTCCAATTGCGCCAGGGTCAGCAAACTGTAGCACATCAACGAGGTATCGGGCCGGAGGCCAATGGAATCATAAGCAAATGCCACTTTTAGCAATAGCCTTTTGGCCTTTTCAAAATCGGTTATAGGGGCAATTCGTGGATTGATATAAATCTTTTGCACAATTTTCTGGGCCTTAAAAAATGCCTTTTCCAGTTGATAGCGCTCAAATTCGGGGCCCTTTTCGGCGCAGCCCAGAGTTATAAGCACAACAACCACAAGAAACTTTTTCATTTTAACTCCGAAAATTTCTCATCATACCAACAAGGCCTTTTCGTTTGCCACAACAGCCGTTTTATAAAAGAAGGTTATGGCCCCGATGACCATAAAGTTGAGCAAAATGGAAAATACAATATCGCTGCCGATAAGCACTGGAATGATTTCGGGGGACAATTTTTTGGCGATTTCCGGCGTATTGGTGAGCATCAGATCAAGCGGGATTTGCAAAATCAGAATTGGGACTGCAATCATTAATAGCGTTATGTAAAAATACCGAACGAACAGCCGAAAGCTTTTCCAAATGGCCGCCCAAAATCGCTTTCCTTCAGTGACAATAATGACAATAGCATAGGCAAACGCTGCCATGATTACCACAGCGCCGGTGATTCTTCCTGCTGTAATGAAAGATACATAATTGGGATAATCAGGACTCACAATGGTTGCCCCATAGATCAAACCAAGTATGACCGCTGTTTCGATTACCCAGACGCCAAATAAATCGGGGAATCTTCGCAACACTTCTCGAACCGATCCTCCAGGAATATTCTTTTTGTCAGTATAGAAAAAGAAATATTGCGTTGCCAGAGCCAACACCAGAATGCCGGCGATACCGCTCAGTGCAATGTTGGTAATATCAAACAAGCTTGGTAAGATGATAAAATTATTTGGATAATGCAGCGCTGCTTCTCCATAGATAGCTTTTTGAATGGGCATGAAAATTTTGGAAAAAGGGAAATAGTTGAATAGCACAAAACCGATTAATATAAACACCTGCAGCAGCGCATACACGATAAACGGAGTGTAAAAGCGCGGAATTTTCATGCAGCTAATGGTCTGCCGCCATGCTGCCATGAGCAACTGAAGTTTGGTCAATTCTTTAGCACTCATTGAGCAAATTCCTTTGTTTATCTGACAAATTTACCCCGGACCTCGTTGCTGCCCGCCGACAATCCCCACTTGTCAAAGACAAAGATACGGTAGAAATAGGTAATATTCGGCGTCGCACTGAAATCCCGAAATTCGGTGATGTTGGCATCGTTGATGATCGCAATAGGTGCATAAGTGGTATCCACAGGCGAACTGACGGAACGGTAGAGGCGATAATTTGCAAAATCTTCGGCTGTGGAAGGTGACCAGGTTAATTTCAAAGAGAGTGTATCTTGAACAGGTTGTGACAACACCACTGGCTTGGGAGGAACATTTTCAGGGGTGGTTGCTTTAACAACATTACTACCTGAATTATTGCCGGCTTGATCAAAAACATATATTTGGTAATAATATTCAGTCCCTGGCTCTAAATCTACGTCAGTATAAGAGACCACATTTATGTCTTCAATCTCTGTAATTAATCTTGAAGCCAATGAAATATTGGAAGATTTAGATCTGACCAATTGATATGCTGCAAAATCGCCGTCATGATTTGCCGTCCAACGTATTTTTAATTTAGGAATATCTGAAGATAGAATGATGGGTTCAAATAAGTAAACAGGAAGCGGTCGAGATTGAATTGTAACTCTTGACGATGCTGTTGCTCGAGCTTGGTTTCCCGCTGCATCTTCAAACCTTCCGAAAACAAAGGCCATTTCCATTTGTAATCCTTGACGAACATAATAGTCTCGCTCATAAATACCATCATTGGGCACTTTATCTCCGTGGCTACCGTCATCAAATAGTTTAATATCTTCCTCTCTTGCTGTATAATCATTTACTGACCTACTAACATCTACTATGTCAACACTCGCTTTCCCTCCGATCTCACCCGTTCCCATCTTTATATGAAGCGTATCCCCAGACTGCAAAATCTTCCCATTGCTATCCTCTTCCAAAAAATTAATAATAGCTACCTGATCCAAAATTATATCTGCTTTAACAGGTTGATCAAGTTCTTGATCATCAATGTTGCGAAACTTTGCGTAGACGGTTTTAGGTCCATCACCAAATGATAAATCCCAATATCGCGTCGTTTTAAATTGCTCCCATTTAGCATTTGTGAACGCAGAATCGTTTGATAACATCATCAGTGTTGTATTATTCGGCGCCGTAATAGTAATTTTTACCTGCCTGCTATTTGTATATACTGTACCATCATTTATTATCAAACTATAGATAGCCGGTACTCCTACAACGCTTTTAGAATGCTCACCTTCAATTCCTTCTTTACTTACCGCAGCGATCTCATATTCATAGCGGCTGCCGTTAGCCAAAAAGGTATCCCGGTACCATTTTTCTTCGGTAGTAGCAATGCGGGTAAAATCTTCATCTCCACTCGAGCGGCGGTAAATTCGGAATTCCTTGACGGCGATGGTATCCGGATATTCCCATCTCAGGGTGACGCTACCATTGCCTAATTTTAAAACAACATTTTGCGGTGGCGGCAAGAAAACAGACTCTTTTTGAAGCTGGACGGGTGTGAAATCCTGGCAGGAGAACTGTCCAAACAGAGCCAGGCTAATGAAAATCAGCCATCCAGTTGAAGCAATCAATCGCTCTTTTTGTACGCTCCACATTTTCTCATCCCTTAAAAGCGGTATCGAAGGACCAGGGCCAGGTTATCCTCTCGAAGTTCAGCTTTTGCAGAGAAGTTATTGAAAAATTCAATTTGCGAGCTGAAATCGGGGAAAAACAGAACGCTCTCGAGCGCATTTAAAAGCCAAATTCCAGCGACAACGGCTGCGCTAATATTTCTCTGATTTCGCTTATTTTCCACATTTGTGATGGCTCGCTGAAGATCATCAAAGGCAGCTTTTTGCTCCTCAAAACTGTTGCTTTCGCGCTGGAAGCGGACCAATGCCTGATCATATTGATTCAGCGCCTTTTGATATTGGTTTTGATCGGCAGCGACCATCACCAACGCTGCCATGGTGGCAGTTAGAAACAACGTGCCTGAAGTTTTGCGACTCGAGTAGTATTGCCCCCACCCTGGAAAAAGCAACGATCGGGCAAAGGCTTTGGTGCGGGTTTTGGGACGCAACTTGACCATAAATGTGCCACCTTTTTCGCCAGTGAAATCGTAAACCGTGTTTACGGTTTCATAGCCATTTTTATAGGCCTTGATCCTGTACTTGCCAAACAGCTTGTACGGCAACACCAATGGCGTACGCCCGAAAAACTCGAATTCGCCTTTGAGATAAACCAGGGTCCCCTGTGGAATCGAGCTAATGACAATGCCGGTGTTGACAGCGTTTTTGCCATTGGTTGAACCATCCTGGGCATAAATTGCAGGTGTGATTACAAACAAACCGGAAAGGGCCATTCCGGCAACCAGCGTTTTGATGTTACCATTCATGGTTTAACCCGTTTCGTTGTTTGGGAAGTTGGTCAATAATCTGGCAAGCGTTAAAAAAATCATTTGAAGATGATAAACAGGGCCTCGTTTTTGGAGATATTCAAGATCATACTGCAATTTCCGGCGAACATCTTCCAGATTGGTGTCATAGCCATTGAAAATTTGCGCCGGACCGGTCAATCCCGGCCTTACAGACAATCTTGCCTGATAATCTGGAATTTCTTCAACTAATTTGCGAATAATTTCGGGGCGCTCTGGACGCGGCCCCACAAGGCTCATTTCCCCTTTCAAAATATTCCAGAACTGGGGAATTTCATCGATATGAAACTTTCGGAGATACTTGCCAATGCGGGTAATTCGAGGGTCATCTTCCCTGGCCCATACTGGCCCGCTTTCCTTTTCGGCTCCAACATGCATGGTTCGAAATTTATATATCACAAAAGGCCGGCCAAACAAATTGTGCTTGCGCCGCTGCTGCATGCGTCGATCAATGCCAATACCCAGATTGGCATGCCGGCGCTCGCCTTTACGCCGATTGATTCCTGTACGCAATTGACGATAAAATACCGGTCCGGGGCTATCCAGCTTGATGAGTATCGGGACGATGAGAAACAATGGAATCGAAAACACAAGTCCAACAAATGCCCCCAAAATATCAATCCACCGGATTGCCGCATTGTTGAGCGTTTGCAGAACTCGTGTCCGGGATATGGTAAGCGATAAATTTTTGGGTAAGGCAATATTGACCAGAAGCGACAAAGTCGTAAAAGTAGCAGACACCAGTGCGAACTGAACCCGGTCCGCCAGACGAAGTGCGAGATTGCCTTTGCGGTAAGATGCAATCCGTCGGTTTTCATCTGCGGCAATTCGTGCAATGTCGATACCTTTTTCAAAGACAACTGTGCCCATGACCTCCCCCTGGCCTGAATAGCGCGCTCATGATTCATTCACATCGAGTTAAACAGCGTTTTAAAAGCGAAAGCAAGAGGACGGAGAATGGAGAGCACTCAGGTTGGAACTGTCAACGAGGCCTTTGACCAGGATAGAGCTCCGCCTCCTCGACGCCATTTCGCTTTTGTCGAGTACAAACTAAACCTCAGCATGGGCAAAGGATATTCGCCCCTCACAACTTGTGTAATCATGCCGGCCGCCTAATGCAACCGATTGAACTGCCTGATGCAGTCCGATCAAGCAACCAGAATCTTTTTCTTGCGACGAAGTAGCGCCGCATTGATTTCAACAGCGACGCTGCGCTTTAACAAATCGATGGAAACAACAACAATGTTCTTCTTTTTTGAAAACTCTACGACCTTCCCTTGAAGTCCTTTCAGGGCTCCAGCGATAATTTCCACCTCTTCGCCACAATCCCAGTACGGAACTTCTTCGAAAGGGCAATTGGAATTCAGCAACAAACGCAAACTATCGACCTGCTCGTCCGGAATCCAGGGAACATGAGGCCACGGCTTATCAATAAACCGGACCACCCCCTGCGTTTGCAATACACGCAAATAGTTTTTGGGAGTCAGTTGAATTCGAACCAGGACATAGCCGGGTAAGAGATTTCGGGTAACTTTTCGAATGCGCTGCCCCCATCGCACACGCGTCCTGTATTCAGCCAGATACGTTTGAATCCCTTTGCTCTTGAGTCGGTTGCGAACCTGCACATCATGGCGACTTTTGCAATAGATGGCATACCAGCGTTCCGGTATTTCCTGTGAAACCGATGTTGATACCATGAATCCCCCGGCTCCTATCACCTTATTGAATGGCTTCGTTTTGTCTCAAATGCGTCAGAAACTCAGAAAATAAGGCACGATTAATGGGTTTCAATAAAGAAAGTGCGATTCGATACTCCGCCAATTTCCTTCCCAGTTGTAAAGAAATTTGATTGGCAATGATTACAATAAATATCTTTTCTCGCGCTTTTCTGATTATGGAAACAACTTCACTGACTGGCAAATGATTTTCCAAATCGGCATCAAGCACAACCAGATTAACAGAATGGTCAATTATTTTCTTAATTAAATCCGTCCCCCCATCCAATATTTCAAAAGTAAAATTGTTCTCTGCGAGCAATGCGGAAATGGTTGATATCGCGCGCAAATCCTGAGATGCCACCAAAGCTACCCCATCCCCCCTCCTATTACATTGCGCTTTTCGAAATGATGTTCATTGCTTTGTCCAGGCTGAAAAGGCAACTTGGTCTTCCTTTTTATGACAGCATCTTATCAACTATTGTGCCATTACGTCATTTTTGTTTCAATTTCAAAATGCTATCAAAATTATCTTTAATTTTTCAACGAGTTAGCTACAATACTACTTAAAAGTCGGCTTGCTCTTCGAGCAGCGCCTTTTTCATGGCAGCAGCAAAAATTTGTAAAACTGCTTTTACACGATCTTCTTGCAATTCCTGACCTTATTGTTTTTACAATACTTCCGGTTGTAAAGAATACTTAACAGTTACAAGTAATCCATTTTTACAGCACTATTCCTCTAAATGCCAACATTCTCATACTGCGGCTTCAAATCGCATTCAAGGGTTTCTTATCAAGGTGCATGCTACCATTGGCTTTGATGACCTGGCCAAATGCTAAGAGGCAAACTCTCTAAAATTTTTATTCGGAATGTATTCTTTGACCATTCGGTAGATTGTGGGGCGAGTCAGACCTGATATTCGGGTGGCTAAAGAGATATTTCCCCTTGCAATCCTCAGCAATTTGTGAATATAATTTCGCTCAAACTCAGCCAGGACTTTGGCTCGCAATACATTGTATTGCAATATGCTTTTTTGCTCGCGGTCGGCTGTCAGCTTATTGCCGATATCAGCAATTTTCAGCACATGATCCGGCTGAATTTCTCGGGTTTCGCAAAGTATTTGCAGGCGCTCGACTATGTTTTTGAGCTCACGGATGTTACCGGGCCAGTGATAACTTTGCAACAATTCTACAGCTTCTTTAGAAAACGGCCGGACGCGAATGCCTTCTTTTTCGGCAATTTTATAGCTGTAATATTTCAACAGAAGCGGAATGTCGTCCTTGCGCTCTCGAAGTGGAGGCATGTGGATCGGCACCACATTCAAGCGGTAATAAAGATCCAGCCGGAGTTTATTGCGTTTGAGAGCCAATTGAGGATTTATATTCGTCGCCGCAATGATTCGCACATCGATTGGAATTTGCTCGGTGGAACCAATACGTCGGGTCACTCGTTCTTGCAAGACGCGCAACAATTTGCCCTGAAGATTCAAATCAAGACTGGTGAGTTCATCTAGGAAAAAGGTGCCTCCCTGCGCATATTCCAGCAGCCCGGATTTGGATTTATTCGCACCAGTAAACGCGCCTTTTTCATATCCGAACAACTCACTTTCCATGAGCGACACCGGCAAGGCGTTGCAATCAACCGGAATAAAAGGCTTTTCCGCGCGCTTGCTCAATAAATGAATATTTCGCGCTACCAGTTCCTTGCCGGTACCGCTTTCGCCATAAATGAGTACCGTAACATCGGTTGCCGATACCTTCTGGATTAGCTGGCAAATCTCGTGCATGACCATGGATTGGCACACAATGCCGTGAAAACTATAAGTTTCCTCGAATTGCTCCATGGGCATGCTTTGCAGATCCTTCCAAGCCAGATTTTGCCGGAAAATCCCTTCGCGGATGCTCATAGTATAGCCCCTCAGGTACCAATCTGGTGACCAAGATGCCAGCGGCTGATTGTAAAAACGGAATCCCTACACGTCCCTCACGACCTGGATGAATGGAAGGCTACCTCCCCCTACCCCTGAATGAATTTTTCAGGCAAGGGTTGTTGCCGCTGCAGGTTGCAAATCTCTGGGCCTGAAAATTCAAATTTACATCAAATACTTTTCACAACAATTATGCCAGAAAGGACATGGAATTTTTGAGGGCCATTCTAATATATTAATTTTCATTAAGTTTCTTCTATCGATTTATTTTTGACGTGGAAAATCTGTCTTACATCGACTTTCGAAAATTTAAGCATTTGCTAAAATTTTGAGGAATTCCTGTATCGTTTTTGCAACTATTGGGTTGCAGGTAGCCCTTTTTGTCATTCGCACACATTCCGTCGAACGCGCTGCCGATACTTTGCGAATCGGCATTGCCCATCGGCGAAAAACTAGCAAGCCAGGTTCCAATTCGATCATGACAGAGCTTAACTGATTAGCGACAAGCTTTCTCATTTAAAGCCATATTTTTGTAGCCGGTAATACAGCGTTGGCGGGCTCAAACGGAGTAATCTCGCCGCTTTGGTCTTGTTGTATTTGGCCAATTCCAAAGCCTGCTTGATGAAATTCTTTTCCACTTCTTCCAGATCAATTCCTTCCTCGGGCAGTTCAAACATCGTTTTCGATTTTTTTTCGGGATGTGGTTTTTCAATAAAATAAAGATGCTCCTTTTTGATCACCGTTCCTGATTCAAAAAGTATAATTCGCTCGATCGTATTCCGCAATTCCCGTACATTTCCTGTCCATGGCAATTGCAAGAGAATGGCTTTGGCCTCCGGACTAATCCTCTTAAATTTTTTGCCAAATTTGATGTTAAAAAGCTCCATAAAATGCATGGCAAGGCTTATGATATCCTCAGGCCGCTTCCGCAAGGGCGGAATATGGATGGCGTACACATTCAAACGAAAATACAAGTCTTCTCTAAAGAGGCCGTTTTCAACCTCCTTTTTCAAATCGCGATTGGTAGCGGCAATGATACGAACATCGACGCGGACCAGCTCGTTGCTGCCCAGGGGATAAAAGCTCTTCTCTTCAATAACACGCAACAATTTGGCCTGCACATCAAGGGGGATTTCGCCGATTTCGTCCAACAGAATTGTGCCTCGATGGGCCAATTGAAACTTGCCAATTTGATCTTTATCGGCGCCGGTGAAGGCTCCGCGTTTGTGTCCGAACAGCTCGGATTCAAACAACTCCTTTGGGATGGCACCGCAATTGATGGCAATGAACGATCCTGCTGCTCGTGGACTGGCGGCATGAATGGCTCTGGCCACCACCTCTTTGCCCGTGCCGGTTTCGCCCTGGATCAAAACCGTGGCATCGGTTTCACCCACAATCTTAATCTCATTTTTTAGCTTTCGCATGGATTCGCTCGAGCCAATCAGCTTGATTTCCTCATTTTCCAAAAGTTGCAGCCGTTTCCGTTGCTCGAGCTCTTTTCGGATCTCCACCGATTCCAGTGCGCGCTCGATGCTCAGAAGCAATTCTTCGGCATCAATGGGCTTGGTTAAATAATCAAAAGCGCCCATTTTAATGCACTCGACGACCTTGGGAATGCGATCCATGGCAGTCAACATAATGGCAGGAATCTCAGGATAGCTGACCTTGATTTTTTCAAGAAAATCAATCCCGTCCAGGCCGGGCAGGGTAATATCGATGATTAGCAAATCCGGCAGATGGCATTTCATCATCTCAAGCGCATGCTCGGCATTGTCTGCCTCCATGACTTCATATTTTTCAATCAAAAAATTCAGAATGGCCTTTCGAAAAAGTCGATCATCTTCAACGATCAAAATGGATTTTTTAAAATTATTCTTCATGATTCCCCCGAATCAATTACAGAAAACTTCAATAGAAACGTCGTACCGTTGCCGACACGGCTTTCCACTTGAATTTCGGCTCGATGAAGGTCCAGGATACGCTTAACAATGGCCAGTCCAATGCCCACGCCTTCGGACTTGGCTGTAAAAAACGGATCGTAGATTTTGGGCAATATTTCTGGCAGGATTCCCCGGCCAGTGTCACGGATTTTTATCCAGATTTGTTGATTTTGGTTTCCAGTTGTGATTTCAATCGATCCCTGATGATCGATGGCTTCGTATGCGTTAGACATTAAATTAGCGAAAACGCGATCGAGCATATTGGGATCCCCCAAAATATGCGTTCGCTCGGCGCCTAACTCAGCACGCAGCGAAATCCCCGAGCAGTTCAATTCATTTTGAAAAGCTATAATTCGACTATTCAAAACCTCATGCAAACAGATCGGCTGAAATTCTGGCGTTTGCGGGCGGGTATAATCCAAAATGCTCTGGATCACTTTTTCGATCCGGTAAATGCCCATCTCAATATCTTTAAAAGTCTTTTTATAGGCTTCAGGGATGGCAATCCGCTGTGAAAGATACTGCAAATTCAGCCGAATCGATCCGAGTGGATTGCGAATCTCATGGGCAATGATGGTAGAAATCTGACCTAGCGAAGCAAGCCGTTCGAGCTGATCGTTGGATATTTCGGAACTACAGTGGCATTGCGATGGGATAAACCAGAACATTCGCTCGTTGAGGCCAGTGTAACCTACAGGAAATACAAAAAGATCGTATGACAATAGTCGACCATTCTCGAAAACCGTTGCCTTCCCTCGTATTGGCAGATCGCTCGCCTTTATAAGTGTGGAAAGATTCGGTTTAAATTGAATATGTTCTATGAGCTCCTGGAAAAATTCATCTACTTTTAGACCGTCTGATCGGTTTGGGAAAAGGCATTCAAATGCTTCATTAGCGAATCGGATTGAATGATCTTTAACGATAATAATGGGATACACTGATGTTCGTAACTTCTCTAAAAAGAATCGATATTGAAGCTGCTCTATGGTAACCTTATTGCTCATTTCGGCACTCCGAAGCTGTAAAATCGGCTATAGTGCTAATGGCCTGCGAAAATGGCTTTAACAATCGGGAAAAAGATTTTGTTGAGGCGCGCACCTCCTGTCGAAATGCATCGAGCCAGTAAAAGTCAAAAAAAGTCAATAGATAATAATTCTCCGTTCCAGAGGAGAGTGGTAATGCCTACGCGATCAGGTGAAGGGGAATTGCTTCGGCATCCTTGCGTGCGATGTGAACAGCCTCTTTGAATGATTGAACCGATTTCAAATTCAACCAGATTTGCCATCCTTCAAGAGGTTCTGCAAATAATTAAAAAAAATCCATTCCTAACTCAAATATTCAACTGCAAAACCCCAAATAGGCTGAGTGCTTTTCTGGCACTCCAGAATTTTTCGCTCTCGGTGGATCAGGACATGACAAATCCTTTCATTGGCGAACAGTTTGAATGTGTTAGATAAATTCTTTAATAGTTTAGAGGGCAAAAGCGCTTCATGCGGAACGAAAATGATTGAAAATATCAGTGGCTTTGGCCCCGAAAAATCGCATGCTTTAACTGTAACATAAAGAAATCGTTGACGAGAATACTTCATTCTGAGGGGCAATTGCTGTGTTTGATTTGCTTGCCGGGTGCACTTGTCCAGGGCATTGCCGAGAGTAGTTTTTCAATGCCGTAATAAACAAATCAAAAATGGAATCCGACCAGATAGGCTCTTTGTTCCATGTCAACAATTCCAGAAAAGCCGTATTGGCCTTAAAAATTTGCCCGTTTTCCTCAAGAAATACGAATACAAAGGACAGATCATTCCATTGCGCAACCGACCCAGGACAGCCTACTATCAGTTGGCCAAGCCGGTAAGCATTTATGCGAATCCGGTAGGCAAACTTATTTTTCGTATGTTCCAATATTCGCCCCAATGCCTCGTCTCAATTGCAAAGAGAGTTTAAGTAGAACCACATTAAACTCGCATCACATTGCTGCAAGCCGTTTCATTCAAATTCCTTCATCGCATTTGGCATAAAATTGCGGTGTCGAGCAGGGAATGATGTTGCCCCCCGGCTTTGAATCTATGGAAAATGAGAGATAAATCTTCAGAAGTTCCCTCCCCCTATGCCCTCTGTTAGAAAATGTGATTGCGACGCGAAGCCCCGGTCGTTTCGGTGCCGGAATAGGTTCCTGGAAAATGAGATAAAACAAAAGATCCTTGCGCCCCTAGCAGGACTCGAACCTGCGACACACGGTTTAGGAAACCGCTGCTCTATCCATACTGAGCTATAGGGGCATCACCAAATTTTAAATATACACGGCGGGAATCAGGAAAGCAAGCAATTTATAACATAGGCGTTCACCCGCTTTGGATGCCTACTCTTCAGCGTACTGAATGATCGATTCCACTCGAAAATCTTTTAGCTTTTCCCGGCCGTTCAGAAAGGTAAGTTCGATCAAAAACAATAGACCAACAATGTCGCCGCCGAGCTTTTTCACCAGGCGAGCCGTTGCCGCCGCGGTGCCGCCAGTGGCCAGCAGGTCGTCCACGATCAGCACCTTTTGTCCTGGGCGGATGGCGTCTTTGTGGATTTCTAGTTGATCGGCGCCATATTCGAGTTCGTACGTCTCCTGCTCGACTTCGGCCGGCAGCTTTCCCTGCTTGCGGGCCGGTACGAATCCTGCACCATAGCTCGCGGCCAGTGCCCCTCCGAAGATAAATCCGCGCGATTCGATGCCCACAATCACATCAACCGGTTCCTGAAAGCGCGCCTTCATGGCATCCAGGCTGCGGCGGAACGCCTCAGGGTCTTTCAACAAAGTGGTAATATCCTTGAATTGAATCCCGGCCTTGGGAAAATCCGGCACGGTACGAATGTAGCGCGCAAGGTCCTGCAAAGTGGTTCCTCCTGCAGTTTAATAGGTGATATCAAACTGATCATATTCCGGTTCGTCGGGTTTTTCTTCTACGCGGACGCTTTTCACCGTGGCGAAACGCGAGCCAATCCGCAACTGCTTTACAAACTCTCGCAATGCGGAATCTCTGCCCTGCGCCATCACCTCCACCCGGCCATCGGGAAGGTTGCGCACCCACCCCTTGATATCCAGCCGCAGCGCGGTTTTATAAACGAAATAACGAAATCCGACTCCCTGAACAATTCCAGAAACCAGGATGTGCAGCGTTTTCATCGTCCCAATATGTGTTTAATAGCAATCTCCACAGCATCTTTTGGCGATCGCGCCTTAACAATTTCCGGGGATACCTCCCAGGTTTCCAGGCCAATTACCGGCTTGCCGAAGCGGAGGCCAAACGCGATTTCGCTCAACGTACCGAACTCGCCGTCCACGGCAATCAGCGCGTCGGCCGTGCGCGCGATGATGACATTGCGTGCTTCGCTCATCCCCGTAACAATGGAGACATCCACCCAGTCATTGGCTTCACTGGCCGAAAATCCGGGCAAAATGCCCAACACCAGGCCCCCGGCTTCGCTGGCGCCGTGCGAAGCGGCTTCCATCACGCCGCCCAGCCCGCCGCTGACCAGAATCGCGCCACGGACGGCGATTTCTCGGCCAACTTCATAAGCCAGTTTATAGATGCGCCGGTTCACCGCGCCGCCACCAATTACTCCGATGATGGGCTTTCGGCTGGCCATGGTTTTGCCTCACGGATAAAGCCGATGCATGAGCCGCGGAAACGGGATGGTCTCGCGCACATGGTGCAGCCCGCAAATCCAGGCCACGGTGCGCTCGATGCCCAGCCCGAATCCGGCGTGCGGCACGGAACCGTAGCGCCGCAAATCGAGATACCATTCGAACGCCGATTGTGGCAGGTTGTGCTTTTTGATTTTCTCGATCAGGGTATCGTAATCATCCTCGCGCTGGCCGCCGCCGATGATTTCGCCATAACCTTCAGGCGCCAGCATGTCGACACACAGGGCGCGGCTCTGATCCTCCGGATCGTTTTTCATGTAAAACGCTTTTACCTCGGCCGGATAGCGGTGCACCATCACCGGACGATCGAATTGATTGGAAATGATCGTTTCATCGCCGCCGCCGAAATCATCGCCATAAACGAACTCCGATCCGGCCTCTTTCAGAATTTTTGCGGCTTCATCATAATGAATGCGCGGAAACGGCGTTTTGATGGTCTCGAGCTTGCTGGTATCGCGTTCGATTACTTTGAATTGCTCTTGATGCTTGTCCAGCACGCGCTCGACAATGTAGGCCACCAGATTTTCCGCCAGCTCCATGGCGCCGTTCAGATCCATATAAGCCACTTCCGGCTCGACCATCCAGAATTCAGTCAGATGTCGGCGCGTTTTTGATTTTTCAGCGCGGAAAGTGGGGCCAAAGCAGTACACCTTGCCAAAAGCCATGGCCGCGGCTTCCATATAAAGCTGACCGCTCTGGGTCAAATAGGCTTTGGTGTCGAAATAATCGGTTTCGAACAGGGTCGTGGTACCTTCGCAGGCGGCCGGCGTAAAAATGGGCGCATCGATGAGCACGAATTTTTGCTGATCGAAAAAATCGCGAATGGATTGAATGATGGTGTGTCGGATGCGCAATATGGCATTTTGCTTGCGCGAGCGCAGCCACAGGTGGCGATGATCCATCAAAAACGTGGTGCCGTGCTCTTTCGGGGTGATGGGATAATCCTTCGCCAGATGCACGATTTGCAAATCCTCGGCGAGGATCTCGTAGCCGCCCGGCGCGCGCTGATCCGCCCGCACCTGGCCGGTTATCACAATGGACGATTCCTGCGTCACTTCTTCGGCACGTTGAAAAATCGCCTCGCCCACATCGGCCACGCTCATCACGCACTGGATAATGCCAGTTCCATCGCGCAACAGCAGAAATGCCAGCTTGCCTTTCAGCCGCTTATTGTACAACCAGCCATAAAGCGTTATCTTCTGACCTTCGTACTTTGCAATATCCTCGACGTAAACCTTTTCCCGGTTAATGTAGCTTGAAAGCATGATGAGTTCCATCCTCTTCTGTTGATGTTTGCTGCATGGTTGCATTCGCTATCTGTTAGAGCTCTTCATCTGTTTCGCTATTTTGCCAACAGCACGGGCACCCGCGATTTCCGCATGACCGACTCGGTGGTGCTGCCCAGAATGGTTTCTTTGATGCGCGATCCACCATACGCGCCCATGATAATCAAATCCACATCGTGGTCGTGCGCGTACTCGCAAATCATCTGGTGTGGCGTGCCTCTGACGTGCTCGCCGTGGACAGTGACATCATAACTGGATACGTATTTGACCCCCTCTTCCAGAATTTGCCTGGCTTCTTCACCTTTGTTCGAAACCGTCAGCACAATGACCGGCAATGACAATTTGTTGGCAAAATAGCCGGCCAGTCCCAGCGCCTTGTTAGCGGTGGGACTGCCGTCGTAGGCGGCAAGGATTTTGGTAAACGGCTTAAATTCCTTGCTGACGATCAAAATCGGTTTGTTCACCTGTCGGCTGACGGCCTCCAGCGTGGCGCCGATCATTTTGCTTTCCCAGCGGGCGAATTCGCCGCGGGCGCCCATGATGATCAAATCCACGGTGCGGGCCTGCTCGCAAATCACATCGATCGGCGAACCGCTGGCTTTTTCCAGTTCAAAAGCCACATTTTCCTGCTGCAAAATCTCGCGGCTCTTTTCAAGAACCGCTTGTGCTTTCTCCTCGTGCAATTTGCGGCTCTCTTCCAGATAGGCGCTCGACGGTATCACGGGCACGAATCCGTCCGCGCCAAGGGACATGGCCCATTCAAATGTGCGCACGTCGATGACCGACAGCACGCGCAAGCGCGCCTCCAGCGCTTTGGCCAGATGAATGCCGTTGCGCAGCACGGCTTCCGTGTAAATCGAGCCATCGACCGACAATAGAATGGACTTGATCATGAGCTATCCCCAGTTTTCCACTTTCGCTTCCCGCGTCATCAGCGCGGTGACCGCCTCCCGGGCCGATTTCTTTTCAAACAACACCTGGTACACTTTTTCGGTAATGGGCATCTCGATCTGGTACTTTTCTGCCAGCGCGCAGGCCGACCGGGTGGTGCGCACGCCTTCGGCCACCATCACCATGCCGTCCAGCACCTGTTGCAGCGTTTTGCCTTTTCCGATCTGCTCGCCCACAAACCGGTTGCGGCTGTATTTGCTCATACAGGTGACAATCAGATCGCCCATGCCGCTCAGTCCGGCGAAGGTCAGTTTCTCCGCGCCCATGGCTACGCCCAGGCGCGTGATCTCCGCCAGCCCGCGGGTAATAAGCGCGGCCTTGGTGTTATCGCCAAAGCCGACGCCATCGCAAATGCCGGCCGCCACCGCAATGACATTTTTCAGCGCGCCGCCCAGTTCCACGCCGGTAACATCGTGATGGGAATACACGCGAAATTGGGGATTCATGAAAGCCTGTTGCACAGCCCGGGCTGCCTCCGAACTGCGAGAGGCCGCCACGACCGCCGTGGGAATATCTCGTGCCACTTCCTCCGCATGACTGGGGCCGCTCAGCGTCACAAAATCCACTTCCCGGTCGCTGAACACCTCGTGCGTGATTTCTTCCATGCGCATAAGGGTCTCGTTTTCAATGCCCTTGGTCACGCTGACGATCAGCGCCGGCCGACGATCCATTGCCTGTTTGACCTGTTGCGCCACGTCGCGGTAGGCATGCGACGGCACGGCGAGTACCAGAATGTCTTTGTTGTGCGTGGCTTTTTCGAGATCGTGGGTAATGTCCAGTTCATCGGGCAGACGAATGCCGGGCAGGTACTTCAAATTGTAGCGATTGCGGCGCATTTCGTCAACGTGCATGGCCTGTCGGCCATACAGCACCACCTCGTGGTGATTTTTCAGCAGCGTGAGCGCCAGGGCCGTGCCCCAGCTACCGCTGCCAATAATCCCTATGGCTGCCACCGATCACCCCGCCTTTGGTTCACTTGTTTCCTCAACAACCCGACCGACGGTCAGGGTCTTTTCACCCAGCCGCTCTAAAATGCGAACGATTTCCGCTGCCTGCTCCTCGGCCACCACCAGCACCAGCCCGACGCCAAGGTTGAACACCCGGCGCATTTCATCGATCTCGACATCGCCGAGCTGCTGCAGCAAAGTAAAGATGGCCGGCCACTGCCAGCTATCCCAATCCACATCGATATCGAGGCCATCCGGCAAAATGCGCCGCGTATTGCCGAGAATGCCGCCGCCGGTGATGTGAGCGATGCCGTGCAGGCCGGGATGATCCTTCAGCGCCCGAACGATGGGATAGTACGACCGATGCTCGGCCAGCAGGGCCTCGCCGATGGTACAGCCCAGCTCGTCGTAATATTTGTGGTAACCCGAATCCTGCGACAGCTCGATGATGCGGCGTGCCAGGGTGTAACCGTTGGTGTGCAGGCCCGTGCTTGGCAGCCCCAGCAGCACATCCCCGGTCACAATACGGCTCCCGTCGATGATGGCATCGCGTTCAACCACGCCCACCAGGGTACCGGCGATATCAAATTCCCCCGGCTGGTAAATGTCCGGCATTTCGGCCGTTTCACCGCCGATGAGCGCGCAGCCGTTTTCTTTGCAGGCTTCAACCAGCCCGGTGGCCAGCTCCAGCACCGCCTTGCCATCCAGTTTGCCCAGAGCTAGATAATCCAGAAAATACAACGGCTCCGCGCCGCTGCACATCACATCGTTTACACAGTGGTTGACCAGATCGCGTCCGATGCCGCGGTACTGGCCCAGCGCGCAGGCGATTTTGATTTTGGTACCCACGCCATCAACGCTGGACACCAGCACCGGATTTTTGTATCTAGAAACATCGAGCGAGAAGAACGCCCCAAAATGGCCGATACCGCCCAGCACGCCATCACGGTGGGTCTGCTTGCTCAGCTCTGCGATTTTTTTCACCGCTGCGTCGGCGGCGTCAATGTCCACGCCGGCGATTTTGTAATTAAGCTTCATGCTCCCGGATGAGTTTGTGTAAGTACTCCCTGGCGCGATACAAAAAAGCTAAATGCTCGTTGTCCCGATAATCGGGATACGTCCATGGATTGAAAACGAACTGCCCTTTGCGAAACCGCAATTGCACATCGCCGTAAATGCCCTGTCCGATATGGATGCGGTGGTCGTAATTTTTGGTGGTGGTCAGCACCAGTTTGGCCAGGGTCAAATAGCCCGGATCGATGTTGACGGTGCGGCGACCTTCTCGGGCGTAGGCCTGCTCCAGTTCGATGGCCTGCAATTTGGTGGTGACGGCATTCTCAACTGCGTACAGTCCGCGGTAAATCACGAACTGTTTTTCCAATGGCGCGCCCATTTCTCGCTCGTAATAGTCGCTGTAAGAAAACAGAAACGGCGGCGATTGATCCCAGATTTCACCAAATTGTGACAAAATGTGCTCGCGAATCCACGGCCGTGACAGCTCTGTGCGGTAGGCTACGGCAACGAACAATACCGCCGTCTCAAGCTTTCCCGGCAATCCCATATTTTCAGGCCAATTTGTTTATTTGGAGTTTATAATATTGCTAATATCTCTTTAAAAATCAAGCGAAAAAGAAATGCATATTGAGGCAGCCGATTCAGCTTATGAAACTTTTTGTCATAACGGCTTGCAGTGCCCCAATTGAGGGGCCTTGAAATGGTAGCATCCCCCATCCAGAGTATTCCATAACAGGCGATTGCGCCAGCCGTCAGCCGCCTCACACCTTTATGATGACCGAAAGCGCAACAGTATTGTTTAAAAACTTGACTTTCAACCCTATTTGCGTTATATTAGCTGCCGTGAAAATGCCGGGGTGGTGAAATTGGCAGACGCGCTGGACTCAAAATCCAGTGGGAGTTTATCCCGTGCGGGTTCGAGTCCCGCCCCCGGCACAAAAAAAAGCAGGCCAATTTGACCTGCTTTTTTTATTGCCATCCGTTTTGAAAACCTGCCGCTGTGCTTATTTTTCTCGTCGCATTTGCTGTTTCTTCAGCGTTCCCTGCCCCACTTTTTGCTGATTCAATCTGGCCAGCTCCAGCATCAGCTTTTCAAATTCGCGGTAGTACTGCTCTTCCGGCATGCTGGCTTTGCGTGCCTGTAGCTTGCGCACTTTTTCGAGGATCGCTTTTTGCCGGCGGTCCAGGTGGGCTGTGGCTCCGGCGGCATCGGTCACCACGGGTTTTGCTGTCTGCGCGAAGAAAAACTGTCCGGCCAGACGGCCATCCTCGGTGAACAGGTCCGGCGTTTCCGTACCTTTGCCGTCACCATTGTCATCCAGAAGCGGATGCTCGCCGCGCAGCCGGCGCTGTTCCTCATACCAGCGCACCAGTTGATCGCGGGCAAACACGAACGATTCCAGCGCCGAAATCTGCCCGTCTTTGTTCAAATCGGCGTTTTCTTTTTGCGACAGCGCCTGTAGCCAGAACTCGGCAAAATGCGTGGCATTGCGTTCCAGCCCGCTGCGCGTGGCCGTGATCACCACTCGCCCCTTTCCGGCCAGCTTTTCCAGGAAACTGCCGCTGGCGCTACTGGTGTTGACCACCAGCACGTTCCGGCATGGCAACGCTTCAATGAGCTCGGCAAAATCGGCGTCGCTCAAATCCGGGCCGGGCAGGTTGAATTTGCCGAACACGCCGTCGTAGCTACCGTGGCCGATCAGCACCAGAATCAGCCGGTCGGTGGGCCGCAGTTGCGAACGCAGTTGCCTAAACAAGGCACGAATGTTGTTCGCGCTACTGAGTTGGTCGCCTTCGCCCCCCTCGTGCAGCAAAAACACGTCTTTTTCCGAATAGTCGTATTCGCTCACCAGCATCTGCTGCAGGGTAGTGGCCTGTTCCAGAAATTGTTCGCGATACTCATCCAGGCCGCCTTTGCCGGCGATAATCACCACCACATTTTTAGCGCCGGCCGTGCCATTCCACAGCAACACGGTTGCCGCAAAAAACAGCCATAGCCATTTTGCTCGTTTCATGACAATCCTTTTGAACGTCGTACGTACCATTCCGTGGCCAGCAGCAGGAGGATCAGCAAATACACCGCCGGCGCGTCCCAGATATCGCGCTCGACCACCTTCGAATAGGACGACGGGCTTACGGTCAGTTGATCGGCCAGATCGCCCGCCCCATCGATGTGCACATACTGGCCGCCGGTCATCTCGGCCATGCGGCGCAGCAGCGCATCGTGCAGGTCCGGGCGCGTGAACTCCCGATCTTCGCTTTCCACCAAAAACGCCGTGCTGGCGCTGCCCAGATATTTGCCGCGCTCATCGTGCACCAATACCTCCACTTCGTAAAGGCCTTCATCCTCCGGACGGAATTGCGCGCGATACAGTCCGGGCTTACTGACATCCGGCAGCACGTCCAGGCTGCGCACGCGCCCGGTGGGCGGATCGGCATCCCGTGCTGGCGTTTTCGCAGGTTCCACGCCCGGCGGCAGGGTAAATTCTACCGAAACCTGCGCTTTTTTCACCGGTTCGAAACTGCTATCCAACACAGAAATATGAAAGGCCACCGGCTCGCCGGGCCGAAAGGTGTCTTTGTCGAGAGTCACCTCCACCGGCGACGGCGCGCTGAGCGCCAGCCAGCGGGCGATCTGCCGCCAGAATTTTTCATGCCGCATGTCATCGGACGGTAGCCGCATCTGCCAGCGCCAGGTGGTGGAGGTCGCCAGCACCATCGTCCGGCCGCGGCCGTAGCGTTGTTGCGCCATGATCACCTTGGGGCGATCGGGCTGGTTGAGCGGATGCACCGCCAGCACGGTGGCACCGGGCTTAGGCCGCCCCAGCGCGTTGTAGCTGCGCAAATCCGGCATGCTTTCCCACAGCAGACGATTTTCTTCCGGATCGAGCGCCAGTTGCAGCATGGGCGAACGCAGGCCCTCGGGCGTGAGTTTGAGCTTGAACGGCGAATAGCGCAGATGCGAATCGGTGGCGTCCAGTTCCTTGCTGGAAATGAGTTCCACCGGTAGCAATTCCACTATGCCGGTTTTATCCCAGCCACCGTTGGTGAACGCCTTGGGGCCACCCAGCATCAGCAGGCCACCGCCCCGTTTGGACACAAACTCGCGGATCAGCCGGATTTGCCGATGGCTGAAAAACGAAGCGTCGATGCTGCCGATGATCAGCGCTTTGTATTCGAACAGATCGCGGGCCGTGGTGGGAAAGCCATCGGCCAGCTCCTTCGGATGGCTGATGCCCTGGCGGTAAAACTTTTCCGGCCCGGTGCGCACCATGGAAACGAGCTGTACGGTCTTGTCCAGATCGAGCGCGCGCTTGATGAATTTGAATTCCGAGGGATGCAAATCTTCGATGTACAGAATTTTCGCCACACGCTCTTCGTTTTTCACCAGAAACGAACGCGAATTGTTGGTGGTAATCAGCTCATCGGGCAATGGCGTGATCGAGGCCGAGTACTTCAAAAAGCCCTTTCGCGTCGGTTTGAAACTGAAATGAACCTTGGTGTATTTCTTGTTCAGCGCCACTTCCCGGGTTTTGACCACCCGGTCGTCTTCCATCAATTGCAGGGTCACACGGCGGTCGCCGGGTTGCTTGGTCATGATCAGTGCGGTCATTTCCACAAAATCGTCTTCGACCACCGACTTTTTCACCGAGACTTTGGTGAGTTGCACATCCTGCTTGATTTCGGAGCCGACGCCGACGGTGTACACCGGAATGCCGGCGTTTTGCAGCAGTACGCTGGCTTGCAGCGGATCGGAAACCGCGCCGTTTTCAGGCTGGCGGTCCGAGCCTGGGGCATGGGCGCCGTCGGTAACCAGAATCACCGCGGAAATCGGATGCACCTGCGCCTGCTGCCGCGCGAACTCCAGCGCCCTGGCCAGGTCGGTGACCTCACCCTGCGATTGCAATTCAGCGCCGTGGTTCAGCGCCCGCACCTCGTCACTGAAGCGGTAGGTGAGCAAATTGAAATTCTTTTGCAGCTCATACAAAATTCCGGTCTGCTCGCGGCTACCTAGCCATTGCCGCACCTTTTCCACTCGCGGTTCGTCGTTGAACTCATCCCGGATGCTCATGCTGCGGGAATCATCCACCAGCAGCAGCACTGCGCTCTTTTTCGGCACCACGGTGGTGACGCTCACGTACGGCTCGAGCAACACCCCCAGCAGGAGCAGAAGCGCCACAAATTTCAGGCCCACAAGCGTGCGTTTGAGCGCGGGCGACACCGGCGCCGCCGACCGCCGGTACAGCCACAGGGTCAGCAAGAACAGTCCGGCCGCGATGGCCAACACCCAGCCGAGGGCTACCTCCTGCCGGAACGCCCACTCGCCCTGCCGGTACACCACCGGACTGAATTTAAACAAAAACTCGAACATGTCGGTCGGTCGATTCATCCTGGTTTAGTTTTCCCGTCCTTGCGACAAAGACCGGTAGTAAGCCTCGATATATTCGCGATATTTCGGCGGCAGGTCTTCGTCGAGAACCGTGCGAAACGTTTCTTTGTTTTTCACCAGTTGCAACTGCATGGCCAGCTCCGCTTCCAGGCGCCGCAGCGGATCGACGATTTTATTCTGAATCGACTGCATGCGACTCGGATCACCGCCGCGGAAGGTGCGCACGATGCCGCGGATCTGATTGGCCAGTTGCTGTGCGCTGCGGCTCAGGCTGGTATCCACGCCGCTGATCTGCTGCTGCACATCCTGCAACTGCTTTTGCGCCTGCCAGAGCAAATCGCGCCACTTTTTCAGTTGCTGATCGGTCAGCCGCTCGGTGCCGGTGGGCGGATTCCCCGGACGCGCGCCGCCCTGCTGCTGTCCTGGCTGCCCCTGGTGCGGCTGGCCTTCGCGCTGCTGCGGTTTCTGACCCTGACCACTCTGCGTCTGCAATTGCTGTTCGAGCTGACGGCGCATGGTCTGGGTTTTTTCCAGCGCCATTTCCAGCTTTTCTTCGGGCGAATTGCCCAGATTGGCGAGGCTTTCGGTGATTTTTTGGCTTCCGGATTTCAGCGCCTCTTCGGCCTTCTGTTGCAGATGCTCGGCAATGCGCAACCGACCGGCGCGCAACGCCAGCTCGCTTTGCCGCATCCCTTCGATCGGTTTCTTGCGCTGCATCTCCCGCACCGCCGACTGCAGTTCCCGCTGCAATTTCGGATGATTGCGCGTGCCCTGCGCCAATTCCTGTAGTTTCTGCAGGGTTTCCTCGGTGCGCTGCCGCAGCGCTTCCTGCTCGCGAACCTGTTTTGCCAGCTCTTCCCGGCTCAATTTGCCCGGTTGCTGCATTTGTTGGCTTTTCTCGCGCAAGGCGCTCTGCTGCTGCGCCAGTTGTTGCATTTCATTGCGCAATTGCTGCAGCTCGTTGCGCAATGCATTCTGCTGCGTTTTCTTCAGCCGGTCTTCTAAATTGCGCAACTGGTTCAGTGCCTGCTGCCCGCTGGAGGCCGCACTCTGCAGGTCCTGTCGGCGCAGTCGGTTCATGGCGCGGTTCATGGCGTTGCTGGCCTGCTGCAAGCGGCGCAGGGCTTCGGGATCCCCCATGCCGGAGTTGCGCATCATGTTTGACATCTGCTGCATGGCCTGGTGCATGTCCCGGTTCAACTGCTCCTGCTGCCGCTGCAATCTTTTGATCTCCCGCCGCTTTTCCTCTTCCGAGAGATTGCGGTTGGCCAGTTGCCGGTTGAGATCGTTCAGCCGCTGCTGCCGCCGCGCTAGCTCGCGGATTTTTTGCAGCGCCTCGTCTATCTGCTGCTGCATGGACTGCCGGTCGCCCTGCTGCAGGGTTTCGTATTTGCTCTTCAGCTTGTCCATTTCATCCCGGAACAACTGCGTCAATTCGTCGGCATTGGCCGGGGCGCCGGAGGAGCGCGACGTGCTGATCTGCTTCTCCCGCGTGAGGGCATCGGCCTTCAGTAGATAGTGGAACGCCGTGCGCTCCGGCGTTAAAGCGGCTTTGAGCGAGTCGTTGCGGATCAGCGGCTCGGCCTCTTTCATGGCCAGAATGGCGCGATCCAGGTATTCCAGCACCTTTTTATCTTCGTCCGGCACAAAATTCATGCGCATGCGCGCCTGCCGGCTGATTTGCTCCACCGATTTGCGCAGTTTGGCCTGCGACTCGTGCAAATCATCGAGGTATTCGGCATACAACTTGTCATCAAAACTGGAGCGCTGCCGGATGAGTTTGTTAGTGGCGATGATGATTTCTTTTTGCATCTGTGCCAGGTTAGGACTGAAGCCGCCGCCACCGCCGCCCTGGCTGGTCGCCCGCTTGAAAATCGCATCGAAATTGCGGATTTCGATGAAATACAGATCGGACAGTACGGGCGGCATGCCGGCATCCTGCGCCTGCAGATAATAGGTGATGAAATCCCCGGGCTTGACCTGCAAATCTTCCAGATACAGTAGCCCGGCATAAGTCAGGGTTTTCAGGGAGACATCGCCGCCCGTGGTTTTGTCGGCCGTTTGCCGTCGCAGCGGCATGCTGATTTCCTCATCCGAGTTGACCCGCAACCGCAGCGTGACCGATTGCAGGCCAAAATCGTCGGTGACATCCACCTCGATGGGGATTTCCTCTAGCATCGTGGCCTTGTAGTCGCGGCCGGGCCGGCGCAGGGTCAAAATGGGCTTCTGGTTCGGCAACGCCTGGATGTAATACTCGGTGAGCGGCGCATTATCCAGCCCCTCTTTGCTGATCAGCCGGATGCGGTAGTAGTTGTCTCTTCGCACACGAATGTCGTACACCGCCGTGGTATCGTTGAGGAGCTGCATGGGCACGGCGGATTTTTCGCCCAGCAGGAACTCGGCCTTTTCCACCGGCCAGGTGCTAATCACCCGAATGCGCACGCGCGTGCCCGCCGGAGCCCAGATATCACCGCCGTCTGGCACGTGCTGCCGCGGCAGGCCGAAGGCTTTGGGGTAGTAATAGGTCAAATCGATGCGGCGGATGTCCGGCGCATCAAACACATCCACTTTGAAAATGTCAGAAATTTCCTCACCCGCCTCCACGTAATAGCGGAACGGCGATTGCACATCGAAAAACGTGTAACGGTAATCAGTACCGCCGTCGGGCAACTCCATGGCCTCGGTTTGCCAACTCGAATCTTCGTAGGTGTAGAAAATGCGCACCTGCTTCACGTCTAGATGGTTTAAAATGGCCTTTACATCGAAACTTTTGCCGCGCTGCAATCGCGCGTTACCCGGCTCCACGGTGAGCTCGGCCTGCGGTCTGGGGGGGGTAAAACCCTGTTTCGCCAGCCGGCGCAAATCGGGCGCCCAGTCGTTCCGCACTAACACGCTGGACACCAGTGCAATCAGGGAAGCGAACAGCAGAGTTTGCCAGGCCATAAAGCCCCGGACCTGCACCTGTTTGGGCAGGGACATGCCGGAGATATGCTGCACGGCATCGCGGATCAACCGCTCCACCCAGGCGTCCATTTCCGCCCGCTGCTTTTCGGACAATTCCACCGCCGTGACCAGCCGGTCTTCCAACTCCGGGTGCTTGCGCTCGATGCTGCGGGCGACGGCGCTGAGGGTCACTTTGCGGCGCAGCGGCCGGATAATGTAGCGAATCAGGATCACCAGATTGATGGCCAGCACCGCCACGGCCACCGCCGGCACCAGCCACGGGTGCGTCAGCCACATCGGCTTCAGCGCCACCAACGCGCCAGCCCCCAGCGCGATGATGAACAGCATCAGCGCCAGCGCCCGGACCACCATGCCGGTTTTCCAGCGTTTCAGCGCTTTGACGATTTGGTCTTCCAAATATTGCCGCGGATGGTTCATGCGCAAACCCTGCGATTTATGCTTTTGATCAAATGTTTCACTTCGAATGCTTTTATTTTATTCATTTCGGATTTAAAGGAAATCTCTCGCAGAGGCGCGGAGCTCGCAGAGACTTTTTTCTCAATGAAAACCTTCAAAAATCTTCTCGACATCGGTCAGACGCAATCGGCGTTTCATCCGCGGCTGCAATTCAATTGATGGCTCACCGCGGCGTTCGGTTGGCCAGCAAGGTTTCGCCGATGAGCAGCAGAAACGCCGCGCCCAGGGCCAGTCGCCACAGCTTTTGCTGTTGTTCCGTCTCGCGCGCGCTGAAATCATCCAGCCGGTTGCCGGAATCGATAGAGGTTACCTGAGTGCCCACATCGATCAAGGCCAGAAATTTATCCCTCGGAATCAGCTCGGTCTGACTTTCTTTGCTATCCACGTTCACTGCAAACGCACGCAACAGTCCCCCCTGCTGGAATCGATACACTCCGGGCATTGGCGTATCCGAAAAAATAGGTTCACCAGCGGGCAATTGCCTTTTTTGGCCGTCTGGCAATTGCACCTCGATCGGCCGCGCGCTGATAAACCGGTTGCCCAGATAAATCGGCTGACCGGCGGTAAACGCCCGTTCCGCCACCTGTTCCCGCGCCGCAAACTCGCACATGCTGTACAGCAGCGGCAGGTACGCCGATTTGATAGGCAGATCCGACCACTCGGCATCCAGCGGGAAGGCCAGCATGATCACCTTGCCCTGCCCGATCTGTCCTGCCAGCATGGCCGGCGCATTGTCGTTAAAACGGGCCAGCACCAGCGCGCCCGGCGCCGGCTGCATGAGCCAATGCTGGTAAAAATAGCTCGAATTCAGTGGTTCGCTGCCCGTCTTCAAAAACGGCTTCAGTACCGGATGCTCCGGCTGCGTCAGCATTAGTCCATCGGCACGGACGCGATCGACCTGTGCATAGGCGGGTTTGCGAAGCGTCGCCAGGCTGATTCCGCCGAAAAGCCGGTTAAAAATCTTCGGCTGCACGCGGTCGCCCGGCGCCAGGATCAGGCCGCCGCCGCTTTCCACAAACTCGCGGATCGCGCCAAGCACGGCATGACTCAGGCCTCGCACATTCGCCAGAATGATCACATCGAACGCGGCAATGGATTTGGCGCGGACGCGGCTGGCCCGCCGCACTGCCAGACTGAACGGCGCCCCGGCGATGGTCAGAGCGCGGCGCACAAAGAACAGCTCATCGCCGGCGCGGTCGCCCGGCTCGCCGTTGATGGCCAGCACATTGATGTTACTACGCCGCTGCTGAATGAAATAATACCGGTTATCGGGCTCAAACTCGTCTCCGCCGCCGCGAACCTCGAAATAGCCCTGCACCAGGCCGGCCGGCGTGGGCACATTCTTAAACCGCACCACCTCAACATCGTTTGGGCCCAGCGTCAGGGTTCGGCTGGCACGCGTGCGGCCGTTGATCACCAGTTGTACCCGCACGGACCGCTGCGTCTTTCCAGAAAAATTGCGAATGCTGCAGGCCCAGGTGCGATCGTTGCCGTTGGGCAGTTTGGCGCTGATCACGGCCAGGTTGTTCCAGCGTTCTTTGGCGGTGAGCCGCAGCTCGATCTGCGCGCGGCTGTTGAGGGTGAGTCGCGTCTGTTCATCCGGCCAGGCTGTGGTCTGAAAATCGGATATGATGTAGATTTGCTTTTTCAGTACCGGAGAACCGGCAAGCACATCGTCTACGGCCTGCAGAGCGGAACGCAACTGCCCGGTGCTGTAATCCGGCTGCAGTGCGGATTTGATCCGTCGGCCCAGTTCCGCCGTAAACGGCTCCCGCTCGGTGATGAATCCCGGCTGGCCATTGATCAGGTAGGCGGTCACCAGCGTTCCCGGCTCGAGATGGTTGATGACATTATCCAGGTGGCTGCGCGCCTTTTGTAAATGGTCGGCGGCAGCCAGGCTTGCGGTGCCATCGAGAATAATCGCCACCTCGCGCTGGGCGTCGCTCCAGATACCGAGGCTTGCTTTATCCGGAAAAAATGGCCGTGCAAAAGCCAATCCCAGCAGAACCACCGCCGCGATACGCATCAGCAGAATCAATAGCTGCTTGAGCCGGAGCCAGCGTACGATCGGCTTCGAGGTGCCGAGCAAAAACCGCATGGCCGCAAATTCCACCTTTACCGCCTTGTTGCGTTTGAGCAGGTGGATCAAAATGGGCACGGCCGCAGCAGCCGCCGTCAGACTGAGAAATGTCGGATTTAAGAAGTCCATTTCGGTTAAATAGTCACCTCGTCACAATTTGCCCGCCCGGGCCGCAAGGTATTCCTGCAGCGCAAAATCCAGCGGTCGTTTGGTATCCAGCACGGTGTAGTCAATATGATGGAGGCCACAGCCTTTGCGCAGGCGTTCCGTGTGCTGCTGCAATTTTTCCAAATACTGATCTTTCACGCTCTGGGGCACGGTCAAAACCTGTCCTTCGCCTTCAAGACCCACAAACCGGGTGGTGCTGTGAAACGGAAACGTCAGTTCGGCATGATCCATGACCTGAAATACGATGATTTCATGCCCTCGAAACCGAAAATGCTGCAGCGCTTCCAGTATGCGGTCGGGATCATCGAGCAAATCGGAAATCAGGATGATCAGGCCCTTTTTGTTTAAAAAGTCTGCGATCTGATGCAGCGGCGCGGCGATATCCGTGCGCTCGCCCGGGGTCAGGTGCTCCAGCGCAATCAGCAAACTGTGCAAATGCCCGGGCTTGATCCGCGCCGGCAGATGCGTGCGAATGCGATCGTCGAACGTGATCAACCCTACCGCATCCCGCTGCCGAAACATCAGATAAGCCAGCGATGCCGCAAGATACGAACCATAGGTTAATTTGCTGGTTTTGCCCGACGCATACGTCATGGATTTCGACAGGTCCAGCAGAATGTGGCAGGCCAGGTTGGTTTCTTCTTCGAACTCCTTGACGTAATAGCGATCCGTGCGTGCGTACACTTTCCAGTCGATGTGCCGCGGATCGTCGCCCGGAGTGTACTGCCGGTATTCGGCGAACTCCACGCTGAATCCCTTGTACGGGCTGCGATGCAGGCCGGAGAGAAAGCCTTCCACCACTGCGCGGGCGCGCAATTCCATCCCGGCGATGCTGGCCAGAATCTCGGGATCGAGAAATTGTATGGGTTGTGCGGCCATGGCGATTATTCGATTCCCTTCGGTTCGGGCACGGTTTCCAGCAGCATGGCAATGATGTTTTCCGAGCGAATTTTTTCGGACTCGGCGTAAAAGTTAGTGATGATGCGGTGGCGAAGCACCGGAAACGCCAGCGCCCGGATATCCTTGAGCGACACATTCAACCGGCCGTTCATCAGTGCGAGGGCCTTGCTGCCGAGAATCAGATACTGGGAGGCGCGCAGACCGGCGCCCCAGTTGACATATTTTTTCACGAAATCGGGAGCGTTCTTGCTGGAGGGCCGGCTGGCGGCCACCAGTTGCACCGCGTACCGCGCCACGTCTTCAGCCACTTTCACGTTGCGGATGATACGCTGAAATGCCAGAATATCGGCGCCGGTCACCACCCGGTCGATGGCCGGATCGTAATTGGACGTGGTGCTGGTGACCACGCGCACCTCTTCTTCTTCCGGCAAATAATCCATCACGATGTTGAACATGAAGCGATCGAGCTGCGCTTCCGGCAGCGGATACGTGCCTTCCAGTTCGATGGGGTTCTGCGTGGCCAGTACGAAAAACGGTTCCGATAGTTTATAGGTTTTGCCGCCGGCCGTCACATGCTTCTCCTGCATGGCTTCCAGAAGTGCTGCCTGGGTTTTCGGGGGAGTCCGGTTGATTTCATCCGCCAGAATGATATTGGCAAACAGGGGACCGGGGATAAATTTCATCACACGTTTGCCAGTGGCACGATCTTCCTCGATCACATCGATGCCGGTGATATCGGCGGGCATGAGGTCGGGCGTAAACTGAATGCGGCTGAATTTGAGATCGAGAATGCGAGCCAACGTACGGATGAGCAGGGTTTTGGCCAGGCCGGGGACGCCGGTGATAAGGCAATGGCCACCGGTGAACAGCGCCACCATGACCTGATGGATCACCTGATCCTGCCCGATGATGATTTTGCGCAGTTCTTGCAGGATGGACTTCTGTCCCTGCTGCAACCGTTCGATCATCCTGTCCTGCTCCGTCATGGGGTGTCCTGATCGCTCCGTCATACGACTTCCTTTTTCCTCGTTAATGGGTTAACGCATAAATGATGTAGTTGATGCCCAGTTTGTAGCCAAGAATCGAATATTTGATTTGGTATCGGCGGTCTGCGGCGTGCTCCCAGCTATCGCCGAGGTCCATGTTGTGGTTGATCAGCACCATCAGCCGTCCCTGGTCGTCGAAGATGCCCCGGCAGTGTGGCACCTTGCCGCCCTTCTCATAGGTGACTCCGCGGTACAACGCGGCCAGTCCTGGCACCTGCGGGAAGTAGTCAAAATCGTAATAGCAGTGAAAGATCGGATGGTCGATGGGAATGTCGCGTGGTTCCCGTTCCGGGAACACTTTTTTGAACTGATAAACAAAATTCTGCCACTCGCGCCAGCCATGAAAATCATCGATGAGCAGAAATCCGCCACGCAACAGCCACTCACGTAAGGCCTTCGCCTCTTCATCAGTAAGCTGCATGTAGCCGACTTCCACCACATAGGCAAATGCGTAATCAAACAGCGCGTCTTCGGTCAGCCCGATGGAGACAGAGCGACCGGAGACCGGCACGCTGGTGGCCTTGGCAAATCCGCGCAAAAAGTTCTCCTCGGCACTGGGGAAATCCACCATCCAGCTATCGTAAGCGCCGTAGCGGCTCTGAAATGCATAGCCAAGATAGCCCATACTATAACGGATGCGCACGAAGGTGAAATTGTCATCGGTGATTTGCTGCGCCGGCGCCTGTGGTGCGGCGCTCAGCAAAAGGAGCCAGATCGAACCTCTCGCGGCGATTTGTCGCCATGCCTGTTTTATCATATCAGTGCGTCAGTGAGTAGATAATGTAATTGATGCCCAGTTTGAACGCTTCGGCCGAAAAAATTTCGTTCTCTTCCGGCCACTCCCATCCGTCGCCAATATCGTTGTTGTAATTGACGATCGCGGCCATGCGGCCATGTGGATCAAACCAGCCGTAATATTCAGGAAAATAGCCCGCGGATAGGTAAGGCGAATCATACACCAGAGACGAAAACTCGAAAAAGCAATGAAAAATTGGATGATCTGCTTGCAACTTACGATAGGTGAACTCGGGCACGATCCGCTTCATTTGCCGGATCAGGTTCAGCAATTCGCGCCGCCCGCGGAAATCATCCACGATCAAAAATCCACCACGCTTGAGATATTCTCCCAGCCGCTTCACCTCGGCGTCAGAGGGCTCCCATACGCCGATTTCGCAAATGTACAGCATGGGATAGTCAAAAATTTCGTCATTGTCCAGAGTCAAAATCTTGGCTTCGCCCGTGACCGGCAGTTGCGTCAGCAGCCGCAGGGCCGTGTACATGTTTTCCTCGGCTGTGGGATAGTCGTGCGACCAAGGCGGCCCGGAATTAAAATAAAATCGCATGAAACGCGCATAATCCGGCGCCTTCCAGCGAATGCGCACAAACGTGAACGCATTATCGGCCAGGTGCGTTGTCACGGTCTGCGCGACAACCGGCCGATCGAGCATGGCCAGACTCGCCGCCGCCAGCCACGCAACCAAAAGCCATTTTTCCCCGTTTCGCTTCATCAAACGGATGCACCTTCATTGATAAACGGCAATCCCACCCTCTTCTTCAGCGAAATTAGTAAAAATTCAAATGCCTGCAACCATTGATTAAACCGGTTCAACCCAAATCCCGTTCCTGTTCATTCCATATACTTTATGCAGAATCGCCCACAGGAAATTCACTGCGATGCGGTTTTCAACAGCAATTCCTGTGCCCGTTGATAGGTCGGCGCAAATTCCAGCGCCTTGAGCGCATGCCGGTGCGCGCGGCGCTTTTGTTGCGCCTGTAAATAGGCCTCGGCCAGATTGCAATGGGCATCCGCCCTGTCCAGCGGATTGAGCGCCAGCAGCACCTCAAATTCCCGGATGGCCAGCCGGCTGCGATTCTCCTTCAAATAAATGCGTCCCAGCTTGCGGTGCAGTTCAGCATTGTACGGATAAATCTGAATGGCCAGCTCCAGCGCCTGTTTGGCCCAGTCGTCCCGCTGCAACGATTCGGCATAGCGCAGAAGCTTGAGAGCCGCCCGGTAATTTTTGCCATCGCGGCGCAACAGCGCCGATAGCTGAGCCGCCGCACTCGCCGAATCGCCAATTTCGGCGTAGGCCTTTTCGAGCAGCAAATACGCATTATTTGGGCCGACATACTCCGGGAAGGTGTCTCGCACCTTCACCAGCATATCGATCGCTTCGCGGAACTCGCCTTTTTCAATAAGATACTTTGCATAGCGCAATTTTACCAAAAACAATTTCGGATTGTCTTTGAGCAGCGTGTGCAGCAGCTTTCCGGATGGTTGATCCGATCCCATCAATTTTTCCAGATCGGCATCGAATTCGATTTGATCCACCGGGAAAACCTGCCGGGCCCACTGCGCAAACTGACGATCGAATTGTGACAAAGACAGATCGAACACCCGCCGGATAGCCTGCGCGGTGTTCAGATCATCGCGGAAGGCGGCCAGCAATTGCAGCAATCTGTCGAAGCCAAATGTCTGCACAATAAACCGCACCATTTGCGATGACTGATAATACGAAAACGTGACCCGGCGCGGATCGCCCACGAAGCCCTTGTCCAGCTCGGCCAGCGGAATCAGTTCATCTTTTTTCAGCGCACCAATCATCATCATGTGCATGTCCATATCCCACGCCGGATTGGCCCGCGCGGCCTCGTACACGGAGATACCCTCGGCCAGCCAGCGCGGCACCCGGTTGTGCGTCATGGTGAGGTGCAGCACGTGGGCAAACTCGTGCCACAGGGTTTCCTGCCAGTTGAACGTGCCAATGGGACGGGCGCGCGGCGAGTTCATGGTGATCAGCGGGCCGAAACAGATGCCCAGAAACACCTGCGCGCCGGGGAGCCCGAAACTGCGCACGGCAAAATCATCGTGATCCGGGAAAATCTCAATGGTAACCGGCCAGTTGAGCTGCATGCGGTAGCGTGGCACCAGCTCGCGATAGGCGCGCTCGGCCACTTCCGCAGCATAAGGTCCGAGGACCGGCCGCTCGTCTTTGTGCAAGCGGATCAAAAAATGTTCGGTGCGGATGGTGTCGTAATCCGCGTAGCTGTCGAATAGATTCAGCAAGTTGCCGGTCCAGACATTGTAGGCATCCAGCTCAAAAGCCTCTTCCAGCTCCGCGCGGGCTTCGGCCAGCCGCGCCAGCCTGGACAGGGTGGTGCCCAGCCCCGCGTGGGCGGCTGCATCTTCAGCATCCAGCGCAATCGCCCGGCGGTACATGCGCGCGGCTTCTTCAAACAAATACCGCTGCGCCAGGGCATCACCGGCACGGGTGTAAAATGTTGCATACCGCGGATGAACCTTCAGCACGCGGCGCGCAATCGATTCGAATTCGTCGAAGCGCTTGCGGTACAGCGCCAGACGGCCTTTCAGGGTCAGGGCTTCCAGATGCTCGGGGCGCTGCTTCAACACCTTGGCAATTAGTTTTTGCGCTTTTTCGTAACGCCCAAGCAGCAGATACACGTGGGCGGCGTAATTCAGCACATCGGTGCGATCGTCGTGATCATTCAGCAGGTCTTCAACCATTTTCAACGCCTGCTGCGGACTCGCCGCCTCCTTCGCCCGCGCCAGCCCGATGCGCGCCGGCACCAGCCTACCATTGATTTTCAGCGCATCTTCGAAAACGCTACTGGCATCGGCATAATTGTATTTGTCTAAAAACAAATTTCCCCAGCGGATGAAGATGCGCCAATCTTGCGGCGCCTGCTTGCTGGCTTCCTGGAACAGATCATTGGCATCCTGAAACCGGTTTAGATAAATGCACGCCGATGCGGTGAGAAAATTCAGTCGCGCATCCGGACGGGCGGCGGCGCGGTACAGCTCCACAAAATATTGCAGCACGGTCCGGGCCTGCTGGCGTTTGCCGCGCCAGTGCAAATAGCGTCCCCAGTTCAAACGCGCTTCCAGTTGAGTGGAATCGGTCCGGAAGGCCTGCCGGAAAAGCTCACCGGCCCGGCGGTAATTGGCCTGTGCAAATTCCAGCTCACCCAGCCGCGAAAGCAGCAAAGCCGAGCGTGCATGGGGAGCAAATTGCACAATCGCTTTTTTGGCCCTGTCCGGCTCACCGCGCGCTTCCAGCGCAAGGCTCAGCCAGTACACCGATTCCTCATCTGGCCTGACAGCGCGGAAGGCTTTGATGGCAGCAGCGTAATCGCCCTTAAAAAACGCCTCTTTGCCTTTTTGCAGAGATTGCGCAGAGGAATGAGTTGGAAGCTGAAAAAATAGATGGAACAGTACAGCAAAGAGAATCCATGGATGCGACAAGCCAGGTAATATCGGGCGCAAATGGAGCGGGAAAAAGAGCATTCCAAAATTCACCGGCAAGCAAAGGTCAAAATGACATCCAGTCGTGATTTATAAGATTCATCTCTTTACGTCAATACCATACCACATGTATAAAAATTTACCACCGTTAACATTACATTGCAATAAAAATCCGGAAACAATTCATGAATTTATTGAAAAAAATGGCATTGCCTTGTCTGTGTACGGCTAAATTATTGCTTTATTGCCATATCCAGCGATGCTTTTGTGATACAGAATCATCATGTATCCCTCACACCTTCAAAATCGACTCCACTATTCCGACGCCATAGCATATATTAGTAACAGCCCCGCGAATTCAAAAGTTCCCCAAATTGGAATTGTGGGATAACCGGTTTTTTTATTGGTACAGGTTTAATTTTCCGAGATGGAATAGGACCGCGATTCTAAAGTTTTCGAAGGATTTGTATCCTCTGGCGATATTTTTAATTTGTTGAATGATGGAGTTTATGGATTCAAGTAGCGCGTTAGTGATCCGGTGTTTGAGATAGTTAAGAATCCCCTGGATATGTTTTTTGAACATGTTGGCGACCTTTTGGATCGGTTTGATATTGGTTTTTATGGCATCCTTGTACCATTCGAGGAAGTACTCGTTTCCCTGTTCGACTGATACCAATTGGAAGAATGGTTTGAAATTTTCTTTAATTTGCCAGGCTTCTGCAGTTTTGAGGTTCACGGTTTTAATCTCTTCGAAGCGCTCAAGATACGCTTCAGACCAATTTTCCGGATTGGTTAGGAAGATATAGCGTGTTCTTTTAAGCAGATTCTTTTGGTCTTGTTCGACCAGCTGTTGGACTTCCTGTCGCCGAGTTGTATCCACGGCCTCATTGAGATACTTTGCCAGATGGAAGCGATCATGCACGATATCGGCGTTCGGGAAACAGGTCTTTACCGCATTAATAAAGGGTTTCCACATATCCAGGCTCACGGCCTGGATGTTGTGTTTCTGTTCTTGTGTTAGATTCTTGTCAATTAATTCAGTTGCGGAATCCTCATCGCGGTTTTCACACAGGTCAATGACGCAACCTGAGTCCAGATCGGAGAGGATGGTGCTGTAGCGGTGGCCCTTTTGAAAGCTTTTTTCATCCATGCCAAGGCGCCGCGGCGAGTGTTGCTTAGATCGACGAGCGAGTCCTCGTTTAACTGATTGATGCATGATATGATGAATTTGATCAAAGCTAATGCGCAAGAGTCTAGCTACCTTGGTTTGGTTCTTAAAGGCCTTCAACATGTCGATGGCCAACCGCTCAAACATCCGTGTTGTACGGCTCTGAGGATTGGCCCATGGCGTGGCAATGGTGATGACACCATGCTCAGGACACGATACGCGAGGAACCGAACACACAAGCCAGGTCTTCATCTGGCAGGTATCCAGATGTCGCCACCGGCGCGGCTTACGGTGATCGTAAATGGGATACGCTTTCCCGCATTCCGGACAGCAGGCCTGGCCAGAACCATACCTGATCCATATCTGGACTTCTTCCTTTTCCGTGTCTAATTCAACCAAACTCACGTCCCACGGAGAAGTTATGCCCAAAAGCTTTGTGTAAAATTCCGTATCTCGCATAATTGAAAATATAAGGCATCACCCACAAAAAAGCCAGTAGAGCCT
>JAUZRQ010000091.1 GCA_030950365.1 Candidatus Zhuqueibacterota bacterium | reverse complement strand
GAAATATTCCAAAAATTTCATCCAGCATTTTTGAAAATAGCCGAAAACAAGAAAGAGCGGGGGAAGCAGCCAACGCTCGGACAACAACCGATAAATGTATGAAATTTATCCCAATGGAACCAATAGCTATGTACCCGGAGGTAGCTGAAACGAGAGAGCCTCTTCATTTCCCCGTTCCAGAAACTCGCTTGGTCGATTGGCTGGAAACGTTTGCCCGAATCTGTCATTGCCAATTTGCGATCACGGATGCCAGGGATCGAGTGCTCGCCCGAACACAGGATTTTCTATACGACGATACGCTGCCTTTTGAAGCGTTCCAGAATCTGGTTTCCACCGATCTGACGCTGGAGACGGTGGGGGATTACCGCTGCAAACTCTGGGCCGATGCTTCAAAGAGCTCCCCGGATCTGGTTAGAAATGTGGCTGCTGCGCTGTCGCGAATCCTGATTCAAGAAATCAGCCACGAAACTGAAATGGAGAGCATGAGTCAGGAGATTCTGGCTCGCTACGAAGAAGTGAATTTGTTTTATGAATTATCCGAAGAGCTCGCCACGATTTTTGACGAAAAGCGGATCATCGAAATCATTCTCAATAAGGCGCGAGAAATATTGCTGGCGGATGCCGCGTGGGTGTATCTGCGTGGCGAAGAGGATGAGCAGTTAAGTTTGTTCGCCAAATATTGCCATCTGGATCGAGGCAATATAGCCATTCAGGCCGATATCAAGGTGTTGTGCGAATGGAGTTACCGTGAGCAACAGGCGATTCTGGTGGAGTCGATCGAAGACTTGCCGCAAATCGCTCGGGATTTTGAAACCTTTTACCTGTTTCGAAGTGAACAAAATTTTAGCGCTCTGACCTCACCGATCCAGGTACGCGAAAAGAAAATGGGGGTTTTTGCCATTGCTCGCCTGCATGAGTCCGAGCCATTCAATGGGCAGGACCACCGTCTGATGTCGGCCATCAGTTCGATCATGGCCGTGTCGCTCAACACTTGCCAGCTTATCGACAAGGCGAAGAAAGAAGAAATTGCCCGCAAGGAAATCCAGATTGCCTCCAGTATTCAGCAAAATTTGTTACCCCGCGAAACGCCCAAAATTTCGGGGATCGATCTGGCCAGCAAATACATTGCGGCTAACAAAGTCGGTGGCGACTATCTGGATTACCTGACCGATGAGAAAGGCAATTTATACTTTGTTGTGGCCGATGTCTCCGGGCACAACATTGGTTCGGCGATTATCATGTCCAGCAGCCGCAGCGTGATTCGCATGAGCATGTTTCAAGGACGGGAGCCAGCCGATATTCTGCGGCTGGCCAATCAGGTGTTGTATGCGGACCTGGATCGATCGGAATTGTTCCTTAGCGCCATCGTGGGTTATCTGGATGCCGCCACGGGCGAAGTTTTGCTGGCCAATGCCGGGCACAACCCGGCGCTGATCTGGCGCGCCAGGCAAAACGCGGTCGAATGGATTATGTCCGATACTTTTTTCATCGGACTCGAACCGGAATTGGATATTCACAATGACCGGTTGCTTTTGCGCAAGAATGATATTTTGCTGCTGTATACCGACGGGCTGGTGGAAGCCACAGATGCTCAAGGAGATCGGTACGAATCCGAACGTTTGGCCCACATGGTCGAAGCGCTGGCCGATCTATCATCACGCGATATCATTGAACGCATTTCCGACGATGTGAGACGATTTATGGGCCGCAATGATTTTGACGATGATATTAGTGTCCTGATTTTAAAGAAAATTTAGTGAATCTAAAACTAAGTTGCGGTTATCATGTCAAAGAAAATTCTGGTTGTTGATGACGAGCCGTTTGTTCTTCGATCTTTAACGTTTGTGCTGGGAAAACACGGTTATGAGACCGTGAGCGCAAAGGATGGCCGTGAAGCGTTGAAATTAATCGAGGAAGAAAATCCCGATCTGGTTTTTTTGGATGTTATGATGCCGTATCTCAATGGGTATGAGGTCTGTCGTAAAATACGCCAGGATTTGCACAAAGATGACCTGTATATCATCATGCTAACGGCCAAAGGCCAGGAACGGGACCGCAAGAAAGGATTGGCGGTGGGCGCGAACGAATTCATGGTCAAGCCTTTTAGCCCTTCTAAAGTGATCCAGCGGGTGAAAGAAATTTTGGGTTCGTCACCAGGTATAGGTGGGGTATGAACGTTCAAGAGATTCGGCAGGTACTCCTGAAAATTAAGCAGCTTCCTACTTTACCACAAGTTGTCATGCATTTATTGAAGCTCATCGATAATCCTGCTTCTTCAGTAAACCAGGTGAGCAAAATTATTTCTCAGGATCAGTCACTGGCTACCAAAGTTTTGAAGCTGGTGAATTCTCCATTCTATGGCATGTCCAAGCGCATTGCCACCCTCTCACAGGCCACGGTGATCCTGGGATTCAACACCATCAAAAACCTCGCCTTGACCACAGCAATATTCGATCAATTGGGGAATTGCGAGAATCCTCAGGAGCATTGCGGGTTTAGCCGTGAAAAATTTTGGCAACATTCCGTGGCTTGTGCCGTGGCAGCAAAGACCATTGCCGAGCATATTCGATATGAGATGCCGGAGGAAGCATTTATGGCCGGCTTGATCCATGATATCGGAAAGGTGGTATTCGACCAGTTTTTGCATGAAGAATTCATGCAAGCATTGGATTTTGCCTATAAACACAAGGTCCCACTGTTTGAAGGCGAACAACACGCAATTGGTGCACAACACACCGATATAGGTGCCTGGCTTGGCGAAAAATGGAATTTACCTTCTCATTTAATTGCCACCATTGAATTCCACCATTCGTTACAAAATCCAGAAAAATATGGCGAAATTGTGGCCATTGTCCATCTGGCCAATGTGCTTGTGCGTCTGGAAGGATTTGGCCACAGTGGTGATCCTTCTCAACCGATTATCAGTGAAGATATTTGGCACTTG
Organism: Candidatus Zhuqueibacterota bacterium; assembly: GCA_030950365.1. GTDB lineage: Bacteria > Zhuqueibacterota > Zhuqueibacteria > Zhuqueibacterales > Geothermadaptataceae > Hydrothermovivens. The sequence continues at coordinate 83,000 of JAUZRQ010000091.1, read as the reverse complement.
ATCAATATCAATCCAGATAACGTGCCTCAACTTCTTGAAGAGATTCGAATTGGATTTGAAAACGCAAAAGAATTCCTGCGAATGGTAATCGGTTAACCTTATGGACAGGAAAGGAAGATGGGAGTGACCGGAGAAAAGGACGTGGGAAGCCAGCAATCAGTTTATTTTGCCAGGAACGATCAGCTCGACCTCTACCTTGAGCAACTTCGGGAAGAGATGCATCGAACCAGGCGTGAACTGCTTGAAAAAGAATCGTACATTCAGCTCATCACCGAAACCTCCGAAGGACTAAAACGGGCCTATTACGATATTCAGACCGTATATAATTTATCGCAGAACATTGTTAAAATTCGCAAACAATCTCAAATCGTCAGCGATTTTATTGAGGCCGTTGCCCAAATTCTACCGCTGAGAGCGGCCGCTTATTTCCGCTATGATACGCTGGCCGATGATTTTTTTATGGTACATGATTATAATCTGGAAAAAGAATTTCGCGAATTTATCCGCAAGCACCAAGTTTACGCCTATTACCGCTGGGCCCTGAACGAACGTCGTCCCATCGTATTACCCGAAACACTGAAATTTAGCTCTGCCGACCAGGAAGAGTGTTCTGCCGTCATCATTCCAGTGGTGCAGGGGACCAAAATTAAAGGCTTATTGGATGCCATCATTCAAAAAACACCGGAAGAGTTCAGGCAGCGGGATTTTGATTTGATGATCATTCTTGCCAACCATACCGCCATTGCAATTGAGAATGCGCATCTCTATGAGACGATGGCCATTAAGACCGAAGTTTTAGACAATATTAAAAATTATTTGTCCAATGTGTTGCAGGGTATGAGCAATGGGGTTCTGGCGGTTAATGAAGAAGGCAAGATCGAACTTATTAATAAGAACACCGAAGACCTATTTTCGTTGAGCGAAATTGATCCTACTGGCTATCACCTGTTGGAGGTGTTTGCGGATTCGTTTGGCGTGAAGTTGCACGAACTGTACAAGAAAATCGTGGCCGAAGGCGGCGAAATTAGCGACGAGTTCGAAATCAAAAAGGAGGATGGGACGAAAATCCCGGTTTCGGTCAAATGCAATCAGCTCAAGGATGAAGAAGGGCACGTTAAGGGAGCCATTTTTGTGTTTCAAGATATGAGCGAAACATATGAGCTGATCAAATTGCGAAAGATTGACCGACTGAAAGATCAGCTCATTTCTAATATCTCGCATGAATTGCGCACACCACTTACGGCCATCAAGTCGTTTTCGGAAATTTTGTTGAACTACGACGAGAACGAGGAAACGAAAAAGGAATTTTTGACCATCATTAATTCCGAGAGCGACCGGCTGACGCGGCTGATCAACAATATCCTCGACCTGTCCAAGCTGGAATCGGGGACAGCCAAATGGCAGCTCGAGCCGTTACAAATCGAGATGGTTATTGATTCCGCGGTGGACACGTTGCAAAGCCTGCTGATGCGCAAAAAAATCAAGCTGGTGAAAAAATATGCCGGCGAGCTGCCCCCCGTCTTTGCTGATCATGATAAGCTTACCCAGGTGATTGTGAATCTGGTCAACAATGCCATCAAATATTCGCCGGAGGGCGGTAAGATTATCATTACAACGGAGTTGCTGCCTGAAACCAAAAAGCGAAAGCAGGCTTACGTCAAAGTGGGCGTAATCGATCAAGGACCAGGCATCCCGGAAAAATATCTGGATGTGATTTTTGAGAAATTCGGACAGGTGATGGAAACCGACGATGGCAACAAACCGACCGGTACGGGGCTGGGCCTGACGATTTCGCGTGAAATCATTCAGCATCTCGGTGGTCGGATCTGGGTGGAATCCAAACCGGGTAAAGGGGCCAGCTTCTATTTCGAACTACCGGTGATGCCCGAAGATGCAAGCAATGTGGATGAGATTTATGAAAAGGAAAAGATCACAGTCGTTCAGCATGAGAAGGTGATCCAGAGGCAAAACCTTCAAGACGGAGAAGTGCATGCGGGAGAGGAGCATGAATCAGAATCGAACGAAAAAAATTCGGGTGATGCTGGTGGAGGACAATGACGATCACGCCTTTATTGCTAAGCAATGTCTCCTGCGCAGCACCACAGCGATTGACATCGAGGTATTCCCGGAAGGACGGGAGGCGCTCGAGCACCTCGAGTCGCATATGGAAATGCCGGCTCTGGTGCTTCTGGACCTGGACCTGCCGGGTATGGATGGGCTTTCGTTCCTTAGAGAGTTGCGGACCCTGCTTGGCCGGACGACGATTCCGGTAATTCTACTCACCAGTAGCATGGATGAACAGAAAATCCGGCAAGCCTATCAGTTCGGTGCCGCCGGCTTTGTGAATAAACCATTGAGTGCGCCACAAAATTTGCAAAAGTTGCAGAATTATCTCGATCTACTGCAGATTCCGATAACCGTCTGGCCATATGGCCATATTCTGAGCAGCGAACCCGTGGTGATGTGACAGGATCATGCGACAGTACAAAAAACTGGGTGAAATTCTCCGCGAAAAGGGCCTGATCACGCAAGGCCAACTTGAACAGGCGCTGGCCCTGCAGCGCGCCACCGGAGAACGCCTGGGCAAAATCTTGATCGACAAAAAGTGGATCACCGAGGATGCGCTTCTGGATGCGCTGAGTGAGCGCTTCGGCATTCCGAAGGTCCAGATCGATGCGTACACCATCGATCCGGCGGTGGTGAAACTGGTGCCTATGGCCATGGCGCAGCAATACAAGCTCATCCCACTGTTCCGGGTGCAGAACACTCTCACCATAGCCATGGCCGATCCGCTGGACATCTACGCTATCGATGCCGTGCGCTATCAGACCGGTTATCAGGTGCAGGAAGTCATCGCCTCGGAAAAGGACATCGAAGCGGCCATCAAAAAGTATTACAGTATGGTTGATTCGATGGATCGTATGATTTCCAATCTGGAACTCACCCAGGTCGTCGAACTGAAAAGCGATGAAGAAGAGGCGGATTTCAGCGCTGAAGAAGCATCTGACGAGGCATCGATCATCAAGCTGGTCAACATGATTTTGCTACAGGCGATCCGTGATAAGGCCAGCGATGTACACCTGGAGCCGGATGAAGACGTGTTTCGCATTCGCTATCGCATTGATGGCATTTTGCATGAGATTTCCAAGCCTTCTCTGGCTCTGGCGCCGATGATCATCTCGCGCATCAAAATCATGGCCGATCTGGATGTGTCAGAGCGGCGGATCCCCCAGGATGGTCGGCTGCGGCTGCGCGTGGACGGCCGCGAAATCGACTTGCGCGTTTCGGTTCTGCCAACCGTGTACGGCGAAAAGGCAGTGTTGCGCATTCTGGATTCGAGAAACGCCATTATCGAATTGGAAGAACTCGGCTTTCATCCGGACACGCTAAAACGGTGGGAAAAGGTCATCAAACAACCGGAAGGTATTATTCTGATAACCGGTCCCACCGGTAGTGGGAAAACAACCACCCTGTATGCAGTGTTGAATACAATCAACTCGCTGGACAAAAATATTGTGACCGTGGAAAATCCAGTGGAGTATAAATTCCCCCTGGTCAATCAGGTGCAGATAAATCCAAAGGTGGGATTGACTTTTGCCGCAGCATTGCGGTCGATTTTGAGGCAGGACCCGGATATTATTATGGTGGGCGAGGTGCGCGATGTGGAAACGGCCGAAATTGCCATCCGCAGCGCTCTGACCGGTCACCTTGTCTTGTCAACCCTGCACACCAACGACGCTCCCAGCGCAGTGCACCGGTTGATTGATATGGGTATCGAGCCTTTTCTGGTTTCGTCCTCACTGATTGCGGTGATGGCCCAGCGATTGGTGCGCAAAATCTGTCCTAATTGCAAGGAGCCGGACCAAAAAGGTATGGCGATACTCAAAACCAGTGAAGTAGTGTTGCCCAGAGGAAGAAAACTATACCGGGGGCGTGGTTGCCGGGAGTGCAAAGGCACCGGATATTCCGGCCGGACTGGTATTCATGAGCTGCTGATTATGGATGAAACCCTGCGGCGCATGGTGATTGAAAAAGCCCCGGTTGATGAAATTCGCAATTATGCCCATGAACATGGTATGCGTACTTTACGCGAAGATGGCATGGATAAAGTGTTTGCCGGTATCACCACCTTGGACGAGGTCATCCGTGTTTCTGCATATCATAAATGATTCGGTAGGATGCATATGACGAGTATTGAGAAAGAACGAGAACGACTTCGACTCAAGTTGGCCGAGCTGGATCAAATCTATTCGCTCAGTCTGGAACTGCTAAAAAAGAGCCAGGATCCGGATGAATTGTTGGATGCCTTATTGGATGAATACATTCGGCGTTTTTCCGAAATTCCTGGCATGAATTTCAGCGAGAATCTCAACGAATTCCAGGATGATGAACGGCGGGAAAAGGCGCAGGCGCTTATTTTGTTTGCCCAGCAGGCGGCGCTACTGAAGGAGAACGCCGATTATCAGGCCAAGCTCAAGGAGCAGAATCGCAAGCTGGCCAACCTGACTCGGAAGCTCAAAAAAACTAACGAAGAGCTGCAGCGCCTCAACTCACATTATCTGAACATGTTGAGTTTTGTGTCGCACGAACTGCGCAGTCCGCTGATTTCGGTTCTCGGTTTTGCGGAATTGCTGGAAGAAGGTCTGTTGGGCGATTTGAATGCGGAGCAGCGAAACAGCATTCAAATCATCATTCGCGTCACCCGCAACCTCATTGACATGATTCGCAATTATCTCGATCTGGCCAAAATCGAGAACGGCGAACTGCGCATCCACTGGCAGCAGATCGAGGTGTATCATGAAATCCTGCTTCCGGTAATAAAAGAGCTGGAAGGCCATCTGATGGCCAAGGAGATGAAAATCGTACCGGATCCGGAATCCCGGGTGCAGCATGTGCTGCTGCAGGCGGACCCAGCACTCCTGCGCATCGTGTTCGTGAACCTGTTCGGCAACGCGATCAAATATGGCAAAGCGCGCACGGAAATCCAGTACCGTATCGAGGATCATGGCGATCGCTTTTTGTTCAGCATCAAAAATTGCGGTAAAGGCGTGCCGAAAGAGAAACTCGATACAATTTTCGAGAAGTTTTCGCAAACGGCGCAGTACAATCCGGACGTGCCGCGAGGCACCGGACTTGGCCTGTTTAATACCAAATGTATCGTGGAAGCCCACGGCGGCAACATCTGGGCGGAATCCGAATTCGGCGAATGGTTCCGCGTGAACCTGACCTTGCCGAAAGAACCCAAACGCAAGAAACGCGCCGTAACGATGGAAAAAACTGTTACCCCTTCCATCCCGCCTGGCAAGGTTGCCAGGCCGGCGACGAAATCCATGGCCGAAGAAAAGATGGAAAAAAGCGAAGGCGTACATTGAGCCGCTGGCGGGGTGGGCAAAGAAGTAAACCTGAGGTGAACCATGGCTAAAGAACGCTTGCTGCTGATTGATGATGATATCTATCACCTGCAATTGTTGCAGCAGGTTTTCGGTCCAGAAGGTTATAATCTGGACCTGGCCAGGAATGCCGTGGAGGCGATCGCCGCGCTGGAAAGGCACGTACCCGATCTTATCCTGCTCGATTTGATTTTACCGGACATGGATGGCTACGCTCTCCTCGAAATGATTAAATCCAATCCGCAGTGGCGATTCATCCCGGTCATCATTATTTCCTCCAAGGATGGCATAGAGGATAAACTGCGCGGCCTTCGGCTGGGTGTAATGGACTATCTGACCAAGCCGTTTGAGCGGGAGGAACTGAAGGCCAAGGTGCGCAACTTGTTGGATTTTTTTAAGTTGAAAATTCATAAATCCGAGGCTGAAAAGAAAACCGGCCATCAGCGCTTGATCGATCATATGAAAAAGCACGGCATCCGGGCGCTGGTGCCGAAGGTTTGCCGTGATGCGAAGCTGGGCTATGTATATCCTGAAGCCGCACAAATTCTGCAGCCCGAGGAAGTCGGCGGTGAAATTTTTATTTTAGAAAGTATGGCCAGATCGCAGTTTTTGGAGCGCGTGTTTTATGATACCATCCACATCTGCCCCAAATGCGGCCACCACGATTTGAATTTCCGCGAAGTGTGCCCGAACTGCGAGTATGGCGATATCGTGCAAAAGAAAATAATCACCCATCTTGGCTGCGGCTATCGGGGGCCGGGCGAAGAGTTTCGGCAGGGCAACGAGTACCGCTGCCCGAACTGCGAGGATGCCCTGCACAAGGCCGGCGAGGATTTTGAGGTGACACCTTCGGCCACGCATGTGTGCAAGGGCTGCAGGGAAGAGTTCACCGATCCGCTGGTCAATTGCCGTTGCATGAATTGCGATCATCAGTTCGACGTGGTGTCGGCGCTGGTGCGCAAGATTTATTCTTACAAATTGATCTCAAATCCGCAAGACGAAGACCTGCCGGATCCAGTGGATGACTTCACCCCCGGCAATATCGTCGAACTGCCGGCGGCTTTTGCCAATTCACCGCTGAATAGCGTGGAGTTCGATGCCTTTTGCCATCGGCTGGACGATGAAATTCGGCGCAACAGCCATGCCCATTTGCCACTGTCGCTGCTGAGCCTGAAATTCGATCGCAATGTGTTCGTGCACCCCGAGGATGCTCTGGATGCCGGTCTGCAGGTCCGGCTGATTCTCACGCAACTGGAACGCATTCTGCGGTCCACGGACCTGCTCACTCTGCGGGAACCGACCGAGTGGTTAATTTTGTTGCCCGATACACCGTATCGCATTGCTAAAATTCTGGCCGAGAAAATCAACGAAGCCATTAAGAAAATCGCGCTCGAGGTTTCCTGCGACCTTACTATGGCCAGCTATCCAGAGGACGGCAATAACGCCAGCGAGCTGCTCGAAATTTTGCGTCTTGGTCTGGTGAAGATTTGAAGCTGGAGACAGTGGAATCGTCTAAGCGCAATTGGGAATGGGGGAGACCTTCAATCTTTCCATCCATTTGTTGAGCATTTCTTGCCTTCGCTTAGAATTATTGATATATTAAAATTTTTAAGCCAGGAAAATCCAAGATAATATAAAGCGAAGTTTCCCCGGCGCCGCCAGTCTCCATTGCATAAAACCGCAGGCAAAATGAATGCGACAGGAAATGTTTTATGAACAGGGCTTAAAGTTTTTATGTCAGCCGGGATGCGCGGCGTGCTGCAAAATTCCCGGGCATGTTCAGCTCTCGCCGGAGGATGCCGCCAACATGGCCCGTTTGCTCGGCATGCCGGAAAACGAGTTTATTGCCAGTTATGTGAAGCAATCCGACAAGTCGTGGAGATTGGCCGAACGGCCGGATGGCGCATGCGTGATGCTGGATGAGCAGGATCGCTGCCGGGTGCATGCGGCGCGGCCGAAACAGTGCCGGAGCTACCCGTTCTGGCCGGAAATCCTGGCCAACGAATTTACCTGGATTCTGGAAAAGGGGACCTGCCCGGGCCTGGATGTGGGAGAGTATTTTTCCCGGGATCGCATCGAACGAATCCTAAAAGGAGAGGAGGAGGCAGGCGGATTCCCACCGGAAGCGAAGCATGTGGAGGGAGAATGAGGTATGTGAAATGTATCGTCAATCCGGCTGCAGGACGGGGCGGAGCACGGAAGGCCTGGCCCGGCATCGCCAAACTGTTGAAATCGGCAGGAGTGAAATACAGTGTGGATTTTTCCCAGGGACCGGGACACGCTACTCAGCTAACGCGCGAGGCGCTGAAATCCGAGTTTCAGGACATCATTGCCGTGGGGGGCGACGGCACTGTTAATGAAGTGATCAACGGCTTTTTCGAAGGCGATCGCCCCATCCGGATGGATTCCCGACTGGGCATCATCCCGCGCGGCACTGGCATCGATTTGATCCGCACGCTGCCGGTGCCGAATGATCCGCGCCGCGCCGTGGAGACCATTCTGGGCGACAAAACCCGGCCATTCGATGTGGGCAAATTGACCTGCCTGAGCCGCGACGGCAAGCCGATGGTGCGCTATTTTATGAACATCGCCGATCTGGGCTACGGCGGCGCCCTGATCGATCGCGTCAACGGCTTCACCAAATTCATGGGCAGCTTTCTGTCCTATTTCGTTGGCCTGCTGTACACGCTGACGTTTTATAAAAACGAGCATATCCGGTTTCAAATCGATGAGGAGCCGGAGGAGGAAGGCGTGTTCAGCGCCATTATCGCGGCCAACGGGCAATATTTTGGCGGCGGCATGTGGATTGCGCCGGAGGCCCGCGCCGACGATGGCCTGCTCGAATTCGTGCTCATTGGCGATGTCAACAAGCTGGAGGTGCTGGGCAATCTGGTGCGGTTGTACCGCGGCACGTTGTACAAGCACCCGAAGGTGATCTACCGCCGTGGCAAAAAGCTGCGAGCCTGGTCCGAGCGCGAGGTGCTGCTGGATGCCGATGGAGAATTGCCCGGAAAATTGCCGGCCACGTTTGAAATTTTGCCCAAAGGCGTGAATGTGTTCAGCGCGGAATAAATGGCTTCGGATAGCCCAATTTTTGTGATTTTTTGAAAACCAATTGGGCCGGTTGGGAGTAAAATTATATTTGATTCAGCAATATCCAGTGTAGGGAGAGTTCGCAAAGAAGTAAAACGATTTGGCCATACCTGCAAGGAAGTACACGGATTGGGTAATATGCGGAATCACCAATCTGGCAACCAACGATGACCCACAGCGGAACGGGCTGGTATTGCTGGGAAAGGTGCTGGAATTTGATCGGCGGCATGATTGCATACGATCATCTCAATGACGAATCCGGGGCGAACAGTGGCAACGGCCCCGGGCGGACCGTTGGCAGCTATAGCATTTACACGAACGTTTGAAAGGATTGAGGAGGACAGCATGACGCGTGATGAGGCTTACGCCCTGATGACCGAATGGACCGAGAGCGAAAACCTGCGCAAACACATGCTGGCGGTGGAGGCCGCCATGCGCGAGTACGCCCGCAAATTCGGAGAAGATGAAGAGAAATGGGCGGTGGTTGGACTGCTGCACGACATGGATTATGAAAAGCATCCGACCCAAGAAGAGCACCCGTATGTGGCGGTGGAGTTTTTGAAGAAACGGGGAGTATCGGAAGAAATCACCCGGGCCATTCTGTCCCATGCCGAATACACCGGGGTGCCGGCCGAGTCGCTCATGGCAAAGACCCTGCTGGCGGTGGATGAACTTTGCGGCTTCATCACCGCGTGCGTGTATGTCCGGCCCAGCCGCAGCATCCACGACTTGAAAGTCTCCTCGGTGAAGAAGAAAATGAAGCAAAGCGGTTTTGCGCGGGCGGTCAAACGCGAGGACATCATCCGCGGGGCGGAACTGCTCGGGGTGCCGCTGGACGAGCATATCCAAACCGTGATCGACGGCATGCGCAAAATGGCCGACGAACTCGGTCTGGCCGGCAATATCTCGGCGTGATCGGAACGGTGAGGGGTTCAGCCCGGTGCAAACGGGAAAAGAGCTAGATGGTTGAATCGTTACAGAAAATCTTGCTAAACAGCTTGTAAAGGCTTATTTTATGACTTGTTTTTTGTAACTATTCAGCCCACTACCCGTCATTGCGAGGATCCGCCAGCCGCCGGCTCGGGATGACAGGTCCTATTTTCTCCTTTCCTCCTTCCCAAGTTCAACTTGGGAAGGAAGATAAGGAGAATATTAAGGAGGCAACGAGCGGGTATGAGATTCCGGTATTTCAGCGACGATCGGAAAGTCGCCGCTGAAAGCCGGAATCACAAATGATCGTACATGCTGAATAATGGCTTTTTTGAGTAGCTATTCAGCCAGTTTATGCAAGTAGCAATGAATGGCCCATCGTCTCAGAAGACACCTTTTAATGTGCTAAAGAAATCCGTTGATATTATTTCGCTCTTTCAGGGCTGGTGGGATGGGAGGCGATGTCCCTGGTGCGTTGCCCAGGTCTGCCGCGTTGCGCCAGGGAAAAGAAAAAGAAGAATCCACAGCAAGAGCCTCTGAAAGCATTCAATAAGTTTGTTTGACGTCTTATTTGGCTGAACCGTTTTTTGATTAATGTGTCATCGATTTTTGCAGCTATTCAGATAGACATGCAAATTCCAATAGTCATTTTCCTCATTTTGCTTCATGGTCCGGTTGCTTCGGATAGGGCATCCTGAAAGTCGGGTCGAGGGACCGGATGACTACAAATCCTGTTTTTCCAGTATCAACAAATTCAGCAATTGGAGTGAGGATTATTCTGAGGTGATCCCATGCGTCAAATGAACGACCAGGTCATGATTGAGGCGAAAGGACTGAGCAAATATTACGGTCCTTTTGTGGCGATCAAAGACATCACGTTTTCGATTCCGAAAGGGCAGATCGTGGCCTTTCTCGGACCGAACGGGGCGGGGAAGTCCACGACCATGAAGATTCTAACCGGTTACCTTGCGCCCAGCGAAGGCACGGCGGCGATCGCCGGCAGAGATGTGCAAAAACAGCGGCTTGAAGCCGCCAAACATCTGGGCTACCTGCCTGAAAACGGCCCGTTGTATCTCGATATGACCCCGATCGAGCTGTTGCACTTCTTCGGCGAGGCCCGGGGACTCGAAGGCGATGCGCTGCATGATCGCATCGAGGTGGTGGTGGAGCAATGCGCCATTCAGGAAGTGCTGGAAAAGCCCATCGGAAAGCTGTCGAAGGGGTACCGGCAGCGTGTCGGGCTGGCGCAAGCGTTGCTACATGACCCCGATGTGTTGATCATGGACGAGCCGACCGCCGGCCTCGATCCGAACCAGATCCGCGATTTCCGCAAGAACATTCGCGAGATCGCGGCCAAAAAGACCATCATGATTTCCACGCACATCCTTCAGGAAGCGGAAGCTGTGGCGGACCGGATTCTTCTTATCCACAATGGCAGGCTGGTTTTCGATGGCTCGCCCGATGAGCTTCGCAAAGACGGTTCCATGGAAGAGGAGTTCTACCGTTTGACCAACTATGGACGTCCCGTAACGGCAAGCGAAAACGGAGGGGTATAGGGCATGAAGATCAACTGGAACGTTGTCGTTTCGCTATTCAAACGGGATTTGCGACTGTACTTCGCCAACCCGACCGGATATGTGTTTATTACTCTGTTTATCTTTTTGAGCGCGGCGGCCGCCTTCTGGCAGGAGCGCTTTTTCGCCAACAACCTGGCCAATCTGGATCAACTGAATGAGGTATTCCCATACCTGCTGCTGATCTTCATCCCGGCGCTCACCATGGGGGTTTGGGCGGATGAAAAGCGTCAGGGCACGGATGAGCTGCTCCTGACCCTGCCGGCCACCGATCTCGAAGTGGTGCTGGGCAAATTCTTCGCCGCATTGGGCGTCTACTCGGCGTCGCTCATCCTGTCGCTCAGCCACGTGCTGGTGCTATTCTGGCTGGGCAGCCCGGACCTTGGCCTGATGGTGGCCAATTATTTTGGCTACTGGCTGCTGGGTGCCGCGTTCATCTCGGTGGGAATGCTGGCGTCGTTGCTCACCGATAATGTCACCATTGGTTTTGTGCTGGGAGCCCTGTTCTGTGCCTTTTTTGTGTTCATTGAGCCGATCGCGGCCGTATTAGGAGAGTCAGTGCGGGACCTATTGGCGCCGCTAGGGGTGTTCTGGCATTTCCAGGATTTCGCTCAGGGCGTGGTAAGCCTGTCCGGCCTGCTGTATTTTCTATCCATGATCGGCGTGATGCTGTATCTGAATGTGATGTTGCTGGGCAACCGGCACTGGCCGGCAGAAGCCGATGGCTATCCGATGACCGTGCATCAGGCCGTCCGCGCGGTGTCGCTGATCATTGCGGTGATCAGCCTGAATGTCATTCTGGGCCGCTTGCACTGGCGGCTGGACATCACCGCCGAGAAGCTGCATACGCTTTCGGCCGAGACGAAAAAGCTGCTGAGCGAGATTCCCGAAGACCGGCCAGTGTTCATCAATGCGTACATCAGCAAAGACGTGCCCGAGCCGTTTGTGCAAACGCGGCAGAATTTGATCGGCTTCCTGCGGGAAATCGATGCCGTGGCCGGCAACCGGGTCGAAGTGGCGATTCATGATACCGAGCCGTATTCCAAAGAGGCCATTGAAGCGCGGGAGAAATTCGGCATCACGCCCCAGGAAGTGTTCAATCCCGGCAGCGCCCGGGCCTCGGTGGCGCCTATTTTCCTTGGTGTAGCGTTCACCTGCGGCGCCGAGGAGCAGGTAATCCCGTTCATGGATCGCGGGCTGCCGGTGGAATATGAGTTGATCCGCAGCATTCGGGTGGTGGCGCGTACCGGCCGCAAGAAAATCGGCGTGGTGCGCACGGCGGCACGGTTGTTCGGCGGCTTCGATTTTCAAACATTCCAGAGCCAGCCGGAGTGGCCGGTGGTGCAGGAGCTGAAAAAACAGTACGAGGTCGTGCAGATCTCGGCGGATCAACCCATCCGAGAGGAACTTGACGGGCTCTTGGTGGCGCTGCCCTCGTCCATGCCGCAGGAGGAATTGGACAACTTGCTCGAGTACATCGAGCAGGGACATCCGGCGCTGGTTCTGGTGGATCCGCTGCCTCTGTTCAAGCCAGCACTCTCGCCAAGCGAGCGTGCCGGTGCGGACCGCAATCCGTTCATGCGCAATCAGGGGCCGCCTCCCAAGCCCAAAGGCAATATCGAAGAATTCATGCGCAAGCTCGGTGTTAGTTGGAACAAACGTCAGATCGTGTGGGATACGTACAACCCGCATCCGGATTTTGCCACCCTGCCGCCGGAGTTCGTGTTCATCGGCCAGGGCAATGGCAACCGCGAGTCCATCAATCCCGAAGACCGAGTTACCTCCGGATTGCAGGAGCTGGTATTCCTGTACCCGGGATATATTCAGAAATCGGCCTCGAAGGATTATGAATTTATGCCGCTGGTCAAATCGGGATTTCTGTCCGGCTCGTTGCCGTATTCGCGGCTGATTCGGCGCAGTTTCTTCGGCTTTCAGTTGGCCAGCCGCGGCGTGCCTCACGTGCCCAACGATCTGGATTACGTGATCGCCGCCCGCATCAACGGCGATACGGTGACCAAGGACACGACCGAAACGCAGAAAAACGTCAACATCATTGTGGTGGCCGATCTCGATTTCATCTCGCAGCAGTTTTTTGAAATCCGCAAGCGTGGCTTCGAAAACTTGAATTTCGACAACATTCCGTTTTTTCTCAATTGCATGGATGTGTTGGTCGGTGACGACTCGTTCATCAATCTGCGCAAGCGACGCGTCAAACACCGCACGCTGACGCGCGTGGAAGCGCAAACGCAGAAGTTTGTGGAGCAGCGCACCAAAGAGCAGCAGGAAGCCGAGGCGGAAGCCCGGCGGGCGCTGGAAGAAGCGCGCAAGCGGCTGAATGAAAAAGTCGCCGAAGTGCGCCAACGCCCGGACCTGGATGCACAGACCAAAGAAATCATGGCGCGCAACCTACAGGAAGTGGAAAACCGGCGGTTTGAAGCGCTGAAAAAGAATATCGAAGCGGAGAAAGAAGCAAAAATTCTGCGCAGCAAAGAGCACATGGAAGCGCAGATCCGTCGGATTCAAAATACCATCAAAACGTTTGCGGTGCTCTTGCCGCCGATTCCAGTGTTCATTATGGGCGTGTTCATCTTTATCCGTCGCCGTCGTCGTGAAAAAGAAGGTGCTGCAGCCGTAAGGAGGTTGAGAGGATAGCCATGAGCGAAAAACAGAAAACCATCCGATTCGCTGGCGTGGCCATTGCGCTGGCGCTGATTGCGCTTATCACCGCGCCCGGTAAAATCGAACCCGATGCCTTTTTCGATCAGGGTGAGCCGTTCTTCCCGGATTTCCAGGATCCGAACAGCGCAGTGACCCTGGAGGTCATCAAATACAACGAAGAGACCGGAACCACGATTCCCTTTAAGGTGACGTTCAAAGAGGGACGGTGGACGATCCCGTCGCATTACGATTATCCGGCCGATGGCAAGGACCGGCTGGCCAGAACCGCCGCGGCCATCATCGAAATGCGCAAAGATGAATTTCGCACCGACAATGTGGCCGATCACGAAGTGTGCGGCGTTCTGGATCCGCTCGACGAAAACATCACCACCCTCAAAGGCCGGGGCGAGCGCGTGATCATCCGCGGCGAAAACGACAACGTGCTGGCCGACCTCATCATCGGCAAGAAAGTGCCCGGCAAAGAAGGCTTCCGGTTTGTCCGCCTGCCCGGACAGAAACGCGTGTACGCCGCCAAAACCGATATCGAAGTCTCTACTAACTTCTCGGACTGGATCGACACCGATCTCTTGCGCATCAACCGCAACGACATTGAGAAAGTGGTGTTGAAAGATTATTCGGTGGATGAGCGCACCGGCATCGTGCGCATGCGCGATGTGGTCACCCTGCGCAAAAAGGACAATGAGTGGAAGGCCGATAAGATGGCCGTGGATGAAGAGGTGGACAAGACCAGGATGAATAACCTGCTCACCGCGTTGGATCAGTTGTCCATTGTCGGTGTGCGGCCGAAACCGGCCGGGCTGTCGGCCAGCCTGACCCGTATGCGCGGAGGCGTGCGGCTCACGCAGCAGGACCTGCTGTCGCTGCAGAGCAAAGGCTATTTCTTTTCGCAGGATGGTCAGTTGCTGTCCAACGAAGGTGAACTGCAGGCGGAGACCAAAGATGGAGTGGTGTACACGCTGCGTTTCGGCGAGGTGGTGTACGGCACTGGACTGGCGGTGACCGCCGGCATCGATACTGCCGAAACCGGCGAAAAAGGCCCGGGTGAAAACCGGTACCTGTTCATTACGGCGGCCTTCGATGAAAAACTATTCCCCGAGCCGCCAAAGCCGAAAAATACCGACTTTTTGAACAAAGCCGACAGTTTGTGGACCGATGCGGATCGCAAAAATAAAGAGCTGTATGACAAGCACGAAGAGTGGAAACAAAAAGTGGAGAAGGGCCGCAAGTTGACTGATGAGTTAAACGCGCGCTTTGCGAAATGGTACTACGTGATTTCGGCGTCCAACTTCGACAAGCTGCATGTCAAACGCAAGGACCTGATCAAGCGAAAAAAAAGCTGATCAACGACAGGCCGACGCTTTGAGCGGAGCAGGGCATGTCTCTGCTCCGCTTTTTGTTTGTGAATACGGGTAGGGTAGATCAGCATTTTTTGAATGAAACAAGACGGCTATTTTTCAATCGAATTCGCCGTCATGCCGGTAAGGATTGCGAAGATCAATTATGGCAGACAAACCGTTTGGAGTGGTCGTGTCTGAAACATACCAAAAGGAGTGCATATGGACCTGGGATTGAAAGACAAAGTGGCGATCGTGACCGGCGCCAGCCGTGGAATTGGCAAGGGCATTGCACTGGGAATGGCGCGGGAGGGCTGCAAACTGGCGATTTGCGCGCGAAACACGGAACCCCTTCAACAGGCCGCCGCTGAGATGCGGGCCGAGGGGGCCGACGTGCTGGAGCTGGCGCTGGATATCACCGAATCGGGAGCGGCTGACACGCTGGCGCAGAAAACCCTGGATGAATTTGGTCGCATCGATGTGCTGGTCAACAATGTGGGAGGCAACCGCCGGGGAGCGTTCGACAGCCTCAGTGACCAGGACTGGGAAGACATTCTGCAGCTCAACCTCATGTCGCACATCCGGGCCACGCGGGCGGTGATCCCGGCCATGAAGGAGCAGGGCAGCGGCGTGATTCTGTTTATTTCTTCAATATTCGGTCGGGAGGCCGGCGGCCCGGGCCTGTCCATTTACAACACCACCAAGTCCGGACTCATCAGCGTGGCCAAAATTCTGGCATTGGAACTGGCTCCGTTCAACATCCGCGTCAACAGCGTGGCGCCGGGATCCATTCGTTTTCCGGGCGGTAGCTGGGATCGCCGCTGCAAGGAAGACCCCGAGGGCATGAAAGAATTCATCAAACGCGAATTGCCTCTGGGCCGGTTCGGCACGGTGGAAGAAGTCGCCAATGTGGTGGTGTTTCTGGCCTCGAAGCGCGCAAGCCTGGTCACCGGCGCCTGCATCAACGTGGATGGTGGGCAGTCGCATTCGCTCATTTAAAGCGCGTCAGCGTAATGGACAGGTGGCGCGTCCGGCCGGAAGCCGGTTTCCACTGCACCAGAATGGGGCTTTGGTAGGTGCCGTGGACGATCCGGCCCATTCCATTCGGATTGTTGTCGGACACGTACAGGCTGACTTTGCGCTTCATGCGCAGGAAACGTTCCGCTGGCACAGCAATGAATTTAGACAGAATCTTCTCGAGCATCGACTCACTGATGTGAAACGCATCCATCAGCTCGTTGAAGAAGTGCACCAGATCATACTTGGCATAGTTTAGAGTTTTGCTCGGGATGGCGCGCGGATCCTCCAGCATGTGCTTGCCCTTTTGCGCCATAAATTTGAACGGATTGCGCAGCACCTCGGCGAGATCGTGCTTCATAAGCAGGGTTTCGTACTCATTCACCGTGAGCCCGGCGTGGCTTTCGCTCGGCTCCAGCGCGATGTCCACCTTACCTTTTTGAATATCGAATTTCTGGATCAGATGGTTGATTTCATCGATAATGCCGATACGGTTGTCCCGCAGATTGATGGAATCGATGGGGTGGCGCGATACGGGCACCTGCAGCGTGGCCCGGTGCACGATCTCTTCCTCGCGGAATGCCACAATGGTGGTTTTGCGCTGCCGCCGCGATTCGCCATTCACCCCGTCCAGATCGATGAAATACACCGGCACACCACGCTGGTTGTTGTAAGTCACGCAGTTTTTTAGCCCCGAACTGATGAAAATCAGGTGGGAATCGGCGTTTTTGGGTTCGTACTTGCGCTGTTCCTCGCTCAGCTCCTGCCGCAATTGCAATTGATCGTGGTAGTATTCGGCGCCTGGCGGAAACAGCTTCTGGAACGCGCGCAGGAACGGATGCACGTGCTCTTTGCTGTGTTTCAGCCGCGCGCACAGGCTCTGTTCAAAATAGCCGGCCGTGGTGTGGAAAGAGCAATAAAAGGCTTTGGGATGCTGATAGAATTGGTCTCCGACCCGTTCATTGATTTTTTGGGTGATGTCAATAATATCAAAGCGTGATCTGGGCTGGACTTCCAGAGTCATCTCCAGGGGGGATGAGTCCATTATCGATCTCCAAGCTTCGTTGCAGAATTCAGCACTCCTGTTCGTAGCAAATCATCAAGGAATGGAATATGCGAAAAGTCGGCCTAAAATTAGCGGATCAAGATAGAAATGTCAAGGGTTGAATTGCAAATAAAAAAATTGAGATATGTCGTTCTTGTTGCTGGCATGTGGATCATGCGCTTTTTGCCTCCGTTTGCGGCCTCCAGGTGTGCAAGCAAAACCGCCAAGCGGTGAATTTTTGCAAATTCCAGTGAAAATTCCTGCTTTTTCTGTTTTAAAATTCTTCGAAATTGTTATTTTACAGGAAATCAACCGTCACCATTCAGCCCTCTCAACAGGCTGCAAAAGGCGCGGTCATCACGAGGCTCGGCCATTAGGCAGAGGGCAAGCACCGTGCCTTTTGCAAGAAGATTGCGCCGTCGAGGAGTTTATCACGCACAAGATGCAGAGCTTATCACAATGATGGAGATATGCTGCGTGATGATTGGTTGCTGAACTCTTACGATTGTCATGAATTCCCGGTTCTCAGCCCCCGGGAGTGATTCAAACGGCAGGAGAGCCTTTTGGTCTTGTGCGTCTGCCGGACGATCTTGAAATCCATTGTTCCATCCGGTTCATTGTATAGCGCTCAATGCATTGGTATGCGGAATGTCAAATGTGAATGAAGTTGCACTCGAATGAGGAGGTTCAACGATGGAAACGTACCGGTTTATCGAAAACATCATGGACGAAATTACGGTTCCCGAAAAAGGTATCTGGAGCCAGACGCTGCAGCGGGATGGGGGCGCCAAAGTGGTCATCTTTGGCTTTGCCGCCGGAGAGGAGCTGTCCGAACACACCGCCTCGGTGCCGGCTGTTTTGCATTTTATTGACGGCAAGGCCGATGTCACCCTCGGTTCGGACAGGTTCACCGCAAAGGCCGGAACCTGGGCTTACATGCCGCCGAAACTCCCCCACAGCATCCGAGCCGAAACCAATGTGCGGCTGGTGCTGTATCTTTTGCCTGCTTCAAACTAAGCCGATTCGGCATGCGAACGGTTTGTGGAGGACTCCATGCGATTGCTCTATTTCATTTCGATTTATCTGCACATTCTGTCGGCGACGATCTGGCTCGGGGGCATGCTGTTTCTGGTTTTGATCATCGCGCCCATGCTGCGCCATCCGAATTATCAGCAGATAGCCGGCCGTATTTTACAAGAAGCCGGCGAGCGCTTCCGGTTTTGGGGCTGGATATGCCTGACCACCTTTTTTCTGACTGGACTGTATAACGCGTCCTACCGGCTGGGCGGATTTTCTTATCTGTTCAACAAAGAAGCCTGGCAGGGCGTCTGGCTGCAAACCCTGGGCGTGAAGCTGGCCCTGTTTGCAGTGATTGTGATTTTGAGCGCCATTCATGATTTCAAAATCGGACCGCTGGCCACACGCATGATGGAACAGGCGCCGGACGATCCGGCCACGCTACGGTTGCGCAAACAGGCGAGCTGGATTGGCCGCATTAATTTGCTGCTGGCGCTGGTGATTGTGTATATCGCCATCAGCCTGGTGCGGGGGATGCCATGACCAAGAAGCGCTTTCCCATCATGCTGCTGGCGATCATTTCGCTGCTGGCTGGCATCCTGACCGGCCTCTGGCGCGCAGGTTGGCGGACGCCGTTTCCGCACGATCCCATGTTCAATCTCCACGGCGCGCTGATGGTGTGCGGCTTTTTGGGCACGCTCATCGCCATGGAACGGGCGGTGACTTATGAGCGTCGGTGGGGCTTCCTGGCGCCTATTTTCGCCGGCGCCGGCGGCTTCCTGATTTTGGTCGATCGGCTGGCCTGGCTGGCACCGATTCTGGAAGTGCTGGCCGCCGGAGTGTTGCTGGCGTTGCTGGTTGCGCTGTCGCGGCGCATCCGTGCCCTGCCGGCGCATTTGATGACCATCGGCGGGGTGAGCTGGCTTGCCGGCAACGTCCTCTGGCTGGCCGGATACGCTTTGCCGCAGGTGGCACCGTTCTGGTTCGGCTTTCTGGTGCTGACCATCGCTGGCGAGCGCTGGGAATTGAGCCGTATTTTGCAGCCCGGCCGCCGCGCCGTGATGCTGTTCTGGGTGACTATGGCCGTGTTTTTGTCCGGCATGGCATTCAGCCTGTTCGATCACGGCCGGGGCATGCAACTGCTGGGGATCGGCATGGCGGCGCTGGGCGTCTGGCTGATCCGCTTCGATCTGGCCAGAAAAAATCTGCGTCAGACCGGCCTGTACCGTTTTATGGGCATCACCCTGATTTCAGGGTTTGCGTGGCTGGTGGTTGCCGGAGTACTGGCCTATGTCTGGGGCATGATGACCGCTGGTTTCCGCTATGATGCCGTAATGCATGCATTTTTTCTGGGCTTTGTGTTCACTATGATTTTCGCCCATGCGCCCATCGTGTTCCCGGCCATTTTTAACGTGAAAATACAGTACACCGGTCTATTTTACACGCATGTGATCCTGTTGCACCTTTCGCTGCTATACCGGATTCTGGCAGACTGGCAGTTGATGCCGGGAGGACGAATCATCGGCGGCTGGCTGAACGGCGTGGCGATTTTGCTGTTTTTCGTCAATACGCTGACGTCGATTCAGCGAAACACGGGATGAGCAGCGAGGGGATGACCATCAGGAATGAAAAAGCTCGCAGAGACGCCGAGCGCGCCGTGAGAAATTATCAGGGATTATTTAGGGATTTCCTTCCCAGGTTTCAGTTGAGAAAGGGGGCCAAATTCGGTATTCATCCGTCATTGCGAGGAACCGCCAGCCGGCGGAGACTCGCGATGATGGGTTCTATTTAGACCTGCCTCCCAAAGCCTGCGTCCCAAGTTAAACTTGGGACGCAGGTCTAAAAGCAGGTCTAATGGGCCATTTAGCCGTTTTCGCGAGCAGCCGTTCTGTGGCCGCGCGGCGACCTCCTTGAAGGAAGCAAGGTATTGCCTGGCCGCTGAAATTGCCGCGCACTGGATGCGGGACTCATCACCAGAACGGAATAATGTCAGGGGTGGCGCAGAAAACGGCGGCGCATGTGCAAAATCAATCCGTGAGCGCAAATTGCACCTGCCGTTCGCGCACGATGTTGGAGTAATGGTCTTTGACGCGCACGGTGAGCGTGTACTGCCCGGTGAGCAAGTTGCGAAAATCGAATTGAAAGAAAATGGGCCGGCGCGAACCCTTTTCCCGGCGCACTTCCTTCAAGCTGATGCGATCCTTTTTGCCGGAGAACGGATTGATCCGGTTCAGCAATCCGGCCAGCCCACCTCCGGCCCCGCGCTCGACGCTATACTCCAGTTCGAAAAAGCTTTCGTTGTTGCTATCCACCTGCAGATTGTAGAGTTCGAAGTAGATGAACACCGGTTGATCTGCCGGTAGTTTGTCGATGGCCAGTGGCAGAATTCGCAGACCATTTCGGACAATGCTGCCGGGCACCATGGCATCCATCGAGTCGATCCGGCTGGCAAAAATCACGCTGCTGAGTTGCAGGGTGTGTGAATCGGTGGGGCCGGTTTCGGCAATGAAGGTTTTGCTGCTGTGCTGAATACCGGCAGGATTTTGCAATTCCAGCGCCAGAATATACGAACCGGGTCCGACATGAAACTGCCAGCCACCGGAAAGGATTTCGGCGCCGGAGCCATTCATCAGAGGCACAGCTATGGAGTCCATTGTGGATGTGATGAGCCGCTGATCTGACCATTTGATGGCCGCCCGGCAGTGCAGGTTCGCCTCATCGGCGTCGATGATGTCCCGTCGGCGCACGGAAAAATACAGCAAGAAAGTATGCTGCAAATCCGAATCACGGAACCAGGCCGCGCGTGCTGTAAATGGGAGCGGTTTCTGGTCTTTGAATACATCGGTGGTGGTGATGGGCAGTTGCTTGCGCGCTACCAGGATACGTTCGGACTGCTCGGAGATGACCTGATCGAGCAGCAGCAGCTTGCGCTGCATGCCGATGGGCTCATGCTCGTACTGATCCCAGGCCGTCCGCATGGCAAACCAGGTGGTGCTCAGGTGCTTGCGGCGGTCCAGCAGCTCACCGATGGCCTGCCAGCGCGAAAGCTGATCCCCGACTTTGACGCCCTCATCAAACCGCATCGCCAGGCGGAAACCGTCGCCTTTGTCGATGAAATCAAACGTCACTGGTTTGCCGAATTTGTAATAGGCCCAGGTTTCCATGGCGTTACAATAGCCGGTTTCCGGGCTAATCACTCGCTCATCGGGAGGACCGTATCTAACGTAAATCGCGCCGCGATCGTCGTAGCCACGTTTATTGAAGGCCGGGAACGCCTGTCTTACGTAGGCCAGTCGCTGATAATGCTCAATTAATCTTTCGTTGACTTCGGTGGCCGGGGTCATGTCTTCGCGCCGCCAAAAATACAGCATGAATTTGACCCGCGCCGCGTGCGTCGGCAAAGCCCGGTATTGTTCGCGATCGCGGTCCGAGAAGATATCCTCAACGTCACCTTCCAGCCGTTTCAGGCGGTCGAAATTGACTTCGGTGGGCAATTTGAGCTGCTCCAGCGCCTGGTAGTACACGCGTGTGGCCTGCAGCGGATCGGAAATTTGGGTAAAGATGTCATCGAGGTATTTGAGGTTGTATTCGCGAAAAACGTCGTCGCTTTCAGAAAACGCTAGCAATCCCAGGATGGCAATGAAGATGACCGGTCGGCTCCATCTGAGCCGGGAAAAGGCAAACATGCTTCTCACCTCCTCCTGCCAGTCGGTTCGGATTGATCGGCGAAATTGTACGACGTTTGGAAACGGAAGAAAGACCGGTTATGAAATGCGTAAATGGCTCAATAGAATAACGCTTAAAGGCGATAACAGGTTTCTGAAAGCGGCACAGGGCGTGGGTTAATCAAGAAACATCAGGCACCTACAAGGTGCCTGATGTTTTATCCTGTTCGACTCGCTGGATCACCATCAGGGAAACATCGTCGGTCAGTGGATGGCCGGCGTAAAAGTCATGCAAATCCCGAAGCACTTCTTCCAGGATCGTCTGTGCTGGCTGATGGGCGAGGGTGGCGAGCAGGGCTTTCAGCCGCTCCTCGGTGTAGAATTCGACGTTCTCCTGGCTGCCCCCGGCATGCGCCTTCAGCGCCGGCCGCGACGCTTCAATCAATCCGTCGGAATACAGTACCAGGGTTTCGCCGGGCTGCAAATCGATCGACACTGTTTGCAGCGATTGCTCGAACACGCGTTCCTGCCGGATGATGCCAATCCCCGTGCCCTGCGAAGTGATTTCCTGCACCTCACCGGTGCCATTGGCCTGGAGCCGCAGCGGCGGCGTGTGCCCGGCGCGGATCAGCCGCAATTCGCCGCGTTGCGTCTGCAGCAGCCCGACAATGGCGGTGACGAAAATCTGCCGGTCCACGCGCGCATCGGTGAAGTAGCGATTCAGCCGCTTGACGATTTCCAACAGGTCGGTGGAGAATTCCGGCGCAAACCGCAGCAAGCTGATACACTGCGCCATGTAAAAGGCGGCCGAGGTGCTTTTGCCGGATACGTCGCCGAGGGTGATCAGAAACCGGTCGCGGCCGATGGGCAGAACATCGTAAAAATCGCCGCCGACTTCATTGGCCGTCTGCAGCGTGGCGGCGATGTCGAAGCCGGGAATCTCGGGCAGCGATTTGGGCAACAGGCTGAGTTGTACGTCGCGCGCAATTTTCAGCTCCTGTTGCAAGCGTTCCTTTTCCCGCGCTTCTTCGATGTTCTTTTTCAGCTCTCCGCCCAGCCGGTTGAAATGATCCGCCAGCTCCACGAACTCGTCCTGCCCCTCGAGATGGATGCGGTAATCCAGGTTGCCTCTGGCGATCTGCGCCACGCCCTGGCGCAATTGATTGAATTTCTGGACGATCATGCTGTTGATCTCGGCGCCCAGCTTTGCCACCCGGCGAATGATGAAAAAGTTGAGAAGCAGGTAAAAACCCAGCAGGTATAACGCAAAGCGAAAGATCGAAGACCGGAAAAAGCTGGCATCCGGGATAAAGGCAATGTCGAAGGCATAAAAGCCAGTGGATTTGAGCTCGAAATTGTACATAGGTGCGAGCACACGCCCAAAAATGATCAGCGCTCCCCCCATCGTAGAAGGCCAGACGGAAGGAGCATCCTTTTCCTCTCTGATTGTTGGAAAGGGGGCGGCAATAGGAGATGCAGGAGCAGGTGTTATCAATGAAAACGGGAAGATGTGGATACCGCTCTGAGGCGTTAGGATATTGAACCGGTATAGCCATGCTGCCCATGCCGGCAAATCATAGGAGTGCGACACAAGATGGCTGCCGATGAGCGGAGGACGCTGGGCAACGAGCATTTTCATGAAACGGCGGTTCAACCGGAGCAACTGAAAAGACCGTCCGGCGGTATCCGGAACGCTGCGGAACAAGAAATACGCCGGCGCGCCGGTACGGTTTCCATCCGATTCCAGCACTGGATCCAGGCGCAGAATGCCTTCGGACGGGATGGGACGTAACAACAACAGCGGTTCATAGCCGGGCAGGGTAATGGTTGTATCGCCGCGGAGATGGTGCAAGACCAGCGAGTCTCCATCATCGGATGCCGCTGCGGGTGGCGCCGAGGGCAGCTCGATCAGCGCCCATTTGAGTTGATTGGCCTGCCAGCCAGCGATCAGAAAATAAAATAGCAGCGATAGTACAAAAAATTGCATAAACTGCGGAAAGGTGGATTGAAACAGGCCGGAGATCCACAGCTTGCGAGACAGCCGGGCATGATTGTACACCAGCACCACAGGAATTTTTACGGCTGCCGCCAGCGCCTGGAATTGCAGTACCATGAACATGTAGGTCGGTGCCGTAGCCCACAGCTCGGCGTCGGCGAAATGCCGCATGTTAATCAGAGATGGCAGCGGCCATCCGGTAAGATAGTTGTAAAACAGAAGCAAGAGGGGCAGATATAAAAAACATTCTCGCCGCGTCAGGCTTTGCAGCCAGCGGGTTTGCTGCAGTACCGAGATGAACAGCAGGGCCGCGAAGAAAAATTGCAGCAGTTCCCGCTGATCCGGAATGAAATTTTCTGCAATGATCAGCAAGAAGGCAAACCAGAAGAGTTGCCCGCGCTTGCCCGCACCGTTGGTGGTGATTTGCAGCGTCAGCACGAAACCGAGCAGGCCGAGGAAAATAACATGCCAGAAGGTGAGGAACGCCCCCGGAGTGCCGCCGCTGGTGAAGCGGATGATGAATCCATCCAGCATCAGAAACAGATAGAACAGGAACATCAGGACTTCATAGGGTGGACGGAACCGCTCCCAGAGTTGTCGGCTGAGACGGTAAAGGAAAATGAAGTAGATCAGCAGAAGCAGATCCTGCGCCGGAATGTGCATGGCCGTGGTCAGCGCCAGGGCCACCAGGGTGCCGCTCCATCCCAGCAGGTTGCCCCTCAACGATTTCGGCAGCGGGTGAAGGTTCTGCAGCGCACGAACGAAGGTGTGCAGCCGTCCGGGCAGTGAAAACGATGTCTCCGTGGGCGGCATAATCAATCGATCCGCAGTATGATTTTGCCGATGTTTTTGTTGGCCTCCATGTATCGATGTGCCTCCGAAACCTCCTTCCAGGAAAACACGCGATCGATGACCGGCTTCAAAGCACCGCTATGAAACCGCGGCAGGGCGTACTGACTGAAGTCGGTCGTGAGTTTGATTTTGTATTCCAGCGAACGTCCGCGGAGGGTGGAGCCCTCGATGCGCGCGCGTTTTCGCATGAGCTTGCGCATGTCGAACCGCTCCGCCACGCTGCCGCCGAGAAGCGAAAGCACGACCATGCGTCCGTCAACGGCGATGGCGGTCAAATTCTGATCGAGGTAAGAAGCGCCGACGAAATCGATGATGATATCCGCGCCGTGACCGTGGGTGACCTCTAGCACTTTCTCCGCGAATGGGCCTTGTTTGTAATTGAAGGCATCGGTGGCGCCGAGAGCGCGGCAGACCTGCAATTTGGGCTCGGAGCCGGCGGTCACAATGGCACGGCCGCCGCCCTCGCGGACCAGTTGAATCGCCGCCGTGCCCACGCCGCTCGCTCCGGCATGAATCAGCACGATATGGCCCTCGCGAAATCCGCCAAGCCAGTGCAACGCCTGAAACGCGGTGAGAAAGGCTTCGGGAATGGCCGCGGCTTCTTCGAAAGACAGGTTGTCCGGGATGGGCATGGTCATGCCTTCCGGAATGGCGACATATTCGGCATATCCGCCGCCGGGCAGCAGGCCAAACACCCGGTCGCCGGGCTGAAAGCGCTGGCACCGCTTGCCCCGACTGACCACCGTCCCTGCCATCTCCAGCCCAATGATGTCCGAAGCGCCGGGCGGCGGTGGATACAGTCCCCGTCGCTGCAAAAGGTCCGCGCGGTTCAGCGCCGTGGCTTTGACGCGCACAAGCAGGTCTCCATCGCCGGTTTCGGGCATGGGTGCTTCGCCGATATAGAGCTGATCGGCATCTCCAGGCGATTTCACCAGAACGGCTTTCATCGCAGCAATTCCTCCCTACGGTATAGTGATATGGAGCTTTACATCTTACAGAAATTTTGATTGAATGGCAAGAAGAAGATGCGGTGTGATCGTTCCCAGAGGAAAGCGAATGGTGTTCAAAAAGCAACGGGCACCGTTTCAAGACTCTTACTTTTGACTACTAATATTAATTCTGGCAAAATGTATCGCCACAGGAGCGGTTTGCCGCGATGTGGCAAATGGCGATTGATCTGCGGGGCATGCGAGGTGAAGATGAAGTTGACCCACAACTTTTACGATATGTTAAAGCAGTTTCATTTAAAAAACAATAGACTTTCAGCGGCAACCAGGAGGCAGCCGCTGAAAGTCCGGAATTTCATAGAATGCTCGTTCCATGGAAGGACAAAGGATGTATCGAAATGCTGGTATGGCTGAATCGCTTCAGCATTGTTATTTTTACCAATCATTTCACAGCGAAAACCACCGGCTGATCTTGACCAGAAACACGTTGTTGGGATAGATTCCGAACAGGTCGTCGAAGTTGCGGCCGAAGACAAATTCGCCGGTCGGATCGTAGCCGGTGCGTTCCTGCGACCACACCAGATAGAGTGTGGACCCGGGGATGTACTCCCACCGAATCACCAGATTGCTGCGGAACTGCTTGAAATTGAAATCCGGTTTGCCAAACCGATAGTCCACCTGCCCGTCGCCATTCTCATCCACTTCCAGGACATCGCCGCCATTCGCATAGCGGATTTCCTGGGCCGAGAATTCGTGAAACCGTTCCTCATAGCGTTCGGCTTTCGGATCGGTGATTTTTTTGAATCGCGAATATTTGCCGGCGGAAATGAACGGCTGGCCATAATACTGAATGGAGAGATCGGGCGTGAGGCTGATGTTGAGCCGCAGCACAATGCCGAGCGTGGTCTGGTCGATGGCGCCGAATAGATAAGATTTGGCCCCATTCACGGTAAATGCGCCAATGTACTGCAGGTTGCGATCGGCTTGGCTGTAAAACGGATTCATGCTGATGTTGACCGCATTGCCCGGACGGTAAGTCAGATTCAGCCGGACGTTGCGAATTTGGCGATGGCCGGGTTGGGTGGAATTGAAAAAGAAACCGCCCATCCCTACGCGAAAGGTTCGTCGCGGATCGGAAAAAATATTGTACCACAGGCTGAAGCCACCGGGTGTGCGCAATGCTGGGCCGCCCCGCAGCGCCGTTGCATCCAGCTCATCGAACTCGCGATTGACGCCCATGGCAAAATTCCAGTAGTTTTTGAACTGTCCGCTGAAACTGGCGTTGCCGCCAAAAAACAGCCGGCGGCCGGCAAAATCAAAACCGCTCCACTGGTTGAAACTGATTTGAAATTGCCGGAAAATCCAGCGCGGTGTCCATTCCCGGTACTGCAGCCACACGAATTGCATGATGCGATCGGCGGAGCGCAAATAGCCCAGGTCGTTGACCTCGAGGCCGGGCGAACGCCAGGCTCCGCCCATTGCATAACGCCAGTGTCCTTTACCAGTACGACCGATCATGATATAGCCGCCATGGCCGGATAGGGAGGTACGAGAAGAATCCAGGCGAACGTGTGACACGTCGGGGCGCTGAAAATAGCGCGCGGAAGAGATTTGCATCCGCAGCAGCGCCTGCCGGTCGCCGCGGATATGGCTGAAGGCCGTCCGCAGGTCGATGAAGTAACTGCGATCTTTCCATTCATGGTGAAAATCCACGCCGCCGGAATAGGCCTCCCGGTTGAGAAAGCGCAGATGCGCCTCATCGAGATTGCGGTTGGTGGCGGTGACAATGCCGCCGATACGCGTCGCGCCTTTTTGGTAATCCTGCTGAATCCGACCGACAAAATAGTTGGTGAACGGTTCCACGGTTTGAAACCGCCGCTGGCCATTGAAATCGATCTCTGCGCTTTCTCTGGCGGTGATGGCGTCGAGAATGCTAATCGACAGGCCGCCTTCGGTTTTGCCGGATAGTTTCAGCGCGCCGAGGATGGCCGTATTCTCCGGAATTTTGCTGTACTCGCCGGCCTGCAAAGACGGATAGTACTGCGGCTGACGCCCGATGCGCCGCGAATAAAACAGCGATTCGCGGCCGAAATCTCCATCGCCCACCATCAGGGCAAAGTCGAGGATGTCCCGCCCTTCGATAAAAAATGGCCGTTTCTCTTCAAAAAAAGTTTCGAATTCGGAGAGGTTGACCACAGACGGATCGGCTTCCACCTGCCCGAAATCCGGATTGATGGTAACGTCGAGGGTGAGGTCGCTGGTGACGCCGATTTTGGCGTCCAGGCCGCCATTGAGGCGAGCAAGCTGCCCCGGCGCAAACGGATTGCCGGGTTCTTTTTTGAAGCGCTGCAACTTGCTCACGGAATAGGGCAGGAGCTCGAGGCGCCGCGGCGGCATGAGGTTGCTCAGCCCGCGCAGTTCTCCGAACAGGTGGATGATTCCGGGGGCATCCTGCGGAATGAATTGCCAGGTGGACAGCTCCTGGTTGCGATACAGCCGCCGGAACACCTGCAGACCCCACACATGTTCTTTCTTGCGCGCGAACCGCAACTGGCTCAGCGGAATGCGAATTTCCGCCGTCCAGCCCAGACTATCCACGTTGACTTCGGCCACCCAGACGGGATCCCAGCTATCGTCCTGTACCTCGCCGTTTCGGCTCCACACTTCGTCCTGGCGCACGCCGGCGGCGTTCACGCCGAACAGAAACGCGGTGCGGTGGTCAAAATAGCTGTCGATGATCACGCCGACCAGGTCCGAGTCGGCGCCGTCATCCCGGCGGGCCACCCGGCGGGTGATGGTTGCGGGCCGCGAATCGTAAGCCCGAATGGCGACGTACAGGTTTTTGTTGTCGTAGCCGATCCGGAAGCCGGTCGGCTCCGTAGGAGGCTTGCTCTCATGCGGCTCGATTTGGGTAAAATCGCCGGCCTCGGGAATTTGCCGCCAGACGGGATCGTTCAGTTTGCCATCGATGACCGGACGCTGGCCTTCGATGCGTTTGGCGTAATAGACCCGTTTGTCGTTGTTCTGATCCGACGCCTGTGCCTGAGCATATAAGGGCAGCAAAAAGCACATGAGGATAGCCATGGTCCTGCTCATGAATAACCTCCACTGAAAATCATTCCATACGGGAATTCGGGGTTTCTCGGTAAAGCTCTTTCAATGGACGTATGGCCGGGATAAAAGTTTTCAAAAAATGACCAACGGACAAAAATTTATCGGGCCGTATCATATTTTTGCTTGCAGATAGATGCAAAACTTTTAAACTTTGAACATGGCTGAAAGAGAACCGAAACCGCTATACATCGCCATTGCCGGCAATATCGGCGTGGGGAAGACCACCCTCACCGAAATGCTGTGCGACCGCTTCGGCTGGCAGCCGTTTTACGAAAAGGTGGTGGAAAATCCCTATCTGGCCGATTTTTATCTGGACATGCGGCAGTGGGCGTTTCAATCGCAAATCTTTTTTTTGAAAGAGCGCTTAAAGGATCATCTTAATATCCAGCATCTCGAAAAAACCTGCATCCAGGACCGTACCATTTTTGAGGATGCCGAGATTTTTGCACGCAATCTGTATGAGCGCGGCGTGATGGCCGAGCGCGATTTTTCGGTGTACTGGGATTTTTATGAGACGATTCAGCAGTTTTTGCGCGCGCCGGATTTGATCATTTATCTGCGAGCATCGATCTGGACGCTGATCAGCCGCATCCGCAAGCGCGGCCGCGATTACGAGCAGATCATCGACAAAGAGTATTTGATGCAGCTCAACATGCTGTATGATAAATGGGCCGAGCGCATGTCCGGTCGACATCGTGTGTTGGTGATCGATACGGATCACCGCGATGTGTACCGCGACATCGACTGGCTGGAAGACATGATCGGCACGATTGATGACACGGTGCGGGAGCTGGCGGCTGAATGACTGCGGAGAGCCGTTTAGCAGAAATCCATCTCAATGCGCTTGACGAAGGGACCGAAGAATGCCGAAGCAGTCCTGAGGTAGGGCAGTTCCGCGCAGGCGGGCATCCAATAGGAACAACACTTGGGGCCCCGCCTGCGCGAAAGTGAGGGGCCTTCCAGAGGAAAAGAGGCAATTTGTCCATCTGGCTTTCAGCGTCGGACGGCGCTGTTTATTTTTTCGTCACCTCCGGCGGGCTGTCCGGCGGCAAAAAGGCGCTCGCATCCACAACGGTATCGAGCCGCACCTGTTCGAAGGTGATAGTGATCGGTTTTTGCAAAAACTGTCGCTTACGCGCGATTTTCACTCCTTGCCATTCCTGCCAGTCCAGCCACAGGGCCGGGCGTGGCTCCGCATCCGGCGTTTTGAGAAAATCCCACCGCCGCACCAGATGCGTTTCCGGGTCGATGTAGATGCGATACTGGTTTTGTGGCGTGAGACCCACATTGTCAAACGCCAGCCGGATCACAATCCGTTTCTGACCATCAACCTCCGTTTCGCCCTCATAGCTCAAAATGACGCCCGGATCATTCAGCTTGAATGGCATCAGCAGCCAATACGTGTCGTTGATCACGCTGGCATAGGCGCGCTGTAGCAGCGTTCGCGACTGCAGGGAATCCGCCACTGGCTTCCGGTTGAACCACGCCTCCCCCTGCCCCGTGCGTAAGTTGAGCAGCACGGTGTATTGATTGCCCATGGGATCAAACCACTCGATTTTGTAGTCGTCGGTCTGGCGGTTCCACCAGTGCGCGCGATCGACGCGCACGGTATCCTTTTCGCGAAGCACGAAATGAAAGCGGATATAGCGGATTTTCCCGAAAGCGTCGCCGGCGCCCACCGCCTGCATCACGTTGTCCGCCCAGGCGATGGCGCGACCATCGGACCGAGCCGGATCAAACTGCCGCTTCTGGGGCAGTTGAGCCGGCTCCGGGGATCCGCAGG
The DNA here is from genome assembly GCA_030950365.1 of Candidatus Zhuqueibacterota bacterium. GTDB lineage: Bacteria > Zhuqueibacterota > Zhuqueibacteria > Zhuqueibacterales > Geothermadaptataceae > Hydrothermovivens. The sequence goes on along the minus strand of JAUZRQ010000091.1, from coordinate 52,564 downwards.
CCTGTATGAGCAAAACGGTCAAAAATGCCAAAGCCATATTTTTCATGATGCTGTTCATCCTGATGCGTCTCCTGTTGTAAGGTTGCGTTGATTGAAAATTTTTAAGGGCTTCAATTGCAATGCGTTGCCATCACCGCCAGGCCGGCCGATTGGGACCGAGATTGGCTTTTTTGCCGTACTTCCCACGGAAATGGGGGGCAACAAAGTCGCAGCGCCGGGTTTGTATTCTGCCAATCCCGGAAAGCGTCTCCCCGTCAGCGAATCTCCACGGACAGGATGCGATCGCCGACCTGAATGGCATCCAGCACGTCGCGGCCGGATTTGACGCGGCCGAAAACGGTGTAGCGTCCGTCGAGATGCGGTTGTTCGCTGTGAGTGATGAAAAACTGGCAGCCTTCGGTATCTGGACCGGCCGAGGCCATGCCCACCATACCGCGGAAATAGCGGTGCCGGTTGAACTCCGAGCGAATGCTGTAACCGGGCGAGCCCCACGAGTCGCCGCGCGGATCACCGCCCTGGATGACGAAGTTGGGCACCACGCGGTGAAAATTCAGGCCGTTGAAAAAGCCCTTTTGCGCCAGCCGGACGAAGTTCAGCGTGGTCAGCGGCGCATCCTGTGGAAACAGCTCGATTTCGATGGCACCTTTTTCGGTTTGCAGCACGGCCACTTTGCCGCGCAGCGCTTTGATGTCGTCGTAGCTGAACTCGAGGTGCGGCCGGGTTTCGCGCGGCAGCCGGTCGGCGTAAGACCGGCCCGTGAGCGCTTGCAACGCCCGTGCCGCGGCGCGGGCGTAGGGCCTGTCCTGCACGGTCAGTTGCTGTTCCAACACCGGCACGGCCTGCCGCAACTGCAATTTCGCAAACGCATCAAAAATCATGGCGGCGGCTTCCACATCCACCGGCGCTGGCAGTTTTTGAAACGCGGCCAGCAGATCCCCGGCCAGCGGGCGCGCCGCTTTGGGCGCCTCGGCCATCTGTCCGGCAACAATGGCCGTGAGCACGGCGTCGTTTTCGGCCAGCGCCGTCCGGAACAGCGGCAACCGCTGTTTGAACGGAAGCCGCGCCAGCGCATACAGCACATGCACTTTCACCACCCCCGGCCCGGCCTCGTACATCGAATGCAGCGCGGACAACGTTCCGGGATGCTTGGTTTTAGACAGCGCTTCGGCCAGTTGGGCGCGAAAATACGGATTCGGATGGCCGCTCAGCGCGGCCAGCCGCTCGAACGCCGACGCGCCGTTCAGGACTGCGTAAGCGTTGGCGGCGGCTGCAGCTTCCCGCCAGCTCGAGTCCGCGCGGGCCAGCCGGGCCGATAAAAGCGCGTTGATCCGCTCGCGGTCGAGAAGGGCCTCACCGCGTTGCGAAATGGCCGTTTCCAGCGCCAGCAAGGTGCTGAGCCGAACATGTTCATTGCCGTCATCGAACGGCAGGCGCCCGGCCACATCCGCCGGGGCGATGGCGCCCAGAGTCCGTGTGGCATTCACGCGCACGCGCCAATCGGGGTCGTTTTGCGCCACGCGAGTCAGCGGCTCCACGGCAAGGGTTGCCCGAATGTTGCCCAGTCCGCGGGCGGCGTTCATGCGCACGCGTGCGTCCACATCTTCGAGCCCCTTAATCATGAGCGCCGCTGCACTGGTGTCTGCCAGCCGCATGAGTGCGAACATGGCCCGCCAGCGCACTTCGGGCAGGGTCTCTTCGAGCAGGAGAGCCAGAACCGCCGCCTGCGATGGCAATGGCACCTTGCGGTAGCCCATAATGCCCAGCGCCACCGCGGCCTCGCCGCGGATGATGGGCAGTGGATCGCGCAGGGCATCGTGCAGCAGGTCGAGCGATTCAGTGCTGCCGATCTTGCCCAGCGCCTGAATCAGGGTTTGCCGGACTTCGGCATCTTTTTCCATCGGCCAGCGTTCGTGCAGGGCGCGGATGGCCGCAGAGGTGCCGAGCTGTCCCAGCGCAAACACGGCTTCCACGCGCAGCGCCGCGTCGGGATTCTGCACGAAAGGAAGAATCAGTGGCACCGCCGCCGTATCCAGCATTTGTCCCAGGGACACGATGGCCTGCTTGCGCACCGCTTTGGCCGGATGCTGCAGAAACGCTCGCAAGCTGTCCACCGGCATGCGGCGATCGGCCAGCCGCAAAATCGTTTCGAGCTCGTGATCGTACCTGGAGGTGGAACAGGCGGAAATCAACAGCAGCGAAAATAATATTCCGGCAAGGAATCGGTTCATGGCATTGGGTCTCCTGCTCGGTGTCATCCTACCGCCCGCGCCGTGTGTGGCAGCAAGGGGCTGATTTTTCTCGACCGTGGCAAACAACAATTATCGCTTGCAGAGCCACGGAGCATGCAGAAAAGATGGAAGCGGTTTACATCCCTCCAAAGCTCGCAAGACTGCCAGACAATGGCTCCCGGGATTGAAAGGAAATTCCACTCCACGTTTGCCCGGTTATTGTCTGTGTATATACTCGCAAAACAGGACTAATATAACTGCCACGGCGGGGGCAGTCAAGCAGCAAAAGAAAAAAGAAGTTGCAATGAGGGTGACGTGCGTGTAAATTTAGCGGCGAATTCAATCAGGAGGTGAGGAATGAAATCGGTTCGTGTGGGTGTGGTGGGGGTGGGGCATCTCGGGCGATTGCATGCCCTGCTGTACAACAAGGTGCCGCACGCTCAGCTCGCCGGAGTGTTCGACATCTCGCAGGAGACCGCCCGCGCCGTGGCGCTGGAAGCCGGCTGCCGGGCATTTGATAGTTATGCCGACTTGCTTGCCGAAGCGGATGCCGTGAATGTGGTCGTACCGACGACGCGCCATTTTGAAGTCGCCGCCGAAGCGCTGCGGCAGGGCAAGCACGTGTTTATTGAAAAGCCGATCACCTCATCGCTCGCCGAAGCCGATGAACTGATCCGGCTGGCCGGTGAGCATGGCTGCTTGATTCAGGTGGGGCATATCGAGCGGTTCAATCAGGCCATGCGCGCCCTGTCCACGGTGCCGCTGGGTCCGCGCTTCATCGAATCGCACCGGCTGGCCACGTTCAATCCGCGCGGCACCGATGTGGCCGTGGTGCTGGATCTGATGATTCACGATATCGATATCATTTTGACCCTGGTCAAGAGTCCGGTGGTGCGCATCGAGGCCAACGGGGTGGCGGTAATCTCGGACGAGCCTGACATCGCCAATGCGCGCATCACGTTTGCCAACGGCTGCGTGGCCAATGTCACGGCCAGCCGCATCTCGCAAAAGAAGATGCGCAAAATGCGGCTGTTCGAAAAGGATAGTTACATTTCTATTGATTTTTTGCAGGGTATCACCGAGCGCTTTCGGTTGGTGGCCAATTTGCCCGAGAGCGAGCCGACCGGAGTGATTATGGGCAAGCTGGAAGGCAAACGCACGCGCTACGTATATTACGAACGGCTGCAGGCGCCGGAAGGCAACGCCTTGCAAATCGAGCTCGAGGAATTTGTGCAGGCCATCCTGAACGGCCGCCGGCCGCGGGTGACCGCCGAGGATGGCCGCAACGCCCTGGCTGTGGCCACGCAAATTTCCGAGATTATCAAACGCCAATCGACCGATTGAGGTGAGAATGGACATTCGAGAGGTTTTCTTCAATTACCGCAGTTACACGCCGATTCCGCTGCTGATTGCGCTGCTGATTTTTGCCGAACCCACGGCCACCACCTATACGGCCGGCCTGCTGCTGGTGATCCTGGGCGAGGTGCTCCGCACCTGGGCGGTGCGCCACGCCGGCGGCGCCACGCGCACCACCAGCGGCGTGGGCGGCGATGATCTGATCACCCACGGCCCGTTTGCTTACGTGCGCAATCCGCTGTACCTGGGCAATTTTTTTCTGGGAACCGGTCTGGTAATTATGGCCTGGGCCTGGATGCCTTGGATGCTGCTGGTGTTCTGGGGATTGTTTTTTCTGCAATACGGCATGATCGTTTCGCTGGAAGAGGAGTATCTGCGCAAGACGTTTGGCGAAATCTATGCTGAATATTGCAAACAGGTGCCACGCGCCATTCCGCGATTGACCCCGTTCAAAAAACACGATGTGCAGGTGATGAGCTGGGCGCGTGCGCTGCGCACCGAGCGTGATACGTTGATGACCTATGTGATCGTGAGTCTGGCCATTTATGCGCGGTGGAAATGGCTGGGATGAGCGACGCGAAGCATATTTTGATGATTGCCGGTGAGCCGTCCGGGGATGCGCATGGCGCCGGCGTGGTACGCGCCCTCAAGCAGATTTTGCCGGATTACGCCGTGTTCGGTATCGGCGGGGAGCAAATGCTGGCAGCCGGACAGGAGCAGTTGTACACCACCCGCGAAATGGCGATCATCGGTTTTACCGAAGTGGTGAAGCATCTGCCGTTTTTGCGGCGCGTGTTCCGGCACATCGAACAGGAAGTGCGCCAGCGGCGGCCCGCCTGCGCCATTTTGATCGATTATCCCGGCTTCAACCTGCGCCTGGCCGGGCGGCTGCACCAGGCCGGGGTGCCGGTGCTGTATTACATCGCGCCGCAGGTGTGGGCCTGGGGTGCGAAACGCATTCCTAAAATGGCGCGCATCATCGATCACCTCGCCGTGGTGTTCCCGTTCGAGGTGCCCATTTTTCAGCAAGCCGGGCTCAAAACCACCTTTGTCGGCCATCCATTGCTGGAGCGGCTGCAACCGGAGCTCTCGAAAGCGGCCTTTTTCAAGAAATTCAATCTGGCCGATCAGGTGCCGATTCTCGGATTGTTGCCCGGCAGCCGGCAGCAGGAGGTCCGCCGGTTGCTGCCGGACATGCTCGCCACGGCGGAAATCATGCAGAAGCAGCATCCGGGATTGCAGGTGGTGGTTTCGGTCTCCCCGGACCTGAACGAGGCGTTTTACCGGCCGTTCTTGCAGCAGTGGCCGTCGGTGCGGGCGACGCTGGTGAACCACGCAACCTACGCCATCATGCAGCATGCCACGCTGTGCTTGGTGTCATCCGGCACGGCTACGCTGGAAACGGCCTGCTTTGGCACTCCCATGGCGATCGTGTACCGGGTGTCGCGGCTGACCTACGCCATCGGCCGGCGTTTGGTGAAATTGGATCACATCGGGCTGGCCAACATCGTGGCCGGCGAACGCGTGGTGCCAGAATTCATTCAGGATGCGTTTCAGCCGGATGTGGTCGCCAGCGAGATGCTCGCACTGCTGCAGCATCCGTCGCGGCTGGCGGAAATGCGACAGAAATTGCGAACCGTGCGGGAAAAGTTGGGCACGCCGGGCGCTTCCGAGCGGGTGGCGAAAATTGCTGCGGAGATGGTATGCCAATAAGCAAATTAAAGGACCGATTGATCTTTTTTATGGCCACCAAACTGGGCTGGCTGTTCATCCTGTTCTACGGGCACCTGACGCGCATCACATACATCGGCCGGGAACATTTTCTCCAATTGCGCGAAAGCGGAAAACCATTCATCATTTGCGTGTGGCACGGCCGTATCTTGCTGCCGGTGTTCATCCACCGGCGGCAGAACATTCAGGTTATGGTCAGCGAGCACCGCGACGGCGAGATGATTGCGCAAACGATCCGCAAGCTCGGATTTGGCACCATCCGCGGCTCCAGCACCCGCGGTGGCAAGCGCGCCAGCCGGCAAATGCTGGAAGCGCTGCGCCACGGCGCGGCCGCCGCCATTATGCCGGACGGCCCCACCGGCCCGCGCCATGTGTTCAAGCCCGGCGCCATCTCGCTAGCCAGCAAATCCGGCGCCTACCTGTTGTTGCTCACCTATGCCTCCAGCCGCTATGTGCAATTCCGCTCCTGGGATCGGTTTTATTTATGGAAGCCTTTCAGCCGCAGTGTGGCGATCTATTCCGAGCCCATCGCCGTGCCTGCCGATCTGGAAGGCGAAGCCTTCGAGGCCTTCCGCCGGCAAATGGAACAGAAAATGATCGAGCAGGAACGCCAGGCAGATGCCTATTTTTGAAAATAAGCTCGTGCAAGCAGTGCTGTGGCCGCTTTCGCTGTTGTACGGCCTGGGCATTGCCCTGCGAAATGCCGCGTATGACCGCGGATGGTTGGAAAACCATGCGGTGGAGGCGCTGGTGATCAGCGTCGGCAATATTTCGGTCGGCGGCACGGGCAAAACTCCGGTGACGCTGTTTTTAAGCCAGGAACTCACGCGCGCCGGGGTTCGCGTGGGCATTTTGTCTCGCGGCTACGGCCGGCGTACACGCGGCACGGTGCTGGTTTCCCGCGGCGAGGGGCCGCTGTGCACCCCACAGGAAGTCGGCGACGAGCCGTACTGGCTGGCGTTGCGCACCCAGCAGGTGCCTGTGGTGGTCGATGAAGACCGGGTGCGGGGCGGCCGGATCCTGGTGCGCGATTTCGGCGTGCGGGTGATCCTGCTCGATGACGGTTTTCAGCATCGCCGGTTGCGCCGGGATCTCGACCTGGTGCTGTTCGACCCGGCGCAGTATCGGGCGGCGCCGCATCTTTTGCCGGCCGGATTTTTCCGGGAGCCGCTGCGTTCACTCCGGCGCGCCCACTGGCTCTGGATTTCCGGCCAAACCGTGGACGCTCAACGGCAGCCGTGGCAACCCTATTTCGCCGGTCCCACGGCGTTCATCGAGTTTGCGCCGACGGGCGTTTGGGAGCCGCTCAAACAGCGGCATCATGCAACCGACATTTTAAAGAAGGCCCGGGTCGTGGCCGTGGCCGGCATTGCCCGGCCAGCCAGGTTTTTTGACATGCTGACAACTCTGGGCGCAGACATGGTGCAGAAATTCGCCTTTCGGGATCATTATGTATATAAGGAAAACGATTGGCGACAGCTCCGGCAGGCGTGGCGCGTGACTGGGGCGGATTTTGTGGTGACCACCGGCAAGGACTGGATCAAGCTGGAGCCCATGGCGAAAACCGACAAGGTACCGGTTCTGGTTCTGGAAATTGGTGTGCACCTCTCCCTGGAACGTTTGCAGGAGTTTATGCAGGATATTCAGGGGAAAATGCAAGAACGGTTCTGACGTTTTTGGAACACGAAGAGGTTTCTCTGGCTACCAGAAAAAAGCAAGTAGCCCCCGCCCCTTGTGGGCAGTAATAGATAACATGCCCCTGCGTTCCCGCAGCACCGAAGATTGGCTATACTTTTTGAGAGCTACGGAGGAACGCGAATGAAACACGGTTGGCCTTTGATTTTTCTCTGCAGTTTCCGCCATTTCTACAAGATGATTTTTACAATTTTATGGTAGCTGAATGGTAAAAGTAAATGCAACTATTCAACCGCATCCACAATTTCGCAATTGACTTTGGCATTCCGGTTTTTTCGCCATTCCCCTTTCGCGGAATGACGCAAAAAACCGGAATCTCTTTCTCCTCCTTTCCAGGTTAAATCCGGGAAGGAGGAAATGAGAAAGGAACGCGCCGGGAATGAGATTCCGGCATTTCAGGAACTCCCTTCTGGATACCGCTGAAAGCCGGAATGACAAATAAGCTATGCATGCAAAATCGTTACAGCTAAATCATTTTAAATTCTTGATCTTTTTATAAAAATGAGCAATTAAAAATTTCTTGCGATACAGAGGGGTTTTTTGTATTTTAGATGCTGAAAATGCAACGAGTTATCGAATGAGATGCTCTATGATGAGTTGTTGACCGGGATGGCCCCTTGAACTTCAAGAACGTCAAACTATGGAGTTGAGCGCGTGAGCAGGCCGAAGTACTCCATTCTTGTCGTCGATGATGACAAGAATATTTGCAAGATGATTGAAATCAACCTGCGGAAAACCAAAGAATATGAAGTCCGCACCGCCCTCAATGGAGAATCCTGCCTGAAGGCCATTCGCGATGAAATTCCTGATCTGGTTCTGTTGGATATCCAGATGCCGGGCATCGATGGCATCGAGACACTGAAGCGCATTCGTGAGGAGGACCCGCGCATTCCGGTCATTATGATGTCTGCTCATGGTACCATCGAAAAAGCGGTGCAATCGATGAAACTCGGCGCCTATGATTTTATTACCAAACCGTTCCCAGGCGATCGTTTGCTGGTTACGGTAAAAAACGCGTTGATGACCAGCTCACTCAAGCGGGAAGTGGATGAACTGCGCACCGAGCTGAAGAAGAAATACCATTTCGATAACATCATCGGCCAGAGCGGCAGGATGCAGGAAGTGTTCCGTGCCATGGAGAAGATCATCGACAGCAATGTAACGGTACTGATCCAGGGTGAAAGCGGCACGGGAAAGGAATTGATCGCTCGCGCGATTCATTACCAGAGCAAGCGGGCCAACAAGCCGTTTGTGGCTGTGAACTGTTCCGCCCTGCCGGAATCACTGCTGGAAAGCGAGCTGTTCGGCCATGAGCGCGGCGCGTTCACCGGCGCCACCGGCAAACGCATCGGCAAATTTGAGGTAGCTAACGGCGGCACCATTTTTCTGGATGAAATTGGCCTGATGACGCAAGTGACCCAGGCAAAACTGCTGCGAGTGCTGCAGGAGCGCGAATTCGAGCGTGTGGGCGGCAACGAGCTGGTCAAAGTGGATGTGCGCGTCATTTCGGCCACCAATGTCGATCTCGAAGAAGCGGTAAAAAACGGAAGCTTCCGTGAAGACTTGTATTACCGCATCTCCGTGTTCCCGATTAAATTACCACCGCTGCGCGAGCGCAAGGAAGATATTCCACTGTTGGCCGCGCATTTTCTGGATAAATTCAGCAAGCAGGAAAACAAAAACATCGACGGCATTGCGCCGGATGCTATGGAGCTGCTGATGAATTATAGCTGGCCGGGCAATGTGCGCGAGTTAGAAAACGCCATCGAACGCGCGGTTTTGCTGGCCAGCACTGACGAAATCACGCCAAAAGACCTGCCTCAAAACGTCCGTGCCATCGCTGAACGTAAAGTGTACGAAAAAGAAAGTACGCTATCGAGCTGGATTGAAAAACTGGAAGAAGAGGCGCTGCGGCAGGCGCTGCTCGAATGTGAGGGCAATATCTCCAAAACAGCCAAAAAGCTTGGCATCGGCCGAGCGACGATTTACCGCAAGGCTAAAAAATACGGCCTGCCGATGGTCAACAAATAGTTGGAATGCAACATTCAGCCATAAAAAAGCCCACAATTGCTGTGGGCTTTTTTTTTATGTCAATATCGACGGGGGCAGATATGGTTAATGATTGAAATACATTTGAAAAAGCTTCTGAATGTCCAAACCAGTGCTAATTCTCATTATAGCCACGGGACGACGCGGATAAAACGCAGATGGGAGCTTGCCTGAATTGGAAATCCAATACAAGCAAATGCCTGAAAAAACGGCGAGGGGTGTTCTCCGAAATTTCGGCAGTTGAAGAAGAGAGAAGTGTAGGGCGATTCAGACGGCTTTTTCAATGAATTGGGCGACGAGAGATGAATGTGTAGGCACTGCGCACCCAGAATTCCGGATACAAAAACCGGCAGTTTTGGAACCTGTCTCCCTTGAAAAATTTCTCCAAATCCTATCGGTTGCATCCTCATGGAATGGAAATGTACGAATTGTAACATTTTTGCAGGACAAATCGGGGGCGTTTACGCAGAAAATAAAAGGGGCAACTTTAGGAGTATCCTATGTTTTCGGTAGTATTTTCAAAACCTTTAGTCGTGTCCCAGAAAAATGACAAAAATCTGCCTGTGTTTAAAGAAACGTCCTTGAGTCTCAACTTGATACAATGTTTCACGGAAGTACAAGGATAGAGGCTGTTATTTAAATTTGTTATGATTTTGTATTATTTTTAAGCTTAAAATCAATATTTTATGATGAAATTTTATTTAAAAAGTGGTATAGATTTTGCTTTAAGGTCGCCTGACAAATCAACTGGGGATTTTCACGCATCAAAAGAATGGGCAACATGGACAGCAAGAACCTTCGTCGGCTTATTCCGCGCATTTGTACCGGGGAGTATTCACAGCAAGAGCTTATTGCTTTTGTGAATTTGGTTCAAAAGATCTCTCTCAGTTATCTCAAGTATCAAGAAATTATCGGCAAGCACATTCGATGGGAACGTCGCGAGCGTAGCAACGAACTGGAAGACATGGCCATCGATTGTGTCGCCGGACTGTTTATGCGTAACGAGCAGGGCGAATTTGTCCAGCTCAAGCGATATTTTGAACCTCATCTGGCGCAGGATCCACCACCTGATTCGGTAGAACTTCTCATCCTTCTTCGCCGCCTGGTTATCAAGAAGACCAAACAAGAATTGTCACGTATTTTTAAAGAACGGGATCCTGAGGGGGCTAAAATCATCCGTAATATCCGCGTTGCGGTGAAAAACGCGAAGGACCTGGGCACCTTCCGCGAGATGGGCAAAGAATACGTGTTCTTCCGCAAAGAAGTCTTTGCCGGTGTCGCTGCCGGTCATGATGACGGATACGATGACTTCGGCTATGAGAAAAAGGATGAAGACATCGATCCGGTATATCTGCGGAAGGACAAGCCAACCATTCCGGAAAAGGTACTGCGTACGGCGTATCTGGACGATTACAATCCCAAAGATCACGTATCGATCAGCATACGCAAAATGCTTCGCGTTGTGGCTGAGGACGAGCGTTACCAGAATTGCCTGCCGACCGACATCATCGCCCGGTTGATCCGGCACACCAACCTCGAGGTGGTGCGCAGCCGCCTGCTGGCCCAGATCGAGGAAAAGTCGCCGTTTGATTATGTGAAGATGCAGGAAATCAACCAGGCCAAGCGCAATGTGCTGCGCAAAGTACGAGCAAAGATTGAAAAGCAATACGTGGCTTCAGGCAAGATCAGCCCGAAAAAAGGCGAAATCTACTACCGCACCTTGGCCGACGTTCTGGAAGACATCACCCACAGCAAGAAGATCGAGAGCTACTATCGGCATCTGCGCAAGTACATGCCCGAGCTGACCCAGAAGCAATATCGCCGCGAAGAGCGCACGATTTTTGAGTATCTGGGCAAGCTCACCAAAAAATGGTATCGGGAATATTTAAAAGATTTGCTTTGATTTTACGCCAATGATTATGTATGTTTGTATATTCAAGTGTGACAGGAAGAAAGCAACATACATAATCAGGCGCGTGAAATCCAATGCAAGAATTCAACAGAATCAGGCGGCTGCAGGATGACTGCCCCAGTGCCAGGACGATTGAGGAACTGTTGCTGCGGGCACACAAATATCCACAGGTTTTTCGCGATTTCGAGCTCCACCTGCTTACCTGTACCCGATGTGGAAAAATCGTGGAACGGATCCGGCTGTTCTATGGAATTCTCGAACGAGAATTGATGGAAAAGGCGGATCCAAAAATCGTTCAGTTTGTCAAAGCGCTGGAAGCGGACATGCAGTCTTAAGGATTTGAGGCATATTCTTCTTTCGGGCTATGATGGCCTCCCCCCTCTCCATCACGCTGGCTTATGGTTGTGCGCAACGAAGAAGCCGCTTTTTGCTGCATACTCACCTATGCCGGGTGGAAATTTATGAAATTTCAGTAAAATACGGTCTGGGTCCAGCGAATTTTGGTTGTTGCGCAGATGCCTCTTTTAAAATTTACTTGACTGAACTTATAAATATGTTTATTTTAGATTTGCTTTGAATTCACCCTTAACCTGCCGAGAGCAAATCTGACTTCCAATGATGGAAAATCCTGTCATTCTTGTTGTTGATGCAGACCCGAAAAATCTGCAAATTCTGCGAGAGGGTCTCGAATCTTCCGGGTTTACTGTCCTCGCTGCGGTGGACGGCCAGGAAGCCTGGGAGAAAGTCTATACCGAGCGCCCGGACCTCATCCTTTCCGAAGTGAGCCTTCCGAAGCTGGACGGCTTTCAGCTATTGGAGCGGATTAAGCAGGAGCCGACCACCGCCGCCATTCCCATCATGTTTCTGACCAATCGCCGTGAGATTCAGGACCGTGTGCGCAGTCTGCGCGGTGGCGTGAAAGATTACATGATCAAGCCGCTGCATGTCAAAGAAGTGATCGCACGCATTCGAATGATACTTCGGCGCATGGAACGCATGCGCAACGAAGAGGTGGAGCCGACGCGCAAGCTGGTTGGCCGGCTGGAAGAGTACAGCGTTGCCGATCTCATCGAAAATTTCGGCGTGGAGCGTAAGTCCGGCGTGTTGAGCGTTTATAACGAAAACAACAAAAACGGCGAAATCTATTTCCGCAATGGCGCGGTGGTGCATGCGACTCTCGGCACGCTCAAGGCAGAAAAAGCGGTTTATCAAATGCTGCCCTGGCGGCGGGGCCATTTTATTATGACTTTCAAAGAGGTGCAGGTTGAGGATACCATTTCGGTGAGCAATCTCGGGCTGCTGCTGCACGGGTTCAAACGGATCGAAGAACGCGAAAAGCTGTTTAAGATGCTGCCGTCGCCGGAAACCACGTGTGTGCTGACCGACAATTTCCGCAAGATTTTGAGCAAAAAAGAATTGAGTGTCGAGGCCGCCAAATTTCTCACGCTGATCGACGGCAAGCGGGACATCATGCAGATCATCGACGAGAGTTCGTACGATGATCTGAAGACCCTGGAGCGGCTGGTAAAGCTGTACCAGCAGGGATTCATCAAGCCGGGGAGCGCAGCCGAAGCGAAGCCAGCGGAAATCAAAATCGCCGATGTGAACAAAGATAGACCGATAGAACAAGCGTCGGTTGACGCGGATACCAGTGACCAGCAACCGCCGCCAGAGAACGGTTCGTCTGCCGTATTTAATATTCATGATATAGATATGAATAGCCTCGACGTTCTCAGCCAAAGGTCTGAGGTAGAAGCCCGGCCGGCCGCCAGCGGTGAAAAAATAGCACAGGCCGACAAAAACGCCGCCACCAAAGAAGCAGCTCATCCGAAACCGACATCGGACGTCATATCCGCAGCCGACCCTGTGCCGGAACCGACGGCCGAAAACGAGCCACTGGATGTCTCGGCCAGCACGGCCGGTTCCAACGGCAACACCGTGACGATGGAAGAGCCCGGCAGTGCACTCACCGATGAACCGGTTCGCGATGAGGCGCAAGCCGAGTATGTGCTGCATTCCAATGGCATGGAAGCGCCGGCGTTTACGGACAGCACGCAAGACCAGCTTATCTATCCTGAGCCGTTGAGCATGAAGGCGTTCAAGCCGGACCTGGATATATTGGAAGCCATCGCCAAATTTAAACTTGGCGATGTTTCCAGTGAGCCTGATGTTCCTGGCCAGGATAATGATGAGCCAACGGATGAAATTCTGATTCCCACCCTTCCGACATCCGATTCCAATGCCGAGAATCCCGACCTGGGGGTGAATTTTGCCGTGGAACCTGATAAGACCGAGCTGGAAGAGACCATGGCACGGCATTTCGAAATCGATGTGGATACGCTGAAACCGGACGATACTCTGAATGAGCCACCGCAGACAGAATCAAAGCGGCCGACCGTCGCGGAGAGCTCGGAGCCGTCCGAGCCGCCGGGAGCAAAACAGTCTTCCTCAGGTAGGCCGGTACAAGAAAACACAGAACCTGCGCCGCAGGTGTTCCGGCCGATCAAAACGCTGCCCAGGCGCGGGTTGCCTAAAATTCCGCAGGACACCGGCCATTTCCCAGATATCGAACATATTTTCAAACCAGGCGGCGAAACGGTTGAACCGACAGGGGCCAAACTCGAGCCGGAAATGTCGAAGCGGCTGGAGCGGTTGCTGGAAAAGCTGGCCAAGACGGCACTGGCGCCGCCGGCCAAGTTCGTGCTCATTGGCGCCAAAATCGAATACATCGAAAAATTCTCTAACTTCGTATTGGAAAACGCGCCGATTCAGAAGTTCCAGAGCAAAGTTTTCGAATATCTGGGCGTGGGCGAGCGCGAAGTGGGTGATCAGAATCTGGTGGTCGTGGGCGTTTCCATGGAACAACAGTTCACCCAGCTTCTCGATAGCCTGGCCGATGGCTTCGCCGGCTATGCATTGCTGATCGAGGCGAATTCGCGCGCGAATTTAGATTACGTCAGTTACCTATATAATGCGCTGAAGAAAAAGTACAAAAAGCCGTTTGCCATCGCCCTTGTGGAGTCCAAAGGCGTGCGCAACTTTTCAGTGGAAACCGTGCGCGATTTGATCGGTGCGGATAAGCTCGATCTGATCCAGAGTGTAGATCTAGATGATTCTACCAGCATGCTTCAGTTCTTGCAGGCCATGCTGGCGGATCAAAATTTAAGACGCTGGCAGGAAAAAAATGACACCTGAAAGCGCGGAGAACTTTGACTGCACCTCGAGAGCAAGAGGATGGAAGGTCGACGCAAAATACTAATCGCGGATCATTTCGATTATGACATACATGATCTCCGAAAGAGCCTTATTGCCGAAGGATACGAAGTGCGGATCGCCAAGACCGCCGGCGATCTGCTGCCATATCTGGAGAGCTTGCGTCCGGACCTCGTGCTTATAGAACCCCGTCTGCCCGATTTTGACCCTGCCGAAGTGCTGCCGCAACTCCGTGAAGCGGCGTCTCCCAAAATCATTCCGATCGTGTTTGCCAGTCATCCACGCTCCATTGACGAACGGCTAAGCTGGCTGGAATTGGATGTGGATGATTTCCTGTACAAGCCGTTCGAGGTGGATGAAGTGCTGGCGCGGCTGGAAATTCTGATTAAAGAAGCGCACAGTGTTCAAGATTCCAGCCGGGTGAATACTCCGGGCTTCAGTGGCTCGTTGTCCGAGATGTCGCTGGTGGATTTGCTGCAGACGCTGGAAGTCGGCAAAAAGACGGCCATTTTGCGCCTGCAAAAAGGCGGCCGCGAGGGCAAAGTGTATGTCACCCAGGGCGAGGTGATCGATGCGGAGTTGGACAACCTGGATGCCAGGGCCGCGCTACTGCGCATGTTCACCTGGAATGAAGGTCAGTTCTCCGTGTCCATGATGGAGCATGACCGCACGCGGAATATTTTTGTGGACACGCCGGATCTGATTTCTGAAGGGGTGACCCGATTGTACCGGTGGGAGCAGCTTTCCAAAGAGTTGCCGTCGCTGCAATCGGTGGTGCTGAAAGCGCCGGACATAAAAAATCAGCAGATCAATAAAGACGAACAGCAAATCATGGTTATGATCGATGGCCGCAAGCGCATCATCGACATTGTCGAGCAGAGCGCGTTTGACGATATCAAAGCATTGCGGCTGTTCCGGGGGCTGTTTCAGAAGGGCGCGGTGATGGAAGCACCATTAAAGAACATGGTGATGACCGAAGAGTATCTGGAAAAATATAAAGTTTTTCCTGAAAACGGCAATTCCCGCATCCAGGTGATGGAAGGCGTGTTTTCGGCGCTGTTCCGCAAGCCGCAGACCCTGTCGATGCAGAACGAGCGCCGGCGGGTGGAGCGTCGTCGGGGCGAACGCCGTCGGTACGATCGCCGTCGTGGTTATGGACCTTTGCCGCACCGAATTTGCCTGAACCGTAGTGAGCTTATCCTGATCCGGGAGAAGCTGCTATCGGGCGTCAGAAACAACCAGCCTAAAAACAATCCCACCAACAAGCCCGTTGCTGTGAGTGAGGCCGCGCATGCGAATCGGTGAGATTGCCATCGTCGGTGCAAATGCGGAAGAAGAGCGCGCGTTTGTCAAATCCATCGCCGATACGGTGGAAGTGCAAAACGATCGACTCACCTTTGGTCAGTTCCACGTCAATGATCAGTTGCTGTTGCATCTGTACGGTATTTCTCTCGCCGAGGATGAAAACGCCATCTCCTGGGATTTGATTTCCAGCAAATTGCTTGGCTTCGTGGTGCTGTTTCGCTGGGGAGATGTTGAATCCTTCCGCAAATGTCAGAAGCTAGTCGATACCCTCATCAGCCGCTATGATGCGGTGGTTGTGGTGGCCGGCCACACCGAGGGCCGCGTACCCGTATTGCCATCCGCTTTTGATTTCGGCATCCCCATTGACAAGCACGGTTCGTTCATTTTTTGCAATGTGTTCGATCCGACGAGCGTGCGCAAAGTGCTGATTGCTCTGGTGGATCTGATCATCGATCAGCTCAGTTGAAAAAGGAGCTTGACTCTATGAAGGCCGCCACCGTATTTTAAGGGGTGGCCTTTTTTGTATATGATGGCCGGTTTTCCAATACATCGATTAGGGAAAGGAAGTTGGCGGTGGCTCGGACGCTGTCGATGTTGTCTTTTGGGGGGAGTATAATCCGATCACCGCTTGTTCTCATGGAGTCGGGGGGACGCACTTGGGGGCTGCCGCCGGCTTTGTCGTTCGATCATGCATCGGAATCGAAGTCGAAACGGGGGACAAAGTGTGTCGCTCTATGTGAAAATAGGTGAAAGGTTTAAACACTAAAAGGTGCATGACCGCAAAAACAGGAGCACTGTATGAGTGGCAAAATTTATGATTCCATAATGGATACTATCGGACAAACGCCACTGGTGCGTTTGCGCAAAGTGACGCGGGGGATGAAAGCGCAGGTGCTGGCGAAAGTGGAATATTTCAATCCGGGGGGCTCAGTCAAGGACCGCATCGCCAAATTCATTATCGAAGCCGCGGAGCGGGAAGGCAAACTCAAAAAGGGTGGCACCATTGTCGAGGCGACCTCCGGCAACACCGGCGCCGGCCTCGCGCTGATTGCGGCGGTCAAAGGCTACAAGGCCATTTTTACCATGCCGGATAAAATGAGTCAGGAAAAAATTCGCCTGCTTAAGGCCTACGGCGCGGATGTCATCGTGTGCCCTACGGCCGTACCGCCGGATTCGCCGGAAAGCTACTACGAAGTGGCGAAGAAAATCGTACGAGACACGCCGAACGCCATTCTAGCCAATCAGTATTTCAATCCGGAGAATCCACAGGCCCATTACATGACCACCGGTCCGGAAATCTGGGAGCAAACCGGCGGCAAGATCGATTACTTCGTAGCCGGCATGGGCACAGGCGGCACCATCAGCGGCACGGCGAAATTTTTGAAAGAAAAAAATCCGGCCATCAAAGTCATTGGCGCCGATCCGCAGGGATCGATTCTGCGCGAGTATTTTTACACCAAAAAATTGATTCCGGCCACACCGTACAAAGTGGAAGGCGTCGGCGAAGACATCATTCCTGGCACGCTGGATTTCAGCCTGATCGACGACGTGTACACGGTCGGCGATAAGGAGTCGTTCCAGACCGCGCGGCGGTTGGCGCGTGAAGAGGGCCTGTTTGTGGGCGGCTCCGCCGGACTGGCGGCGGCCGTGGCGCTGCGCGTGGCGAAAACGTTGCCTGAAGATAAGGTAGTGGTGGTGCTGCTGCCGGACACCGGCGAACGCTACCTATCCAAATTTTACAACGACGAGTGGATGCGCGAGAACCGATTCCTGGAAATCGAGCAGATCACCATTCGCGAAGTACTGGAATCGAAACACAACAATCTGACGCCGCTAATTTCGGTGACGCCGGAAACATCGGTGCGCGTGGCGTTCGATACGATGGAAGCCAATAACATTTCGCAGTTGCCAGTGATCGAAAATGGGCAGGCCATTGGCAGCCTGGAAGAAAGCAACATGATGAGCAAAATTCTTGAAAACCAGGACCTGATCACCGCGCCCGTACGCGACATCATGGACCCCAGTTTCCCGATTCTGGATATCAACGATACCATTGACAGGGCCAAGAGCGTGTTTAGCAAAAGCGCGCCGGCCATTCTGGTGCAGGATTCAGGCAAGCTGGTGGGCATCATCACCAAATCCGACCTGATCATGTTTATCGCCATGTAGAACGACAGGAGACCAATATGGGATTTTCAACCGATGCCGTGCACGCCGGACAGACGCCGGACCCCCGAACGGGCGCTGTGATTATGCCGCTATTTCAGACCTCGACCTACGCGCAGAGCGGACCGGGCGAACATACCGGATATGAGTACGGCCGCACGCAAAATCCAACGCGCGAGGCGCTGGAACAGAATATTGCGGCGCTGGAAAGCGGAAAGCATGGTTTTGCCTTTGCCAGTGGCATGGCCGCCATCAACACCGTGGCACAGCTTTTGAAAGCTGGGGATCACGTGATTGCCACGGAAAACGTGTACGGCGGTACGTACCGGTTTTTTACCAAAATCATGGAAAATTTTGGCCTGCGCATGTCGTGGGTGGATACCAGCGACCTGGACGCCGTGCGAGCGGCCTGGCGGCCGGAAACGCGCATGGTGTTCGTGGAGACGCCAACCAATCCGATGCTGGTGCTGTCGGATATCGAGCAAATTGCGCGCCTGACGCACGAGCGCGACGCGCTGCTGGTGGTGGACAACACCTTTTTGAGTCCGTATTTTCAGCGCCCGCTGGAACTCGGCGCCGATCTCGTGCTGCACAGCACCACCAAATACATCAACGGCCACAGCGATGTCATCGGCGGCGTGGTCGTCACCGGGCGGGATGACCTGGCCGAACGGCTGGCGTTTCTGCAAAACGCCGCCGGCGGCGTGCCCAGTCCGTTCGACTGCTGGCTGGTGCTGCGCGCCACCAAAACCCTGGCGCTGCGCATGCGCGCGCACGCCGAAAATGCCCTGCGAATCGCGAAGTTTC
The DNA here is from genome assembly GCA_030950365.1 of Candidatus Zhuqueibacterota bacterium. Taxonomy (GTDB): domain Bacteria; phylum Zhuqueibacterota; class Zhuqueibacteria; order Zhuqueibacterales; family Geothermadaptataceae; genus Hydrothermovivens. The sequence goes on along the minus strand of JAUZRQ010000091.1, from coordinate 34,102 downwards.
TGGTAGAGCATCCACGGGTGGAGCGGGTGCTGTATCCGCACCTGCCGTCGCATCCGCAGCACGAGCTGGCGCTGAGGCAGCAGAAAACGCCCTACGGCGATTCCGGCTCCGGCGGCATGGTTACGTTTTTCGTGCCGGATTTCGCCACGGCGCAGAACGTAATGCGCAAACTCAGGTTGTTCACCGTGGCCGAAAGCCTCGGCGGCGTTGAAAGCCTGGCCTGCCATCCGGCTTCCATGACGCACGCCAGCGTGCCGCCGGATATGCGCGCCAAAATCGGCATCACCGACGGGCTCATCCGGCTATCCGTGGGCATCGAAGATGCAGAGGACCTCATCGCCGATCTGGATCAGGCATTGCGAGAGTAATCATGTTGCGATGGCTGTTGTGGGGATATTGTTTGATACTCTGGCTGGCTGCGCCGGTAACCGGGCAAAACCGGTCCATCTGGCGCAATTTGCCGTCAAAACCGTTTAACATCTATCACCAGCCGGAAGATTCGCTGAATGCCCGAGCTATCGCCAATATCTTGCGGGAAGAATTTCCGCTGATTCAGCACGATCTTGAATTCGAGCTGCAATCGCCTGTCGGAATTTTCATCGCCCCTTCGTATCAGAGCTATTTGCGGCTCACCGGAGGGGCGATTCCGCACTGGGGCGAGGCCGTGGCCGATCCGCAAAAGCAGATCATCGTGCTGAAATCGCCGCGCTGGGCGCGCAGCTCGGGTTCGCTCAAAACCCTGGTGATGCACGAAGTCATGCACATTGTGTTGGGGCAAATGACCAACCACGCGCCGATTCCGCGCTGGTTCAATGAGGGGGTGTCCATCTATTTTTCCGGCGACCCGGGATACCTCGAGGGCAAAACCATTTCCCGGGCGCAGGTCACCAAACAACTCATCCCGCTCGATGCCATCGATGCCGTGCTGTCGTTCAAACAGGGCAAGGCGCATCTGGCCTATTTCGAATCGTTTCTGGCCGTGACGTTCATGGTGGAGCAGTACGGCGAGAGCGCCATTGCCAAACTGCTGGAGAACCTGCGCACGGTGCGCGACTTCCGGTTTGCATTCCAGAAAACGTTTGGGCAAACGCTGCCCAGCTTCGAGCGGGAATGGCGGTTCTATCTGGAGAAAAAATACCGCTGGAGCATTTTTCATGAATTTGATACCTTGCTCTGGCTGGGCATCATTGTGCTGTTTTTTTTGGTTTTTTTCATCATTCTCATCCGCAACCGGCGCACGCTGTCCAAATGGGAGGCCGAAGATTCGGTCCCACCGACCATGTCGGAATGATATCACGACCCGCAATCCATGCATGCAAAGTCAAACCGCAATACGAGAATGTGGAGGGAACCCCCACGCGGGCAGGGCTGCCATCCCTGCCGGGTTAAGGTAAGCAGAGCAAGCCGCGGAGGACGCGAAGAGCGCGCAGATGGACCTGTAGTCTCACCTCCTTAAAGGGCGGCCGAGCTGGAATCACGTCAATATATCCTCCCTGCGCGGGGCCGGGCTACGGGGATTTGGATGACACTCCGGAATGATATCCCGCCGCGCTTCATAACATCACCAGCGAATCCAGAATCCGGCTTCGATGTACTGATAGGCGTAAAATTGCGAGCCGAAATCGCGGTAGGCCAGGCGCAGATGCGAAAATCGGCTCAGCCGCCAATCCAGCTCGATGAAGCCGTTGCGGGCGGTTTCGTTGCCGGGTTGTCGGGTGAGGTACAAACCGGCTTTGATGATCCGATTGGCGGCAAATGGGTACCGGATCACGCCACCGAGGCTGCGCGACCAGAAGTGGGATGGCGTCCAGTAGGGGGTGCTATTGGCATACTGAATCGTTGTATTTTCATAAGAGAAAATGCCGGCCAGATGCATCGAGGGCTTGTGGCCAAAGAATCGGAATTCCGCTGTGCCATAAAAAATAGATTTTCGATTGCCGTCGCTGTACCAGGCCAGTTGGCCATCCATGAAAATCTGCAACCGGCTCCCGAACCGGCCAGAGAAACTCTGTCCCAGCCGATGCGCGCGATAGCGGTTCTTGATCGCCAGCACCCCGTCTTCCACCGGGCTGAGCTGATAATACAGCGCCGCGAACACACCATTTCGGAAAACAAAATCGCTTTGTAGCCGCAAGGTGGCGAACGATTCCGACGACTGGAAACGCAGAACCCCGGCCGTTGCCATGAACTGGAGCCGCGATGACAGAGTCCGATTCAAGCGCAGAGCCCCGCCGAGGCCGGCAACGCGCACCGTGCCGATCGGCTTGTCTTCGGCCATGCCGAAATAATACGTTTGCCATTCCATTTGCCAATGGTCGCTCACAAATCGCTCGTACGCTCCGGTGAGGCGCGTCTTTTGCAGCCGATTGGAATCGGTGTAATAGCTGGCCAGGGTGCGGGTGCGCGGTCCGTAGTTTTCGCGGAGCAGCCGCAAACCCTCGCGCGCGGCGGCGTGCCCGGGTTGGTGGCGCAGAATAAATTCGAAATGCTGGCGCGCTTTTTTCCAGCGGCCGGGCTGCCACTGTAGTATTTGCGCCAGGTACAATCGAGCCTTCAAATTGGTCGGATCGTGCGTCAGAATGAAGCGAAAAATCGGTTCGGCCTTTTGCGGCTGATCCGTCCACAAGTAGCCCTCCCCCAGCCACACCCAGACTTCCATGTCCTGCGGCCGGAGCTTCAAATAGCGCTTGCAGGCCCGGATGGCCTCGCGCTGTTTTTCCAGCCAGCGTGCGTGCTGCGCATGTTCTTTCCAGAGATCGGCGTTGTCGGGCTCCAGTCTCAACAGCACTTTCTCGATCTGGTAAGCCTTTTCCAGCTTTTCATTCCACAAATACAACTGCCGCAATTTCGACAGAGCCACCCGGTTTTGGGGCTGGATTTTTAATGCCGTTTCGTACGCCGCTGTGGCAATATCCTGGCGCTCCTGCCAGAGCGCGATCTCGCCAAGCCGCAAATGGATCGCCACGCTGTCCGGGGCGAGCCTGGCCAGGGCCTGATACTGCGCAATCGCACGGTCGAGGTGGTTGCTCTCCACGTAGGCTTCGGCCAGCACGCGCCCGATCGTGAAAGACCGAGGTCGCTTCGAATGTTGCGCTTTGAGGAAATCGATGGCCCATTGCGTATGACCGGAATCGATCAACATGCGGCCAATTCCCACCACCTCCCGTGGCGGCAAATCGGTGCGCGCGGCCAGCGATTGCACTGCTCGCTGCAGCGCTTGTTGATCGCCGCGGGCCAGCAGCGATTGCAAAAGATTTGCAGCCTTGCCGCGACTTGGCGTCGATGCCGGCACTTGCATAGTAGCCATGGTGATGGCCAATACAGTAGTTAGCACGGCTATTTTTTGTGCAATCGTTCTCATGTCAAAAACTCGTGAACGTCCATTCAACTTCGTGTTCTCGGGTTGGTTTTTTTCGTTTCCAATGCCGCAGCCACCTGCGGACGCCGGCCCGTCGGCTAGTTTCAAATGCATCTTCGATGGGCTGCTGCGAGAATAGCATATAGTCGATACGCGAGACTTTCCGAATTAGATGGGGCCAGAAAAAAAGTAAGGTGCCCAGAGCGGAAATCAACATGCCAAGCCCGTAGTAGCGTGTACCCAACAATGCCGTGACGTGGGTAAACAGCGCATTTCCGATGCAAAACGTCATGCTCATGATCAGCGCCTCCTTGCGGAATTCGAAATATAGGTAAAACACGTTAAGCGTGAGCGTGAGAATGTAAAAGAAGCTGGCGAGGATCAGGATGCGGAACAGGGGAATCGACAGGCCCTGATAACCCAGGAAGATTACTAACGGACCGGCGAAAATGATCACCAACAGGGAGAAAACGCCCTGGATTCGGGCAATGCCCCACATGCCGGTTTGTAGTGAATCCAGCATCTCGTGCTTTTTCTGCTCGATCTTCAGCAGCGGATGGTGCAGCACATTGTCGATGAATTTCTTGAAATCGGTATAGAAATGGGTTTCGGCCAGTATGAGAAAATAGGTCATCGCTGGCACCAGAGACATCAGGGCAAGAAAACTCGGAACATCGTAGAAGGTAAAGCTATAAAATAGGTTTCCGCCAAAGGTCTGGCGAACGTGCGCATAAAACACAAATTTGTCAATCCAGATGCCCAGGGTCATGAAGAAGCCATTTAGAGCAATGAGTGGATATTGCTTGAAAGTTTTGAATACGTTCAGGACCACCCAGCGGCGTTTGTTCAGGCCACGGATGACGATCCAGAAGATGATCAGCGCGATCAGCCACTGACCGACGCCATAGGCGGCCAGGGCTCCAACCACGCCAATTTTTTTGATAAAAAAGAATGCGCTTGTGATGCTGGCAATGGTGCCGAGAATGTAGGCCAGGAAAATTTTCTGATATTCTTTACTGGTGCTGATGAACGCCATGAGCTGCCAAATGAAACACTGACCAATGAACACCACCACACCGGCTATCTTGTACAATGCCACATTATCCAGTGGTACGGTGACAATGAGCAACCGATAGAACGTACCGGATACCAGCAGGGCGAGCCCGAGCACGAAAGCGGTGATGGTCATGAAGCCGCCAAAGAGATTGCGCAGGTCTTTGGCGAAGTATCGGTCCGCGATGTAACGGGTGAGGAGCTGCTGAAAAGGCGCGGTTAAAATCAGTGAAAAGGCAAAAGTGTACGTGATGGTCAGGGTAAACAACTTGAGCGCGCCATCGGAGAGCAGGGAACGACTGAGCCAGCCGATCACGCTGACGGCAATGACGGTGAGGATCATGGGGCCGGAGGCCACCATGGCACCATACACAAAGGCCTGAATGGTGGCCAAGAGAGTGCCGCGTTTCAACAGCCTTTGCAGTTCGAATCCTATGCCCGCCATCGTTCTGCCTCCGATTGTGCAAATTCCTTATAGAGATCATCGTAGCGCTGGATGAGTGAGTCTAAGTCGTACGTCCGCGCGGCGCGCTCTCGGGCGTTTTTGATACAGCGGCTCCGGAATTCGGGATCGCTGGCAAATTTGATCACGCCGTCGGCGAGTTTGTCCGGCCGTTTGGGCGGCACCACAATGCCATCTTGCTGCAGAATATCTTCGACATCGCCGACGCGCGTGGCCACCACTGGCACACCCGCCACCATCGCCTCGATGATCGACAGCGGTTGCGCTTCTTTCACGCTGGTGAGGCACAGCACATCCAGAATGGGAAAGTAATCTTTCACATCTACCTTGCCGGTGAATTCGATGACATCGTTGAGATCGAGGTTGTCCACCAGAATTTGCACTTCCTGGAAGTAGTCATCGCGTTCGTCCTGTGGCCCGATGATGTAAAAGCGCGCCTGCGGCAGGGCATCGCGGATGATGCGCGCCGCCAACACAAAATTTTTCACATCTTTGATCGGCACCAACCGACCAATGAATCCCACATTGAAATGCTCGTGTGGACGCGGCTCCAGGTTCAAAAAATCACGCACGCGGATGCCGTTCGGGATGACAAAACAGCGTTCGGGAGGCGCGCCGAGACTGAGCTGCAGGTTCTGGTTTTTCTGAAACAGCGCGATGATACGGTCGGCGTGCGTGTAGGCGATTTTTGCCAGCGACCGGAACATGTTTTTCCACATTTCGCGTTCGTAGCCGGTGTGCACATCCGATTGGTTGATCTCCATCTCTCGCTCTTTAGCATAAATGCCATGCTCGGTCAGGATGAACGGCCGGCCGGTGCGGATTTTCGCCATGGCGCCGAGCAAGCCGGCATAGCCGGTGGACACGGCATGGTACACATCCGCGCGCGGAATGCGTGCATGCAGCATTTTGAGTAGCGGCATGTGTGTGGCGCGCCAGGTCCAGTAATACTTGATGAACGGGGTGATGGGATGATGTTTTTCGTACATGTCTTTTAGCAACTGCCACGATTCGAAATCATGGAACACGTTTTCTACCGAAAGCCCGGCCGGATCGTGGGGCAAAAACTGGTGCAGGAAATCATGAAAAAATTGAATCCGGCCTTCATCCATGTCCTGATGAAAATGCTGGATGATTTGCCACTGGCTGCGCGTACGTTTTTTGCGAGCATGCAGCGGTAGCTTCGTGTCCAGTGCGACCTCGATGTGTTCCACCACATTGGGCGGCAGTTCATATTTCAGCGGCTGGCCGCGCTCTGGCGTGATCGTCCAGATCACGAACTCGATGTGCGGCAAATTCTGGATCAGCAAATGCACCCAGACGGATACACCGCCGACGATGTACGGATATGCTCCTTCGATGATCAAACAAACGCGCATGGCATTTTCTAGGGTTTGGTGGTTGGCTATCTGCCGTTGCGGTTGTCCAACCCGGACAATGGCACCGGCTTGCTTTCTCGTTTTTGATACCAGATAAAGGCCAGCATGGTCAGAGCAATCAGCACAACGATGCGTAGCTTATGTTTCCAGTAAACCCATATCGGCACTTCGGAGATTCGTACTCGGGATGCGTTGTGCACGGGAACGCGCACAGTCAATTGTCCAAAATCATCGCTTCGGTAATAGGCCGCCCGCTGAATGGGCCAGTCGGCTCTATCCGTCGAAGATAGGGGCTCGGCCACGGCGCGGTAATAGCGGCCCGGTTTCACATGTCGCAGACGGGCCTCAAATTCGCCGTACCCCTTTACCCACAAATTCACCCCGGTGTTGGTCGTGGCTAGCGAATCCACCAGCATGTTGAATGTAAATAAATTTATCTTATTTTCAGATGTATCGGACAATACAATGCGGTGTCGGGGGGCGGCATTCAGGTGCACCAGGAGGTCATTGCCAAGGTGCTGATAGCCGAGCACATTGTGCGAAGCTGCCAGATTGACGCTGCGGGGCTCATTGCGGAAGCGCAGTGTGCGCAGAGCGCCCGAATTGACCACCAACCAGACATTTCCAGATTCGCGCACCAGACGCAGGTTCAGAAAATCATGTACCATACGGATATAATCGGACGTATAAACAAAGGCCCAGCCCTGATGCAGGCTCCATTTGAGCACATCTTTTAGGGCCTGCCAACTTTCCTCGAATTCCATGATGTAATAGTGTAAGTAGATATTGGCCGGTGTGAGGGGACCATTATTTTCCGTGAATTTAAGGGTCGAAATGATATGTCTATAGTTATAAGGATTGTGCCAATGGTTTGTTAATTCATATTCATTGCTAATGCGTGCATTGATTCGCACGCGAGAGCCAACTTGAGAATACGGTGGCGCAAAAGAGGTAATTGAAGGAGCATCCTCATGTAAAAATCCGGCTACTCCATTGATTTGAAGCCATTGCCGGCTTTCAACCTGTTCGATCTGAGCTTCGGTGGGATTGCACATACCGGTCCAGAAAAACAGGCGGTTGATCTTTCCCGGGGGCAGCAATTCCTCTTGAATGAATTGCATGGAGGCCTCGATTTCCAGTTTTTCATCGAAGTGGTATCCCGGGATGGAATCAAATGCGACCCAACCTGTCCGCCAATTGAATGGATGCGCGTAGGCATGTGAGGCCGCTTCCACGTTGGGCAGGCTGAAAATGTCACGGGCCGTCTTCATGGTATGGGCATCGCCAAACAGTTCAGGCGACACATCGGCGGTGATGACCGAGACCGAAAAAGGCAGTTGATAGCGCTCAAAAACACGTTCTTGCATCAGTTTCGCACACATATCCCAGCGATTGATTTTTGAAATAGTCCGGAAACCATCACCGTCGATGTGGATAAAGGCTAGGCGTTTACCACCCAATACATTGATTTCCGGTATGGGCAGGGAGTCAAGATGAAACACATCGGTAAAGAAAGTAAAGGGATTTAAATACCACTGCATATGACCAGTGTTCTCATCTAGCCAGAAAGCCGTACCCGATTGGACAATGGCTCCCCATTTTCCAACAATGACCGCATCATTTTCTATCCCATTTTCCTCATCCCGTAGGTTCAGCAAAACCCGGTTACGCTGATCGATAGACCGCATCTCTGAGAGGGTAGCCACGTGATCCAATGGTCGTTCAAAGTCAAAATAGGTAGAGTCTTTGAATGCAATAGTAACATTCATGGCTGGAATGTAGCGAAATGGAATGCGGACTCCCAATTTTGAAAATAGGGATCGAATCTCCCGAATGGTTTTTGCGTTCGTTTTTCTGCCTTTTTCACGATAAGCACCAAAATTGTTGAAGATTACGAATTTTAAAGGATGTTTCAGGGCCATTTTGAACCATTGTCGATAGCGTCTGGCATGCAGCATATCTTCGTTTATAAAGTAGGTAATGATGCCGCGGTAATCTGCTAAGGAATCAATGGGGGGCAATGGCTTTTCTGCGTCACGATAAACTACCACCAGCCCCAGGTTATTGAGTGCTAATTGCATCACATTGGCGATTTCATTTTCTTCTTCAGTACGGCCTTCGCTGGATTTATACAAAGCGAGCACCTTACGCGGTACTGTTTGTTGCGCAATGATAGAGCTGTAGGACAGCGCAACAAACAGCCCTGCTAACACGGCGCAAACCCGTTGTGGTTTAACCTTCGATCCAAAATATCCGTGCATCGGCCACCTCATGTTCCTGCTCCGTTTCCGGCAGGGATTGCATAATTTCTTTGATCTTCGGGAACTGCTTCAGCTTAAACAGGCATTCTGCCTGGCCCATGAATGCCTGCAGGCAGTTGGCATCCAGGTTGATGCATCGTCGGAAGTCCTCTAAGGCTTTGCCAGGCTCGTCGAGCAATTGATAGGTCTGACCGCGCGCCAGATGGAAGCGCACCTCTTCCGGCTCGGCCTCGACCAACTCGTCCAGATACGCTAGGGCTTTTTGCAAAAAGAATCGTTGTAGATTGCGATTCATCAACAGCACAGACGCATAGTCGATGTAGGATTGGGCCAGGCGGAACTGCTTATCGCGATCATTTGGATCGGCCTCCAGCGCCTGTCGTAGTTGATGAATGCGCGTGTGCATTTCCTTTTCCATCACTTCCAGAGTGGTCGCTGCTGCCAGTCGCACTTCCTCTTCCCGATCCAGCAACAAGTGGTGCAGCAACTGAATGCTCAGCGGATCGCGGCGTTGTGCGAGGGTCTGGATCGCCTGCTTCCGCGTGTCCGGATCGGGGTCGTGCACGCTGTCGAGCACTGGCTCCAGCGAGAGCGAAAACTCTACATAATCGCCGATATCGATGATGCCAAGCGCAAGTGCATCTTTGGCTTCCTGCTGCGTTCGCGGCTGAAATTGGCTTTTGCGCAAGCGTCCACGTTTTTTGCGAAGAATGTAGCTTTCCCACTTCATCATTAGCTAAGCTGCCTGACTTTGGAAATCTTGTTGATGCGCAGCGAATGTTTGACCAGACGTAGCAGGTGATCCAGCGATTTGATGGTTGGATGGTAGGCTACGGCGCCATAGTGCAATTGCAGAACCGGTCCCCAAGTAAATTGCCGCCGGGTGTCTTCAAACCAGGCGGTAATCCGTTCGATTACTTCCAGCATGCCTTCGGAATCGGTCATTGGCAGGGCCAGAAAGAACTCGCCGGGACGTTCGCCGGTAGCCAGAATATCCATGCTACGCAGCATGGGGCGCAAATGCTGCGCGAACCATTTCAGCGTTTCCACCACGGCCGTATGGCCATGCTCTTTTTCGATGGCATCTAGGCCATCGATCTGGAAGTAAAGAATCGAAAAATCCAGATGGTAGCGCGCCGCTTTTTTGAACTCGATTTCGGCATCTTCCAGGAATGCCTCGTATTTGGCCAGCCCGGTCACCGGATCGATTTGCACCATGTTTTGCAAATCTTGAAAATGGATGATGTTTTTCAAAGCCGGCACGGCCAGCTCGGCGATTAGTGACAACGTGCGTACCATCGTAATATTCAGTTTTAAAAATGGCACCTCGTCCACTGTCAGGATGCCAATAATCACCGAGCCCATGGAGATCGGTGTGTACACGTATGCTTTTTCCTGCGAGTGTTCCCATTTCTCGAGCTGCTCCGAATTTTCGGAGATTTCTTTGATGGTCAGGATGCGGTTTTCCTGGAGCACGAGCGCGAAAATACCTTCGCCAAGTTTTTGAGTGAACGGTTTCTTGGCTTCATCATCCCAGCCAAACCGAGCCACACATCGAATCTGGTCATTTGGATAATCGATGAGATAAAAACTGACTTTGGTAGCACCGGTGAAACGGGCCGTTAATTTGGTCAGCGCCTGATAAAACTCGGCCTCTTCCAGAGTTTCCAGCGCTTTGGCCGCCTGATACAGCGAATTGATTGTATCTTGCTGGCCCACTAACCGATTCTCCAGTTCTTCTTTTATCTGGATCACCACTTCCAGTTGCTCTTTCAAACGTCGATTTTCTCCTGTCAATTCGGCGTTACGAGCTTGCAGGTTCTTTTCCCGGCGCAGGGCCGCATGCCGCATCTCGCCGACGAAAAGGGCGGCGAGAAAAAAGGACAAAAATGGCGCTACGAACTCATTAGAGTTGAGCTTTGTCCAGTTGAAAAAGGGCGCAGTCTCAAAATATAAATAAACTATTAGGAGGCCTGTGGCCGTGAACGCAGCGAGGTAACCCGCGCGGCGGCCGTAGCGTCCCGCCATCAGTAGAATGGCGATGAGATACGGATGCGGATGAATACCGAGATAGCCCGGTACGTCTGGATATAGCATGACATTGATGCTAACCAGTAACAGGAAAAAGAGGACCAGGCTGAAAAGGATATCGTTATTATAAGGATTCAACCATTTTCTTTTTTGCTGAGTGGAGGAATTGTAAGTCAACATACTCTGCATGGTTTCGGTTCCCGCGATTTACAGGCGGCTTGTTTTGCCGTTCAGCATGAATTTTTTCAATCGATGTTGGTTTTCGCATTTCGGCCAGGGCTTCATCGATGCTGTTCATACTGCGAAACAAGTCATCAACGTGGTACATCTTAAAAAGCCGTTTCAGGGTTTGGGATGAATAAATAAATACCAATTCCTTACCCTGCTTATTTGCATGTGACTGCAGGTGGACCAGCGCGGCAATGCCCATACCGTCAAGGTTTTTCAAATGATCGATATTAAGCAGGATGCGTTTGTATGCTTTTGTAAGGTGTTTGAATTTTTCGATAAACTCCACACTATTCGCTTCGATAAGGGAGTCCGGAGACACCAGTTGCAAAACCAGGATGCCCTCTCGTGATTGGGCCACGAGATTTACCTCGGTAACGCTGGCAGTAGACTCTCGCCGTTGTGTTTGGTTGAGGCTTTTCAGAGCCATTTCCAATGTATCTATAATATCGAAAACCCGGTGCAATCTCGAGATGTGAAACAGGTCGATCAAGTCGGGATGCAGGCCCACCAGGATCAGCCGGTCTGCATTTTGCACAATCCGTTTTCGCAGCGAAATCAGCGCGCTAATGCCCGCGCTGTCAATGTAATCGAGATTGTGGCAATCCAGAATCACCGCCTTGCCCGGATGGTACACCCCCATAACCGATTGAAAAAACGCATCTTTGGTGAGTGCATCCAGGCGCGTCGGTTCTTCGCAGCGGATGATGATGTAGTTATCGCCGTGTTCAAATTGAAGTTGCATGCCTGAATCCAGATTTCAATTAGCGAGGCCAAATGGGCTCATTCTGTGATCCTATTGCGATTTTGATTCGTACTAATTATTCCTGTTGTACCTCCACGGGCGCTACGTTGATCTCCGGATACAATTGGGTCAGGTAATAATCGGTCACGAAATGCGGAAGCCCCAGAAGGCCCGATACGCGTTTGATGTCGTGACAGATTTGTGGTGGCGGTGCCGGGCAATAATCCACCAGAAACACGGGCAGATTCCAGCGCGTTTTGGCCCGCAAAATGTCTTTCAACAGCGTGATGCGATTGCTCGTAGGGCGCACCGTGTAGCGACCTTCCTGATCTATGGTGAAAAACAATTCCTCGATAAGTAAACCATGAATAGAATCGACCAGATCATTGAGAATAAATAGCCCGTTGTTTAAAATTAACATCATTTCCGGATACTCCCGGTGGAGCCAGCGAATCAATTTCACCATGTCCGCGCGTGTTTTCGGAAAACGCCAAGGAGCTGCCAGATCGACACTGTCCAAAAAAAGACCGTGGAAGCCTTTTTCACGCATGCGATCCAGAACATAGTCTCGTAATAGAATCCGCCAGCCCTTCCAGCCGGGATTGATGAATGTGTGCCCGGGCCAGTGCTGATTGTCAGCCAGTTTCCAGCGTTCTGGTACCTGATTTGCGAAGACGCGATAGGCTTCGATTTCGCCCACATTGACATAGCCGATCACGGTTTTGCCAGCCCGGCGCAATTGTTCGATTTCCTCCGCGCGGTAGTGTTCGGCTTCGAGGATCACCATGTCAAATGGCATGAGCTGGTCCGGTTCGATGTGCTGGTAAACCACGGCAAAGGATTGCACGTGTTCCAGTCCGGGCAGTGCCTTGCGCGTGTCCGGCCGGTGATCCGCCAGCCAGGGGCTACAGCCAGAAAGAATGAGAACGATACCTGTCAAAACCAAAATGGATTTCCGCATGGCCATGTGGTCAGTGAACGATATTAATAGTTTGATTTTGTTTGAATAAATCGGAGAGGAAACAAAAATCTATAGCGTTGGCCATATCGCAAACGGTTTAATGTCAACTAAAAACTGTGATCAGACCCGTCATGGTGAGTTTCTGCTGGGCGGGCAGATAAGGGACGATCTCCGTGTATTGCACAAGGAGATTGCGCCGCCGCGGAGCTAACCTCTGTGCTGGCTATAGACACGCGTTGGTAAAGGCGGATATGAATTCTGCTCTTTGTACTGCATGGTTACGAGAAAGGTAAACCCTGCCATAAAAGTCTAATCCTTAATGCTGAAGGGGAGTTTGCCGCGGTTCATCCTGCTGTGCCGCCATCCATGCCCCGTTAACCGCTGTTGACGGGTTGGGCTTTGCAATCTCGTCAAAATCTTTGTAGATTGTTGCCCTGAATTTCGAAAACTTTGATGAAAGCCGAGCAAAACTTCCTGGCCATTGGGAGATCGCACCATGGCAATTGTGTCCATATCCAATTTGATGAAAAAATACGATAACGTGGAGGCTCTGAAAGGCATCGATCTCGAAATCGAAGCCGGGGGCATCGTCGGTATTCTCGGGCCCAATGGCGCGGGAAAAACCACGCTGGTGGAGATCATCGAGGGCCTGCGGCAGCCGACGCATGGCCGCTTAACCGTCCTTGGTGTGGATCCGCAGAAATCGCCGGGGCAGCTCAAAGAGCGCATCGGTGCACAGTTGCAAACCACGGCCATCTCACCGGAACTGACGCCCAGCGAGACCTTAGCTTTGTTCGGCTCGTTTTACCAAAAGAGCCTTCCACCGTCGCGCATTCTCGAGCTGGTGGGCTTGACCGAAAAGGCTAACGCGCGCAACCGCACGCTGTCCGGGGGGCAAAAGCAGCGGCTGGCCATCGGCATGGCGCTGGTGAACGATCCGGAGCTGTTGATTTTCGACGAACCCACGACCGGCCTGGATCCCATGGCGCGCCGCGGCGTGCATGACATCGTCACCGATCTGCGCGGGCGCGGCAAAACCATCCTGCTGACTACACATTACATCGAAGAAGCGGAAAAACTATGCGACCGGGTGATCATGATCAAGGAGGGGCAGATCGTTGCGGACGGCACGCCGTTCGAACTGGTGAGTCGCGCATCCGGGATGTCCACGGTTTGGATCGCCGTGGAGGGCGAATTGGATCCGACCCCGCTGATGAATGCCGGCGCCGAGCCGAGCGGACACGAGGGCGAGTATTTCAAATTTCAGACCCACAATCCGGCAGAGGTGATCATTGCGCTGGGTGAAATTTTGAAGCAGCAGGCGGTCTCGCTCACCGACCTGCGCATGAAGCGGCCGACCCTGGAAGATGTGTATCTGGAACTGGTCGGTAGCCAGCAGGATGAAGAACCTCCCGAGCCCTCAACAACCCAGAAAACCTCCAGAGTGCCTGGAGTTTGATTCTGGTAATTGAATGCGCCTCAATCTGATCAGACCGAAATCAAAGGAGATAGATCCATGATGCTCAAAGGCCTTACGGCGCTTTCGTGGGCATATCTTTTGGAAGCTATGCGGTCGAAAACGGCCCTGTTCTGGAATCTGGTCTTTCCGATGTTTTTTCTGTTTGGCTTTGCCATTATCTTTGGCGGATCGGATCCCCGGCGCGTGAGTTACATCGTGCCCGGCCTGCTCACCATCACCATGATTTCGGCCAGTTTTTTCGGCGTGTCCATGACCATGGTGATGCAGCGTGAAACCGGCGTGTACCGTCGATTGCGCATTACGCCGGTGAGCGCCGCCACGGTGGTGCTGGCCCATGCCGCTACCGCCATGGCCAATCTGTTGCTGTCCATCATCCTGCAACTGGTGGCCGCGAAAGTGTTTTTCAATATCATAATCGCCGGGTCGTGGCTCGATTTGAGCCTGGCCGTGCTGCTATCCGGATTTGCATTCATCCCTCTGGGGCTGATGATCGGCAGTGTGGCCAGGGACACCAAAACCGCGCCAGCCATCACCAACGTGCTGTTCTTCCCGATGATGTTCCTGAGCGGCGCGGCGGTGCCGTTTTTCATGCTGCCGGGGTGGTTACAAACCATTGCCAGGTTTTTACCGGCCACATACGTGGTGGAAATTCTGCAGGGCGTCATGGTGCGCGGCGAGTCCCTGTCGACGCTCGGCCTGCCGGTGGCGATTTTGCTGCTGTCAGGCGTATTGGCCTTTCTGGTGAATGCTTTGCTGTTCCGCTGGGAAAGCACCGAGCCGATTCGCAAAGACCGGCTTGCCGTGGCCGTGGGCACATTGACGGCGGTGTACGCGATTGCCTTTTTGCTCATTCCGCAGCTCAAAATCGCCGCACCGCCGGATCTGCGCCGTGCAGAAAAAGCCGACCGGGGGCAGGCCCTGCTATTGACCCATTGCTCCTATATCGATGAAACCGGCCGGCTGGTTGCGGATGCGCAGTTGCTGGTTCGGGACGGCCGCATCGAGCGGATTTTTCGCGCCGGCGCATCGGTGGACACCACCGGCGTAACCGTGCACGATCTGGACGGTGGCTTTGTCATTCCCGGTTTGATCGACTCACACGTGCACATCGGCGGCTCGGCGGGCGGTAGCGTATCTATGAAGGAATTCAGCAAGGATCGCGTGATCCACGACCTGCAGGCCTATCTGGGGGTCGGCGTGACGGCGTTCGTGAGTTTGACCGATGATCTAGATGATTTGATCGCCTTGCGCGAGGCAGTGCAGCGCGGCGATATGCGCGCGCCGCGGCCATTTTTCTCCGGTCCGTCCATCACCGCGCCCGGTGGACATCCGGCGGCACGGTTCGAAACGGTGCCCGGACTCGCGGAACGGCTGACCCGCCAGGTGACCACGGCCGCTGAGGCGGAGCAGGCCGTGCGCGAACTGGCCGAAAAACGCGTGGATGTGATCAAACTGGTGCTCGAAGAGGGCAACGAAGCGTTTCGGAAACTGCCGCGGCTGTCGGAAGAAGCGCTGCGAGCCGCCATCCGGGCGGCGCATGCGATGGGACTGAAGACCACGGTGCATGTGCAAACCGATGCGCATGCCCGCCTGGCCATCGATGTCGGCGCGGATGGTTTGGAGCATGCGCCCGCGGATTTGTCCGACGACACCATCGCCCTCATGGCGCGCCGCGGGGTGACTCTCACACCCACGCTGGCCGTATTCGAGGGCTTGAAAAACGTATCCGCCGGTACGCCCATTTCAGATTCGCTGGTGCATCGCTGGGTGACGCCGGATATTCTGCAATCGCTGCAATCGCCGGCAAGCTGGATCAACATGGCCCGGCAATCGGATGCATTTGTGCAGACCATGCAAAAGCTGTTCGACAGGGCGGTGGATCGCACCGCGGCAGCGTACCGGCAGGGCGTGCGCATCATCGCCGGCAGCGATGCCGGTAATGTGGCCACGTTTCACGGTATCGGCCTGATCCGCGAGCTGGAGCTGTATGCCAGGGCCGTCGGCATGTCCCCGCGCGAGGTGTTTCTGGCCGCCACACGCCATTCCGCCGATCGGCTGGGGCGATCTGACCTGGGGCGAATCACCGAAGGGGCCGTGGCCGATCTGGTGGTGCTGAAGGCAAATCCGCTGCAGGATGTCCGCGCCTATCGGCAGGTGGCGTGGGTGTATTTCAACGGTCGGCGGTTGCATCCCGAGCAATTGTTGAGCACCAATCCCGGTTCCTGGCAGCCGCAAATGGGGCTTTGATGCCTCCGGGAGTACTTTTGCTAATTCCGCGCAGAGGTTCCGGCACCGCAATGCGATCTGGTGGATGGATGCTAAGGTAGCTTCTTTCTTATTGCTATTTGCCCAGGGCAAAATCATACCCCACAAGGCAATTGTTTCGGGGGAGTATTGACGCAGGCTATTGCTAATACCATCCATTGCCTCATGTGCGTTTGATCTATGCTTATCTGTAGCGTTGAAAAATCAATTTGAGTCTGCAAAACTGTTTTGTCAAGGCGCCGACCTCAAACAACCTCATAGAGATAGCCGCCTGTTGCGAATCCACATTGCTATTTGTCATTCGCCTGAGCCGTTGTTGGTGCTGCTGGTCAGGTGATTCGCTGTTTTTCTCCCCTTTCAGTTCCGCAAACATACGTTCGCTGCTTCTGCACACATGCACGTTTTGCCGTGCATGGCTCATCTCGAATGGCATGGCAATTGCATTTCTGTAAAGGTCGTGGCCGCAGGCTGGCCGTGCCCCGCTCGTTTTGACCCGACAGTGGAAAAAAATGTAATTGCCATGCACAATTCTGAATTTTTCGGGCAAATTTTACATACCCACAGATTGCGGTGCATGGTGATCATCGTCAGGGATGGACTATTTATCGTGGAGGACGTCATGAGAGACCGCAGTCGTTTCTGGATATTTCAGGTCTGGTTATTGTTGCCGGCCATATTGCTGGCGCAGGGAACGCCACAAAGCATCAGCGTAGCGCCGCGCGTGCAAACCGGTTCGGTCACCAAAGATGCCGACGATCCGGCGATCTGGATACATCCAACGGATCCGGCCAAAAGCCTGGTGATCGGCACGGATAAAGCGCGGGGCAAACCCGGCTTGTATGTTTGGGACATGAACGGCAAACAGGTGCAGTATGTTCCCATCGAGCGGCCGAATAACGTGGACGTGCGTTATGGCATTCGCATCGGCGGCGAGCTGGTGGATGTGGCCGTAACCAATTCGCGCCCGCTCAAAGAGCTGAAAGTGTACAAAATCGATCCGCAAACCCAGCGGCTGGTGGATATCACCACGCCTTCCGGTATCCCGCTCGATGAGTTGGCCATTCCGTACGGTCTGTGCCTGTACAAACGACCACGGGATGGTGCGCTGTTCGCCATTTTGAGCAGCAAATCGGGCGACACCAAAAACCTCTACCAGTACCGGCTGGAGGATGACGGGCAGGGCCGGGTGCGCGGCCGGTTCGTGGGCAAATTCGGCAACAACCGTATCAAGAGCATCGTCGAAGGGCTGGTGGCCGACGATGAGCTGGGCTATTTGTATGCCTGCGACGAAACCGTGGCCATTCGCAAGTTTTACGCCGATCGCGATCTCGGCAAGGATGACCAGATTACGGCGTTTGCACAAAAGGACGGCATTTCCGGCGATCGCGAGGGCATTGCGATTTACAAATGCGCCGATGGCAAGGGCTACATCCTGGTTTCGAGTCAGGGCAACTCGGTGGTGAAGGTGTATCCGCGCGAGGGTGATAACGGCGACCCGACGAAACATTCGCTCATTATGACCATCGACACAAAACGGTCGAAAGAGACCGACGGATTGGACGTGACCAGCCGCCCTGCCGGGCCGAATTTTCCGTACGGCTTTCTGGTCACACACGATTCACCCAATAAGCGGTTCAATTTATACGCCTGGGAGGATATTGCCCAGAGCACGTTGACGATTTGTCCGGACGGCGACCGACCCAGCGCGATCACCCTGGAATCGCCGCTTCCCGATGCGTTCGAGCTGCAACAAAACTATCCAAATCCGTTCAACCCGGAAACGCAAATCCAGTTTGAACTGCAGAAACCCGGCCACGTGACCCTGCAGATCCTGAATCTGCTCGGGCAGCCCATTCGCGTGCTGGTGGATGAACAGCTACCTGCAGGTACCCATCGCGTTCGTTGGGACGGCCTGAACCAGCAGGGACGCCCCATGCCGACGGGAATCTATTTCTACCAGATGTCGGTGAATGGCCAGAGACAAACCCGCCAGCTTGTCCTGATGCGGTAATCGTTCCACGAACCATCGCACTGGCTCTGAGAAGCGCATTGTTGGAATTCCGGCAATGCGCTTTTTTTATGAAGGTCTGACGGGATACGGTTTCATTTGGCCAAAAAATAAACCGTTTTGGAAAAAATTTACAAAGAAAGTTTCGCCAAAATGAGGATATGGCAACTATATATTTGCCGAGAAAAATCAAATGTAAAATTAATGTTAAATTTTTTTCAAGATTTTGTGGGTTAATTTGTCCCAAGCCAGATAAATATTTCTTCATTTTTCTCGAAATGTTTGTATTGCAAATTGTGTAAATGTGACATGGATTGTTGTTGATATGAGCCCGGCCGTGTTGTTAAGAATGGGGAAGCCATGATACCGAATTTGTCGTTGGGCTCGTAATCATTCCCTCCGCAAAAAAACTGTGATGGGACCAAACTGGGGTACGGAGACTTCGGATCCTGAACGGAAACGGCGATAAATTCAGGCGATTTCGAATACGATTCTGGACCGGACTGAAGCGAACAGGAACGTTCCCACCTTTTTCTTTCTTCCATTTGATCAAGGGACTGATCAAAGTTGTGAGCGGGTTGAGGACTTATCCCGAAACGGTAAGTTCCGATCCGGGCGGAGTCGTTCAGTCTTTTGATTCTCTCTTATTTTTAATCCCAAATGCGATGTAACGCGCATCTCAATGAGTTCGCAAACGATGGCACACACAATTGAGGCACTTTGTGCGGACATCGGAATCTGAGGGTGGCGATAGTGTCTACTTTACGAATTTTGATGCATTGCCATGATGCTCTGGGGTTGAGCCATACGGCAAGGGCGTTGTGGATTGCTGGTGAAATATCGAAACATTTCGAGAAATCGTCGATTTTACTTCTGACTGATCTGGCGATCGTCGGAAAATTCAAGATTCCCGATAATGTCGATTACGTGCATTTGCCGGGGATTGTGCACGAAGGGGAGGCGGGTTACCGGGCACGCAATTTGAATATTAAAGCCAAAAAGACCCTTCGTATCCGCTGCAAAATCGCCCAGAGTGCGGCCAAAACCTTCAAACCGCAAATCATGATCATCGACCGCAACCCGCTGGAGTTGCCGCGGGAAATGCGACGGGTGCTAGCTTTCGTGCGCGAGGTGCTCCCCACCACGCGCATTGTATGGGTGCTGCCCGATGTCCTCGGAGCCCCTGAAAACGTGGTTGCCGGCTGGCAGAAGGAAGATGTGTATAAGGTGTTCCGGCATTACTGCGATGAAATCTGGGTGTTCGGCGCGAAAAAATTCTTTGATGTGGCCAAAGCGTATGAGCTTCCCCAAGACCTGGAAAAGCGGCTGGTGTATACCGGCTGGCTCAAGTCGATGCCGCAAAACAAAGAACCGCGTCCGATCCGTGATTTGCAGAATAACGGTACAGATCGGCCCACCGTGCTGGTGACCGCCGGCAGCGGCGTCCATGCCGGGCCTCTGCTGGACACCTACATGCGCTTTCTTGAGCAATGGCGGGACAAAATTTCCTTCAAGTCGGTGGTCATCACCGGCCCGATGATGCCGTCGGCGGAGAAACGCCGCCTGATGGAGCGGGCCGCATCGCTGCCCAATGTGGTGTTTCATCGTTTCAGCAAACACATTCGTGAATATGTGCGGCATTCGCACCTCGTGCTCAACAACGGCGGCTACAACTCGCTGTGTGAGATTCTATCCGCCGAGAAGAAGGCTTTGCTGGCACCGGCAGCGGTGCAGGCCAACGAACATCTGATGCGTGCGTCGCTGATGCAGAAAATCGGCGCTGTGGATATGCTGTCGCCCGAGCAACTCAGTCCGGAAATGCTCGGCGAGTACGTGTTCTCAGCGCTCAGCCGCAATCGTAATGGCAAAGCCACAGGCCTGGTGCCGTCGGTGCTGCCGTTCAACGGTCTCAGCGCTATCATGGATCGCATTCTGCACCTGGCCCCGCGAAAAATTTCCAAATTGAGCTGATTTTTGATGATTAAACAGGGTCAGTCGCGTCGGCCGGGGTGTGTTAGAGGAATCGGCCGGCAAGAGGTGTCCATGGTTTTCGCCCGGTTCGACCACCGGGATGGCACAGCAACTCAGGAATTGTTCTTCAGGACGAACCACACCTGGGAGAGGAAACTGCAATGGCGAAGAAACAGGCCGGTTCGATACGGGTTCTCATTTATTCGCAAGATGGATTCGGGCTAGGCCATCTCAGACGCAATCTTAATATCAGTCTGCAGATCAAAAAGCAATGCCCCTCGGCAAGCATTCTGATCATTGCCGATTCGCCGGTGGCGCCGTTTTTCAAGCTGCCACCGAAATGCGATTTTATCAAGCTGCCCACCATTGTGAAGGTGGATACGGGCATCTGGCGCCCGAACCGGTTGCCCATGCATTATCAAGAGCTACTGAAAATTCGCGCGGACATCATTCAGAATGTCATGCTGAGTTTTCGGCCCCACATCTTTCTGGTGGATCACATGCCGCATGGCGCGCTGGGCGAGCTGGCCCGTCCACTGGATGTGCTGAAGCGCACTTACCCGGAAACGCGCATTATTCTGGGGCTACGGGATATTCTGGGCGCGCAGGATGTGATCCACAAAATGTGGCAGGACGAAGGCGCGTTCGAAGCAGCCGAGCAGTTCTATGACGCTATTTGTATTTATGGCTGTCAGGATGTGTTTAATTTAACGGAAGAATATGATTTCCCGTCGCAACTGGTGGCCAATTCGCGCTATTGCGGTTATGTGGCCCGCGAAAACCGCGCCGGTAAAAAACGCGCAACCGGCCCCCCCGGAAACGGAGTTCATGGCAAAAACAGCAATGGCGCTACGCAAAACGAAAAATTTATCCTGGTGACCGGTGGTGGCGGTGCCGATGCAAGTTATTTCATGGACAAGTTCATTGAAGCAGCTCGGCGTCTCAACGGTCATTATCATTATCATGCTTTGATTTCGACCGGGCCGTTTTTGCACGAAAAGCAGTACCAGCTTTTGCAGAAAAAAGCACGCGGCACCCATATTCAAATCCGGCGTATCGGAGCGGACAGTATCCCGCTGATCAAAAAAGCCGATCTCATCGTATCCATGGCGGGCTACAACACGATCAGTGAAATCATGCGGTTCCGCAAAAATGCCGTGGTGATTCCACGGCCGGGTCCCAGCGCCGAGCAGACCATTCGCACCAACATCCTGACCGATCGGGGAATCATTCATTCCATGCATCCAACGGAATTGACGGCCGAGAAACTGGCCGATTTGATTGCCGATCGGCTGGAAAATGGCAATGGCATGGCCGAAGACCGGCTGCCCGATCTCAACGGCGCGGTGAATGCAGCCCGGCATTTGCTGGCCCATGTGAAACAAAACACGTGACCAGACTGGTAGCGGGCCATTTCAATCCCGGGCATCCAGGTGGGATGCTTTGCAAAGGCAGGGACGCGGGAACAAAAATGCGACGACATCAACAACGGGATGAGTTCTTCTTTGCCGACAATTGCGTTTATTCTCAAAGGCTTCCCGCGGCTATCGGAAACCTTCATTACCAATGAAATTTTGCTGCTGGAAGAGCTGGGGTTTCATATCCACATTTTTGCCATGCGCAATCCCGGCGAGAGCAAAATCCATGAAAATGTGTACCGGGTGAAGGCGCTGGTGACTTACATCCCGGATCATTTCTGGTGGCACTTTTTCAGTCTGGTCGGGGCAAATCTTCGTTTCTTCTTCAAGCAGCCGAAGCGCTACTGGCCGCCGTTCCGCTACGCGCTCATGCGTAGTCTACGGCAGCGCAGTTCGTCCACCATTAAGCGCTTTGTGCAGGCAGCCTATTTTGTTGAGAACCACCTGCCGAAAAGCAACATCGTGCATTTGCATGCGCATTTCAGCCACGGTCCCACCACGGTGGCGTATTTCGCGAGCAGGTTGACCGGGCTGAAGTACAGCTTCAGCGCACACGCCAAGGATATTTATCTTCAGGAAGCCGAGTTTTTCCGCCGCAAGCTGGAGGGGGCAGAATTTGTGGTGACCTGCACCGGCTTCAATGCGCGTCACATGCGCACGATTGCGCCGGGACAAAAAGAAATCCACTGCATCTATCATGGCGTCGATACCGAACGTTTCCGGCCGCTGGACCCCGTGGCAATGAACGGAACGCCAGTGAACATTCTCTCGGTGGGGCGGTTCGTGCCCAAGAAGGGATTTCCGACGTTGATCCGCGCGCTGGCAAAGGTGAAAGAAAAAGGCCATGCCTTCCGCTGCGATCTCATCGGCGGTGGCCCGATGGCCGATGAGCTGAAAACGCTGGTGCGGTCGCTGAACCTGCAGGATCGGATCCGCATCCATTCCAAAATGTCGCAAGAAGAGCTGTTGCCCTATTACCGCAAAGCCACGCTGTTTGCCCTGGCCTGCGAGGTGCAGAGCGACGGTGACCGCGACGGCATTCCAAACGTGCTGGTCGAGGCCATGGCCATGGGCATCCCGTGCGTGTCGACATCCATTTCCGGCATTCCCGAGCTAATCGATCACGGGGTCAATGGCCTGCTGGTGCCGGAAAAAAATGCGGACGCCCTGGCTGAAGCGCTCATCTATTTGCTGGACCATCCGGAAAAAATACGCGAATTGTCGCTGGCTGTTCGGCGAAAAGTGGAGAAGGCGTTCTGTTCGCGCACGAACATCCACCGCATCGGCGAACTGCTGGAGCGGGTGGCGCCCGAGGCCAGAGAGCCGGTTTCATCGGCAGACGCGTCTGTCGCCCCGGCCGGGGCCTCGCAGGCCCAAGGTATCCGAACCAAACGAGCCCGTTGTCAATCAATGGACATAAAACGAGCATCTGAAACCGCAAGCATGAAGGAGCCGCAGCATGAGTCCCGCTGAAATGCCTGTCATTCATGACAAACTGTACACGCTGGATCGCGCTCTCGATCCGGTGGAGATGCGTGTGTCGTTGCAAACCCTGGCGGAGCAATATCTGGGGCGGCAATACATGCTCCGCGATGTGGAGATCGATGTCATGCGGCGGCGAAACCAGCGTTGTGTGATTCGCTACATCAGCGATGTGACCAATGGCAACACGACGCAACCATCCCGCTGGCGAGTGATCGGGAAGGTATATAAAGCCAATAAAGGCGAGCGCACCTTTGCGCTGATGAACGATCTGTGGCGCAATGGCTTTTCGCGGGATAACGGCGACAACATTCGCATCCCGGAGCCGCTGGCGTTTTCCAGTGAGCTGTGCATTTTGTTCCAGGAAGAGGTGCCGGGCGAGCCCATCAAAGACCTGATCAAGCGTTCGCCGAATGTGGAACACATTCGCCTGCTGGCACGCACCCTGGCCAAGTTGCACCGATCGGAAATCGTGCCGGGCGAGCCGATGACTATGCGGCACCATCTGTTGCGCTGCCATCCGCGCTATCCGTTTCTGGCGCTGGCCTGTCCCGAGCTCGAGCCGATGATCGATTTTATTGTCGATACGGCCTATCAGCTTGAAAAGAAATGGCAGAACATACGCCTGGCGCCGATTCATGGCGATTTCCATCTGGGCCAGGTGCACATCGAAGGCGATCGGGCGTATCTGGTGGATCTGGATGCGCTGGGCTATGGCGATCCGGCGGCGGACCTCGGCAATCTAATGGTGTTTTTAAAGAGCAAAGCCAAACGCCGGCCGGAGATGCATGATTTGATCAATGCCTTCCTGGCCGAGTATTTCAGCATCATGGATCAGTCTATTGCGCGCCGGATACCGATTTTCGAGGGCATTACGCACCTGCGCCGCGCCTGCAAGTGTCTGCGCTATCAGGCGGAGGGCTGGCGCAAAAAAGCCAGAAAAATGATCGAAAAAGGCGTGGCCTGCATGGAAGAGGCGTCGCATGGCTACTGGGCCTATGCCAAATCCGCAGAAGCCACAGCCAACGGATGAATTTGAATCGAAACCGACTGCTGCAACCCGAATCGCTTCTTAGAGGCAGGTATGAGTCATTTTATCGAATTTGATGAATTGCAGGAAGGGCAATATCTGAAAATCGCCGGCAAACTTCTGCCCGATTCCGGTTTTCTGGCCGTGGAAATCGTGGTAGAACCCTCGCCAGGCAATGACAAGATCGAAGCCGAGCTGCAGCATGTGGATTTGCGCCGCAAACGCATCAAGGTGCTGAATCAGGAGCTACCGCTGGAGCCGGTCGTCGAAATTCGGGACGCAGATAGCGGCCAAACGGATTGGAAGGCTCTCAAGCCCGGCACGCTGGTGAAAATCAAAGGCCGGTATGAGGATGGCCGCGGATTCGTGCCGGAAAAGATGAAACTTAAAGAGACCCTGGAATTCAACGTCGAGGAATTGCAGGGACGGCTGTTGTTTGTGGATCGGACGAACCGGCAACTGGTGGTTAATGGCATTCCCATTCGCGCCAATGGCAAAACGATTCTGCTACAAGCATGAAAACGCATATCAGGCAATAGATCACTGACTGAACCCTAAAACTCATGGAGGAAGTGACGATGGCGGAAGTTCTTGGATTGACACAGCTCAAAGTCGGACAGCGCGTGAAGATCAAGGGAAATCCAGGAGCGAACGGTGATTTTCGGGCACTGGAAGTCAATGTCAAGCCCGGTGAAGATCCTGCGGTCATGGAAGGGAAAATCCAGGCTGTGGATCCGGAAAACCGCACGATTCGCATCATGAACCGGGAAATCAAGCTGGGTGAGAACGTGGAAATCAAAAATATCCATCGTCAGCCCATTTCGTTTGAAGATCTGCAGGAAGGCGATCTGATCAAACTCAAAGGCGGTTATTCCGAAAGCGAAGGCTTCGTGCCGAAAAAGGCTAAGCTGCAGATTTTCAAGGGCTTCGATATCGAGGAGCTGCAGGGATACATCAACCGCATCGATGCGCACACCGGCGTTCTCGATGTGCTCGGCTTTCAAGTGGTTGTCGATTCGGACGCCGAGATCGAGGGTTTTTGATGCGCAAATCACCGTTGGGAACGACCGAAGCGGCCGTTCCCGGTTGACTCATTTGCAAAGGCGGGATGCTATGGACCGAAAGCTTCCAGGATTGATCACTGCGTTGAACGACGTGGAAATGTACGAGGTGTTTTCGCGCTATCTTGACCGGATCGATGTCCCCGGTCTGGATCGCGTGGAGCACAGCCTCATCAAGTACAAACCCGGCAAGCGCTGCGTCATCGAATTCCGTCTCTGGCGCGGCTCCAGCTATGAGGTGTACTATGGCAAACTGTTCCGCAAAAACCGCGGGGAAGTGATTTTCCAGAATTTCCAACGGTTATGGCGGCAGTGGTCTGAGATGAAGCCTCCGCCGCTGATGCCGGAGCCCGTGGCCTATATTGCGGAACTGGGCATGGTCCTACAGAAAAATGTGCAGGGTGTACCGTTTCTGGAGTACGACCGGCCGGACAACCTGTTCCAGGCCGTGCGGCACGCCGCGCACACCCTGGCCACCTTGCATGAGTTGCCGAAGATCGAGCTCGAGAACCGATCCCTGGAAGCGCATTTTCATAAATTCGCCCGGCCGCCCATCGAAGCCGTGCTGGAAGTCATGCCCGATGTGGCTGAGGTTCTCTACCGGCTTACCCGGGCCTTTCGCCAGGCGGCGGCCGAGGAAAGCGCAGAAAGCTACCGCATCGTGCATGGCGATGTGAACCCCATGCAGATTTTTGTGCACGATGAGCAGGCTTATTTCGTGGATTTCGACGGTGTCTGCCTTTCGCATCCGGCCCTGGATGTCAGTAACTTTTTGATAGCGCTGAAAGTTCGATTTCCGCAAATGGCCAATGAGTTAACGCGGTATTTTCTGGAAAATTATCTGCATCGTTGCCCTTCGGCTTATCTCAGGGGCCTGCGCATTTATCACGCGTTGATCTATTTCCGCAGGGCGATGATTGCTTTCCGGCAGAAACGTCATTCGTACCGCGAAAAATGGGTTCATGACCTTTTGCAAAAGGCCAATAGCTATTTGAATAAAAAGACCGCCGTTATTGATTGAGGATATGACTGACACCGATTGATCGTTAAGCCATTTGAAATTCAGAACGGGCGCCCTGTCGGAAAATACATGGGGCCAATTTCCGGCAGGACGCCTTGTTTGTAATAGACTCAGGCCTTTCATCGATGTCGCATAGCGGTACATTAATAAACCGACGAGAGTTCGAGTGGAGGCGGAAAACGAAGACGTTGTCAGCAACACCGTACTACCAAGTTTAGACAAAGGAACCAACACAGCCATTGGCAGAGCCGAACATCAACGTGGAGCGAGTAGGGATGGGGCTTTTACACGATCTGAAAAGCCTGAGAAAATACTCCAGCAAAAAGGAATCGAGTAAGCTCAACCTGAAAGCGTTGATCCGCATTTATCGGGTTTTCGGGCGGCATTATAAACCCTACTGGCGCATTTTGAGCCTGTCCTATTTGATGCTGTTCGCATCGATCGGGCTCGGGGCTCTGGCCCCCATTCCGCTCAAATTCATGATCGACCAGGTGATCCTGCAAAAACCGATGCCGGAAAGTCTCGGTTTTTTAGCGCCGTTTTTTATGTCCACTCCACCGCGGACCCTACTATTGTGGTTGGCGCTGGCCGTGGTTGTGATGGCGGTGTTTCAGGCTATTTTTTCCTTTTATAATAAATTCTACATTTCCAGCACTGGCGATCGCATCAATGCCGACATTCGCGAGCGCCTGTTTGCGCATTTGCAGCGGCTGTCGT
Organism: Candidatus Zhuqueibacterota bacterium; assembly: GCA_030950365.1. Lineage (GTDB taxonomy): Bacteria > Zhuqueibacterota > Zhuqueibacteria > Zhuqueibacterales > Geothermadaptataceae > Hydrothermovivens. The sequence goes on along the minus strand of JAUZRQ010000091.1, from coordinate 7,170 downwards.
TGTCATTTCATGAATCGGTGCGGAAGGGAAATCTGGTCTATCTGCTCACATCCGACCTGAGCAAAATGAAGACGATTCTGATCGATTTCCCGCAGGACCTGACGCACCGCCTCGGCACGATCGCGATGTACGCAGTGCTCTTGCTTCTTCTGGATTGGCGCCTCGGGCTGATCGGCCTGGTCGCGTTTCCGGTGGTGTACTGGATTACCCGTATCTTTGGTCCGGGGTTGCGCAAAGCCATGAAACGCCGGCGCAAAAAGGAAGGCGAGGTGGCCTCATTGATCTCCGAAAACCTGCTGGGCATGGCGCTCATTCAAGCCTATGGCCGGGAGCAAACGGTCAAAGATCGCTTCAATGCGGAAAATCAGGAAAGCCTCGAAGCCCGGCTCACCGCCCTGCGGCTACAGCGGACGTACAGCCGGCTGATCGATTTTTTTGTGATATTCACCACCGCGGTGGCGCTGTATCTGGGCGGCAAGTATGCCCTGGGCGGCGAAATCATGCCCGGTACTCTGGTTCTGATGACGGTGTATCTCAAAGAATTGTACTCGCCCATTGAAAAACTCAACCGGTTGTTTTTCGATGTCATCAAGTCGCAGGTGGCCGGCGAGCAGCTTTTGGATCTGGTGGAAAACGATATGGTACAGGAAGATGCGCCCGATGCGCGGCCGGCACCGCCGCTGAAAGGCGAGGTCGAATTCCGGAACGTGAGTTTTGCCTATAAGCGCTCCAGCGACGTGTTGCGCGACATTTCATTCAAAGTGAAACCGGGCGAAACCGTGGCCATCATCGGACACAGCGGCGCCGGCAAATCCACGCTCATCAGCCTGTTGCTGCGGTTTTACGATCCCCAGAAAGGTGAAATTCGGATTGATGGCGAAGACGTTCGCAAGTTCACGCTGAAATCGTTGCGGAGCCAGATGACCGTGGTGCTGCAGGATGCACGATTGTTCCAGCTCTCGGTTCGCGAAAACATTCGCTTTGGCAAACCGGAGGCCACGGAAGAGGAAATCATTCGGGCCGCCAAACTGGCCGAGGCGCACAACTTTATCATGAATCTGCCAGACGGCTATGACACGGTGATGTACGAAGGCGGCGAGAATTTGTCCGGCGGACAGAAACAGCGCATCAACATTGCGCGAGCGATCATTCGCGATACGCCGATCGTGATTCTCGACGAGCCGTCCAGCGGCCTGGATGCCCGCACCGAGGCGCGGATGCAAAAAGCGATCCAGCACCTGACGCGAAACAAGACGACATTCATCATCGCGCATAAATTGAGCACGATTCAATCGGCGGATCAAATCCTCCTGCTCGAAAACGGCGAACTCATCGCGCAGGGCAGGCATGAAGACCTGTTGCGTACGAGTGACGCTTACAAGAAACTGTACGAAGCCCAATTCGGCTGGCAGACGCAGATTCAATCGACCACGCCGCAAAACGGCGATTTGCAGCCAGCGACGGTGAGCGAATGAACGATCGGACGCGGAGTACGGAGATAGGCATGGACATGCAGGGAAACGGCACATTGTCGCAGAATCAAAACCATCCGTCCCCGAATCGGGTGAGCTACAGGACGCTGTTCCGGATTTACCGGGTTTTTGCGCGCTCGTATAAAAAGCACTGGCGCATGCTGGCCTGGGCCTATGCCGGCCTGCTGATGAGCACGGCGCTGTCGCTATTGGCCCCCTGGCCGCTGAAACTGATTCTCGATTACGTGATTCTGGGATATCCGCTACCGGAACAGGCCGGTTTCGTTACGCAGTGGATTTCCGATTCACCGGAATCGCTGTTGCTGGCGCTGGCCGTGGCATTTTTTGTCATTCGGTTCACGCAGAGCTTTGTTTCGTATCTATATAAAATCGGCGCGGCCATCGTCGGCAGCCGCATGGTGGCGGAGTTCCGCGAACGGCTGTTCAACCATTTGCAGGGGCTGTCCCTGTCTTTCCATGCGGCCTCCAGCTCCGGCGATATCGTGTACCGTTTGACCAACGATATTTCTCAGGTGCGCATGCTGTTGATTCGGGTGCCGCAGCAACTCATTCAGCGGTCGCTGGTCATGATCAGCTACATCGGCATGATGACCATGCTGAATGTGAAGCTTTCGCTCATTGCCTTTAGCGTCATCCCGGTGATTTATTATTTTAACCGCCGGTTCGGCGTCGGCGTTCAGGAGGCCACCCTGGAAAAGCGTAGCAAAGAAAGCGAAGTGACCTCCATCATCACCGAAAACATCACTACCATGGCGCTGATTCAGGCTTATGGGCTGGAGGAATCCCAGCAAATGCGGTTTGCCGCCGAAAACCAGCAGAGCCTGGAATCCGGCGTGCGGGCGCTGAAATATTCCAAGCTGTATCGCCGGGTGAACAGTGTGTTGATTTCCATCGGCACGAGCCTGGTGCTGTATTTTGGCGGCAATCTGGCGCTGGACGGTGTGCTGCTGCCGGGAACGGTGGTGTTGTTCGTGAGTTATCTGAAAAACCTGTACGGGCCGCTGGACAAATTCGCCGAAATGCTGCTAGGGATCGCTCGGTCGCAGGTGGCGTGCGACCGGTTGCTGGAGCTGCTGGAATGCGATATGGTTATCGAAGATGCGAAGGATGCCCGGCCGGCGCCGCCGTTCAAGGGCAAGGTGGAATTCAAAGACGTGAGCTTTGCCTACATCGACAATGAAGAAGTGCTGAAAAACATTAACTTTGTGGTGCAGCCGGGCGAAACCGTGGCGCTGGTTGGCTACAGCGGCGCCGGCAAGTCCACGCTGATCAGCCTGTTGCTGCGCTTTTACGATCCGCAAACCGGCGAAATCCGCATCGATGGTGCGAACGTGCGCCGATACGAGCTGAAATCGCTGCGCAATCAGATTACCATTTTGCTGCAGGATGCGCCGCTGTTCAATATGACGGTACGCGAAAACATTGCCTTTGGTAAGTTCGATGCTACGGAAGAAGAAATCATCACCGCGGCCAAACGCGCACAGGCGCATGAGTTCATTCTGCAGTTGCCGAAGGGATACGATACCCGCATTTCCGAGGGCGGCTCGAATCTTTCCGGCGGCCAGCGGCAGCGCATTAATATCGCCCGGGCCATCATTCGCAATACGCCCATTGTCATTCTTGATGAGCCGGTATCGGCGCTGGACGCCGAGACCGAGGCCAAAGTGAATCAGGCGATTCACGAACTGACCAATGGCAAAACCACGTTCATTGTGGCGCATAAATTTTCGACCATTGTCCGGGCGGATAAGATTCTGGTGCTGGAGAAAGGTGAATTGGTTGGTTTCGGCCGGCATGAAGAGCTGCTGGAGACCAGCCCGGTGTATCGTGAATTGTTCGAGCTGCAGGTCGGTGAAATGCCATTGCCGGCCTGAGTGATCGACGGAGAATGCAAACGGAGAATCTGCGCAAAGGATAGACCTCGATGGCGAAAATGTTCGCGGTGGAAAATGATCCGTATCTTCCGGCCTTGCAAAAGTTGGTCGATTCGGAATTTATGCAACAGTTGTTTACCGAACGGCTGGAAAACGTGGATCGGCGTCGATTTGTTATTGAACGGGTGAGGCCGGTAGAATTTCGCTATCGGCCCGGAAAGCGCTGCGAAATCATTTATCGCGTGCGTTATGCGTTTACCGATGACTCCGGCTGGGATAAGCACTTTTTTTCGGCCCTGATTCTGCCCGGCGAGGCGGCCAAACAGCGATTTGAGCAGGAACGACACAAGCTCTATGTTATGCCAGCATTCGGGCCGGCCATCCAGTTCTTTGAAGACCTGGGGCTCATTATCTGGGGGTTCCCCAACGATCCCAAAATGGCCGGTTTGCGACAGTTCCTGCAACCGGAGTTTTTGAAACGCTACGTGGCTGAACATGCCGAGAAGTTCGGTTTGCCGCCGAGCGCTGAGATACAGTTTCTTAACACCAGCGTCGTCAAATATGTGCCCCAGGACCGCTGCACGTTGAGGCACGAGCTGCGCTGGCGCCAGAACGGTCGTGCCGAATCGATGACCTTTTTCAGTAAGCTGTTCAACGATAAATTCGATAGCACGGGCAGCTACGAAACACTGCAGGCATTGTATCGTTCCGATGTGTGCCAGCGGGGCGCGCTGCTATTTCCGCAGCCCATATTGCACGATGCCCGGCGCAATGCCATTGTGCAATATGCCCTGCAGGGCGCACATCTGCCCGATGATTTTTTCAGACTGGATTTGCACGATTTCGCGTACCGGTGCGGCATGGCGCTGGCGGGACTGCAGCAAGCCAGAGTACCGACGGCCAATTTCCGCAGCCGCCGGGGCGTGCTTCTGGAAGTGACCGAAGGCATGCAGGATGTGAGCAAACGGCATCCGGAGCTGTTGCCGGATTTGCAGCAGATCCGATCCAGGCTGGAACAGGAGCTGGCGGATTTGCCAGAATTGCCGCGCGTGTCCAATCATGGTGCCTTTCGCATGACTCAGATGTTGCGCGTCGGCAACCGGCTCGGCCTGGTGGATTTTGACGGCGTGCTGCTGGCCGATCCGATGCTCGACGCCGGCAGTTTTGTGGCGCATCTGCTGTATCTGGTGGTGAAAAATGAACTGCCGCTGGAGAAAAGCCTGCAGGCCATCAGGGCGTTTAGCCGCGGCTACCGGGAAATGGCTCCCTGGGGCATGCCAGCCGAAGTGCTGCGCTGGTTTGTGGCCGGCATGCTCATCAGCAAGCATGCAAAAAAATGCATCCGGCTGGGCAAAAAGCACCAGGACGTGCGGGTGGAACGGCTGGTGGAACTGGCGGAAGAGGTGATGAATCAGACAATCGCGTTTGACATGGAGCACAGCGAAGCGTGATCGCGATGGAAACACAACTGGCGGAAGCATGGCTGGACGATCCGCATTTGCCGCAACTGCGCACGGTGCTGGACGCGCAGGCAATGCAGCCTTTTTTTTCGCAGCTTTTTGAGCACGAGCTACAGACCCTCGACGCAGAAATTGCCGACTGTCGCATCGAACGCGTGCAGTACCGCAAACACAAGCGCTGCCGGGTGCTGTACCGGCTGGTGCTGCGCCACCATGATGGCCGCCATTCCTCCGATCAGTGGTTCGCCGCGAAGCTCGTTCGGCCCGGTCGCGGTCGTCGGCAATTCTTGAAGGAAAACAACGGGTTTGCCATGGACCGGGGCGTTTGGCAACCGGCATATCTTCTCGAGCCGCTCGATCTCATTGTGTATGCGTTCCCACACGATCCGGGCATGCCGGGGTTGGCCCTGGCCGGCAGCGCGCAGCACATTGCCGGGGAAGCCCAGCGAACTCTACGCACCTCGCTGGTGCGACCGATCCCCGCTCTTTCAGTGGCCAAATTCGAAAAAGTCAAATACATGCCGGGCAAACGCTGCGTTTTGAAGTTTGACCTCCTGGGCAACGGAGCCAGATCAGACGATATATGGAGCACGTTTTTCAGCAAAACGTTTAGCGACGGCATGGCCGAATACCATTTTCGCATTTTAAAAACGGCCCATGAGCAGCTCGCACCGTGGATCCACATCCCCCGGCCGGTGCATTTCTGGCCCGAGGCCAATACGTTCTGGCAGGATCCATGGCCCGGCCGACCGCTGATCGATCAACTCGGTGCCTTGCCGTGGCAGGATCTTTTTCTGCGCCTGGGCGAGATGGTAGCTACGCTTCACACAAGCACATGCGAAGGGCTGCGGCGGATTTTTCATCGCGATATCATTTTACACGACGCAGAAGAGGATGCAGCGGCGTTGCAGTGGCTGCTGCCGCAATACCGCGATCATTTTCAAGCGATGCTGGCCATCCTGAAGCATCACGCTCAGGATGTGTTGCCGGCTGAGTTACCGCAAACCTTGATTCACGGCGCGTTGCGCATCGAACAGCTTCTGGCTAACGATGACGATTTCGCCGTGGTTGATCTGGACGCCCTATCCATAGGGGACCCCCTGTTTGACGTGGCGGAATTCTGGACCTCACTGCAGTATCTGGCTTTCACCCGGAACGACTCCCTGACTTCTTTGAACGAGGCCGCCGAGCGCTTTGTGGATGCCTATGCCGAGCGGGTTCCCTGGAAGGTGGATCGTCGCCGGATGGCCTGGTACGCCGCGGCGTTCCTGTTCGGCAAAATGCACGATACGCTCAAGAACATCGACATGCCGGCCCTGAAACGGTTTGAGGAGATTCTGGCGCTTCAGGAAAGCTGGGCCGCGCGCATTCACCGGCCGGCGTAATGCACGGCATCAATTGGAATTCATGAGTTGACACCGAAAGCGGAAGCATGATGAAGCTCGTATTCATTCGCTCCAAAGTCGAGAGCACGGTGCATCTGGCCGCCGGCAACGGCCAGGCGCTGGATGGCGATACTCTCAAAAAAATGAAGATTTCCGCCAAGGCCGGGAGCTCCTCGAAAAACATCATTTTCGGGCTGCAAAAGCTGGGCCTGATCGATGCGGCCGAGGAGTGGAAATTCTGGAGCGGGCCGCCGACGGAAATCGAAGCAGCCGACGGATTTCATGTGCGGCTGTTTCCCGCCGGACCGGACCTGCGCTCGCCGGAGTTGGCGCGGCATATCGCCGAAAACGGCGCTCCGGACATCCTTTGGGTCGAGGGCACCGATTTCCCGCCATATCTGGCGCAAATGTTCGAGCTGTGTCCGAACAGCTTCAAAATGGTGTATTCGAAACAATGGCGGCCGTGGAAAATCCAGGCGCTGGAGCGGTACGACCTGTGTCTAGTGGATGAGGAGTGGGAAGCGCAAAGAGTCCGCAAGAAATTTCCGCAGGTGCACTGCGGTATCTGGGACAAGCTCATCGATTATGAACACAGCCATGCGCCGCTGAATCTGAAAAAACGTTATGACATTTGTTATATCGCTTATTTGCGCAAGCGCAAAAATCATGAACTGCTATTTCGGGCCATGGCCCGCCTGAAAGATCGGCGTTTGAGTTGCGTTTGTATCGGCGACGACCGCAAGGGGCACCAGGCCGAGCTGGAAAAGATGGTCCAGGACATGGGGCTCAATGTGACGTTTCTCGGTGAGATTCCGAAGGAAAAGGTCAACGAAGTGGTGAATCAGTCCCGTATGGGCGTGATGTGTTCGGTGCTGGATGCCGCTCCGCGCGCCATTCTCGAATACATGGCCGCCGATGTGCCCGTGCTGGTCAACCGCGATCTCTGGGCGGGCAGTCG
>JAUZRQ010000090.1 GCA_030950365.1 Candidatus Zhuqueibacterota bacterium | reverse complement strand
CATAGCCTTCCCGGATGCGGTGCGGAATATAGAAATCGACCTCGATTCCGAGTTGACGGAAAAACAGGATCATCATCGCCGTGGCCGTCGCGCCATCGACATCGTAATCGCCGTACACCAAGATGCGTTGCTTTTGTTCGACGGCTTCGCGGATGCGCTCCACGGCGAGGTCCATATCGGCCATCAGAAAGGGATCATGTAGGTGTTCTAAACCAGCTCGAAAAAAGTATTTCGCATCGTCAAGAGAGGTGATACCACGATTGAGGAGGATCTGAGCAATAATCGGAGGGACGGAAAGTTCGGATGCCAGACGATCGACCCATTCGGAAGGGTGGGAATCCACGAACGTCCACTCGAAATACATCGTTAGGCTTACTCCTTACTGGTTTTCAAAAAAACAAAACATCCAGAGCAGACCTGTAAGCCGAATTCTGTATCCCGGGGGAACCGGGACGACGGCCATTTATCTGGACCGTGAGTTGCCCCACGGTTCTAGCGACCTACCCGTTCCGTCCCCGATGCCAGGGTTGGGCGGGCCACCCTCCGGGAAAGCCCGGAGGCTTTCCCAACGGAACCTACTTGGTCTTGCTCCGGACGGGGTTTACCGTGCCCCCGAGTGTCACCACCGGGGCGGTGGGCTCTTACCCCACCTTTTCACCGTGACCCGGGCGCGCCCGGGCCGTCTGTTTTCTGTGGCACTTTCCTCCGCTCACGCGGAGTCGCTGTTAGCGACCGTCCTGCCCTTCGGAGTTCGGACTTTCCTCCCCTTCACGGGCCAAAGCCCGGAAGAGGCGGCCGTCCGGTCTGCTCTGGATGTTTGTCTATGCGATTGGGTCTGCTTTATTATACTCGATTTTTCCAGAACGGTTTTCAAATTCACTCAAGATTCGACCGAGACGGATGCTTCTTCTTCCTGCCAGAAAAGAATGCGGCCGCAGGATTCGCACACGATCAGCTTATCTCCATCCCGCACTTCCATGCTGCGCTGCGGCGGAATGTTGGTGTAGCAGCCTCCGCAGGCACCACGGATGATGGGCACCACAGCCAGGCCATCTTTGTGTGTTCGAATTTTTTCATACAAGCGCAAATGTTGGATACGGATTTGACCCACCACCTGTTTTCTCTGAGCTTGAAGATCCGTTTCCACTTTGGCGTTGGCTGCGATTTTTTCCTGCAAAACCGCGTTCTGCTGTTCGAATTCCGCCTCCAACTTTTTTACCATCTCTTTTAGCTCATCGATCTCTTTCTGCAGCACCTCTTCCCGCTCAATAAGCTGCAAAAGCTCCGTCTCCTTCTCATCGATGCGCTCGACCGCGGTTTCGATTTCCAGAGTGACGGCGTCGTATTCTTTATTCGTGGTAACGGAATATAGCTGCTCCTCATATTTTTTCTTGCTCTGCTGCAGCTTTTCAATGTCCCGCTCTACCTGGCGCTTATCCTTTTGCACGGTCTCAAATTCGTCCTGCTTGCTCTGCAAATCATTCCGCGTCGTCTGAAGTTTGTCTTCCAGTTCGCGCACCTTCTGGGGCAGTCCACCTTTGGCGCGTTCAAGCTCGTCTAACTTCTTATCCAGCTCCTGTAGCTGAATCAAATGCTTAATGGCTTCTCGCAATGGTGACTCCTCGCTTCGCGTTAAAATGACTACTTTGCCTGTGCATGTGGTTGAAACAAAAAATGCACCGCCACTTGGGGGTGCATTTTATGATTTATCAATCCGGGTTTCTCAAAATGAGACTAATTACCTGGAGAAACATGGATATAATGAAAAGGGTTGTCTTGATTCGCCAGAAACTCATCGATAGAGCTAAACCTATGATTCGAGTTATGGGTTCAAACTATCTAATTTTTTAATATAACATCTATCATATGAGAAATCAAGAATTTTCTGAATTTTGAAGTTAATTTCATAAAAATCAGGCGAATAATGCAATTTTTTGGAAACGATTCAGCTTTGTCAACAAGTTTCAATATGGCGGGGCCAATTATAACTTGTTGACAAAGCCGAACAGCTACACCTCAATTAATTTAAAAAATTGAATTATTGTTAAATACGCTTGAAAATATGCAAGACAATTCAGTATATTTAACTGCACACAAATTATCAATTTGTCGAAGGCTACGGACATTGATTCATTCAATGCCATTTTTTGCTATTTTGCTTTCCAGTGGCGACATCATGGATTAGTCGATATACCGATAAGTCTTTCTTAGACTTATTGCATCAAAGGAGCTTCCAGTGATTTTACCCGCCCAGATTATGTGGAATGGGCACAAATCGGTCAATTTCAATAGGCGCTGCTGCGAAATAGTAATAAGCATGCTATAGCATCCGTTATCGCGAACGCCCATCATCTGATGGAAACACGGCGCGATCTCCATGATCTTCAAATGGCAATACTAACACCACCGGGGGGCAAAAAATTTTCTCGATGGAAGTGACGACACGTCTTCCTGCGGATCATACGCAATCGAGGAACGAGCCATTCACACCGATGATGTCGGGCATGCATGAACCGGCGAGGATCGCCTGGTTTTCATGATGCTCATCACGATGATATCCAAACGTCAGACCAGCGATGAAACAAGGACAGCGAAACCCAATGCTACCATTTGAACGCGTTACCATTCATCTGGTTTCTCACAACCACTGGGACCGCGAGTGGATTTTCACGGCCAAATATACCAACCGCTGGCTTCTGCCCTTTTTCGACAACCTGTTCAAACGCCTTGAGGAGCAGCCGAATTACCGCTTCGTGCTGGATGGGCAGACGCTCATCGTCGAGGATTATTTGAACCAATTGACGTATGACGAGGCCAAAGAAAAGGAGAAGCTGATCCGCAAATACGTGCACGAGGGCCGCTTGCTGGTGGGGCCAGCTTATTTGCAGCCCGACTGGAGTCTGGTGAGCGGCGAAGCGCTGGTGCGCAACTTGCTCATCGGCCATCAAATGGCCGAAAATCTCGGCGGGGTGATGAAAGTCGGCTGGATGCTGGACAACTTCGGCCAGATCGCCCAGGCTCCGCAAATATATCACGGCTTCGGCATTCAGGGCGTGTTTGTGTGGCGCGGGATCGAAATGCCGCCGGAGCGGTTGCGCAGTGAATTCTGGTGGGAAGCGCCAAACCATTCGCGCGTCATGGCGGTGTATTTGATCAACAGTTACCGAAATGCCATGGTGCTTTCGCTGACGCGCGAAATTGCCAAGGAGCGGATTATATCGCAGGCACAGGCGCTAATTCCGTTTGCCACCACGCCGAACGTGCTGCTAATGAATGGCTACGAACAGGTGCCCTGGCCGGACGATGTCCTGCCGATCATCGAAGAGGTGAACCGCGATATCGAGCCGGAAATGCACTGCATTCAGAGCACGCCGCCGGATTATCTCGAGGCAATTCTAAGTTATGATCCGGACCTGCCGGTGCTGCGCGGCTATTTTTACAGCGGCCGCTACGCGCCGATCCTCAAAGGCGTGTATTCCAGTCGCAGCCATTTGAATCTGAAAAACCACGAATGCCAGCGCGAACTCGAGCGTTGGGCCGAACCGTTCACGGCGTTTGCCTGGGCGTTTGGCGGCGAATATCCGCATTCGAAACTGCTGGACGCCTGGAAGACGCTGCTGCTCAACCACACCCATGACGACATTTGCGGCTGCTGCGTGGATACGATCGCCCGCGACATGGAAGAGCGCTTTGACCGCGTGTTCGCCATCGCCAACGAAATCTCCACCGAAAGCCTGCGCACGTTGGCTCAGACCGTGGACACCTCCATTAGCGAAGGCGACAGCGCCATCGTACTGTTCAATCCATCGGCGGTGCCGCGCAGCGAAGTGGTCGGATTTCGTTTGGAGATTCCTGAGAGCTTCACACGGTTTTCCCTGCGCGACAGTCAGGGCCAGCTCATTCCCTATCAGTTGGTTAGGCGCGAGGGCAACACCGCGGATATCTATTTCTGGGCCGAAAAAGTCCCGCCGCTGGGCTACAAAACCATTTATCTGATCAAGGGCAACCGCAAGGTGGATATCCAGCCGCGGGTGCGTGCCTCTCTGCGCGAGCGCACGCTCGAGAACGATATCCTGAAAGTGAAAATCAACCGTGACGGCACGCTCACCATCACCCATAAGCCCACCGGGCAGGTGTACGAGAATCTGGGCTATTTCGAAGATGGCGGTGATGCCGGAGATACATACGATTATTCCTATCCCAAACAGGATCAGGTGATCTACAGCCTGAACCAGCGGGCCAAAATCGAGCTGGAGCTGTCCGGCCCGCTTCTGGGCCGTTTCAAAATTTTGCTGAATTTAAAATTGCCCCGAGCCCTGACTCCGGACCGGCAGGCGCGAAGTCCGGAAACCACTGACTATCCCATCGTCACGTACGTCGAGCTGGCGGCGGGCTCGCGTCATGTGGAGCTACGCACCATTATCAACAATGTTGCCAAGGATCACCGGCTGCGTGTGCTGTTTCCCACGCACATCAACAGCGAAGTGTCGTATGCCGAGGAGCCATTCGATATCGCCACCTTCCCGGTGCAATCGCCACAGTACCAGGAAGACGTCCCGGATCGGTTTAAGGGCCTGATGCTGGCCGGACGTTACAAAAAGCCGGTGGAGACGCATCCATTCCAGAATTTCGTCGGCATGTATGACGATCGCCGCGGGCTGACCATCATCAGTCGCCGGCTGACCGAGTATGAAGTGCTGGATGGCAATACCATCGCGCTGACCCTGTTGCGCTCAGTGGGCTGGCTGGCGCGCTATGACCTACTCACCCGTGAAGGCGATGTTGGCCCGAAAATTTTCACCCCGGAAGCGCAATGTCTGGGCAAGCACGTGTTTGCGTATGCGATTTACCCGCACGAACCCGATTGGAACACCGCCTGCCCGCATTTCGAATCGGAAACCCACAACATGAAAATGCGCGCTGTGCAGACGACCATTCACGACGGCAACCTGCCGGATGAATTTTCCTTCCTCGGCTGGACGCATCAGGAGCCTGCTGGAGCGTTTCGTATCACCACAGTGAAAAAATCTGAGAACGATTCGGGAATTATCTTCAGGTTCTACAATACCCAGGAAGTGTGGGCGCGCGGCCGGCTGCGACACTGGGGGCGCGTCACCCAGGCTTATCGCGCTAACTTGAAAGAGGATGTCATCAGCGAATTCCCTATCAAAAACGGCCAGATTTATGTGGAAGCGCGCGGCAAAGAAATCGTCACATTGAAATTGAATTTCCACCGGCTGAAATTGATCCTGGAGCCGGTAGATGAAGAGACCAAACGGCTGATGCCGCTGCTCCCGCAGGAAGACGTTCCGCCGGTGGAGGCTCCGCCGCTGATTGCCCGAGAAGAAGTACAGGCCGAGCGGCAACGGGCCAGAGAATTGGCTAAAAAACTGCACAAAATGCGCAACCAGGTGTTTCTCATGGAGGACGAGATTGAGCGCACGGCCACCCACGATGTGGCCAAGCTGGCAGAATTGCAGCGCATGAAAAGCGAAGTCGCCACCCTCACCCGCCAGCTTTACGAATGCCGCATCTCGGCCCTGCTCAATTCGGAGCTCTATATCAGGTCCACCATCGAAAACGAGCTCGAAGAGATCGGCGAGGAAATGAGCTGGTCGCGCATCAAAAAACGTGTGGGGGAATACCTGATGCATTATTTTGAGAGATTGCTGGAAACCCAGAGAAACGATCACATCGAGGAGCAGTAAGGAGGTTATTTTATATGAGACTTGAACTCCCCCGCGAGGCGGAGAGGTTTGGTGCAAATTTGTTTCATGGCGTCCAGAAAGTGTATGAATTGGATTCAGGCTTGAGTTATGATATTGCCAAATCCGAAGAAAGCGTGATTTTGCGCATTCCCTACGAACAACTTTATGAAATCGAAAAGCAGATGGTCATCATCGTGCCGGTGTATGCCGAGCGCATCAAACTTATCGAAGGTGTGCTGTTTGCCATTCCCCACCAGTGCCTGACCATCATCGTTTCCAACAGTCCGCGCGAACCGGTGGACCGCTTTCAGATGGAGAAAAAGGCCATCGAGAACTACTGCAAATTCAGCAAAAAAAACGTGATCGTAGTGCACCAGAAAGATCCACTGTTTGCGCGGGCGTTTCAGAGCGCCGGCTATCCCGAAATTCTCAACGAAAAAGGTGAAATCCGCAGCGGCAAGGCTGAAGGCATGATCCTGGCCACGGTGCTGGCCAAACTCACCGGTCGTAAATACATTGGCTTCATCGATGCGGACAATTACTTTCCCGGGTCTGCGCATGAATACATTCTCGAGTACGCCGCCGGTTTTGCCACCAGCCAGTCGGATTATGTCATGGTGCGCATCGTCTGGCAGAGCAAACCGAAAGTGATGCAGTCCAATCTGTATTTCGCCAAATGGGGACGCACGTCTGTGGTGACCAACCGGTTTTTAAACTTGCTCATCAGCCACTATACCGGTTTCGAAACCGAGGTGATCAAAACCGGCAACGCCGGCGAGCACGCTCTCACCATGGACCTGGCCATGTTGCTGGATTATTCATCCGGCTATTCTATCGAGACCTGCCACTTCATCAACCTGATGGAAAAATTTGGCGGTATCACCAAGAGTCCGTTTCCCGAGGTCATGCGGCAGCATGTGGATGTGTACCAGATCGAATCGCGCAATCCGCATCTGCACGAATCCAAAGGCGAAGATCATGTGGAAGACATGATTTATGCATCGCTGCAGGTGATTTATCATTCGCACCTGTGCCCCAAACCCATTCGTGACGAAATCATCGAAGAACTTCTGCATCGACAGGTTATCGACAAAGGTGAAATTCCGGCCAAGCCCAAATACTATCCGGCGCTGTATAACCTCAATCTCAAAAAGTTCCTCGAAGAAATCGAGGATTATCCATTTTCCAATCTACTGTCGCTGGATTCGGTTTGAGCCTGCGCCATCAAATCAGCCCGCGTTGTATGAACCCTACAACCAACGTTGTTTCATGCCACAGAATTCGACAGCCGCGCCACAACTGAAACCGAAACCCATCGTCTTCACCGATCTCGATGGCACGCTACTGGATTTGCACACCTATTCATTTGCGGAGTCCCTGCCCGGACTGCGTGCACTGCAAAACCATAGCGTACCCGTGGTGTTCGCCTCTTCCAAAACCTTCGCCGAGCAGCGGCATTTGCAGCAGCAACTCGGTGTGCACGATCCGCTTATCGCCGAAAACGGTTCGGCAATCTTTGTGCCGGAAGGCTATTTCGGATTCGAATTTGCGTTCGATCGCCATCGCGATGGCTACCGTGTGATCGAACTGGGCGTGGCCGCGGAACGCATTCACGCTATTTTGCAGGACATTCGCACCAGGCAATCAATCCAATTCACCTGCTTTGCCGAACTGTCCGTAGCCGAATTGCAGCAGCACACCGGCCTCGATGCCGAAGCCGCCAAACAGGCGCAGCTCCGGGATTACAGCGAAACTGTAATTGCGCAATGGAACGAGACGGAATGGCGTCAGTTTCGGCAGGCACTGCAGAAGCGGGGACTGGCATGCCATCCCGGCGGCCGGTTTTACACCGTTGCCTCGCAGCGCGCCGATAAAGGACGGGCCATTCGCATATTGAGTGAATTGTACCGGCAGCAGTTCGGCGCCATTCGCACCGTGGGCATCGGCGACAGCCCGAACGATGTCTCGCTGTTCGAGGCCGTGGACGATGCCTACCTCGTCCAGCGGCCGGACGGCACCTGGCTGGATGTGCCATTGCCATCCATCCGCCGCATCGATGGCATCGGGCCGCATGGCTGGCTCAAGGTTGCTTCTGAGCTACTGGTGTCAATAGCGGAATAACCTTGATCACCACGGTTTTGTAATAGCTGCATCAAATCGTTCAGGGTCGTAATACCACCTTCAAACAGCCCTCGCGCTTCTCATCGAACAGCCGGTACCCCTCCGCTCCCTGCGATAGCGACAATTCGTGCGTGAAGTTGGCGCGAATCGGTTCACGAAAGGCGCGAAGTATCTGCATGGCTTCGGCCAGAAGGGCCCGCGCTGGACAGCGCCCGATTCGGAAGGTCAAATTTTTATCGTAGGCCTCGGCCGGCGAAAAGGCAAATCCGCTTTCAGTGTGCACGCCTACGGTGGAAATGACACCGCCCGGGCGCACCAGTTCATAGGCCAGCCGCATGGCCTGCGGACTGCCTACCGCTTCCAGGACCGCATCCGCGCCGCGTCCATCCGTATGCCGCATGATGGACGCAGCAACCTCATCCTTGTGTAAATCGAGCGGCAGCGCGCCGAATTGCGCCGCCATGCTCAGCCGATCGGGTACGGAATCCACGGCAAAAATGGTTTGGCAGCCCAGGTAACGCGCAGCCGCGACGGCCATGAGCCCCACCGGTCCGCAGCCCAGCACCACGCAAACGGATTGCGAGTCTATATCGGCGCGGGCAGCACAGTAGTAGCCAGTGGGTAACACATCGCCCAGCAGCAATGCTTCTCGGTCGTCCACGTCTTCCGGGATGGCGAACAGCGTACTGTCGGCCTTGGGCACACGCACGAATTCCGCCTGCATGCCGTGCAATCCTTTGCCATTTTGCCGCCAGCCAAAAAGCTGGCCACACTCGCAGCGGGCGGTCAATCCGGTGCGGCAATAAAAGCATCCGCCACAATTGGTAGTGAATGGCGAGCCCACTCGCTGTCCCGGACGGAACCTCTGTATGGCGCTCCCCACAGCTACAATGTCGCCGACCATTTCGTGCCCCATGACGGTTCCGACGTCCAGACCCTGTTCGCGGCCATGATACACGTGCATGTCCGAGCCACAAATGCCCGCCAGTCGCACGCGCACCAGAGCATCGTCCGGCGCTTCAATGCGCGGATCGGGCACCGGTTCATAGCGAATATCGCGAATCCCTCGAAAAACCAATCCGTTCATGATGCCTTTGTTCTATTGATAAATCGTTAAAAAGGCTTAACAACGATTTAGCACTTTTCCTCACTGTGGTGCCAATAGAACTACAAAAAATTGGAATTTTTTGATTACTGACCATGCGCCAAACAAAATAAATTGCATTTCATTGCCGAAGTGTGTTTATTCTCGAATATGAAAATTGCAGCGCTACAGGCACTGAAATACCGGAATTTTCGGCTGTTCATCGGGGGACAAATATTCTCCCTCATCGGCATCTGGGGGCAGCACATGGCGCAATCGTGGCTGGTTTACGAGCTCACCGGTTCGGCTGTCTGGCTCGGCATCATCGACGCGGCCAATGCGCTTCCCATGCTGCTGTTTTCGCTCCTTGGCGGCTCCCTGGCCGATCAGCTCCCCAAACGCAGGTTGTTGATTTATATTCATTTCAGCGGCATGCTTCTGGCCGCCGTTTATGCGTTTCTGGTTTTTAGCGATGTCATTACCATTTACCTGATTGTTGTGCTGGCGCTTTTGGGCGGTTTTTTGGTCGCGCTGGAATATCCCATCCGTCAGGCCATTTATATCGAAATGGTCGGCGAGGAAGCGCTCACCAATGCCATCGCACTGAATTCCGCTACATTCAATCTGGCGCGGCTGGTCGGACCGGCCATCGGCGGCTATTTGGTATCCGCGTTCGGCGTGGCCTGGTGCATGGCCATCAACAGCGCCAGTTACCTCACCATTATCATAAGCCTTTTCCTCATCAAACTCAAAGAAGACCGGACGAAAACGCGCAGGACGGTCTCGTTCCGCCGGTCGATGAAGCAGGTGTTTATATACATCCGCGAGCAACGGCCGATCAAAGGCCTGCTTGTGCTAGTCGCCGCGATGACCGTGTTCGGCTGGTCATTCATGGTGATGCTGCCGGTTCTGGCCAAAGAAGTGCTGGGCGGCGGGGCGCTGGTGCTGGGTCATCTCATGTCCGCCGCCGGACTCGGCGCACTCATGGCATCCATCCTGGTAGCGGTGGTAAGCAACATGTTCGCGCCGCGTACGCTGGTATTCACCGGCTTGCACGCGTTCATCCTCAGCCTGCTGGTGCTCACCTTCAGCCGTAGCCCGCTGGTTTCCACCATCGGCGTCAGCATGGCCGGTTTCGGGCTGGTGCTGTTTTATGTGAATGCCAACAGTGCGCTGCAGCGTCGGGTGCCGCACGAATTGCGCGGACGGGTGATGGGCGTGTATGCGTTGATATTCGGCGGCATGCGGCCCTTCGGCAGCACGCAAATGGGAGCCATCACGGACTGGTTTGGCATTCATACTGCGTTTGTGATCAGCAGCGCGATTCTGGCTCTGTCGGGCTTTCTGGTCTCGCGATGGGTACCGCCGGTTCCCAGGCCGGCCGGCACGGATGCCCTATCCGCGAAAGAAAGGCATTAATCCATTATCCCGACAAATGCCCGTTGTCCGCTTTTTGTATGGTTCGCAGATTGGCTTTGTATTTGGCGCGGATATGCAGTAGCGTCTTTTCGTAGGTTTGTTCGCAGAAATCGGGGAAAGTCCACTCCAGCGGTCGGAAATGGCCTTTTTCATAAAGCAGATTGATGTCTGCCCACACTCCCTTGCCGAGATACACCTTCTGATTGTTGAACTTCATGGAGGCCAAGACCAGTTTGCCGAAATCGATGTATCCGGGATCCAGATTCACGCGGCGCCGGCCTTCGATGGCCAGCCGGTCTTCGATTTCGTTAGTGGTCAGCTTCACCTCGCGCAGCTCAGCCGGATCAATGAGTTGCCGGAAACTGTAAAAAATGCGATATAGCGGCTCTCCCATCTCTTCAGCGTAGTAGGCACCGAAACGGAAGGGATACACCGGGCTGGTGTAGTCGATATCTCCAAAGTGCTCAATCAAAATGTCGCGCAGTTCGGGCAACAGCGATTCATCGGCAAAGATGGCAGCAACGAATAATTTGACCGGGATCGGCGGCTGCGGTCTGGCCATAGTGCACCCTATTTTCTGGCTTTGGGTTTGAACAGCCCATTCTCCCGCTCCCACTGCAGATTCGCCTCCAGCGCTTCCTGCGCGGCGCGCACGATCTGCGGCGGGATGCCGAAAACCTCATTTACCACCTGTTCGCGGTTGGATTTGAGGTTATAATTCTTTTTGCCCTGCAAGCGGGTTTCGCGCATGAAGTGGTTATGCACGAAGATGAGCGAATCTTTTTGAATTTTGGTTAAGCACAGGCCATGCATGCCATTCCAGGTAAACGAATCCAGCCAGTATTGCAGGAACTCGTCCATCGGCGTGGGAACGTCGGCAAATTCATAGCGCCATTGGAATTGTTCACGATTGAAGGTATAAAGATGATAATGCGCCGGCCGCTGGCCCTGGCGGATTTCGATGCCGGCATGGGCGGAGCGAAACCGTTTCTGCCGCTCGTGCAAAAACGGCATCGCAATGTCGAGGACGTAGCCCGGATCAGCAAGGTAATGCTCTTCGCCATGCACCACGACCATGGCGCAATGGTGGTTCGGTCCGGCTTTCATGCGCGCCATCACCGGATAGCATGTATAGCCGAGATAATCCAGAATGCTATACAGAAAAAACGTCAGCGAAAAGCAAGTTCCACCAAGCCGGTACCGCCGGAAATCGTCCCAGACTTCATCCGGCATGCGCAGGCTGGTGACATCGAGGTGAAACCGGTTGAATTTGATGATTTTGCTCAGATTCTCGTACGGAATATGCATGAACGCTTGCAGCACCTGCGCCAGCAGCGTCATCCCGGCCGAAGGTGATGGCGAGATGTCGTAATAGCGCAGGAAATCCCGTGCCACGGAATGGTAATTCGCTGGATTCAATTGAGTTTGCGCTATTGAATGTTGCCGTGAAAACAAGGTTTTTGAGTTTCCTGATTTCAATACGTCCTTTCCGGAAAAGAGTTCATTTAGGTCTTCCATGGCGCCAGAAACGTAAAACGAACGACCGTTACTGATTGCCGAAATGGAATTAGTGTTGAAATTTAGTCAAAATTTGCGTGATCTCAAATGAAAATCTGAGATAAAAGAAAAGGCCCCGATGTTCCACATCGAGGCCTTCGGAGGGAGGGAAAGCATGTCTGCTTTTTCAATATTTTTAACGAAGCACTCGAACAAACGTTTCATAGTTTTTTCTGATTTTTTCGTTTTTCATTGTAACAGGTCTTTTGGGGGCTATTTATTTAAGTATATTGCCAATGCCCTTTAACCCGTAGAGCGACTCTCCAAGTCGCTCATTCATGCAAATCCAAAGCAACGCGACTCAGAGAGTCGCGCTACTTTTTTATGGGATCAGCATCGGTGAATTGGGATCGTGTTTTTTGAACCGCGGCAGACTGCGGGTCTCGAAATTGGCGTTGGCATAGCAGTACGTGCAGCGAAACAGACAGCTATCGTACGCACCGATATCCTTGCTCTGCACGCATCCGCACTGCGATCGGGTGGATTGTACCGGCACCTGCCGCCGCACCTCTGGATACAACTGTCCGATAATCTCGATATCTACACAGCGCGCTTTTCGAATACCCGGCACCTCGAGCAGGTGATCTTCGCAACAGGCGTACAATTCGATGTTGTTTGCCGCGGCAATTTTTTGTATGTTTCGTACGAACTCGCGCTGCTGCTGTACATCCGGATCGACGTAGCGCAGACCGGAATCGAGTTTGTCGAGGTTGCGGCGCGTCTTGCGGTAGAAATCGGTAAAACTGACATAACACCGCCGCGTGACTCCGCGCAATTGCTCCGCCAGTTCCGCAAAATTCTCCAGGTGCCATTCGGGTGGCGTGATGTTGCTGAACAGGATCGGATCGTAGCGCCACTGCAAATGCCCCGGACTGAGCCGCCGGGCGAATTCGTGGAACGCCTCCACCACACGCCGCCAGTAGGGACCGCTGATTTCCAGCGGCGCCGGATACCGGTTGAGGGTCCACTGAAAATAGAACCGGTATCCCTGCTCGCGCAGCCAATCGAGATGCGGCGACAGCGGCCGCGGATTGCGCGTCCAGAAAACGATGGCGATTACGTCCTGTGGCCGAAGCGCTACTCGCTGCACCTGACGCGGATTGAAGGGATTGGCGACATCCACGAAGCCTTCGCGCAACCGCTGTAGCAGCCAGGGGGTGTAAAAGGCCGGGATGTCCGTACGCCGCGACGCGGAAATGATCTGCGCCGACGGGCTCAGATCGATCGCCGGAGCGGATGTCGGGGTTGTATCCAACAAATCGCGCATAATCTAAATTAATCGATTTTGTCATTCAATACAAGGGGTGATCGACCGAACCCATGCGTGCCAATCTCTCAGTCGAAACACTGATCACGGCTTACTCTCGCGGCATCTTTCCCATGGCTGATGCCGACGGTGAAGTCCGCTGGTACGAAGCCGATCCGCGCGGCATCTTGCCTCTGGACGCCATTCACATTCCGCATGATTTGAAACGGTTGTTGCGGCAAAATCGTTTCCGGGTGACGCTGGACCAGGATTTCGAGGCGGTGATTCGCGCCTGCGCCGATCGCCCGGAACCGACATGGATTTCCGAAGAGATCATCGAGGCGTATCTTCGCCTGCACCATGCGGGCTATGCGCACAGTGTGGAGACCTGGCGGGACGATCGGCTGGCCGGAGGATTGTACGGCGTGGCGCTGGGAGCGGCCTTTTTCGGCGAATCCATGTTTTATCGCCAGCGCGATGCCAGTAAAGTGGCGCTGGTCCACCTCGCTTTCTGGCTGAAAAAGTGCGATTTCAAATTGCTGGATATTCAAATGGTCACGGATGTGTTGCGGCGCTTTGGCGCCGTGCACATCTCGAAACAGGACTATCTGGATCGCCTGCACAAGGCCATCTATTTGCAGCGGCATCTGCGCGCCGTTCCCATCGACTGGAAGCACGAGCTTGCCCCCTCCTCACCCTGATGCCGCGTCACGCCTGGCTTTTTTGCCCGGATGCGTTCCGCGTCCGGTCCTGCGGCAAATCCAGCACCTCGCGCACCTTTTCGCACAGTTTTTCCATGGTGAACGGCTTTTGCAGAAAATGCGTCTCCGATGCCGGGAAGGCGTCCTGATTGATGATATCGTCTGTATAACCGGACATGAACAGCACCCGGATTTGTGGGCAGTAGCGCCGCACCTCTTCGTACAACTCCTTGCCGTTTAGTCCGGGCATGATCACATCGGTCAGCAGCAGATCGATGCTGTCCTTTTTCTGGGCAGCGAGGTGAATGGCCTTTTCCGGATTTTCCACCGCGATCACGCGGTAATTGTTTTCTTGCAGCATTTTGGTGACGATATTGCGCACCGCGGGGTCGTCTTCCACCACCATCACCAGCTCATTCCTGCCGCGCTGGTGGGGCATTTTCACATCGAACATGCCATCCATGATCTTTTCAGGGATTTGTGGAAACACAATGTTGAATGTGGCACCGGCGCCGCGCTCACTCTCCAGCCAGATGTGCCCGCCATGCTGCTTGATGATTCCGTATACCGTGGACAGGCCCAGCCCGGTGCCGCTCTTTTTGGTGGTAAAAAACGGATCGAACACCTGTGCACGCGTGGCCCGGTCCATGCCCATGCCGGTGTCGGAAAATTTCAGCAGCGTGTAATCGCCTGCCTGCAAATCCGCGAACTGTGGCAGCTTTTCCCGCTCGATTGCCACGTGGCCAGTCTCGATGGTGATTACCCCACCGTCCGGCATGGCATCCTGCGCATTGATAGCCAGATTGATGAGCACCTGCTCGAGCTGCCCGGGATCGGCTTTGATGTTCATTAAATCCGGATGCAGCTTGATGACGAGCTCGATGTCCTCGCGCAGCAGCCGCTTCAACATCTTTTGCACGCGGGCGATGATTTCGTTGAGGTTAACAACCTTCATTTCCAGCGTTTGCTTGCGGCTGAAGGCGAGCAATTGTGATGTTAATTCTTTGGCGCGTTCGGCAGCGACTTGAATTTGCTGTAGTTCTTCTTCCACAAAAGCGTCTTGTGGATGTCGACTACGCAACAGTTCCGATGATCCCATGATCACCGACAGAATGTTGTTGAAATCGTGCGCAATGCCGCCGGCAAGTCGGCCCACGGCTT
This sequence comes from Candidatus Zhuqueibacterota bacterium, assembly GCA_030950365.1. Lineage (GTDB taxonomy): Bacteria > Zhuqueibacterota > Zhuqueibacteria > Zhuqueibacterales > Geothermadaptataceae > Hydrothermovivens. The sequence continues at coordinate 11,624 of JAUZRQ010000090.1, read as the reverse complement.
CCATTTTTTGCGATTGGATCAACTGCTCATGCAGCATCTGCTTTTCCGCTTCGGTGCGCTTCTGTTCGCTGATATCGATGCCGGTACCGACCATGTACGGCCGGTCGTTGTGAAGGATGCGCTTCCCGGAAAGCAAGAACGTGCGTCCCGCGCCGTCGGCGCTGTGTAGCCGGGCTTCGAAATGCATATCATGCCCGGAAAACACTGTCTTTACCGCCCTGGCAATTAATTCCCGATCCGCTTCGTTGAACAATTCGGCGAAACGCATCCGGCGGAGTTCCGTGCCGGTGCAGCCAGTTAGCTCTTCCAGATTCTTGTTCCAGCGCTGCAACCGCCCGCCGGGATCAACCAGATAAAACACCCCCGGGATGCTGGAGATGATCGAATCGGAAAAATTCTTTTCCCGCATCAGGTTTTCTTCGGCCTTTTTCTTTTCTGTGATGTCCCGCAGCAGGCCGCTGATACCGCTTTCGGCGGGCTCGCCTGCTAGCAGAGTGGCGCGGATTTCCACCCAGCGATGGCTTTTCTCGCTGGTCAGCAACCGCATCATGCCGCGATATTCCTTTTTTCGCCCGGCAATAAGCTGGCGGATTTGCTCGGCGATGCGCCGGCGATCGGCTGTCGCAACAAAACTGACCAGCTCTTTTTGATGACAGGTTTCCGGATCGTAGCCGGTGATCTCCTTCCATGTCGGATTCAGGAATATCAGCCGGCCCTTGCGATCGGTTTGAAAAATCACATCGGGCAGGCTATCCACCAGCATGCGGTATTTCTGTTGACTGATGCGCAGCGCTTCTTCTACCTGCCGCCGCTTCTGGCGCTCGGCAGCTTCTTTGATCTCGCGCTTCACCGCCGGCACCAGCCGTTTGAGGTTGTCCTTCATGATGTAATCGTGCGCACCGGCTTTCATTGCTTCCACCGCGATGTCCTCGCCGATGGTGCCCGAAACCATGATGAACGGAAAATCCAGCTTCCGCTGCTTGTAAATTTCCAGCACTTCCTTGCCGCTGAAACCGGGCAGTGAGTAATCCGTGATCATCAAATCCCAAGGTCCCTGGTCCAGCGCCCTGAGCAGATCCGCGCGGTTATCCACGCGCTGCCATTCCAGATCAAAGCCCCCGCGCTGCAACAGCCGCATGATCAGGATGGCGTCGTCTTCGTAGTCTTCAACCATCAGGACGCGCAATTTGGTTTTCATCTACGACTCACCTCTCCTTGGTGGAAGTTCGTTCATCAACAGCCAATACACCCCGAGTTGTCTAACCGCTTCAATAAAGGATTTGAAATCCACGGGTTTGGCGATGTAACTGTTCGCCCCCAGCCGATAGCTATCGATGATATCCTGCTCCTGTCGGGAGGTGGTGAGCACCACCACCGGCAGCCATTGCGTGCGCTCATTTTCCCGGATTTGTCGCAATACTTCGATGCCGTCCAATTTCGGCAATTTCAAATCCAGCAGTACCACCACGGGCAAATCGTCGGGATCCCGGCCGGCGTATTTTCCTTCGCAGAACAGAAAATCCAGGGCTTCCTGCCCGTCATGCACGACCTCGATGCGGTTGGCCAGATGATTTTTCTCGAACGCACGCAGCGTCAGCAGCTCATCGTCCGGGTTATCCTCCACCAGGAGGATCAACTTGTCTTCAACCATTCGCTTTTCTCCCCTTTGATGGTGAAGTAAAAGGCGGCGCCTTTCTCCGGCTGACCTTCCGCCCAGATGCGCCCCCCGTGGCGGTGGATGATCCGCTGTACGGTGGCCAGTCCAACGCCACTGCCTTCAAACTCGCTGGGGCTGTGCAACCGTTGAAAGGCACCAAACAGTTTGTGGACATACCGCATATCGAAGCCGGCGCCATTGTCTTTGACATAAAAGACAGTTTCCCCGCTTTCCTGGCGGTAGCCGAATTCGATCTTCGCTTTTTCCACATTTCGGGTAAATTTCCAGCTATTGCTGATAAGGTTTTCCATAGCGATACGGAGCAATTGCTCATCGCCAATGGCGACCGCTCCGTCGGCAATCTCAAAGATCACATCCCGCTCGGGATCGCTACGCTGCAGGTCGCGGGAAATCTGGCGTGCGATATGACTCAAATCCACTTTCTGCAAATCCAAATCCGCCCGCGTGATGCGCGACAGCCGCAGCAGGTCTTCAATGAGGCTGCCCATGCGCACACAGGCCGCCCGCATCCGGTTCAAATACTTGCGGCCGGTCTCGTCGAGCTGCTCGGGGTAGTCTTCCAGCAGCGCCTGACTGAAGCCATCGATCGCCCGTAGCGGAGACTTCAAATCATGTGATACAGAGTAGCTGAACGCCTCTAATTCCCGATTTAATGCACGAAGTTGCGCTGTCCGTTCCTGAACGCGCTGCTCCAATTCGGCATTCAACCGTTCGAGCTTGCTCTGCGCGCGCTTTTCTTCGGTACGATCATGAATCATGGCCAGAATCTGCTGACGACCATAAGTGCTAATAAGCGAAGTGGAAATGCTGACCGTGCGATAATCGCCATCTTTACGCAGGATTTCACATTCTTCGTTGACCAGCTCGTCGCCTTCCCAGAGTCGTCTCAACCGACGCAGGGCTTTTTCTTGCATCAACGAATCCGGAAACAGCTTTCTATACCAATCCATTCCATGAATTTCGTTCACATCATATCCGGTTATTTCCGCCATCTGACGATTCCAGACATTGAACTCGATCTCTCCAGACTTCGGATCGAATTCAAAAACGCAGATGCCTTCCGCAGCTTTTTCGATCACCGCCTCATAAAACTGCGTTTTTTCCTGCAGAGCCAGCTCGGTTAGTTTGAGCACGGTCACGTCCTGCAGCGTGCCCACCACCCGCACCGGTTTGCCCTTTTCATCACGAATGACTTTACCCTGCAACGAAATGATTTTTTCCGTGCCATTCTTGGTTCGGATGCGAAATTCGATGGGCCGAAACCCTTCGCCGGATAGCACATCTTCCATGTGCTGCCGGACCATGCCCACGTCATCCGGATGCACGAATTCTTTCATAGCCTGCTCGGCGCTCAGTTCGAGTTCGCCTTCCGGCAAATCATGGATGCGGGCGATTTCCTCCGACCAGCGTATCTTTCGATGGGCCACATCCATTTCCCAGTGCCCGATGCGGGCAATCTGCTGAGCTTCCCGCAGCCGGGCTTCGCTCTCACGCAGCGCTTCTTCGGATTGCTTGCGATCGGTGATGTCTAGCAGCGCGCCAATGATCACCTTGCGCCCGTGATATTCGGATTGAACGCCGTGGGCTTCGAGGTGAATCACGTGGCCGTCCTTGCGAACGCCACGGAACGTGTAGTGAATATCGTGCACTTCACCGCTGATGCGCTTTCGAATGTTTCCCATCACGATCGGCCGGTCTTCTTCGTACACAATGTCGAGCACGCCCATGGAATGCATGAGTTCGTCCTCGCTATAGCCAAAAATCTCGGAAAACCGGGGATTCACATACTCAAAGCGCTTGCTGCTGATAATGTAAATACCCACCAGCGATTGTTCGACCAGGCTGCGGAATTTGGTTTCGGCATCCTTCAGCGCCTGCTCGGCCTGCTTTTTTTCGGTGAAATCCAGAATCACCGAAAGCAGATACGGCTGTCCGGAAATCTCGAGAACTTCGGATGAGAACAGCACATTACGAGGCCCGCCGGCCGGATGGATCACTTCCACTTCTTTCCGTTGAATCCGGCCTTCCTTTTGCAGAATTTGCAGAATTTCCTGGCGCAGCGCCTCGCTGTACTGGAAGCCGATCTCGCGCCATGTTTTGCCAACAATCTCCTCCGCCGGCTTGCCGATGTAGGCCTCGGCCGCCTCATTTAAGCGCACAAACCGGCCTTCTCCGCCATCGCGCTCAAGCGTGGTCAGCGTTATCGGAAACGGACTCGCCTGAAAGATTTTCGAGAACATCTCTTCCGAGGTTCGCAAACGTTTTTCGGCCATGATCTTTTCGGTCACATCGCGAAAATACCACACACGCCCAAGAAACTGCCCCTCTTCGCTGAGAACCGGGCGGCTGTAGGCATCGAAAAACCGGCCGTCGTTGAGAATCACGATATCCTGACTGTGCTTCTCGGTATCGCGATTCAACTGCTTGAATTGTTCCAGGAATAATTCGTTTTCAGCCAGTTGGGGACGCAATAGCCGTTCTAAATTGGTTTTGGTGGCAGTATCAGCCGAAGCGGCAGAAATGTGCCATAACTTGAGAAAATTTTGATTCCAAAGCAGCCCGTTTTGATTCTGATCCACGAACAGAATACCATCCTGCGACGTTTCACACTGCGCTTTGAGTAGAATGTTATGCAGACTCAGTTGGCGATAGGCGGCCATCTGTTCGGTGATATCATGCATAATTGCTGCTATCATCGGCTCCTCATTAACCTGGATACTCACAATGCTCACATCCAGATCAACGAGACTACCGTTTTTATGGCGGTGACGGGTTTCAAAACGCGCCCAACCACGTTGCAACATGTGCTGGATTTGCCGGTCAATTTCACCGCCATCCAATTTGGCTTCGAGATCACGAATATTGAGGTTAAAGAGTTCTTCGCGGGAATAGCCAATCAAACGGCAATAGGCCGGATTAACTTCGAGAATGCGGCCCCTTGCATCCGCCAGGATGAATCCATCCAGCATGCTTTGAAACAGGAGTTCATTGCGATGCAGGGCATGCAGAACGCTATGTTCGCCCTCTTCGGCTTCAGAATGGTTTTCAATCCCCCCTCCGGAACGGAAAGCTCTCCGGGCCTGGATTTGCTGCTCCAGCGCACGAATACGGTCCCGAGCAGCACGCAGCTCGCTCAAGAGCTGCTGCCTGGTCTTTTTAGAATCAGTCATGTGACTCCGAAAAATATTGGGTTTGGATTTTCTCGACCGGCAGTCGGTTCCGAAAGTGCAATCGGTAAGGCGGGACAGGTGGAAATCACGGGAAAGCGTGTTCAGAAAAACATCCGTTCCTCAGTAGGCAATTTATCCAACATCGAAAACAAGAAGCATTTCAGCGGACAGGCTCATACCGTTTGTCAATCACCGGCAAGAATAATTCGCACCCTGATTCAGATTATAGAGCGCTCTTCCTCCTTTGTCCTTCAAATGCAATCTATCGCATCAAACAACAATTTGGCGTACACTCTACCATTTGTAAAGGGTTTATCGCTATTCAGTCAAGGATCCGGGTGGAAAACAGGGCATTTGTAGCCGCAATCTTCATGGCGAAAGATTGTCGCAGAGGTGCCGGGATCGCAGAGGAAATGCATCGCATTGTCGGAATGGTCAATTGCAGCTTTTGCTTTGCGCGGCTCGAATCCGCATCATCCAATTTATGTTGCAAACATCATTCAGCGTGATCCATCCAATGAATCAGCACGTTTTGCACACACGCTGCCAAAGCCCTTGCAGGATGCATTCAATCTGTCCCGGCAGCATCCATGGCATTATCTGCCGCTGTTCGCGTTTTGTGCGTGCCACGTCTTCACGGGAGGAATCATCTTGAATGGCCACCTGGCAACGGAATAAATTATTTTTAATATACGGTAAAAAATAATGTGAATCTATGCTTTTTTGACAAAAGTTGATTTTTATACGGGCAGTGTTTCCCCCCTCAACATCCGATTGCCTCAAATGTCCTCAGCGGCTAAACGACGTGGATTGAACAACCGCGAGCCCTGCCTATTTTTGGAACAGACGCCGCAATTCCTGCATGCGCTGCTGCCATTCCTGCAGTTTCTCCTCTCGCAATTGTTTGGCCGCTTCCTTCAAACCCGGTAGCTCCTGTATGGCGTTTCGCAATCCTTCGACCAGGCTTTCGACGGTATTGTTCACGTGAATGGCGCCTTTGGGAAAGGCCTCGCGCAACACCGGCCAGTCGGAAATGACCACCGGCGTGCCGAGATAAATGGCTTCATAGGCGCCTCGCAGCATGGTGTGATCCCTCGTGGTCAGGGTGAGCACCACATCGGCGTCTTTCAGCAAAGCGCCGTACTGATCATCCGGCAGGAATCCGGTCAACTGAACGTTTCCCGGGGCGTTTTCGGCAAGCTCGGGCGCCAGATCGCGGGGATTGCCGGTGACAAAAAAGTCCACCTCGGGCAACCGGGCCGCCGCGGTAAAAATCTCGGCGATCGGCTCATCGTAATTGAAGGAACAGACCACGGCCACGGTGAACCGGTCGCGGCGCGGGAACGACGAACGAATGGGATAAATCACCGGCACATCGCGAACCAGAGTGGCATGACCACCGGCATCAGTCACGCGTTTGGCCAGAAACGAATTGGTCACGTTGGTGGTGGCCGCATGCCGGCACAGCCACGATTGCAGCCACTGCAGCTTTTGCCAGCGCGGATGCAGGAACGCGGCGGTGTGCGAATCCTGAATAAACGGCTTGTTGCGCAGCTTGCAGTATGGCAGTGCGGCCAGACTGGCGAACAGCGGCGGGATCATCACAAAAACCACATCCGGCTTTTCGCGCCAGAGCACCCATTGGGTTTGCAGAAACTGGCCGAAATATTTGAGCCACACCGTCAGCGGATGGCTGCCCAGCCAGCCCCAGTAAATTTTGTACGATTTTCCTCCCAGTTCGCGAGCGATATTGTCGCTGCGGCTGCAACTGTTCGCCCAGGAAATGAACACCACTTTGGCCCGGTCATGGGATGCCACAATGGTCGAATTCGGTTGGATTTCCTTTTCCAGAATGTCCGTTTCCATCATCCGTTTGCTTTCAGGTCCATTTAAACAATTTTAATCGTTTGCGCCGGTGGCCATTTGCCGTTTCCGGTGAGGTCCAGTACGATTTGTTCCGGTTTCAGCAGTTTTTTCAATTTTTCCGGCGGTTTTGGCTGTTTGCCAACAATCAAAACAGGGTTCTTGCTGGCTACCGTTTCGAGGTCGTTGTTCATCAGTTCATGAATATGCGGCAGCACTCGCTCGATATACTCCTGGTTACGGCCGAACAGGTTCGATAGCGACACCTCTTCGTCGTAAATGGTGAGCCGGTAACCCTTGCCAATCAGAGTCTCGGCCAGCCGCACCATGGGGCTCTCACGCAAATCATCGGTGCCCGATTTGAAGCTCAGGCCGATGAGCGCCACATCGCGCTGGCCTATGGCAATAATGCGATCCACGGCGCGCTGAATGTGCAAATCATTGCTGGGCAAAATGGACGATAGCAGCGGCGTGCCCACGTCGCGGTGCTTGGCCGTGTACAGGAGCGCGCGCACGTCCTTGGGCAAACAGGAGCCACCAAAGGCAAATCCCGGCCGCAGATAGGCGGTGGAAATGTTGAGCTGCCGGTCCTGTTGAAAAATGTGCATCACGGTCTGACTGTCGATGCCCAGGTCGTTGCAAATCGCGCCGATTTCGTTGGCAAAGGCCACCTTCAGCGCATGGAACGAGTTGCTGGCGTATTTGACCATCGAGGCTGCATTGGGATCGACCTTGTGCACGGGCGCGGAAATGTCGGCATACACCTGCTCCATGATGTCCGCGCTGCGCTCGTCCAGCGCGCCAATGACCGTGAACGGCGGATTGCGGAAATCCGAAATGGCCGTGCTCTCGCGCAGAAATTCCGGATTGATGCACAGTCCGAAGTCGGCGCCGGCTTTTTTGCCGCTGGTATTTTCCAGCAGCGGAATGATATGCTCATTCATCACACCGGGCAGCAGAGTGCTGCGAATGGTGACCACGTGGAAGCGGTCGGTTTTGGCCAGTGCCCCGCCGATCTGTTCCATCACCCGGTCCATGTAATGCGTATCCAGGCTGCCGTTCATCCGGCTGGGCGTGCCCACGCAGATCAGCGAGACGTCGCTATCCAGCACGGCGGCTTCGGCGTCCTCGGTCACGCGCAACTGTCCCGCATCCACCACCTTTTTCAGCAGCTCATCCAGCCCCGGCTCGATGATAGGCGACTCGCCGCGGCGCACCATGTCCAATTTTTTGGGATTGACATCCACGCCAATGACCTCATGCCCCATATCGGCCAAACAGGCCGCGGACACGCACCCCACATATCCCAGTCCAAATACCGAAATCTTCATGCTTCCCTCATGCTGCTAATCGATGTTGCTGCGGCCTGACCTGGTCAACCGGCGCGTTGGCCAACACCGCAATTTCGTCCCAGATGGTATCCGGAATCTCTGGCTTCACCACCGACGCCTTCGCCCGTTCGTAATGATCCAGCACATACTTTATTTTTCGAACCATATCGTCGAGGTTTTGATTCTCGTAGGTCAGCACACTTTCCGGCCGCGTGCCGTTTTCGCTGGCCACCACCGGAATGCCCAGCGCCAGCGCCTCAAGAACAGAAGAAGATACCCCATCTTTCACCGGAGTGCGTAAATACAGTTTGCTGCGGCTCAGGATGGTGAGAAATGCATCGTGATCCTGATCGCCGGCAATGAGCACACGCTCATCCAATTGCAACTGGTGCATCAAATCCCGAATCGGTTCAGAGTTCATAGCCGAACCGAGAATAATGAGCCCCACGTCGTCGCGTTCGGCAGCCAGTCGGGCAAAGGCCCGGATCATGTCTTCGATAAAAAATTCCGGCCGGAAAAACACATAGCTGCAAATGATGTTTTCAAAGCGTTGGAAGAAGGCTTCCACCGGTCCGGGCAAATCCACGGTTTCGAATTGCAAATACTGTTTGCTGAACGCCTGGATGGGCACGATTTTCTCCGCCGGAATGCCATAGCCCATGATGGACTGTTTCACGACCTCGCTGTTACAGATGATGTGACGCGGCGCCGTGAAGATGAATTTGTACAGCCAGTTCAATTGCGGCGCCCGCGATTGCGGAAAGTACTTCTGCACCGGCCCGGCGTGAAACGTAATGACCGGGCGGCTGAACGTGAGCAGGCTGACCAAAAGCGACAGGCAGGTCAGCGCAAAGCCTTTCGGGGAATCGCCGTTAAGGTGCTGATGCACCACAAACCCGCGCAGCCGGAAGCGAAACACCTTCCAGACGAAATCCAGTCCATTGAACACGGGCACAAAATCACGGCCGCGCAGCTTGCGGCTTTTGCCGGTATTCAGCACCTCGCACATGTGACCATGGCGTTCCAGCTCTCGTTTCAAAAAATACACCCGCATCCCCCAACCGGCGCGCGGCGGCGGATATGAAGAAATCTCCAACACTTTGATCGTCCTGCTCATGCACCGCTCTCCTCTGTTCCGGTTTCAACCATCAGCGCTGCATCTCCGGTTCTGCCGCGTCCCGTTTCCATCTGCAAAATGAGGCGTCGTTGCCGGTGCGGCAGTTCGATGGACGCGAGCATGGCCTGGCCATTGTTCTGTGTCGGCGCCATCAATGAAATTCGATACTGAGCTTCACTGCAATCGATGTCCAGCCGGTGGTCTTCCTGCCGAATCCGGACCGCAGGGCTGTCCGTTTTGCGCTCGGGACAGTACACGCTCAGCAGGGCAAACGGCAACCGTGCCCGCGCCTGCCAGACTGACACCGGTGCCGGCCGGCGGTCGCGGTACGTCGGCGATATCCAGCCTTGATCCGGGCTGTTTCCGCCTCTCTCCCGGGTCATCATCTCGTCACGGGCCGCTAACGGCAGCAGCCGGATATGCAGCCGGGCATGCCGGCCGCTGACCACCATCCCGCGATTGGTTTCATCGAAGACCACCCCGGCCTGCTCGGCAAAATGGAAGCCGTGCCGGAAGGTGTGCTCGGTCTCGTCATCGCGATCCCGGGCATACACCCAATCTAGCGCGACCCAGAACCGCTGATCCACAAACAAAAAATAGCGCCGGTGATGCATTTTACCCGGCAGGTGGCGGTAGCCATCGTGCTCGGCGCAGATGCCGGCAGCCACATGCCCATGAAAGACCTGCTGCACGCGGCATTCGAATGCATGGCTCCAGTTCAGGATGCCCACCTGCTGTGCCTGCGATTGCCCGTCGATTTCCAGCGTGTTGTGCGCCAGGGTGCTGCGAAAATAGCGGTGCCACTCTTCCTCACCGCGGTAATTGGAAAAGCCGGGATCGATGAGCAGTGGTTCGCCGAAAGGGGCGAGTTCCATGGCAAGGGCATCGGCATGCCCGTGGGCCGCTGACGGCGTGGCATCGCGGAACACGCCGGCAGCCAGTGGACCGCAGTCCATCATGGCAAAATGCGAATCGGCCGCGAAGCCGGAGCGCGCCACAAAATAGCCCGAATCGGGCAGGTGCATTACTGTGGTTTTCGGTGGCTTAGACGAGAGCGAATCAAACACCTCGCGATCGTTCAGGGTCAGCAACCAGTGCGCTTCCTCGCTCCAGCGGTCGGCGCGCCATTTCATATCGCCGCGGCGGAACCACACCGCGCCGATGGCCTGAAAGCCGGTGAAATCCCAGTGCGCCGGATTCGAAAAATACAGCGAGCGCGCCGCATCGATGTCGCCGATCCACGGCAGGGTGCCGTCGGGCCGGGTCATTGCCAGGGCAAATTCCAGCGCTTTTTCGATGCGCGCCTGCACGTTCTCGGGGATCGTATCGCCGTTCAGCAGGCGGGCGGCCATGGCCTGCAGGTAAAATCCGAGCGTGAAATGGTGGTAAAACGTGGCCTGCTCCACGCAGCCGCCATCGGGATGGAATTGTTTTTCCGCTTGCTCGCACAAAATCTGCCAGCCGCGCTGCTGCCAATCCGACGCTTCGCGGAATCCGGGGAACAGATAACCGATCAAAAATAGCGCCGCCACCTCGCCGATGAGGTGGTTGTACGGGCTGAAATAAATCGACAGATTTTCGGAGATGAACCGGCCGCCGAGATACAGCAATTTCAGCAACCGGTACACGGTTTCGCCATCGGGTTCTCCGGCGGCCAGATAAAAATTGAGCGTCCATAAAAACGACAGCGAGCGCACGCCAACCTCGAGGGCGCTGGTCCAGGCGACGCCGGTTTTGTAGGGATTGCTGTCAAGCCAGTCGCGCACCAGCGCTTCGATCTTTTTGCGGTAGCGATCGTCGCCAGTGAGATAATAGGCCTTCGCGATTTCAATCAAAAACTGCAGACGGTTCAGCTCCCAGACGAACTTGACATCGGTGCGGCGGTCGTTTTTGAAAATTTGAATATCGCGGTAGAAGCCCTGCGGATAGTCTCGCCCGGTGACCGGATCCTGCTGCCACGGAATGGCCACCGGGAAGTAAAAATCGCGGCCGAAAAAGCGAAAGCGGTTCTGCAAAAATAAATCGGCACGCTCGATGCTGTTCTGCCACTCCTGCTCGAAATGCTCTTTAAACGCCTCAGCCTTGCGCTGATCCAGCGGAACGAACAGCGTGCGCATCCAGCCCGGCGTATCCAGCGCCTTATGCACCCGGCCCTCGCACAGGTGTTGTAACACGGCCGACCATGGCGGCGCGAAGAAATCGAAATCGGCCCGCGAGACGGTTTTGCGCTCTTCCTCGTAGCGCCGCCGTTCTTCCTGGGCGCGCACCAGCTCGCGCGCCCGGTACAGCACTTCGGCCGGGGACATCCGCAACAGCTTTTTGAATTTCAGGGCTACCGCCATCGTCCGAGTCGGTCCTTTCCTTATGCGTGGATCAGTTCACGAATGTTCTCGAGATGCCGGCGCATCACCCAGCGATTGTACAGCTTCGATTTCAGCGGCACGTTGCCGGCTTTCACGAGGCCC
>JAUZRQ010000009.1 GCA_030950365.1 Candidatus Zhuqueibacterota bacterium | reverse complement strand
TGGCGCAGCGCGGCTACATCATCTTCGGGCTGGACAACCGCGGCACCGGTGCGCGCGGCAATAAATTTATGATGGCCACCTACAAGAATCTCGGCGATCTCGAAAGCCAGGACCAGATCGCCGGCGCCAGATGGCTGGCGCGGCAGCCGTACGTGGATGGGTCGCGCATCGGCATCTGGGGCTGGAGCTACGGCGGCTATATGACCGCGCTGACGTTTCTGAAAGCCAAAGGGCTGTTTAAAGTCGGCATTTCCGTTGCGCCGGTCACCGACTGGCGCAATTACGATACCATTTACACCGAGCGCTACATGCTGACGCCGGAGAAGAATCCAGAGGGCTATAAGCGCAGTTCGTGTTTGCAGTATGTGGATCAGTTAAAGGGGCAGTTGCTCATCGTGCACGGCACTGCAGACGATAACGTGCATTTGTCCAACACCCTGCAGCTGGTGTATGCGCTCCAGAACGCGCGCAAACCGTTCGATTTGATGCTCTATCCGCGCAAGCTGCACGGCATCGGCGGCCGCGACACGCGCATTCACCTGTTCAACATGCTGACGCAGTACATTCTGGAGCATCTGTGAGCAGGACCGGAGCGAAGCAACAATTCGGGGTGATTCACCTCGAGTGCGATAAAGCCGGTGTCCTCAGGCACCGGCTTTTTTAAATTCTGGGTCACCGTGAAGCCACAAAGGGGGGCGGGTAGAAAGAAACCCCAGGCACCTCGGAGGTGGCTGGAATTTGCAGAAGGCCATTTCACATGCCACGCCTGCGGCGTTCAGTGAGGCTGGTTTCAAGCTTGATCTAAAAACATGTCACGCCTACGGCGTTGGGGATTTCGGGGTGCAATCGATTTGATTCTTTTTGGCAGATAGGAAAAAAGAACTACGTAGCGGGGATATGCGCAAATCTGCGCGTACCAATCCAATTCCATCAACCGCGTAATGGTGGAATGTTGTCTACTGAAAGTTTCCTCGCCTGCAGCATGATCCAGCACCGTTTCTGACGGTGCTTTGGATGTGAGGCGGGAACACTGGCCAGCCATACACGGTCACAGACCGTGTAGGATCGTGCTAACGATTGAAACGTATTGACCAGGAAGGAATCAGAATCGTGTGGCGGTGGCATGTTGTCGACTGAAGGTTTCCTCGCCTGCAGCATGATCCAGCACCGTCTCTGACGGTGCTTTGAAGGTGACGAGAGTAATGGCCGGCCCTACACGGTCACAGATCGTGTAGGATCAATAATGAGGATCTAACGGAGAAGTTTGGTTACCACGTTTTTATATTGATCAAGAAACTTATCCTTAGAGCTTAGAATTTCATACACTCGCTGCAAATCGAGTTGCCAATAAACATGCACCAAAACATTGCGAAAACCAGTAAGATCCTGCAATTCCTGCGCAAGTTGGGGATCCAAATATCCATAGCTTGATAAAATATCAAAAGATTCGCGATAAGATTGTGGGCGAGGTAAGTTCAGATGAGCAATGAGATAATGGGCGATGTCAATGGCGCTCTGAATGCACAGCAACATGGCATGAAATACCATATTCTGAACATCACGATCTTGCTTCAAATCTTCCAACTTAAACTTCTGCTTATAGCGTTGCCAATCTGCCAGGCTTTTTTGCAAAATATCTAAATTTTGAATGGCTGTTTCTCTCGCAGTCATGAAGCACCTTCAGATAAAATGCTTCTCTCAAAAAACTTGCGCAGGGGCTCGGTATCCATGTATTCGCTAAGCACTCTGGCCTCAAACATTACGCGTGCATCGTGGTCTCGTTCATAAACGATATGGCCTTTGCTGATGACCTCGTGTTGAAACGTCACAGGAGCTTCATTTAAAAGGCGCAAATCCACATCAAATCGCGGCTGCAAATGAGATTCGGCGAGTGTCCCCCAGCGCAATACCGTATGGAAATAATGCTCCGTCTTCAAAAACGATTTCTCGCACAGTACGGCCAGATCGACATCATGAAAGGTGTTCTGTTCAAGAATCGAACCATAAAGATAGACGGCAATGACCGGATCGAGGGACTCGAAGAAGGGGGTTAGCTGTTGCTGAACAGTTTGAATGATATGTTGATCTGCCATGGGTTTTCCATTCTAACATGAATGAATCAGACTCTCTTAAAATAATGCATTAAAAGAGGTTACGCAAGGATTTTAAAATCAAGCCAGAAAAAGCAAAGAGCACGGCTCCATTCAATCACAGGCATTTCTCAACCGGCATTTCATTGCAGAAGATGTTTTGAACTGGTAATCCAAATTTCGTTCAAACAAACAAACTCAGTACCACCATCAAAAAGGCAAAGCCGGTGAGAGCGAGGGAGAGAAGGGCGAGGCGGCGGTGCCACAACGTTTCCGACTGGATTTCCTGGTATTTGAGCAGCATCGCAGCCACGTAACCGCCGATGAAGCCGCCCGCGTGAGCAAAGTTGTTGACCACATCCATCATGAAACCGAGCAAAAACAGAATCACCACCCACTGGATGGTCTGCCGGTAAATATGCGTGCCAAATGCGCCGCCGCGGTGGCGGCCATAGAAAATCACTGCGCCCAGCAGACCGAAAATCGCGCCGGATGCGCCGATGGTGAACCGGATGCCGAACGCATTGGAGACGATGAACCCAGACATGCCGGAAATGGTGAAAATCAGGAAAAAGCGAGAGGAACCGAACAGCTCTTCCACCACCGGACCGAGTTGGCGAATCCACAGCAGATTGAAAAAAATGTGCAAAAGCCCGCCATGCAAATATATGGCTGTGATGATGGTCCACCACTTGCCCTCGGCGATGGCCACCGAACCGGTCATGCCGAGCAGATACAGCGCCAGTCCGCTGGGCGAAAGGAGCTGAAAAATGCCGCGTACCCGAAACAAGGCCGAAGGATCGATCAGCAAGGCGATGACGTACAGCGCGATGCACACGATCATGATGCCGCGCACATACGAAATCTGCCCGCCGAGCAGCTTTTTCATCAGCGGGACGTTGTGCCAGCGACCGGGATTTTTCATGCCGCAGTGGATGCATTCCTCGGCGGATGCGCTCACCAGCTTACCGCAATTGGGACACAAAATAGCGCGTGCCGTTCGTTCTGCCATGGCTCCTCGTCAGTTGGTCAGGGGATCGGGTGCATTTTGGATTCTCCCGCAGAGGCGCAGGGCTTGCTGAGGTTTTCCATGTTTGATTAATAGATTCCGATATTTTTCGCCATTCCACGTACGTGGAATGACGAAAAAACCGGAATGACAAATCAAATTTAAAACTGACAGTATCGCTGAAATCTACTTTCCTCCTTCCCAAGTTTAACTTGGGAAGGAGGAACGCAATCTGCGCTCTCATCATCATCCGTGTCCGATCCGCGGAAATCCGTGGCTCTAACGTTTTCATGCAAGCTATTATTTTATAGAATAGCTCGCCTCAGGAGCGCAATGCATTGCAATGTCGTGATTTCAGCCCCGGATGCTCCGTATCATAGAAAACATTCGCATGAAATTCAAGCATTTTTCAAACCAGCGGATAAAAAATCAGGGCTGATGTTGATTTCGGAGTCGGAATTCTGTATATTGACAGCCACTTCAGGATTTGAAGCAACAGGGACGAGGTGAATTCAAGGTGAACATCCCCATACCGATCTGGCTTTACTATACATATGCCGTTTCTGGACTGACCATTGTTTTGCTGATTCAATATCTTTTATACCGTGTGGTGAAATCGCTGTATGCCCCGGGCAATCGGGCCGCGCGCCGCTGGCTGGCAGTCCTGCTGACAGCCAATATGCCGGTGGCGCTGAGCATGGTGTATGTTTTCGCTGGCTGGTTGGGCAAACAGCCATTTCTCCTCAAAACCTACACCAGCCTTTTCCTCAGTTTGAGTTTCGTCTTCACAACATACCTATACGCCATCCAGGCCCTACACCGATTGTACGAACGCTGGCGCACAACACGAACATCCAGGCCCATTTTAAAATCACGGCGCAATCCCGAACGTGTTCAGGCGCGTCTCAACCGGCGGCGGTTTCTGAAAAAAGCCGTGACCGGTTTCAGTGGCATGGCAGCATTCGGAACGTTTGGTGGCTTCTCGATGGCGCGCGGCCTGCCGGTGATCGAACGTATCGAGTTGAGCCTGCCGGACCTGCCTCCGACGTTCGATGGCATGCTCATCGTGCAGCTATCCGATTTTCACGCCGGTCCGTACATGTCGCGCGACCAGTTGCAGCGCATCCGCGAGATGGCCGAGGGCCTCAACCCGGACCTGTTCGTACTCACCGGGGACTTCGCCGATTCGCATCCGGATCAGGTGCCGGATTTCGTGGCGGCGTTACGGGACCTGAATGCGCCGCTTGGGACGTTTGCCACGCTGGGCAATCACGATTATTACGCAAACGTGCACGCGGTGGAGCAGGGACTGGCTGAGGCCCGACTACCGCTACTGCGCAATACGCACGCGATTATCGAAAATGCGGGTGAGCGCATCGCCATTGTGGGGTTGGATGACCGCTGGGCGCCGCGGTGGGGGAACGATCGCGGTCCAGATCCGGCGCAGGCCATACGCGGACTGCCAGCCGGCGTGTTCAAAATTTGCCTGAGTCACCAGCCACAGCTCTGGCCAGCCTGTCGGAAATACGGCATGCACCTGACCCTGTCCGGGCACACGCATGGCGGACAGATCGGCATTCCGAACACGCAGATCAGCTTTGCGCGCATGGTGTCTCCTTACGTGGCCGGCCTGTATGGTCACAACGGGCAGTTGCTGTACGTCAACCGCGGGCTGGGCACGGTGGGACTGCCGCTGCGCATCGGCGTGCCACCGGAGATCACCGCCATTCGTCTGCGCCGCCGTAATACCCACGCGGTTGGTTAATTTATGGTTGCCGTCATGAGCATCTGGCTCATTACCCTGGTGCTGGCCGCGAGTTTGACCAGCTCGCCAGCAGTAGAGCCACAACAAGAAAAAGCCCATCATACGCGCGAGGGTTTCCGCAATCCCTGGCCGGGATTTCAGCGCCACGGCTTTCTCGACTTTTTAAAATGGCAATGGCAACGGTTGCGCGGCCGATCTCCGCAAAAGCCGAAGACGTACGATATGAAATGGGTGGAAAATGATGGCCGCGCGCTGAAAGGTCACCGCCAGTCTCTGGTCATTACCTGGGTGGGCCATGCCACCGCCGTGGTGCAAATCGACGGCCACACGATTCTGACCGATCCCATATGGAGTGAACGCTGCTCGCCGGTAAGCTGGGCCGGCCCCAAACGCTACGTGCCGCCTTTTCCGAGACTGGAGGACCTGCCGCCCATCGATGCGGTGGTGATTTCGCACAATCATTACGACCACCTCGATCGCGACACCATTCGCAAGCTCGGCAACGGACCGATATATTTCGTGGCGCTGGGGGTGAAGCGCTGGTTACGGCGCTGGGGCATCCGCGAAGAAAACATCGTGGAACTGGACTGGTGGCAACGGCATGAGTTGAATGGATTGACCTTCGTCTGCGTGCCATCGCAGCATTTTTCCGGACGGAGCCTGAACGATACTAACCGCGATCTCTGGTGCGGCTGGGCCATCCTGGGACCGACGCGGCGGGTGTATTTCGCCGGCGATACTGGCTATTTTCCGGAATTTGTGGAAATCGGCCGGCGGTTTGGGCCGTTTGATGTGGCGCTGCTGCCCATCGGGGCGTACTTGCCACGCTGGTTTATGCGGCCGGTGCATATGAACACGGCGGAGGCCGCGCAGGCATTTCTCGACGTGGGCGCGCGATATTTTCTGGCCATTCACTGGGGCACCTTCGATCTGGCCGACGAACCGCTGGACGCCCCACCACGTGCGTTAATGCGCGCTGCCGATTCGCTGGGCATCGAGCGCGAGCAGCTTGTTGTGATGATGCATGGTGAAACGCGCGTGTTTTCGGAAAAGCCAGCCAGAGCCAAAGAAGATTAATGGCAGGTGTCGTAGCCAAAAGCAATTAGGGAATCCAACTCATAACACCAAACTGGACCATGGCAAGAAACATTGTATGCCGCGATGACAACCGGCACGAGCTGGTAGAACGCTATTTGATGGGCGGGATGAAGCGACGAGAAAAAGAAGCGTTTGCCGTCCATATCAAATCCTGCCAGGCCTGCCGTCAGCAACTTAAAGAAAGCGAGGCCATGCTCAAGAAGCTACAAAAAGCAGCTCGCAAGGCTGGATGGAGCGAGGGCGACATCGCGCTGCTGTCGCGGCTGTATGAGCGGCAGGGGATGTTTTCGCATGTCAACTGGCGGCTTGTGGTAATTATTTCTGGTACCCTGTTTTTGATGATTCTGCCGTTCATCTGGTGGGCGAATCAGCCGGAAACAAAGATGAAACTGCTATTTTCGCTGACTCCGGATGAGGTGCTCCTGCAGGAAACGCCCCCCACCCGCGGCGAACTGGTCGAGCCGTTCAGACGGTTTGAAGCGGGAGAATTTGACCGGGTGATTCTGGATATCGAAGACCGGCTGGCGAGGTTGCCTGAATCAGACCTGTTTCAGGCGGAGAATTTGCTCGGCCTGGCCTATTTGTTCGAGAAGCAGCCTGAAAAAGCGGTGATTCACCTGCAAAAGGCGCTGGCGTTGGTGGTGCCCGAAGATGAAGGCAGGCTGCTCTGGTATCTGGCCAATGCGTATTTGCGCCTCGGGGATCGCCAACGGGCTGAGAATCATCTTCAACAGGTGGTAAAAAAAGGCGGGCCGTTCAAATCGCAAGCCCTGTACGTCCTACAACGTATGGAGATTTTGTTTGATTGAGTCAACTGTGCCAACTGTCACAATTTTCCAAAATTCTTTACGCGCTTTCACGATTGGGCGGTATTCATACTTAAAAAGCTAATTTTTAAAGCGATTTTCTGATTTGTCGAAGGGAGTCAGGCAATTGATTGCGGAAATCGTTTCGCAACAGATCAGGACGATCTCGGTTCTTTTATTGTTCCTATCCATCCGACCCGAATGGTTTCGCCTCTCCCTTGCTGCTAATCCGCAAACATCATAATACATCCCTGGAAAATCCAATAGGTGTTCATATAGTGACTTGGGGCGAAATAATGGCAAAAAAACAGAATGGGGAACAAAAGATCATGGATGAAAAATCACAGGTGGCTACCCCCAATAACAACGAGAGCTCTTCAAATTCGCGGTCGGGTGTCAACATGAACCCGGCAGAAGGGATTATTCATATCCGCAATATTCTGCTCGGCGATCTGGTTCAGCGCTGGGAGGTCAAGATCAACCGAATGGAGTCGGGCGTGCGGGAGCTCATTCGCAAAACCGAATCACGCCTAGCTGCTATGGAAGAGAAGATCGAACGGCTCGATAAGGAGCTAAAGGAGGAGCTGGAGACCAACTTAATGGAAATAGAGCAGGAGAACGAAGAGCTTCGTACTTTGGTTGAAAATTTTAAACAGGAGTTTGAAGAAAAGATTAAGGAACTCGACAGCGGTAAACTGGATAAGGATTCCATAGCTGAAGTCTTTATGCAGTGGGCGCAGCAGTTCAAAAAAGGGGGGTAACTCCTAATTATCGAAGGGGGCGAACACAATGGTTTTTTTTAGGCCCACCGCACCGCATCTTCAAACTCATTCAGCAACGAATCGACGACACGAAAACCGGCCTGCCAGAACGATTCTGAACGGAAATCCAATCCCACATCGGCGACCAGCTTCTCCGGCCAGTCCGAATCACCGGCGGACAGCAGCCGGCGGTATTTCGGTAGGAAGGCCGTGCCCTCCTGCTCGTACTGGTGGTACAGCGCCAGCACGAGCAGCGCGCCAAAGGTATAGGCATAACAATAGAACCGCGTGTGAATGAAATGGGGAATGACCGACCAGAACCAACGTTCCTCAGGCAGAAAATCCACAACGTCGCCGTACATCTCGTTACGGCGTTTGATCCACATGTTGCACAGTTCATCAGCAGCCAGCCGGCGCTGGCCGCCTTCCAGGTGCGCATCGCGTTCAAACAAGGTGTACATGGTTTGCCGCGAAATAGTGCCCAAAAAGTCCTCGAGCTTGGAAGCCAAAATTTGCATGCGGGTTTCGCGATCCAGTTCCATATTCAGCAATTTCCGCGTCAGTAGCATTTCGGCGAAGACCGAGGCGGTTTCCGCCAACACCAACGGGGGATGGTAGGTGAGCAACGTCTGCTGCTCCCCAGCCAGCACATCGTGCAGCGCGTGGCCCAACTCGTGTGCTAAAGTATATACGCTATCGAGATTATCCACGTAATTCACCAGAACGTACGGATGCGTCGATGGCGTAACGCCGTGACAAAAAGCGCCACCTCGTTTGCCCGGCCGTACCTCAGCGTCGATCCAGCGCTTACTAAATGCTTGCTCAAGCAACCCGGCAAATTCCGGTGAAAAATCGCTGAAGCTATCCAGCACCAGCTTGCGACCCTCATCAAAAGGGATGGTCCACTGTGATTTCGCTACAGGAGCGTACAGATCGCTACCTTTGAGCTTCTTCGCGCCCAACACACGGGCTTTCAATTCATAGTATTTTCGCGCCAACGAATAATGATCCATGGTGACGCGCATCATGGTTTCCACAACTTCGGCTGACACCTTGTTGCGCAGGTACGATGGCTGCATGGGATCGTCGTAGCCGCGCAGCTCCATTTCAGTGGCATGGTCCTTTATGATATTACCAAAAATATTGGTGAAGATTATAGCATTATCGCCGTATTTGCCGTCGTGCGCCTTTTTCACCCGGTAGCGTAGCTCGGCATCCGGATGCCGCATGAGCTGACGCAACTCGCTATCGGTAAGCGTTTTTTTCTCGCCATCGATTTCGATTTCCCACAGGAACGACGAGGTAAACTCATCGAACAGATTCACAAAGGCGGTGCGCCCGGATAGGTTTTTTCGGTTGATAATCTGTTCTTCTTTTTCGGATAGGGTATAGGGAGTGAACAGCCGCTCGGACTCAATGAAATGTCGGTAATGCCCGATCTGCGGATCGCCAATAATAGCTTTTGCCTGCTTTTCGGGCATGCGCTGAATTTCCAGCCCGAAAAACAGGGTCTCGTTTTCGATGCGGCTGTTGATATCCTGGGCTTTGGCCAGCAGGGCTTTGTAGTGATCGTTCTGGCCATCGGCGGAGAAAAGCAGGCTGGCCATCACGTAGGGCCGGTAGATTTTTTCCAGCATGGCTTCGTAATCCTGCAACGCCGCGCGCAGCCGGGCGGCATCGCAATCGGCCGCCTTGATTTTACCATAATAGCGAGTACGAAAATCTCGTGCCAGTTCCAGCGCTTCCTGCATGTCCTTCTCGATGCGGGTCTCGTCCGCATCGGGATACAGATCGCTTAAATCCCAGACAATGCCTTTGGCTTTTTCCAAGGTATCACTCCTGTCGATTAATGAGTGCCCCAAGTGTCTGCCGTGGCCAGTTCCACCGAATTACCCGCTGGATCACGCACATACAGCGAATAACCGCCGGACGGCCAACGCACCTCGCTCTCGATCTCCACGTGATGCGCCTGCAGATGCGCTCGCCAGCGATCTACGTCCTCCGGTCGGATGGTGAAGGCCACATGACCCTCACCGAGCGCCCCATGCGGTGGTATTGGATCCCCGCTAACCCGGGTTTTGCGGGGATTGAAAATTAGAAACATGGCCTGGCCGCAGCGAAAAAACACATGCCGATCAGGTTTGCGGCTGAAGAACTGCAGGCCGATCACATCACGGTAAAACGCTTCTACGGCTTGCAAATCCTCAGCATAAATACAGGTTTCGAGAATCCCTTGTGGATGCATAATCCCAATCCGTTTTCCTTTCAATTCGCGAACAATGATGCATGACGCCGTTGCTACTTAAAATGATCCGAATGGGCGATTGTCGATGCCAGACGGGATATCAATCGAAGCCGTAAAATTGGTCCTGTGGTTTACAGAAGCCGGTTGCAAAATTGAGTGAAATATAAGCAATTTTAGCGTTCTGTCCAATAGAAAGTATGGCGAGATAGCTCCCAGATCAGCCGTTTTCCGACGTCCAGATCGACGGGCAGGTCGGCGAGGAGGGCTTCACCAAAACTGCCGCGGGCAATCAGCCGGAAGCCACGAGCGCTGAATGGCCCTTTGAGCAAAAACGACCCCTCGCGTCCGGGCTTGACTTTGCCGAGATATACCGGCCGCTGGTAAGGCTGTTGCCAGTAAATGCGGGCGGCGTCGGCGAGATTGTTTTTCACTTTCAAAAACACATTACCGGCCGTGCCATGATGGCGCGAACCGGCGCAGCCCACAAGGAGCAGAAACACAACGGAAACGGCAAGCATGCGTTTCATGATTTCACCTGCGGAATTGCTATGACGCCATGATTTGCTCTTATCATTCCGGCATCCGGCGGCCACCGGATTGATCTGACAGTTAACAGTTATTAGAATTGAGAAGTCTGGATGAACAGCTATTACCATTTCATGCCATTATTTTTATTTAACCCGAAACCTCTGCCGTGGTTTCACGGTTTACTGCACTGGTTTTGCTGGTTCGAAAAAGGTTGTTCAGCATAAAAAAAGAGTTTATGCTGAGGGAAAACCTGAAACAGGGAGGAAGATATGATGCATCGCCGCTTTTGGCTGGTTCGATTATTCACTACGGCTGTCCTGATCGGCGCAACAGGTACCGCCTCTGCACAGTTTCGCATCGATGCCATTCGACAATTCCGCATGCAGCACGAAAAGGCCATTTTAAGCCAGCTCGTGGAATGGCTGCACATCCCCAATGTGGCCAGCGACAGCGCAAACATCCGGCGCAATGCGGATTTCATCATGGAGCTGATGCGGAAGCGCAGCATCCAGACGCGGCTATTGACTGTGCCAGGCAGTCCGCCCGCGGTGTATGGTGAGCTGCGCGTGCCCGGCGCAACAAAGACGGTCATGCTATACGTGCATTATGACGGACAGCCGGTCAATCCGGCGCAGTGGGACAGCGATCCCTGGCAGCCGGTGTTTCGGGACAGGCTGCCGCTGCAGGGCGGCCGGACAATGTCCCTGGATGAGTTGCCGGATCCCGTACCCGGGGAATTGCGCGTGTACGCCCGGTCCGCAAGTGATGACAAATCGCCGCTGATTGCGCTACTGGCCGCTATCGATGCCCTGAAGACCAACCGCATTCCCATCACGGTCAATTTGAAATTTTTTCTGGAAGGCGAGGAAGAGGCCGGATCGCCGCACATGCGAGCCTTTCTCGAGAAATACAGCGACCTGTTGCATGCGGATGTCTGGCTACTGTGCGATGGCCCGGTGCATCAGACCGGCAAGAAGCTGGTGTATTTCGGCGCGCGCGGCATCACCGGGGTGGACATCACCACCTATGGCGCGGCGCGGCCGTTGCACAGCGGACATTACGGCAACTGGGCCCCCAATCCAATATCGCAGCTCGTGCATCTGCTCGCCAGCCTGCGCGATATCGACGGCCGCGTGCTCATCGACGGCTACATGGATGATGTGCGGCCGCTCACCGAAACCGAGAAGCAAGCCATTGCAGCCGCGCCCAACCTGGAACAGCATCTGAAAGATGAACTGGCTCTGGCCTGGACCGAAGGCCGGGGCAGACGGTTGGAAGAACTGATCCTGCGGCCGGCGGTGAACTTCAAAGGGTTCGTTTCCGGGCAGGTGGGCGAAAAAGCGCGCAATGCCATTCAAACCGAGGCGCGCGCCAGCGTCGGCTTCCGGCTCGTCCCGAATCAAACTCCCGAAAAAGTGCGCGAGCGAGTGGAGGCGCATATCCGCAAACTGGGTTTTCATATCGTCCATGAGCCACCGGACCTCGAGACGCGCCGGAAGTATCCGAAGTTGGTTTACCTGCACTGGGAAAAAGGCTATCCGCCGGCAAGAACCTCCCTCGATTTGCCGGTATCGAAGGCCGTCATCCGCATTCTGGAAGAGGCGCGCGGCGAGCCAATCGTGGTGTTGCCGTCCACCGGAGGCAGTATCCCCATGTACCTGTTTCAGGAAGTCCTGCATTCTGAAGTCATTCTGGTCCCAATGGTCAATCACGACAACAATCAACATGCCGAAAATGAGAATTTGCGCATTCAAAATTTGTGGGACGGCATCGAAATGTACGCGGCGCTGATGGCGCGTTTAGGACAACTATGGCCATGATCGCGAACCATGGCCGGGCAATGGTTGAGTTGCAAAACCAAAGGAGAGGACCATGCAAAGGGCAAGGCTGAAACCGTCAATGGCTGGCACAGTGACCTGCCTGGTGGCATGGCTGCTGCCGGTGATGCTGATGGCGCAGGCCACTATCACTCACGGGCCCATCGTCGGAGCGGTGACCAAACAATCGGCGCGGATTCTGGTGTGCGTGGACACCACCGCCACCGTATAGTTCCAGCTCGATACCGACAGCACATTTGCCAATCCGATCACCACCGCCGAAGTCATCGCCGAGCCGGGTTCCGATTTCTTTACCATTGTGGATGTCAGCGGGCTGCAGCCGGATACGAAATACTACTACCGCGCAGTGATCGATAGCGCCGTTCACGGAGACATCGGCGAATTCATGACTTTTCCCGAGCCCGGCGCAGCCGGAACCTATACGTTCGCCTTCGGCGCCTGTCAGCGGCGTGTACAATTATCTCCTGGAATTGAAGGATCGCCAGGGACAATCCTTGTTCCGTCAGAGCCGGAAAATGCTGCTGGTGCGCTGATATCTAGGCCATCCCCCCGGCGCGCACAAGAGCCGTGATAGCACGCGCGCCGGAACATTTTGTATGCATGATTCAGGCGGCTGGTCCCGCAATCAGCCAGCTACACTGGCTGATGCCGTTCTGATAAATTGCGTTTTATAGCCCCCTAATTTTACCCCGCCGACAAACCCTTGACAAGGTATTCCCATTGTTAAAAAAATTGTTTTCAAGCTTGAATACGCCGCATATATGCCGATAAACGCTATTAGATTTTTCCAATACTATGCTAATAAGTCTATGAAAGTTTAGCGAAATGGAGGTTTGTATGCGATTCCAAAGGGGTTACGGCGTGCTTGCGCTTTGTCTGATCATCTTATCAGGCTACATGGCGCCAGCTCAGACTCAGTCTCTTTTGATAAACGGGAAAACACAGGATACGGTCGCCGTAGTCGAGCCTATTCATCTCCAATACACGTTTGGCGCTGGAGATGTTGCCAAAGCTGAAGTCTGGCTTGATCTAGATGGTGATGCTCAAGTAGGGCCATTCGATTATCTCTTGTATCAGAGTTTTACAGAAGATGAAATGCTTGTTGATGGTGACAACGATGACGATTCTCCTGCGGGTGATGGAATTTGGGAAAATACCTTTGACCGTTTTTTTAATATTGCACCGGCTACCTATATTATTCGAGTCATTGAAGGTACGAATAGCAGTCAGGTAGTTCTGGTGAGAGTGCCAGCGCCTGGCGCTACATCCGTAATTCGAGGGCAAATAACTAGCCCGGCAAATGCTGCCAATTTGCTGGTATTGGCGATTCCTTATTTTCCTGGTATGCCCGATACTTCGGAGTATATGCCACCGCCAGACAGCTCTGGTTATTTCCCGCCTCCCGATAGTTCGGGCTATTTTCCTCCCCCGGATTCGTCGGGATATATGCCACCACCTGATACAACAGGACAAACGCCGCCACCAGATTCCAGCGGTTCAACACCTCCTATTCTCGGAAAAAGGGCCGCAGATAGTTTCCCATTTATGAAAGCGTTTGATCGAATTTTTGGGGCTTCATCGCCTATTCCGGGATGCGGACAGGCTGATGCGGAGCCACCAATGGATGCTCCTCCCATCAATGAATTTTTTCCGGCAGGGGCTATTACCGACTCATCTGGTTCTTATGAAATTATCCTGCCTCCTTTTGGCAATTTTAGCCAATGGTTTATTTATGTCATAGATCCATTAGGACAATATTCTGGATACTTGCCCCAGCCGGTTCAAATGGTGACTGTGATGTCCGATACCACAGTTATTGACCTTGCACTGCAACCGGCCAATTTCTTCCTTCGAGTCGTTGTGCAAGACTATAATGGCAATCCGATCATGAATGCGTTGGATGAACAGGCCGAAGTTGAAGTTGCGGTGTTTCATCCTGCCAGTCAATCCATGATTTATCGAAGGACGAATGCAGGCGAGGTGGTCTTTCCTGCTTTGCCGGGAGAAAATATTGTTGAGGTGAGAACAGATTTGTTTGGTCTTTATTTGCAGCCCAGGATGCCCACCATTGCAACCCTTGACATGAGTAGTAGCGATACTACCACGGTTGTGGTTCAGTTGCTGGAAGTGGATAGTTGGATAACCGGCCATGTTTGGGTTCAAAATATGGATCCAGCGCCCTGCATTCACCTTTTTGTAACTCATGATCAGCTTCCTTTTGTCTCCAGTGTCGTTACTGATGATTCCGGATATTATGCAATAGGCGTTAATTCTCAGTATAGCGGCTGGAAGCTATTCCTGGATATTTATACTATTCCCCCGGGGCTTATAGTTGAGAATGATCTATGGGTTCAGGTGGTTAACCCGGGTGATGTAAATGTTGATTTTAATCTTGTTCCGGCCGATAGCAACGGTCCTGAACCTGGTCCCTGCCCTGAGCCATGGAATTACCCGGAAGAATATGCTCCCAAAATTGTAGGCGTGAAAGATATCCCGAACGACCAGGGATTGCAAGTGCGGGTGGTCTGGCGTCCCAGCAAGGTTGAATTTGGCACGGCAAATTGCGATATGGCCTGGGATATTGAATACGGCGTGTGGCGCCGTGGCCCGGCAGTTCCGGACTCTGGCAACACGCCGCCATTAGGCAAAGTAAAGGCACACAGCGTGAAATCCTTTGATGAAGCCTATCAACTGGCGAAACAGCTCGGACCGGGAAGCTCGTTCCGAATCGAAGGCCAGCGCTATCTCTGGGATTTCATTGTGACGGTGCCTGGCGCGCATTTGCCGCTGTACTCCTATGTCGCACCGACCCTTTATGACTCCACCGCTAATGATCCGGGATGGTCGCACTTTCGCGTTTCTGTGCATATGGACAGGAATAATTTTGTCATCTTTTCTAAGCCGGATAGCGGCTATTCGGTGGACAATCTGGCGCCCGTGGTGCAAAACGTGCAGGTTCGGCTGGTGGGAAGCGGTGTGCAATTGACCTGGGAAACCCCCAATAGCCCGGATGTCGTGGCAGCGAAAATTTATCGCAGCGACAAGAAGGGCTTCGATCTGGCCAATGCGACCCTCCTTGGCGTAACCGCTGATAACGAGTTCTTCGATCCGAATGGTAGCGAGAAATATTACTACCGTATCGTGGTCGAGGACGATGCCGGCAACGTCACTGCCACCGATGCCGTACCGGCGAAAGTCACCGGCATCGTGTCGCGTATTGGATCGATCCCGGAACAATACGTGCTCGAGCAGAACTATCCGAATCCATTCAATCCGTCAACCCGCATTACGTTCGGATTGCCGGAAATGGGGCGGGTTCGGCTGGACATTTTCGATCTCATGGGCCGGCACATTCGCACCCTGGTGGATGCCGACCTGACCGCCGGTATGTATGAGATCGTCTGGGACGGTCGCGACAGCCGTGGCCAGAAAGTGGCCTCCGGAATTTACCTGTACAAATTGCAGGCTCCCGATGCGCTGCTTCAGAAAAAGATGATTCTGTCGAAGTAGCGCTCGAATGCCCTCCACGCAAAAGGCCACCCGTAGCGGGTGGCCTTTTGTATTTTGCCGTCTTTTTATCTCTGCCTTTTCGCCAGTTTCCGCAGCAAACGCTCCTGCCGGTGCAACAATTCCCGCCTGGCACGGTGAAGCTGCCCATCCGGCATGAGCTGCAACCGAATCTGAATCGCATTCAGCGCCCGCCGGGTGTACGTCAGCGCGCGTTCGTAATCTCTCTGCCGGTGCTCGTAATATTTGGCCAGCTCCACGAACGGCTCCAGCACAAACCGCTTCTGCTCGACGATGCGCAGCCAGGCCTGTACCGCGTCCTCATACTGGCGCAATTGTTTTTTGCTACGGGCGAAATGCAGCAAAAACTCCACCTCGCTGGCCGGATCGATTTCCTGCTTCTCGAGCAGGTTGCGATAAATGGTGGCCGCGGTTTCCGGCGCGCGCACCTGCACATGCAATTGCGCCACCCGCGCCGCCTGCTGAGGTGCTATGCCGGCCACCCGCGCCAGCCGCACGCGCTCGGTCAGATGCATTAGCAAAGCATATAGCGACAGAATATCCATGCGGTTGTGGTAGAAAATCGGGGGCAGGCCATTGGTGTTGCCGGTGCGCAGAAAATCCATGTAAATCGGCGGGATCTCTTCGCCCGGCACATCGCCGTGGCGTTCCAGGCCCAGCAGCGACCGTTCCAGGGTGGAGAGACTGCAATCGCCGTAATCGCTTTTCACCAGTCGCCGGGCGGCGTGCAGCAGGTCGAGGTGTTCGTGCAAATCGAGCGTGGGGGGCATGCGCTGCTGGATGAAGCGCGTTCTCAACAGCGGCGCATCGAACGATTTGCCGTTGAACGAAACCAGACCGCGGCGCTGCTGCAGCAGCGAATCAAAATAAGCCAGCATGGCGCGCTCTCCGTTCAGCTCGGGGAGAAACAGTTGCTCCACCACAAACGCATCGTCGGTGCAGTAGCCGAGTCCGATCAGAAACACGTAGGTGCCGGTGCCGCCGGCCAGGCCGGTGGTCTCGGTATCGAAAAACAGCGCCTGCTGCGGATCGAATTGATCGCTGATGCTGTTTTTTGCCATCACGCGCATGCTATCGCGGTGGATTTCGTGCGCAGGCCGCAGCAGCATCGCGCCATGCGGATGGGGCAGGGGATAGCGATTGCGCACGCGCAGAAACCGCCCGGCGTCCGTTTCCACCCATTCGCCTTTCAGTTGCCGGTCCAGCGCGTCCTCAGCCGGAGCGCGCCGCGGCAATGAAGCGGCATCGCGCCCCCCCGCCGATCGATCGAGCTGACGGAGTTTGTCTTTCAGATTCATGCGATGGCAGCGGATTGACTTCGGTTGCTATGGTTCATGCTCTTAAAATAGACAAAACCCACCAAATGCGCCAGTAGATTTTACATTCGTTTTCTACAGGGCCTTAAAAAACAGGACGATATTTTCATTGACATTTGGCTATTCAGTCATAGGCAATCTTGTCATTGCGGCTTCCGGGGGTCCCCAAAAGGGGCTGCCAGCATACCGGAGTCTCATAACCGGCACAATCCGTGAAATGAGATTCCGGTCTTTTTCGCCATGGGCCGAATGGCGAAAAGGCCGGAATGGCATAATAAAACGTGTTAGCCATTAAGCAAAACACATTCATTCCACTGGCGATCTCGACCGGCAGGTCAACGATACGAAAGCGAAGGAGGTCAACGTGAACAGCAAATTTTTGTTACCGCAGATGGTCATCGGCGTCGGGATCGGAATGCTGCTGTGGGGCCCATCCCTGCTGGCGCAGAACTCGCCGCATGCGGTGTGGGGCAAGGTGCTCAATTCCGCCAAACAGCCGCCGAAAAGCGAATTCTTCCAGTTTTACGCCTACATCAAAAGCCGCCCGACTGAAATTTTGACTCACAAAAGTTTCGGCTCCGGTTATTACGAATCCGAGGGCACCTGGTGGCTGAACACCGGCAATTTCGCGACCGAGTGGCAAATCGGCGATACCCTGGTGGTGGAGCTGCTGTCGATTCAGACGGGACAAGTGGAGCGCAAAACCGTGGTGGGCACGCTCACCGGCGCCGGCAACGACTTTTTCGGCAACGCCATTCTCGAGCGCGTGCCCTATAAGCCGGACAACCTGACGCCGGTGGAACTCGTCAGCTTTCGGGTGGATCTGATCCCTGAAGGCAGGGTGCGCCTGAGCTGGCAGACGGCCAGCGAAACCAACAATCTGGGCTTTCGCATCGAGCGGGCCGCCGGCGAGAATGGTGCGTTCGAATTCCTGGCCTTTGTGGCCGGCCACGGCACCACGACGAAGGAAAACCGCTACGAATATGTCGACCGGCCGGAGCAGGCCGCGTTGTACCGCTACCGCCTGATGCAGGTGGATCACGACGGCGGACTGCAGGTGCTCGGCACCGTGCAGGTGCAGGCCTCACAGCCGGACGGTTTCCAGTTGCTGCAGAGCTATCCAAATCCGTTTGACGTGCGCAAGACCGACCGGACGCGCTTTCAGGTGTACATGAACCAGCCCGGCCGCGTGCAGATTCGCATTTACGACCTCCGCGGGCGGCTGGTGCGCACCCTGCAGCACACGGCCACAACTCCCGGAGTGCAATATATTTCCTGGGACGGCCGCAACGCCAGCGGCAATCGGCTGCCCACGGGAATGTATTACTACGAAGCGGTGTTTCAACAACAGAGGCAGAAAAAATCCCTGATAATACTACACTAAACATTGCCTCCCCACGGAACCCCTGCAGCCGCGCTCGATTGGCTGCGGGGGTTTTTGATTTTCAGCACGGTCTGTAGGTTTAATTAAATCAAAGATATAAATTTCTCGCTGAGGCCGCAGCGATCGCAGAGGCATTTCGAGGCGAATGAAAATTGCCCCATCCGTGATCAATCCGTGTGCATCCGCGGCTATGAAAAACTGTTGTCAGCCTTTAGCGGCTATCCCATCTCATCCAGCCCCTCCAACAACCGCTCTATTTCCGCCCCGGTGGTGTAATGCACCGCGCCAATGCGCACCAGGCCGCCGGAATCGGCCAGACCGAGCTGGCGCACCGGCTCCATGGCAAAAAAATCGCCGTCCCACACGTAAATATCCCTCTCCGCCAGCTGGAGGGCGACCTCTGCAGGGGAGAGGCCCTCCACGCGGATGCCGAAGGTGGGCGTGCGCTGGTGCAAACGCGCATCGTCTTGAATGCCGTAAATGCGCACGTGTGGCAGCGATTGCAGTCCCCGCAGCAGCTTGCGCGACAGCGTCTGCTCGTATTCGGCAATCATTTGCATGGAGCGCGCGATGCGCTCGCGCCGGCTGGTACCAGCATCGGCCGGCGCGCCGGCAAGTTCATGCACCGAAGCGAGGTAGTCCACCGCCGCGCGCACTCCGGCGATGCCTTCGAGATTCAGCGTGCCGGTTTCGAATTTGTCCGGCAGGGTGTCCTCCTGGGGCCGCACTTTGTCCGGTTGTAACCGCTCGCCGATGTCCGGATGCACGTACAGAATGCCCACGTGCGGCCCGAAAAACTTGTACGCGCTGCAGGCCAGGAAATCGCATCCCAGCGCCTGCACATCGATCAGCCCGTGCGGGGCGTAATGCACCGCATCGATGAACGTGAGGATGTCGCGCTCCCTGGCCCGGGCGATGATGTCCTGCACCGGATTGATGGTGCCCACGGCGTTGCTGGCGTAACCTACCGCAATGAGCCGCGTGCGGTCGGTGATCAGTTGGTCGAGGCGGTCAATTTGCAGGGTACAGTCGTCATGCGAAAACGGCAGCCAACGCACGCGCAGTCCGCGTTTCTCCAGCGCCAGCCAGGGCGCAATGTTGGCATCGTGGTCCAGGCGGCTGACGATGATTTCATCGCCGGGTTGCAGGAAATTTGCCAGCGCGTGACTGAGGTGAAAGGTAAGGGTGGTCATGTTGTTGCCGATGACGATGGAATCCGGACTGTCCGCGCCGAGGAAGTCGGCCATGGCCCGGCGGGTTTCGTGGATGATCTCGTCGGTCTGGCGGCTGGTTTCGAACTGGCCGTGCGTATTCGAATTTGAAGTGATGAGGTAATTCACCATGGCGTCGATGACGCTCTGAGGCACCTGGGTGCCGGCCGGGCCATCGAGGTACACGCGCGGTTGTCCGCTGGCGCCGGTTTGCCGCAATGCCGGAAACTGCGCGCGAATGGGTTGGATCTTGAAGTTAAACATGATTCCTCCGATTGAACCTACATTAAAGAAAATGCTCCCGCGTCGGCGCAGCGATCGCAGAGTTTGATGGCGGTCAGGGATGGTCTTTATTAACTGTTCAGCTTCCTACCTGACATCGCGAGGAGAAGAGCGACGAACGATCTCATTAACCTGTTTGCAAATAAATCGCCGTCCGCCAGCAGTCGGACAGGCGCATCCGCCTCGCAGCGGTTGCTCGTGATGACAAGCAAGATTTCATAAAACGAAAATAGCTGAATAGTTACGGTCTTCAGCCGATGCATGCAATAATATTATCAGGTTTTAGCCCATCCCTGATGAACGAACATTATTGCGGCCTCTGCGGGCGCGGCGCCTCTACGCGAAACTTGTTTTTTAAACAGCAAAGAATCGACTCCGTCTGAAAATGCGGATGATATTGTTAAAGATTGGATGAAAGCGACCATTTTCATGGATAAAATAATACAGTCAGATCAATTACCAAAATGTTTCGGAACGACAGGGCTGGCGCAGGCGCATGAATTTTTTGCAAATTCTTTTGAAAGTTTTTTTACTTGACTAAGGAGTTTCATTTTTCTATACTTATGTAAATTTTTCCGGCTTGGCTGTAAAATTCGCATTCGAAAACAATTATGAAATTCATGACAGGCATTCGAGTCCTGAAAGGGAACCGGCATGTTACTTCATTTCGCTGCACCTTTCATTTTCGTCATTGTGGCGGCCGCCTTCATTGCCCTGAACCTGCTCATAAGTCGATTGCTGCAGCCGAGAGTCCCCTCCGCCGGGAAGAATACGACTTATGAATGCGGCGAAATCCCCATCGGATCTTCCTGGGTTCAATTCAATATCCGCTTTTACGTTATCACCCTTATTTTCGTGATTTTCGATGTTGAAATTGTGTTTCTTGTGCCCTGGGCCGTGGTGTTCAAGGACCTGGGCTGGTTTGCGTTTGTCGAAGTGGTGATTTTCGTGTTTATTTTGCTGGTGGGGCTGGCCTATGCCTGGCGCAAGGGCGATCTCGAATGGGACAAACCAGAAACCGGTAAATTTGCCCGCGATGCGGCCCCGCAACTGTTTGAAGAGGTCGGGACTGAGAGGCAACAAACCGTTCAGGAAGTGACCCTATAACTCGGACAATGCGATGCAAGAGCTGATTCAGGCAGTTCAAAACAGTCAAACCTTTTTATCCGGTCTTTCAGAAGCGGCGCTGGCGATTATTTTTTTCGTGCTGTTTGGATTGGTGTTTGCCACCGTAGCGGCGGTTTGTGCGCTGGTGTTTGTGTATTTGGAGCGCAAGATTTCGGCGCACATGCAAGACCGCCTCGGCCCGATGGAAGTCAACACCGGCATTCCATTGCTGAAAAACATCGGCCATGGCTGGGCGCAGACCCTTGCCGATGCGTTCAAGCTGCTGCTGAAAGAAGACATCGTTCCCAATGCCGCCGACCGCCGTTTGCATCTGATCGCGCCGTTCATCCTGTTTTGCGCGGTCATCGCGGCTTTCAGCGTCATGCCGTTTGGTGAAAAGCTGGTGGTCAGCGATATGAACATCGGCGTGTTCTTCGTGCTGGCCATCACCTCCTTCAGCGTCATCGGCGTGATCCTGGCCGGCTGGGCGAGCAATAACAAATGGTCGCTTCTGGGCGGCATGCGCTCGGCCGCGCAAATCGTGTCGTATGAAATTCCCAGCGGCCTGGTGGTGCTGGTTATCGTCATGCAGGTGGGCTCGCTGCGGTTCAACGATATCGTGATGGCCCAGGCAGGCGGTATTTTGCATTGGCACATTTTTCAATTTTTCCCATTGAATCTTATTGCTTTTATCATATCCTTTCTGGCCACATTGGCCGAAGCCAACCGGGCGCCGTTTGATCTGCCCGAAGCCGAATCGGAGTTGACCGCCGGATTTGCCACCGAGTACAGCGGTTTCAAATGGGCGATCTTCTACCTGTCGGAATATGCCAACATGTTTCTGATCGGCATCTTTCTATCGGCGCTGTTTCTGGGCGGCTGGACCAGCCCGTTCGGCTCGCTGTTCGGCGGCTTTTTCGACAAGCCCGGCTGGCAACCGGTCTGGATCATCCTGAAAGCCGTGGCCATCATTTTCCTGCAGATGTGGCTCCGCTGGACGTTGCCGCGCCTGCGCGTGGATCAACTCATGTACACAAGCTGGAAGGTGCTCACGCCGTTCGCGTTTGTCACCATCTTTGGCGTGGGCCTGTGGATGTTGTTTTAGGCTAACCACCCATGAAGCCCGGAGGATGAGGGCAGGGAGGAGGCAGGAAGCGGCCGTGAGGCCTGAAGCGCCGACGCCGCCGGATGTAAACAGGGTGGAACGGCCGGGATAGGTTGAGCAGCCGAATCGAAATCAAGTGCTTTATCTAAACTGGATGGACTGGATAAACCGATGAGCTATTTTGACCTGACTTTTTATGTGTTTGCCATTGGTGCGGTAGTCTCCGCCGGCATGATGGTGTTTTCGCGCAACCTGATTTACTGTGCAGTGGGGCTGTTGTTTGCTCTGGCCAGCATCGCCGGAATCTATGTGCTGCTGGGCGCCGATTTTCTGGCGGCCACCCAGCTTCTGGTGTACGTGGGAGGCATTCTTGCCCTGCTTCTGTTTGGCATCATGCTGTCGGTCAAATTCACCGGCGTGGAGTTGCGCACCGGTACGTTGCAAATGCTTCCCGGCCTGATCATTGTGGCAGGCCTTTTTCTTTTGCTGCTGCGGATGATCTACAGGGCCGAATGGGCCGTGCAAACCCCGGGAGACATGCTGCCCACCACGACCACCATTGGCAAGCGCATCATGACCGATCTGCTGATTCCGTTTGAAATTGCATCCATTCTTTTGCTGATCGCCCTGATCGGCGCGGCATACATGGCACGAAGGGAGCGTTCATGATGGCAGTTGGATTGAATCATTTTCTGGTACTGAGTGCGCTGTTGTTCGTTCTGGGGCTGCTGGCCGTGCTGACCAAGAAGAACGCTGTGACCGTGTTAATGGGCATCGAACTGATTTTGAACGCGGCCAACATCAATTTCATCGCCTTTTCGCGTTATGCCGATACCGATCTGGATGGCCAGTTGTTCGCGCTGTTTGTGATCATCACCGCGGCGGCCGGTGCGGCCGTGGCGCTGGCGATCGTGCTCAACATCTACAAACAGATGCGCTCGGTCAATCTGGATGAAGCGGATACCCTTGCGGGCTAAAAAGCGCGTTGAACCGTCAATCTTTCATCAGGCTAACGTAGAAAGAGACCCATGGACATGATTGTCGATTACGTCATCTGGATCGTCCTGTTGCCTCTCATCAGTTTTGCGATCCAAATCTTTTTCGGCAAGCGATTGCCGCGGCAGGGAGACTGGTTGCCAACCTCGGTGATGTTCATCGACCTGCTGCTATCGCTGATCGTGGCTGGCAAAGTGTTTTCTGCCTACGATCCCGAATTCCGCATCACCCGCAGCTTCGAATGGGTGGTCCTTGGCAC
This sequence comes from Candidatus Zhuqueibacterota bacterium, assembly GCA_030950365.1. GTDB lineage: Bacteria > Zhuqueibacterota > Zhuqueibacteria > Zhuqueibacterales > Geothermadaptataceae > Hydrothermovivens. The sequence continues at coordinate 122,172 of JAUZRQ010000009.1, read as the reverse complement.
CACCACGATCAAGTTCGGCATTCTGATTGACAATCTGACCGCGGTGATGCTGTTTATCGTGACGCTGGTGAGCTCCCTGGTGCATCTGTTCTCCATTGGCTACATGCACGGCGATCCGCGTTATTCTCGATACTTTGCTTATCTGTCGCTGTTTTCCTTTTCCATGCTCGGCCTGATTTCTGTGGACAATTTTCTCGGCATTTACATGTTCTGGGAACTGGTCGGTGTGAGCTCGTATTTGCTGATCGGATTCTGGTTTGAAAAGCACTCGGCGTCCAATGCCGCGAAAAAGGCTTTTTTGGTGAACCGCGTTGGTGATGTAGGCATGTTCATCGGAATTTTATTGATTTTTGCTATCACACATACTTTTAATTTTTCGGAAGTATTTGGTAAAATTGCTGCAGGAGAACTATCGGGTGCACTATTAACCACCGCCGGCATTTTGATTTTTTGCGGCGCCGTGGGTAAATCGGCCCAGTTTCCGCTGCACGTGTGGTTGCCCGACGCCATGGAAGGTCCCACCCCGGTCAGTGCGTTGATTCACGCCGCCACCATGGTGGCCGCCGGTGTGTATCTAGTCGGTCGCACGTTTGTGCTGTATTCCGAACACGCGCTGTTGGTCATCGCCGGCATCGGCACGATCACTGCGTTTATCGCCGCCACCATTGCCGTGGTGCAAATGGACATCAAAAAAGTGCTGGCCTATTCGACCATCAGCCAGCTTGGGTATATGATTGCGGCGCTGGGCGTGGGCGGCTACAATGCCGGCCTGTTTCACCTGATGACCCACGCTTTCTTCAAAGCGCTCTTGTTTCTGGGCGCCGGCTCGGTGATTCACGCCATGCATCACGAGCAGGACATGCGGCAAATGGGCGGTTTGCGTCACAAACTTCCGGTCACCTTCGCCACCTTTCTCATCGCCACCATGGCGATTTCCGGCGTGCCGGGTCTGGCGGGCTTTTTCTCTAAAGACGCCATCCTGGCCGCCTCGCTGGAAAAAGCAATGGAAACCGGTATGCTGTATCACTATACCATTTTCGCCATTCTGATTTTTACCGCCGGTCTGACCGCCTTTTACATGTTTCGCGCCCTTTTCCTGACCTTCTATGGCACACCGCGCAACAAAGAAAAATTCGATCACGCGCACGAGTCGCCCGGTACCATGACCATCCCCCTGGTGGCGTTGGCGGTGTTTACGGTGATTGGCGGCTATGGCAAATGGTTCGAAGAGCTGGTGCGCAAACCGAATTTGCAGATGTTCGCCGAAAGCGGCGCTGTGCAGGATGCCACGCACGCGGCAACAGAAGCGGCGGCGCACGGAGCGCATACCATTGCCATGGTGCTGTCGATCGCATTTGCGTTCGGCGGCATCGCTGTTGCCATGCTTTACTATTACTGGAACAAATATTCGGCGGAAGCGGTGTCCAAAAAATTTGCCGGCATTTACAATTTCCTGTGGAACAAATGGTATTTTGACGAGCTGTACCAGGCCACGGCCGTTCGCGGCACGCTGCTGCTCAGCAAGGCCATGGGCTGGTTCGATTTGAACGTCATCGATGGCCTTGTGAATAACACCGCCCGCCTGACAACGCTGATCTCCTTTGGCAGCGGCACCACCGACAACCGCATTGTGGATGGGCTGGTCAATTGGGTGGCGCGCATCATTGGCTGGTTTGGTGCTACCCTGCGCGAAATTCAAACCGGGCGGGTGCAGGCATATATTCTCATGGCCCTTGGGGCTTTTATTCTACTTTATGTGATCCAGCTTGCAATGGTGTAAGGTGGCCGGATCACCTGCTTAAAATCGGCCTGTCAAAGCAGTCAGAATTTATCAACCCAATGAACGACCTGTGTGACCAGGGCAAGGACAGGAGGGTTTGATTCAATGATTCCGAATATTCTCAGTGTCATTGTTTTTCTGCCGGTGGTCGGCATGCTCATCGTACTGCTGCTGCCCAAAGAGAAGAAAACCGCCATTAAAATGGTTTCGGCGGTTTTCACGGGCCTGCAGGTGATCATTGCCTGGCAGATATACGTGAATTTTGATACCAACACCACCTCCATGCAGTTTGTGGAGCAGGTGAAGTGGATCGAATCATTCAATATCTGGTACTTCGTCGGCATCGATGGCCTGAGCGTATCGATGGTGCTTCTGACCGCGCTGTTGTCGTTTATCGCGATCGTTGCCTCCTGGAACATCGACAGGGCAGAAAAGGCCTATTTCGCGCTGTTCCTGCTTCTGGATGCCGGCATGATGGGCGTGTTCGTGGCGCTCGATTTTTTCCTGTTTTACATTTTCTGGGAAGTCATGCTGCTGCCGATGTACTTTCTGATCGGCATCTGGGGCGGCCCGCGGCGCGAATATGCGGCCATCAAGTTCTTTCTGTACACGCTGCTTGGCTCCGTGCTCATGCTCCTGGCCTTGTTGGTGTTGTATTTCAACGTGAAGGATCCGGTTACCGGCGGTCATACATTCAACATGCTGCACATGATGGATCAGGCCAATCACGCAGGTATTCTGAAACAATTCAACATCCGGCTGCTGGTCTATGCGGCGTTGTTTATCGGTTTTGCCATCAAAGTGCCCATCTTTCCGTTCCACACCTGGTTGCCCGATGCTCACGTAGAAGCCCCGACGCCCATTTCGGTGATTCTGGCCGGCGTGCTGCTAAAGATGGGCACGTACGGAATGCTGCGGATCAGCTTTCCAATCCTGCCGGACGCCATGAAATGGGAGCCGTTCCTGTATGGCTTCGTGATTCTGGCCGTGATCAACATCGTGTACGGCTCGCTGTGCGCCATGGCGCAAACCGATTTGAAAAAGCTGGTGGCGTATTCGAGCATCGGCCATATGGGAGTGGTGTTACTGGGTATGGCCGGTCTGACTTCCCTGGGCATGAACGGCGCCGTGTTACAAATGTTCAATCACGGCATCGTCAGCGGCATGCTGTTTTTGCTGGTCGGCGTAATCTACGACCGGGCGCATCACCGCGAAATCTCGGGTTTCGGTGGGCTGGCCTCGCAGATGCCCATTTATACCGGCATTGCCAGCCTGGCCTTTTTCGCCAACCTCGGCCTGCCGGGATTGAATAACTTCATCAGCGAAGCCTTCAGCTTCCTGGGTGCGTTCGGCTCCGAGGCGTTCAATTTGAAAGTGTACACCATTATTGGCACCCTGGGAATCATCCTGACCGCGGGCTACATGCTATGGACCCTGCAGCGCGTGTTCTTCGGCCCGCTGAATCCGAAATATGTGAATATGCCAGAAGTCAATACACGAGAGCTCATTACCCTGGTCCCGCTGGGCATTCTGGTGATCGTGCTGGGCGTCTATCCGAACCTGCTGCTCAATTTGATGGAAGTGTCGCTCAATAATCTCGTGCAGACCGTGTTAAATGCTCCATCTTTTTTGTTAGGGATGCAATAATCAAGGGATAGGGAAGAGTCAGCATGGAATTTTCTCATTTTCTGCAAATTAATCTGGCCAGCTTGCCGTATTTCATTCCCGAGCTGATGCTAGTGGCCACGCTGCTGGCGCTGATTATCATCGATCTGGTGATGAAAAAGCCGTCCTCTTCCGGCTGGTTGGCCGTGGTGGCCCTGGCGGGCGTGCTGATCACGCTGATCACGGTCGTCAATCAGTACAATCTCGATTCGCGCTCGCTGTTCAACGGCATGCTGGTGCTGGATCATTTTTCCTTGTTTTTCAAAGTACTGTTCCTGCTCGCGGCATCGCTGGCCATTCTGTTTTCCATGGCCTCCATCGAGTTGGCCGGACGGCCGGTCGGCGAATACTTCACCCTTCTGATTGCGCTGGTGTTGGGCATGTTTCTTATGGCCGCGTCCACCAATTTGATTATGATCTACATCAGCATCGAACTGGTCAGCATTTCCAGTTTTGTACTGGCGGCCTACATCAAACGCGCCACCCGTTCCAGCGAAGCCGGCCTGAAATACGCTATTTACGGCGCCTTTTCCTCCGGACTGATGCTGTACGGATTTTCGCTGCTGTACGGCTTAACCGGCACACTCGATCTGTATCAGCTCGCCAATCTGCTCAGCGACGCCGTGGCGCAAAATCCGCTGGTCGTTTTCCTGGCCGTGCTGTTTATTCTGGCTGGTTTTGGTTACAAAATCGCTGCAGTGCCATTCCACTTCTGGGCTCCGGACGTGTACGAAGGCGCTCCGACGCCCATGACCGCCTTCTTTTCGGTCGGGCCCAAGGCCGCCGGCTTCGCCCTGCTGATCCGCTTTTTCGTCAGTGGCATGTCACAGCCGAGCCTGGTGGAAAGCACGGTCTGGCAGGCCATTGGCAACGTGAACTGGCCGCAGTTGCTGGCGGTCATTTCCGCCGCCACTATGACTCTGGGCAATCTGATCGCGCTGGTGCAGAACAACGTCAAACGGCTTTTGGCTTATTCCAGCATTGCGCATGCCGGTTATGCGCTGATGGGCACGGTGGTGCTGACACAGGAAGGTTATTTCGCCACCCTGTTTTACCTGGTGGCTTATTATCTCATGAACATGGGCGCCTTCCTGGTGGTGATTGTGTTCCAGGATTTGATTGGAAGCGAAAAGATCGACGATTACCGCGGGTTGGGCTATCGGGCGCCGCTGCCTGCCGTGGCCATGGGCCTGTTTCTGTTTTCGCTCACGGGTTTGCCGCCCACGGTTGGCTTCATTGGTAAATTTTACCTTTTTGCCGCGCTGATTAAGGCCGGAGAACAGTACTACTGGCTGGCCGTGGTCGGCGTGCTCAACAGCGTCGTGTCGCTGTACTACTATGTCAAAATCATGAAATACATGTTTTTGGATCGGCCTTCGGAGGAGAAAGCGACCGCGCTGCCGGTGGCGTTCGGCATGAATATCATGCTGATTGTATTGATGGTGCCCATTCTGCTTTTTGGCCTCTACTGGGCGCCATTGCAGGAGTTCACCCGCAATTCTATTCAATTTTTTACCGGTGTATTTTGAATCGGTTGCTGTCGTTAAATCTGGATGCAGCCTGCAGGCGTGGACCCGTTGGAATTCCGGCTCTCGCGCCTGCAGGCTTTTTCTTTATGTTGGCCGTACGGTGTTTTGGGCGGGAAATGACATCAGGCCAGAGTTACAAATTGACTAAAATTGAAAAATTCGATCGACTTTGACTTGAATAGTTATTAAAATTTTTGTAGTTTTAATCAAAAGCTTACGAAGCACGAGCGCCGCCATGCATCTCAAACCTGCAGGTGATCTATGCCGGCAGTCAACCGATCCCGTCGCTGGTTTGTTTTCTGGGCCATTTCGGTCCAATGCCTGGCAATCCTGATTATGATGAGCTGGTTGCAGCATCGCAATAAAACGCGGTTTTTGCGCCGACTATCGCTCCAAATTCAGGCCATTAGCGATGCCATCCACTGGCAGCGGGTCATCGACTGGCTCGGGCCCAGGAGGGCGCTGGCTCAGAGTCCAGCGCCAGCCAACGGGCCACGCAACCGCAACATTCCGGATTATTATGACCGCCTCGAAACGTTTTACGACCGCATGCAGCGACTGGCGGCGAGGCACCCCGAAGTGGTGCATGTGCAGAAAATCGGCGAAACCACCGCCCTGGGATTGCCGATTTACGCCATGAAAATCAGTGATCATCCGCAGGAAGAAGAGGATGAGAGCGCGGTGCTGTTCAGCGGACTACACCACGCGCGCGAGCCGGTGGGGGCGCTGGTATGCATGCGCATCGCCGAGCGACTGGCCACGGCCTATACCAGCGATCCTCAAATTCGCCGCTGGATCGATAATCTTGAAATCTGGATCGTACCGGTCGTCAATCCGGATGGCTATAAATTCCTCATGGACCACCAGGTTCCGTTTCCCTGGTGGCGTAAGAATTTACGCGATAACGACGGCGACGGCTATTTTGATCCGATTATTGATGGCGTCGATTTGAATCGCAATTACAATTTCAACTGGGAAGAAGGCGGCGAGGGGAATCCTGCGAGCTGGTTTTATCGAGGCACCCGACCGTTCTCTGAAAAGGAGATTGTCGCCATCAAAGAGCTGGCATTGCGTGAAAATGTGGTGTGCGGCATTTCGTTCCACACCTACGGCGAGGCCATTCTATATCCGTGGGGCAATTACTATCCGCCACCCGATCAAAAGCTGATTCTGCGCGTGGCCAGGGAGATGGCGCAGCGGATGACGCGTTTGAATGGTCGGGACAGTTACGGCGTGCTGCCCCTGAATGGCCGCGTTGGGCAAAGCTCGGTCTGGCTGTATGGCCGGCTACGCAGCATCGATTTCATTGTGGAGCTAGGACAGGAGCACTTTCCACAATCGCACCGGGTAAGGCGCGTGCTTGCCGAAGGAGTGAAGGCGGCGTTTTACTTGTTGGAGCGGGCTCAGCGGTCGGCGCTCTGGGGACATATCCGCGACGAACAAACGCATCAGCCGCTGCGCGCACGGGTGCGAGTGCGTGGATGGGAGGCCCGGTATGTATATCCAAGAGTGAGCGAAAGCCGGTTCGGGCGGTTTGAGCGCTGGCTATTGCCCGGGAAATACACCCTGAAAATCGAAGCCGAAGGCTATAAGACCAAAACATTGAAAAACATTCGCATTTATCGCGATAAACTTACATATCTCGATGTACCTTTGCAAAGAAAACAATCATCTTTACCTATGAGTCATCATTAACATCATCGGAGGGAAATTGGAATGAAACGATTTGCGACGGGACTCGCACTGGGATTGCTTTTCGGGCTGGTTCTGATGGCGATTGCGGGAGAGGTATTTTACAAAGGCAAAAAAGTGTATGTGATTGCCCAGCAGGAGAATTTGCGCGAAGCACCGAACGGCAAAAAAATCGCCTCGGTGCTCAAGGGCACGCCCATGGTGGTCATTGAAGATGGCGATAAATGGGTGCAGGTGGCGGTAACCGGTTTTATCTGGAAAGAATCCATCACGGGAGATAAAAAGAAGCTGGCCGGCAAAAGCTACCGTGCGTTGATGATCGTGGTGAAGACCGAACAGGAAGCGCGGGAAATTTTGAGCCAGATTGCCGCAGGAGCCGATTTTGCGGTTCTTGCCAAAGAGAAGTCGCTCGATGCGGCCACCGCCAAGCGCGGCGGCGATCTGGGTGAATTTTACAAAGGCGATTTTGCGCCGGAGATCGAAAACGCCATTTTATCGTTGAAGCCGAACGAAGTCTCCAGCATCATCAAAACGTCCATCGGCTACGCGATTTTCAAACGCATCAAATAGACCACATTTCAAATTACCCAGGGAACGAAGGCGTCTACAGAGGGGCCTTCGTTTTTTATTTATAAATAAACCAGAAAGGTTTTTCTCCAATTTTCATAATTATGACCGTAGAGCAACCCACATTCAATCTACGAGTATTGTTGATCGGGGCCGGTCGTGCCGGCCGGATGCTTTTGCGCGTGTTCGAGCGCCATCCATCGATTCAAGTACTCGGCGTGGTGGATAAAAATTTGCGAGCTCCGGGCATCCCGCTGGCGAAAAAGATGAACATTCCAGTGGCCCGTGAATATCAGCCTCTCTTGCGCGAGCTTGACCTCGACCTGATTGTCAACGTCACCGGCGATGAATCGCTGCAAAGGCGGCTCATTCACGAGAAAGCTGAACAAACCGAGCTCATTGGTGGCAAGAGCGCGATGATGATCTGGCAGCTCCTGGATGAATACAAGAAAAAAGAAATCCTGGAGGACCGGTTTCAGATCATGCAGCGCGAAATGGCGCGCTATGAGCCAGAGGAGTTCATTATCGGCTCAACGCCGAAAATGCAGGAAATCGCTTCGCTCATCCGGCGGGTTGCGCCCGCGCCCACCACAGTGCTAATCCGCGGGGAGAGCGGCACCGGCAAAGAAGGGGTGGCGCGCATGATTCACAAGAACAGTCCCTGGCGCGATCGCCCACTGATCACCGTCAATTGCACGGCCTTCAGCCCGACGCTCATCGAAAGCGAGCTGTTTGGCTATAAAAAAGGCGCGTTCACCGGCGCGGTGTCCGATCGCATTGGTCTGCTGGAGTTGGCTAACGACGGCATTTTGTTTCTTGATGAAATCGGCGACATGCCGCTGGAAATTCAGTCCAAGTTGCTGCGGTTTTTGCAATCGGGGGAAATCCGCGCCATCGGTGACAATGACACTAAAAAAATTAAGGTGCGGATCATTGCTGCTACTAACCGGAAACTGGAAGAGGCCATCGAAAAAGGCGAGTTCCGCGCCGACCTGTTCTACCGGCTGAATACCTTTACCATTCATCTGCCACCGCTGCGCGAACGGCTCGAAGACATTCCACTGCTGGCGTACCATTTCTTGAAATTGGCGCAGGCCAAAGTCAACAAGCGGGTGGAGCGCATCTCGCCCGAAGCGATTGAGGCCATGAAAAATTACCACTGGCCCGGCAACCTGCGCGAGCTGGAGAATGTCATCGAGCGGGCGCTGGTGCTGACCAGTATGGATGAGATCCGCGTGGAGCATCTGCCCATGGGCCTGCAAAACGTCTCGGGCAATTCCCGGCTGGATTCCTCGGCGTTATTGAAAGGTCTGAGCGATTTGAAACATCGCATGATCAGCCAGATTGAACGGGATGCGCTGGTGCGCTATCTGCAGCAGTGCCATGGCAATGTGTCCCGCGCAGCCAGAGCCGCGCGTGTATCCCGGCGCACTTTTTACCGGCTAATGGAGAAACACGGCATCAATGTGGCCGAATTCAAAGCCCTGGCGGATGTAGATTGAAGACCTCTTTGCGTACGTCTTACCATAAAAGCGCCATCTAAAAATCTCACCCCAATTATGTAACCTTAACGACACACAAGCTGTGTCTCCTGTGACACAATCTGATTTTGCTGCCAACCCTATCTAAATCGTGATTAATCAATAAGTTTTACCGCAAATTGAAATATTTAAAAAAATGAAAACAATTGTTATTTCCATAAAGTGTGTCATCAGTGGCACAAAATCTAACACTCGCATTTCCACAATAATTTTTATACTAATAATAACAATATGTTACACCGGGAATACAATTTTTACCAATTTCCTGGCACGGCTTTCGCATAATGAACGGCATTCATTTTTAAACCTGCTTCACAAAAATGCGGGAGAACGATGAACCTGAAAGCGGTCATTGTCGATGTCGATGGTACACTGGCTGATTCGGAGCGGCATGGCTATTTACCGGCGTGCAACCGAGCATTTCACGAATTTACGGACGCATGGTGTATGAAGCTTTGCGCGGCGGCCTGGATTTCACCAAAGACGATGAAAACATCACTTTGCAGCCGTTCATGCTCAGGTACGATCGCTTTCGTTTCGTGATTGAAGCAGTGAAAAAAGCCGAAGCCAAAACCAGTGAACGCCAGGTCCATTTTCTAAACGTCACGGCCGGTAACATGGAGGAGATGTACCGCCGCGCCGAAGCCGCCAAGGAATTGGAAGCGCCGGTGATCATAGTGGACTACCTGACCGACGGCCTCACGGCCTTTACCTCGCTGTCCAAATGGTGCCGCGACAACGACGTTTTCCTGCACGCCCAATGGGTCATGCATGCAGTGATCGACCGGCAGCCCAACCATGGCATTCACTGGCCAGTCCTGGCAAAGTGGTGCCGACTTGTCACCGCAGATCATGGCCATAATGATACCGTGGTTGGTAAACTGGAAAGCGATCGCGCTTCAACCATGGGCATGGCTGATCTGTTGCGCAAGAATTTCGTGGCCCGCGATTTGAGCCGCGGCATCTTTTTCGATCATCCATGGGGGGATTCCCGGCATTTTCAGGTGGTGTCTGGCGGTATCCACATGTGGCACATGTCCGAGCTGGTACACATTTATGGCGACGATGCCATTCTGCAATTCGGCGGTGGTACCCTGGGACATCCCTGGGGCAATGCCGCCGGCGCTATGGCCAATCGTGTTGCATTGCAAGCTGTTATCCAGGCCCGCAACGAGGATCGCGATTTACTCAATGAAGACACCAACATTTTCATGAAGGCAGCCAAATATTCGCCGGAACTGCGTCAGGCCTTGGAAGCCTGGAGAGACATCCGGTTTGATTTCCCGACGGTGGATGTCCTGGATATAGTCACTATTGATGCAGAAGCCAAATAACTGCAAAATCGAGAGGCTGCAATCATGTATGCTGATCGGATGCGCCATGCCATCAGGTTCTGGAGCTTCTCGAAATGGATGAACATCGGCATCTGTTGGTGATGGAAGGGAAGGGGCTTGTGGGTATTCTATCCGCCCGCGAAATCCTGAAATGCGTTCAGCGCCAAAAATTGGCTGAAAAGCGGTACGCCGAACTGATTCGAGAAGTGCGAGACAATCGCAATTAAAAAACGAGGGCATTTCATTCATAGATCGTTCAATTTTGGGAGGGAAAGATGAAACCATCATTCATTCTTGCGCCATCCATTCTGTCTGCCGATTTTACCAGGCTGGCGGAAGAGGTTCGGAGGCTAGAAAAGGCCGGAGCCGGCTGGTTGCACATTGACGTGATGGATGGCCATTTTGTGCCCAACATCACCATGGGACCGGTAGTCGTGCGAGCGTTGCGCCGGCGTACTCGCCTGCCGCTGGATGTGCATCTGATGATCGCCGATCCCAATCGGTACATCGACGATTTCGTTCAGGCCGGCGCCGATGTACTGACCGTGCATGTGGAAGCCTGTACGCATTTGCACCGCACGCTGACGGCTATCCGCAGTCACAACGTGAAAGCCGGCGTGGCGCTTAATCCGCATACCCCGCTCAGTAGCATTGAGGAAATTGTGCAGGAAGTGGACCTGGTCTTGATCATGTCCGTGAACCCCGGTTTTGGCAGCCAGTCCTTCATTCCGGCCAGTATGGATAAAATCCGCAAGTTGCGGCAGATGCTCGATGAGCGGGGACTGCCTCAGGTTCGGGTGGGAGTCGATGGCGGAATCCAATTGGATAACATCGCCGAAGTGGCGCGCGCTGGCGCCGATGTGCTGGTTTCCGGTTCAGGTATCTTTGGCACGCCGGCTCCAGCAAGAACCGTCAAGGATATGCTGGCGCAATGCCAGAACGAAAACAGCTTCACCGATGGCAACGGCCGCTGGCACTCCGCCGCCGAGCTGGAACACTATTTCGAAGATCGGGTGTTCCAGGGCGCTGATTAAAAGTATTGCATGGCCTTCCATAATCGGAAAGACCCACACCATCCCCCGGACACGATACGGCCGGATGGGTCTGCCATTCGTGGCAGATCACCATCCGGCCGTTCGTGCTTTTTAACATGTACGCCTCATCATCACACATCGGCCGCTACGACGACCGCCTTGGTTTCGAGATAGTGCTCCAACGCCTCGTAACCGTGCTCCTTGCCGAGGCCGCTTTGCTTCACGCCGCCGAACGGCAATTCGTCGTAGATGATCTGCGCTGAGTTGATCCAGGTGTAACCGGCCTGTAGTTTTTCCGCGGCGATTTCCGCCCGGCGCAGACTGCGTGTCCAGATGGACGAACCGAGGCCGTAAATGGAATCGTTGGCCTTTTCGATGGCCTCATCGAAATCCTTCACCCGGATGATCGGCAGAACCGGGCCAAAGACCTCTTCGCGGATCACGCGCGAGGCCTCGTCCACTTCAGTGAGCAACGTGGGCAAGTAGAAGAAGCCGCGCTCATATTCCGCGCCCTCGGGCCGCTTGCCGCCCACCAGCACTTTCGCGCCGCGGTCGAGGGCATCCTGCACCTGGCCTTCGATTTCCTCGCGCTGGTAGGCCGTGTGCAGCGGGCCCAGCATGGCGCCTTCCTCGAGGCCGTTGCCGACTTTCAATTTTTGCACCTTGGCTACCAGCTTTTCGATGAACTCATCGGCGATGGATTCGAACAGGTACAGCCGCTTGACCGCCAGGCAGGCCTGGCCACAGTTATAAAACCGGCCCACCGAGGCGGCGCTGACCGCGCGGTCGATGTTGGCGTCGTCGCACACGATCATCGGATCGCTGCCGCCCAGCTCCAGCGTGACCTTTTTCAGCTCTTTGGCGGCCAGTTCCATCACGCGTTTGCCGGTGGCCGTGGAACCGGTGAAGCCGATTTTGCGCACCGTCGGATTTTCGATGATTTCCTGGCCCACCGTGCCGCCGGGCCCGGTGATCATGTTCATGACGCCGCGCGGCAATCCGGCCTGATAAAACAGCTCCATGGTGCGCAAAGCAGTGAGGGGGGTGGTGCCTGCCGGCTTGACCACAAACGTGTTGCCGGCCAGCAATCCGGGCGCAATCTTGTTGCCCATCAGCGCCACCGGGAAGTTCCACGGCACGATAGCGCCGCACACACCCAGCGGTAGTTTGATGATCCGGCCGTATTTGCCGCGGTCCAGCAGCGGCACATAGCCGCCACGGACGTTTTTGCCCAGTCCCGCATAGTGCTCGATGGTGTGCACAAAGCGGCGGATTTCGCGCACGCTCTCGCGCAGCGGTTTGCCCTGTTCCTGCGTCAGCAGGCGGGCCAGTTCTTTTTCGTTGTCTTTGATCAGGCGCGCCGCGTTGAACAGGATTTCGCCGCGCTGCGAGAATGGCACATCGGCCCAGGCCGGAAATGCATCGGCCGCCGCCTGGATGGCCATCTCCGCATCTTTGCGGGTGCCGCGGGGCACGGTATCCACCAATTCTCCGGTGGCCGGATTGCGAATCTCATCGACGTCGCCCGACTCCGAATCGATCCACTCTCCAGCAACGAACATCTTTGCCATAGCTCTCTCCGTGTTGTTTTTCGTGAAGAAACGCCAGGCACCTTCGAGGCGCCGGGTGTTTGGTGCTTAAATGAACTGCTTATCGAATCTCCGCTGCCACCCGGATGGCCTGAACCAGCGATTGCTGCGCTCGATGCAACACCTTTTCCAGCACCCGCACCATGTGCTTGGCCTCTTCCGTGTCGCCTTTTTCAATGGCCTCGCGGATGCCGGGCAGGGTTTTCACGCCATAGCCGGTGTAAAAGCCGGGCGCATAAATCTGATGCTTGAACCACGGCCGTCCGGGAAGTCCAGCCTCATGCAAAAACTGCTGTTCGGTACGGTACAGCAACTGGTTGAGTCGCTGCAATTTCTTCCGATGCTTTTTCTGCTGCGTCTGCTCACTGATTAAAATGCGCTGAATCTCGTCGTTCAAAACCCTTGCCGCATAGAATAGGCTGTGGTTTCGCTTGCGAAGCGGCGCGAAATCGATGTTATTTTGCCAATTTTTCTTTTCGAGTTCTTTGTCCAGTTCATCCAAATAGCGGTCGATGGTCTCGGAAGTCGCCGCGTAATCGAACGGCAGAATATCGGCATTGGCCATGCGCAGCAGGAATATCGCCACCAGTTCCGCCAGCTTTTCGCCATAGCGGAAACCGGGATCGCCAAAAGTGGTGAAGAACCAGTGGCTGTCGTAGCGGGAATGGTAAATGCCGTTGCCAGAGGAAAAGCCGAGATTGATGCTGGGAATGCCGAGATGATCCAGGAACACGGTGTAATCGCTGCCCGAGCCCAGCGCGCTGATGCGCACCATGCGCTGCCCTTGCCATTCCAGCAGGTTCGTCTTTTTCTTGCCCGCTTTCTTTTGCCACGCCTCGAAAATCGTCACTGAGTCGCCGGGCATGTAAATGGCTTTTGTGATTTCGTTGATAAACGGCTGCAGCGCATGCGAGCCGCCCGCGCCGAAATCGCCGGCGGTGTAGCTTTCTCGGTTCAGATACACCACGATCTGCTTGCGCAACTGCCGTGCGTATTCCTCGCCGTATTCCACCGAGCCGATGAGGCCGTATTCTTCGGCGTCCCAGCTCGCAAACGCGATGGTGCGCTTCGGCCGGTGGCCCTGTTTCACGAGCTCGCCGATGGCGCGCGCCGTTTCCAGCAGCGACACCGCGCCGCTGATCGGATCGCGGCCGCCAAAGGTCCAAGCATCGCGATGGCCGCCCACCAGAATGATCTCGTCCGGAAATTGGCTGCCGCGAATATAGCCAATGACATTGACGATCGGCCGCACCGACCAGTCGTGCTTGAGCTTCAGGCTGACTTTCGCCGGTCCGGGACCGAAATGGTAGGTGATGGGCAGGCCGCCCTGCCAGGATTCGGGCACGGCCTTGCCGCGCAGGTTGCGCAAAATGGGCAGGGCATCTTCGTAGGAAATAGGCAGCACCGGAATTTTTTGCAGAGTTTTCACCTGATCCAGCGGGATGCGTCTGGCGCCTTTTTTCGACGCATATCCCGGGGTTTGCGGATCGCCGGGGTAGGTGGGCATGTCCATGACCGAGCCGCGCTGCACGCCGCGCCAGGGCCGCCACTTACCCTCGGGCACCACATCGCCCTTACGGTAGCCGTCATCGGCCGGATCCGAATACAAAATGCAGGCCAGCGCGCCGCGTTCGGCGGCCAGTCGCGGTTTGATGCCGCGCCAGCTCCGGCCATAGCGCGCAATCACAATCTTGCCCTCGACCGAAATGCCCAGCGAATCCAGCACTTTATAGTCGTCGGGAATGCCGTAATTCACATACACCACTTGTGCCGTGACCTCGCCGTCAGCGGCATAGGCGTTGAACGGCGGCAGCACGCCGTCTTTTTTGGAATCGGGATCGGCGTCGATGGCCGGCTCGGCCAGGATGAGCTCATAGCGCTCCGGCTCCAGCAATACCACGCGGCGTTCCACAGGGCGGGGAAGAAGGGCTTCGTAATGGAAATATTGCACGCGATCCGCGCCAAATTCGCGCAGCTTTTGCGCAATGTATTCGGCGGTTTTGACATTGGCTTCAGTTCCGGCATGGTGGGGCTCCGCGGTCAACGCGCGATGGTATTCCCGCATGCGCTCACCGGACGGCATGCCGATGATTTTTTTCTCCAGTTCGAGCTGCTTTTTAGCGGAACTCGGCGAAAATCCCATGATGGATGCATCCTGCGCCGGTAAGGCCAGCGCGCCGCACAGGAGCATCGCGACTGTCGCAGTCCAGCGCAACCGTTTGTTCTGCATGTCTCCCTCCCGTTTCATGATGGCTCATGGTTCAATCGCATTGCCCCCCGTTTAACCAATAGACGGTTTTCGCGGGGGAACGTTGAAGCACAGTCGGGAGCTCGCAGTGTGCCGTTTTGAACTGGCATATATGGAATTCGAATGGTTGGCTTTTATGATCTTCCACAGAGACTTTATTATTCTCTCGCAGTGGCGCCGGGCTCGCAGAGAATTTTTATAGCGCAAAGCGAAGATGCTTTATGAGCCGCGTTTCATCCGCGTGCATCAGCGGCTAAATTTTCGAATCTATTTGCTTAAATCAGAGAATCAGTAACTATTAGAATTCGGCATTTCAGCGGTTCCCATTCAGTCGCCGCTGGAAGCCGGAATGACAGGACGCTACTTGCAGAATAATTTTTACAAAACAACTTTCTGCTCAGCGAGTTCTGCACCTCAGCGAGAGAATAAACTATATTCCGTTATTTAATCGTTCTTCATGCGCACGAGTTGTTTCAGATAAACGCACGGCCGGTAGCGGTCCTCGCCGTATTCGTCATACAAATGCTGCAAAATGGCCAGCACGCGGGAATAGCCCAGCGCCGCGCCCCATTCGAACAGGCCTTTCGGATAATTCACGCCAAGCTTCATGGCCAGATCAATGGTCTCGGGATTGGCTACCTTTTCCAGCGCGGCGAAAGCGGCTTCGTTGATCAGCATACACAGAATGCGCGACGCCACCAGTCCCGGCGTTTCCTGAATCCACACCGGTTGCTTTTGCAGCGCGGCCATGAACGCTTCAACCAACGGTTCGAGTTCATGGTTCCATTTCGCGTGTCGCGCCAGGGTGGGGCGGGAACTGGTTGCAAAAAACAGGCCATCCAGTCCGGCCAGCCGCTGCGGATGCTCCATCCATGATGCGATTTCGGACAGCGGCTTGTCATAGCACTGTACAAGGAGAGGAGTCCATTCTGAAAGGCGCTGATCCAACACAATAACGTGCTTTTGCAAATCTCTTTCATGGGATGCAGCAACAATAGCGACGGCCACATCGTCCGCCGGTTCGCCGGTTACGTTCATCCCCGCTGCTTGCAGGCTGGCCCGCAAATCCGGCGCCCAGTCTTCGCCGAGCAAGAGCACTTTTCCGCTGAAAGCAGGTGTTTCGGTGGAATCCTGCGGCGGTTCGGCAACATCATCCGTCTCTGCATAATTATAGAATCCGCGGCCGGTTTTGCGGCCCAGGTGGCCGGCATGGATTTTCTGCTGCTGAATCAAACTCGGACGGTAGCGGGGCTCAAAGAAGGTCTGCTCGTACATCGATTTCATGGCGGTGAAATTGATATCGATGCCGATGAGGTCCATCAGCCGGAATGGTCCCATGCGGAAACCGATGCCTTCCATAATCGCGTCGATATCGCTGTGCGATGCCGCGCCTTCGGCGAGCAGCTTCAGCGCCTCCCCGTAAAACGGCCGCGCCACCCGGTTCACGATAAATCCCGGCGTGTCATTGACCGCCACCGGGGTTTTGCCGAGGGACCGCGCAAAACCCAGCATGCGCTGAAAGGCCGTTTCCGAGGTTTGCACCGCGCGGATGACTTCCACCAGCGGCAAAACCGGCGCGGGATTGAAAAAATGCATCCCGCCGACGCGCTCCGGCGCTTCCGCCGAGGCCGCCAGCAGGGTGATGGGAAGGGTGCTGGTGTTGCTTACCAGCAAGGCGGGTGGGGGACAAATCTCCGAAATATCGCGAAAAAGCGTTTTTTTTATATCCAGTTTCTCCGGCGCAGCCTCGATCACCACATCCGAGCCTGAAAACGCTTCCAACTTATCGATCAGGCTCAGCGCCGCAAAGCGGTCCTCTTGATTTTTGCGCTGCAGATGATGTTGGATATACTCCGACGCACGGCTGAGCATAGCCTGGCTGATGTCGTATAACCGAACCTCAAACCCGGCGCGCAGTGCGGTGAGGGCAATGCCGGAGCCCATGGTGCCGGCACCGATAACGGTGACCGTGCGAATATCGGGGATGTTCATCGTCCTTTGAATCGGGGTTTGCGTTTCTCGCGAAAGGCCTGCAGCCCCTCGCGGTGATCTTCCGTGTTCATGAGAATGCTCTGTGCCAGGTCTTCGAGAATGATTCCGGAATAATGGTCGATATCTACCACCGTGTTCAACAGCCGCTTGGCCAGTCCCAGCGATTGCGGCGCTTTATCGAGTAGCTTCTCGGCAAACCGGTGCGTCTCTTCCAGCAGGGTCTCGCCGGGATACAGGCGGTTGACCAGCCCGATGCGCTGCGCCTCTTCGGCGGTCAGCATTTTACCGGTGAAAATGTACTCTTTGGCGCGGCCGAGGCCGATCAGCCGTACGAACCGCACGCAGCCTCCCAGACTGGGAATCAGGCCGATGGCGTTCTGGCGAAAGCCGAGCGTTGCCTCTTCTGCGGCAAAGCGGATATCGCAGGCGAGGGCCAGATCGAGGCCCATGCCGGTGGCCGGCCCATTGATGGCTGCGATCACTGGCTTTTCCACCGCTTCGATATCGTCGAAAAAGCTGGCCATTTTGCGGCTGAAGGCGCGGAATCGCGGCCCGTGCCAGTCGTTTTCAAAATGGCCGATGTCCGCGCCGGCGGAAAACGCCCGCCCGGCGCCGGTGAAAACAATCACGCGGATGTCGTCATCGAAAAACAGCCGGTCGGTCAGTTGCAGCAGCTCCTGCCGCATATCCATGTTGACCGCGTTGAGCACATCCGGGCGGTTCAGCGTGATCGTGGCGATCTGGTTTTTGACTTCGAATTGAAGCGTCTGGAACGTCATCTTGGCTCTCCATTTTCATCGTGATCCAGCGAATCCGTCCAGCGCACGGCTTCGAAAACCGTGTGGCAGGTTTTGCAGTAATACTGCGATCCCATCAGGGTCTGTCCAAACAGGGAAATTAACTCGGTATCGGTGGATCCGCAATAAGCGCAGGACGGACGAGCCGAATCGGACGCTCCGTTGGGCTTTTGTGGTTGGCTCACGGCCGCACCTCGCGCCGCTCTGCCTGCCATTGCTGCCAGTCCGGAGCGTAATCCGGCACGTGCAGGCCATTGGCGTGCAGCACCTCGCTGACGGCGTTCCGCCACTGCTCAAAGCAGGCGGCCGGTTCTTCGGCGAAAATGCCGGCTTCCAGCAGTGGCGCAAAGTCTGACTGCGTGTGCGGCCCGAACCAATCCACACACACAGGCCAGAACCGGTCGATGGCCTGCTGCAATTTCGCGGAAGCACCATCGGTGCGCGCGGCAATGGTTTTCACCCAGCCATCAGCGTAGATCACGTGAAAGCGTTCTTCTTGCAAAATTTTAGCGATGCGCTGCCTGAGCGGATAGTAGGTGGATTGCCTGCCGCTTCGGAAAATTTGCGTCAATGCCCGGTCGATCAAAAACAGCGCGGCGATCACCTCGAACCAGGAAGCGAATGAGGTGTCGAGGATGGACGGCGCGAAGTGGCGTTTGCGAGCAAACTCGGTTTCGTTTTTCAATTCATCGGGAGCGCCCGGGAAATCGCGCAGCATGGCGAACAGACTGCGCGCGTGTCCCAGCTCGTCCTGCGTGATGTTGGCCGCCGCCACCGAGGCCTCCATGGTTGGAGCACCGGTGACCCACTCGGAAATCCGGCGGCCGAGAAAATGCTTGGTATCGGCGAGACTCAGGCCAAACTGCAGCAGGGCAGAGGACGTTTTTTTGTCCAATTCCTGAATCGATTGAAATGCTTTCTTCGCGATGGCTGTCATGCTTCCGCTCCTTCAAATAGAACCTCGATCATGTCCGATTCGGCAATGGCGACCAGCTCCACCCAGTCCGGTTCCCGTTTCAGCGCATCCACTGCCTGATCGAGGTCCTTTTCCGTTTCTGCCTGAATTTGCTGAACGAACGTCAGCGGCTCGGCGTAGGCCTTGCGGCCGAAAATGTGATACGTTTTCATGATCGGTTCCCGGATTATTTGGGTGCAATCAGGGTGTGAATATCGCTGCGCCTGATAATGAACATGTGGTCCCAATTCCATTCATTATACAATGTAAACGCATACATTTTCGCCAGTTCGGCTTCCGGCGCAATGACGCTGCCGATGTGCCGGTGCGGATCGTCTTTTTTGATCCGCGCGAAGACTTCGTACACTTCACCGGCGGGAGTGGTATTGGTGTCACTCATACGGTAATGCCCCATTGTCTGAATTGTTCGATAGCCGCCTGAGACAAGCGCGCCCGCGTCCAGGGCGGATCCCAGACGATTTCGATGTGAACGGTTTCAATGCCGGGCTGCTTTTTCAAGCAGGTGCGGATGTCGTCGATGATCATCTCCATGCATGGACAGCCCATGGCGGTGAAGGTCAGCTTAACCCGCACCTCGCCGTCGTGCTTTTCAAGGCCGTAAATCAGCCCCATATCCACCACGCTGATGGGGTACTCGGGGTCCAGTACGGTTTTCAGCGCCTGCCACAGCGAGCGTTCGGGCTCGGACGTGGATTGCACATCGAAATCCGGTGGCGGCGGTTGTTGGATGACCGGCAATTTTTTCACGATGCCAGTTTCTCCGTTTGCAGAAAATCGCGGTAGCCGCGCTGCACCGATTCGACGAATTCCTTGTTTTTCGGACCGCGCGCTTTCCAGCGTTCGAGCACTTCATCCCAGCTAATCGGGCCCTCTTCAAATAGCCAGCGCTTTTCTTCGGCCACAAAGCGGGAGGGGAACGGAAAGTCCAGCACGTACTTGCCAGTGCTGGCATCGTAATGCGCCGGCACTTCGAGGCCGAGTTCCTCGCACAGCGGAACGGCGGTGCTCAGCCATTGTTGTCGCAGCTCGTCGTTACTGCTGCCCTTGAAGCCATATTCGATTTGTTCGGTATGTCGTTTTAAATTGTCCGGCAGGCCGAACCATTCCACGGTAAGCGGGAACATCCAATCCACGGCGCGCTGCAGCTTTTCGCGACCGTCGGGCTGCAGCACGAGTTTGCGCATCCACATCTCACCGTGCCGCAGGTGGAAGTTTTCTTCTTTATCTACCTTGGCCAGCGCGCGCTTCCAGGGGCCGAACTTGCCGTGCTTGAACACATCGCCCAGCAGCACAAAGCCGGCGCGGTCGTAAAACGCATTGGCCACGACCAGCTCCACCCAGGTCTCCAGCGGCACATCGAACGCGTACGGATATTTGAACTCTTCCGGTTTGCGTTCGTAAATGAGCTTGTTTTTATCGACGCCGAGGTCTTCTAGAATACGGTAGGCGATGTGGGCATGGCCGAGTTCATCCTGAATGATGCCCATGGCTGAGACAAAGGCGTTGATGTTGGGGGCGTCCTGCGCGGCGAGGTAATAGGCCGGAGCGCTGATGAGCTCCGTGTCCGCCGAGACCGTTAGAATCCGGATGATGCCCTCGAGGTACCGCGGGCTCATCTGCTCTTTGGTCTCGACCAGCTTGCCCTCGGCAAGCCGCTGTTTTAAGGCTTCTTCGGTTACAAGCGCCATAGCAATTCTCCGCGTGTTTTGAATTGGGGTTCTCGCAGAGGCGCAGGGCGTGCAGAGAGAAGGCTTTCCTGGCTTATTGCCAGCACGAGTTGCCATTTGCCTTAAATCACAGGCTACGTTTTCGGCTTTCAACAGCCGCCAGACGGTGGCCGCCGAACACCGAATGATCCGCCACGACGATTTCAATAATAAAATAAGTGGACAGCGAATGAACTCAAAAACGTCTCCGCGGCCTCAGCGCCTCAGGGAGAAAATGGAAAAATTATTTTCCTTGAAAATTCGGCTTGCGCTTTTCCACAAACGCGGCGATGCCTTCCTGGGCGTCGGCGGAATTGAACAGCGGTTCAATCAGTTCGCGTTCCAGCGCCAGCGCCTCATCCAGCGGCTTTTCGATGCCTTCGTACACCGCGCGCTTGATGTAGGCCACCGCCATGGTCGCGCCGGAGGCCAGTCGCTGCGCGTACTTCTCGGTTTCTTCCAGAAGGGACTCCGCCGCAAAGAGCCTGTTGACCATGCCCAGCTCCAGCGCCTGCTGCGGTACCAGCGTTTCGCCGGTAATCATCAGCTCCAGCGCTTTGTTGATTCCGATCAGCCGCGGCAACCGCTGGGTGCCGCCGTTGCCGGGCAAAAGCCCCAGGGTGGCTTCCGGCAGGCCGAGGCGGTAATTCCCCTCGGCGGCAAAGCGCAAATCGCAGGCGAGGGCGATTTCCATGCCGCCGCCCAGCGCGTGGCCGTTGATGGCCGCGATGAAAATTTTAGAACTGGTGGCTATTTTCCGCAGCGCGTCATGTGCCACCTGCACCATTTCCATGTTTTGCGGCGTGCTGTTGGCCATGAACGCCTTAATATCCGCGCCGGCGGAGAAAAACTTGTCCAGCGCGCTTTTCACAATCACGGCTTTGGCTTCGGCATCGGCATTGGCCGCATCGATGGCAGCATCCAGATCGCGCATGAAGCCGATTTCGTAACTGTTGGCTGGTGGGCGATTGAGGGTGATGTATCCAATGGATTCGGTTCGACTGTACGTGACAACGGCATCAGCCATTGAGATTTTCCTCCTGTTGAAATGAATGAATGAATGTGATGTCGATTGCGTCTATTCCCAATCCAGGCCGCCGATGACCGCGCTCTTGTTTTCGAGATAGTAATCCACGGCTTCCGGGCCGTGCTCGTGGCCGATTCCAGACGCTTTGACGCCCCCGAACGGCAGCTCGTCGTAGCCGTAGTGAATCTGGTTGACCCAGGTCATGCCGGCTTCGATCTCCTGAATGGCGCGGTTGGCCCAGACCAGGTTTTTGGTCCAGATCGACGATCCCAGCCCCCAGCGGCTCTGGTTGGCCTTTTCGATGGCTTCTTCCAGTGACTTCACCTTCCAGACCGGCAACACCGGGCCGAAGACTTCTTCGGTGACCAGCTTGCTGTCTTCCGGCACATCCACCACCACAGTGGGTTCGAAGAAAAAGCCGTTGGCCAGCGCCGCATCGTCCGGCCGTTTGCCACCGATGAGCACCTTTGCGCCTTTTTCCACGGCGTCTTCGAGTTGCATCTCGACTTCTTCCCGCTGATAGGCCGTGTGCAGCGGGCCCATGCGGATGAACGGCTTTTCGGGCCGCGTGGCCGGATCGCCGAGCTGGTAGTTGGCGACTTTTTTCAGCAGGCCGTCCATGAACTCGTCGTAAATTTCTTCGAACAGATACAACCGCTTCACCGCCAGACAGGCCTGGCCGGCGTTCCAGAAACGGCCGATCATCGCACCATTGATGGCCTTGCGGATGTCCGCGTCGGGGCAGACGATCATCGGATCCGAGCCGCCCAGCTCCAGAGTGATGCGCTTGAAATCCGGACCGGCGATTTCCATGACCCGGCGGCCGGTATCGCTGCTGCCGGTAAGGGCCACGCGCCGCACATCGGGATGCGAAATCAGCTTTTCGCCCACCTGACTGCCGCGGCCGGTCACGCCGCTCAAAACGCCCGGCGGCAGCCCGGCTTCGTTGAGCAGACCGATGATTTTCAATGTGGCCAGAGGGGTGGTTGATGCCGGCTTGATGATAATGGGACACCCGGCGATCAGGGCCGGGCCGACTTTGGTGCCCATGAGGGTGAGGGGGAAGTTCCACGGGACGATCCCGACGCTGACACCCACCGGCCGGCGCAGGATCATGCCATACACGTTTTTGCCAAGGGTGGGGGGAAGGGGGGTCTGCACGCCGCGAATTTTGCTGGCCAGGCCCGCATAAAATTCGAGGCCGTGCAAAAGATGATGGAGCTCGCCGGCGGCTTCGAAGACCGGCTTGCCCTGTTCGGCGCTCAGCAGCGTCTGAATCTCTTTGGCATGGGCTTCAATGAGCTCAATGCCCTTGCGCAGGATTTTTGCGCGTTCGTCGGCGGGGGTTTTCGCCCAGAGGGGGAAGGCCGCTTTGGCTGCGGCTACAGCCTTCTCGACATCGGCTTCGCCAGCCAGGGGGGCGGTGTCCACCACCTCACCATTGGCCGGATTACGGACTTCATAGACCTCACCGGATACGGCGTCGGTCCATTCGCCGTTGATGAACATTTGAGCCATAGCGTTGTCTCTCCGCGGTTTATGTAGGTATTAGTGCGCATTAAAAGCATCATGATATTTTCATTTAAATTTCAAATAGACCAATAAGCGTTTTTATCATATTCATTTCAAACTAAAAATGCAAGCGGTTTTTGGACAGGGCATTTGGAAAAGAAACAATCCAGGTGAGGACAACCTTAAACCTGAAAAGACAAAAGGCAGGATATCGGGATATAACGCCTATTCTGCAACCTACACAGCAATACGACAGGCATTATAGTTGCAATGTTCATCTATTTGCACGCGGAACAGGGCAGTTATAGATACGGAAAAGGGCCGCCCCTGCACGGGCGGGTACAGGGGCGACACGGGGTAAGGTCACTTCGAAGATTAATTCAAGGAGTCAATGACTTTTTTCAGCTTATCGCGAACCTGCGTGGCGATGGATGCAAGGTTATCGTTCTTCACGCCGGCCATGGATGCGATCGGATCGACAGCAGCAACTTCCACCCCCTCTTCCTTTTGCTGCACGATCACGTTGCAAGGTAGCATCAGACCGATTTTTTCCTCGGCCAAAAGCGCCTTGTGTGCAAATGGCGGATTGCAGGCGCCGAGAATCTTATAAGGCCGAAAATCCACATCCAGCTTCTTTTTCAGAGTTTCTTTGACATCGATTTCGGTGAGAATGCCGAACCCTTCTTCCTGCAGGGCCTGAGTCACCGCTTCGATGGCTTCATCAAAGGATTTGTTGAGAGTTTTGCTATAATAATAAGACATGGTATATCCTCCTAAATGGCACAGGTTTCAATGCTTTTGTGACCTCATGCTGGCTTTTATATCATTACATTAGATGCAGTATCGCTCCAATTTGGGCAAAGATTGTTTTCTTGCCACCGGATGTTCCCGCTTATTTCTGCCAGAACGACCGGCTGAACAAAATAATCACGGTGTATATTTCCAGGCGACCGGCCAGCATCAAAAACGAAAGGAACCATTTGCCGAGCACCGGAATGCTTGCGTAATTATCCGTTGGTCCCACGTTTCCCAGTCCCGGGCCGATATTACCAATGGTGGCTGCTACGCTACCAATGGCGGTAATCAAATCCAGCCCCATAGCGCTCATGATCAGCGAGCCCACCACAAACAATCCGATGTAAAACAGAAAAAAGCCAGCGATGTTGGTGACGATTTCCTTCTGAATGGCCTTTTTACCCACGCGAACCGGCAGCACGGCCTGCGGATGCACCAGTCGCTTCAATTCCGCCTGACCGAATTTGAACAGCACCAGCGGCCGAATGACTTTAATTCCACCGCCCGTGGAGCCGGCACAGCCGCCGAGAAACATCAAAATCAGCAGCAGCAACTGCGATGAAGCGCTCCAGCTTTCGTAATCCGCCGTGCCATAGCCCGTGGTGGTAAGAATGGACACCACCTGAAAGGCCGATTGCCGCAGGGTGAGAAACCAGTCGAAACCGGTGATCTTCAGCACATCCAGGCCGACGAACAATACAGCCAGCAAGATAATGGCAAAATACAGCTTGAATTCGGGATCTTTGAGATAGTCCAACTTGCCACGCAGGGCACGGTAGTGCAACGCAAAATTGGCGCCGGCAATAACCATAAACAAAATGATGATCGAATCGATCAAAGGATCGTTATAATGTCCGATACTGGCGTTTTTGGTTGAGAATCCGCCCGTGGCCATGGTGCCAAACGTGTGGCAAACCGCATCGAAAAACGTCATACCAGCCAGCCAGAGCAGCAATGTTTCAATGGCAGATAAAAGGAAATACACGCCCCACAGCAGCTTGGCGGTTTCGCGGATGCGCGGGCTGAGCTTGTCCGGCGAGGGGCCGGGGACCTCGGCCTTGTAAAGCTGCATACCGCCAATGCCGAGCAGCGGCAGGATGGCTAGCGACAGCAGAATGATGCCCATACCACCGATCCAGTGCGTGAAAGATCGCCAGAACAGCAGGCCGTGCGGCAGCGCCTCGATGTTAGTCAAAATCGAGGCACCGGTGGTGGTGAAGCCGGACATGGTTTCAAAGAACGCATCCGTGTATGATGGAATGTAACCGGAAAGATAAAAAGGCAATGCACCAAATGCCGCAAATAGCAACCAGCCTGCCGTGACGATAACAAAGCCATCTTTGATGCGCAATTCAACTTCGATGCGCGACAGCCAGTAGCCGACACCGCCGATGAGCAAAATGCCAAGACTGCATGCAAGTAGATAGAGCAGATCGTTTTCCTGATAGATGAAGGCCACCCCCGTCGGAATCAGCAGGCTGAACCCCAGAAACAGCATGAGGGCGAAGAGGACGTGTAGAATTGCGCGAAAATTGATCATAGAGCGTTATGTAACCATATATTTGGTTTCAACAGCGTTAGAAATATAGCCATTCAACTAAATAATAGTAAGGATGTTGATCGCAATGTCAGTTGAACATTTCCTCTACTTCACGGATAGCAGATGGCATTGCAAATATAACTACCTTATCGCCTGGCTGAATGTGTGTGTTGCCAACAGGGATAAATACCGTATCCTGGCGCATGACCGCGCCCAGAATCGCGTTGTGCGGAAAATGCAAATCGGCCAGCGGCTTTTGCGTGATCTTGCTTCCGGGTTTTGGGATCATTTCGATGGCCTCGGCGGCAATCCCGGGAATTGAAGCCACACTCACAATTTCACCTCGCCGGATGAATTTTAGAATACCATTTACCGTGATCATTTGCTTGGATAAATATGCATCAATACCAATGGTCGGCAAAATGGGCGTATATGCGGGCTTGTTGATCAGGGATATGATTCGGGAAACCTGAAGATGTTTAGCCAGTAAACATGAAATTATGTTGGTTTCATCATCACCGGTCGCTGCGATAAACGCATCCATATCGATGATGCCTTCCACTGCCAGCAGATTGATGTCCCGGCCGTCCCCCTGTATAACCAGCGATTTTGCCAGCTTCTCAGCCAGCTCTTGCGATTTATCCACGCTGGCTTCGATGAGCTTGACGTTGTGATCTTTTTCCAGTTCCTCGGCGATGAGGTAACCGATTTGCCCACCCCCGAGAATCATGATATTTTCGATTTTTTCGTTTTCTTTGCCCGCCAGCCGAATCACATCTGGAATCGCTTCCGTTTTGGTGATAACAAAAATCCGATCGTTGGGCAGAAAAACATCATCGCCTTTGGGAATTTTGGTGAGATCCTTGCGCTGAATGGCGATGGTGCGGAAAACCAGATTCTGATATCTGGCCGCCAGTTCGCTGAGCGGAATTTCCAGAATGGGACAGGTTTTGTCGAGCTGAATGCCAATGAGGCTCACCTTGCCGTCACAAAATTCGATGACATCGGTGGCGGCCGTCTGCTTCAGCAGCATGATAGTGGCTTTGGCGGTCTCCGATTCCGGATGAATGAGCAGATCGATTTCGAGGTTTTTGGCATTCAGCGGGGCCTTCGCGTTCAGGAATTCGGCGTTGCGCACACGCGCGATGGTTCTTTCCACGCCATAGCGTTTGGCCATCAGAGCGGCGAGGATGTTCACCTCGTCGTTGGTCGTCACGGCGACCAGCAGGTCCGCCGACTTGATGCCAGCCTGTTCAAGGATGCGATAGCTGGTACCGTTGCCCAGAATGGCTTGGACGTCGAGCGTTTCCGCGGTGCGGCTATAGCGTTCCTGATCCTGGTCAATTACCACGATGTCGTGACCTTCAAACGACAGGAGTTTGGCCAGATTGTATCCGACTTCACCCGCTCCTATGACAATGATATACACAGCGAATCCTTTGCTTGATCAAATTCCTGATTTTTCAAAAAATAGCAAGCATTACATGCGATAGTTCAGCAGCCGCAACGCATTGACCACCACGACGAGGGTGCTGCCCTCATGCAGCAAAATGGCGCCACCGATCGAGGCCACTCCGGCCAGCGACAACGGTACAAGAAGAGCTATCACACCAAAGGCAATGAACATGTTTTGCATGATGATACGCCGCATTTTGCGGCTCAACCCGACAGTGAAGGGAATCTTGTCAAGCGCGTCAGACATTAGCGCCACATCGGCTGTTTCGATCGCCACATCGGTGCCGGCAGCGCCCATGGCCACGCCGACAGTCGCCGTGGCCAAAGCCGGGGCATCGTTCACGCCATCGCCGACCATGGCCACATACTTGTATGTATCGCACAACTGTTTTACTAGCCGAACTTTGTCCTCAGGCATAAGGTCGGCATGAAATTCGGATAACCCCAGCTTTTGGGCCAGATTTTGCGCCACGCGTCGGTTATCGCCGGTCAGCATGACCGTTTTTTGAATGCCCATGCGGTGCAATTCGGCAATGATGCGCGGTGCCTCCGCGCGCGGCTGGTCGGAAAGCGCCAGCATGCCCAAAAAGCGCTCGTTTTGTTTGATGAATATGACCGTTTTGCCTTCGTCTTCGAGTTTCCGGGCTTTTTCAAGCAGCTTATCCGATAGCCCGTCATCCTGCTGAAAAAAGCGCATGCCGCCGATATGCACCGGATTGCGATCAATCACGCCATAAATGCCCTTTCCAGGGACGATATCCACCTGCGCGACCTCGCGCAACGCCAGATTGCGCTCCTGCGCTTTTAGCAAAATGGCCCGCGCCAACGGATGCTCCGAACGGCTCTCCAAACTGGCCGCTAGACTTAGCAGCCCGTCTTCATGCACCGAATCCATGGGCACAATGTCGGTGACTTCCGGCTTGCCATGGGTCAACGTTCCGGTTTTGTCGAAAGCGATGGCGCGCAGGGCACCAAAATTCTCCAGATGCACACCGCCTTTGACCAGCACGCCTTTGCGGGCCGAACGAGCGATTGCCGCCAGAATGGCCGAGGGGGTAGCAATGGCCAGCGCACAGGGCGAAGCTGCCACCAGCATGGCCATGGCCCGCAGGAATGCTTCTTTCCAGGCCAGCCACTGCAATACTGGCGGAATAAAAATGACGGCCAGCACACTCAGCAGAATGGCCGGTACCAGCACACCGGTGATTTTTTGCACCCGTCGCTGGCTCGGGGATTTTTGCGTCTGCGCTTCTTCAATGAGTTTGATAATGCGTGACAGCGTCGTATCTTTCGCCAGTTTGGTGACCTCAATTTCCAATACGCCGGTGCTGTTCACCGAGCCGGCAAACACCTCATCCCCAACTTGCTTGAATTTGGGCACGCTTTCGCCCGTGATCGAGCTTTCATCCAGCTCGGACTGGCCGAGGATCACACGGCCGTCAATGGGCACGCGCTCGCCCGGACGCAGAATAACCACGTCGCCGCGCTGCAGTTTTTCAACCGGCAATTCTGTTTCTGTGCTGTTTTGCTTCACGCGCGCGGTTTTCGGTGTTAACTGTCCCAATGCCCGGATGGCGTTGCGTGCTTTGTCCATGGCCGCATGCTCCAGTGCATGGCCGAGGCTGAACAAAAACAGCAAAAACGCGCCCTCAGACCATTCGCCCAATACAGCCGCGCCCGCTGCTGCCGCCACCATCAGAAAATCCACATCAAATTTGAAGCGAAGTGCGGCTTTGATGCCATGCATGGTAGCATGATATCCGCCAGTCAGGTAGGCCAGTAGATAAAGCCCGATATGCATCGGTACCGCCGGCTGCAGAGTTTTTTCGATCACGAAGCCAATCGCCAGAAAAAGGCCTGACAGCAGCGATAGCAGCAGCTCGGTATGACGCTGGTACCACGCCTTCGGCCGCTCCGGCTCTTCAATTTTATAACCGAGCTGCTGAATGATGCGGCGAATGTCCTCGGTGGACAGCTTTTGTGAATCGTACTCCACGCGCAGCTTTTCTGCTGCGTAGTTGACCGACACATCCACGATGCCGTCCATGCGGCCGATGATATGTTCGATGCTGGTGGCGCAATCGGCACAATCCATGTCCGTGATGTGCAGTGTGTCATGCTGGTAACGTTCTGTCAACTGCGCGCCGGTTTGCTGCATGATACGTTCGACTTGCGACAGCGTCAGGTATTCAGTGTCGTAATGAATGCACACGACGGCCTTTCCGTTTTTGTAATCCACATGCACCTCTTCGATACCCTTACTATTTTGCGCCACTTCCATCAAACGGTGAACACACCGGTCTTTCTCGTCCGGAATGTTGGGCAAAAGTACATCGAGATCCAGTTGAACTTTGTTGGACATAAGTCTGCTCCGGAAATTGGGATCGAGTTGTTCAGACAAAACATCCAAATATTTGTAATTTTTTATTATCAATGCAAGTTGAAAATGGTTGATAATCCTGAATGAGAGCCAGGCTTTACCAACAAAATGGTCTCTTTTTGCTTGCGGAAATTTCGCTCAGCTTCTATTATAATTCGAATGTTTTCAAGATGCAAGGAAAACCGGGTACTGCTTTTTGCAAATTCCGTGGCAGGTGCTTGAAGTAGCTTTTCATCATCTGCCATAAAACTCAAAAAGAAAATAAACCGTTTTCGGTGCACAATGTTGGAGGGTTCTCATGAAGCGATTCAGCCGTAGAGATTTTCTCAGCAAAAGTGCGAAAGCCGTGGCAGTTGGTGGGGCGGGGCTTCTGGCCGCATGCGGCAAAGAGAAAACCGGCGAGGCCCCGGCGGTTCATACCCGCAAAACCTTTCGCTGGAAAATGGTCACGACCTGGCAACCGCACTTTCCGGTGATGGGCGAGGGCGCGGACCGCGCGGCCAAATGGATCGAAGAGATGTCCGAAGGCCGACTCAAAATTGATGTTTACGGCGGTGGGGAGCTGGTTCCAGCCCTGCAGGCCTTCGATGCGGTAACCCAGGGAGTAGCGCAAATGAGCCATGGGGCGTCTTATTACTGGGCCGGCAAAATTCCGGCGGCACAGTTCTTTTCCGCCGTGCCATTCGGTATGAATGCCCAACAAATGAACGCCTGGCTGTATTTTGGAGGCGGACTCGAGCTATGGGAAGAAATTTATGCCGATTTTCAGCTTTTGCCCATGCCGGGCGGCAGCACCGGTGTGCAGATGGGCGGGTGGTTCAACAAAGAAATCCGGACCGTGGATGACCTGAAAGGATTGAAAATGCGCATACCCGGTCTGGGCGGCAAAGTCATTGCCAAGGCAGGCGGTTCGGCCATCCTTTCCGCCGGCGGAGAAATTTTTACCAATCTGGAGCGCGGCGTCATCGATGCCACCGAATGGATCGGTCCCTATCATGATTATTTGATGGGATTCCACAAAATTGCGAAATATTATTATTATCCTGGCTGGCATGAGCCAGGCACCATCCTGGAATTCATGGTCAACAAGCGCGCCTTTGAAGAGCTGCCCAGAGATCTGCAGGAAATCGTGCGCTCGGCAGCGTATCGCTCCAATGTGATGATGCTTTCCGAATTCGAGGCAAAAAACAATATTTACTTGCAGAAGCTCATGCAAACGGGCAAGGTGCAGTTGAAGCGCTTCCCGGAGCAGGTGCTGAATGCATTTCGGCGGTATTCTCAGGAAGTAATCGGCGAACTCATCGAAAATGATCCCGTCAGCAGAAAGGTGTATGAATCCTACAGTAAATTTCGCAAAGAATTGGCCGGCTGGGCGGAAATATCCGAGAAGGTCTATTACAATTTAATTGGCGGGACAGAATAGCCAAAGTGTTTTTTTAGGGGGAAAATGTTCCCAGGTACTAAAATAAACAAAGCGTGTGTGATTTCTTGTGTAATTCTTGAGTCGTAAAATCAATTCCGAAATTGAGTTTGGCATCCTGTTTTTTTCTTGCCATCCCTATTTAGCGGAATAGTGAAAAATACCGGAATCTCATCGCAAAACATCATTCGGGATAGGATCCCGGTATTCAGGCACCGTCCATCCGTATGCCGTTAGCGGACGTTTATCCTGCTTTTTCATCCCTCCGGATCAATCCCCCAATATCTTTGCCGGTAGCCATGTAGCCATATCCGGGAAGGCGATCAGCATGCCCAGCACCAGAAGCTGGATCACAATAAATGGAATGATGCCACGGTAAATGTGTGTCGTGGCCACATTTTTGGGGGCCACACCTTTCAGATAAAACAGCGAAAATCCAAATGGTGGTGTCAAAAACGAAGTCTGAAGGTTCAACGCAATCAGAATTCCCAGCCAGAGCAGGTCCACGCCCATGTGCTTAAAAATGGGCTCCACCACCGGCACGATTATGAACGTAATCTCGATAAAATCGATGAAAAAGCCAGCGATAAAAATCGCAATCATCACAATAGCCAGAAAGACGTGCGGCCCCATTTCCGCTTCCAGGATGAGCCGCGTCATCACTCGGTCGCCGCCCATGCCGCGAAAAACCAGGCCAAACGCCGTGGCACCGACCAGAATGATGAACACCATGCAGGTCAAATAGGTAGTTTCGGTCATCACCGCTTTCAGGGTGGGCAAATTGAAACGACCGCGGATCATGGTCAGAATACCGGCGCCGAGCGCACCAACGGCGGCCGCCTCGGTGGGCGAGGCAATGCCAGCGAAAATCGAGCCCAGCACCGCCACCATCAGCAGGATGGGGGGCAGGAAGGCGCGGAAAATTTGCCGATACATGGCCCGACCGCGAAATTTTGCCAGCTCTTTTTCGGGCATGGTCGGTGCGCTTTGAGGTTGGGTAAGCGCCACAAACCCGATCCAGACCAAGTACAGGAACACCAACAGGAATCCTGGAATTACCGCCCCGAGGAACATATCCCCAATGGACACATTCAGCACGCTGCCCAGCAACACTAGCACGATGCTCGGCGGAATGATCTGCCCCAGAGTGCCCGAGGCGGCAATGGTGCCGGTCGCCAGTTCGGGACTGTAACCGCGTTTTAGCATGGTCGGCAGCGAGAGCAGTCCCATGGTCACTACCGTTGCGCCCACAATGCCGGTGGAGGCCGCCAGCAGTGCGCCCACCACCACCACAGAAATGGCCAGTCCGCCGCGCAATTTGCCAAACAGCAGCGCCATGGTTTCCAGCAGTTCTTCGGCCAGGCCGGATTTTTCCAGCATCACGCCCATGTAGATGAACAGCGGCACGGCGATCAGCACGTAGTTGGTCATTACGCCCCAGATGCGCAGCGGCAGTAGATTAAAAAAATCCAGGCCAAACGTCAGTAGGCCGAAAATCAACGATACGCCGCCGAGAGTGAACGCCACGGGAAAGCCCAGCATGAGAAGGATGAAAAGAGCAACAAACAGGAGTAGCGGCATCATATCATGCATCGATTTGCTCCTGATTCGGATTCAGCCATTCGCGAAGTGAACGGATCGTCAGAACGATTCCCTGGAGGAAGACCAGAAAGAAGCCCACGGGGATGGCAGCTTTGAGGATGTACCGTGCCGGCAACCCACCCGGATCGGGCGAGGTTTCCTGAATCAGAAAGGAGTTGATGACAAAATTTTTCGAGGACCAGACCACCAGGAGAGAAAAGGGGATCAGAAAGACCAGACTGCCGAAGAAATTGATCATGGCCTTGCGGCGGGGAGAAAAGTTGGTATAAAACACATCGACGCGCACATGGCGGTCGTATTTCAGCGTATAGGCCGCACCCAGCAGGAAAATCATGGCGAAAAGATGCCATTCCAGTTCCTGAATGGCGACCACGCTACGCCGCAGTAGATATCGGGTAAATACATCATAACAAACAACCACAACGAGGAGGGTGTTCAGCCAGGCCACACCCTGCCCGACTTTTTCATTGAGCCAGTCGATGCCATGCATCAACCCGTTCAGGACCTTCACCATCTCCCTCCGAATTCATGAACCAGGTCAAATGCAATTGAACGTCTGCGGGGAAATAACGCTATTTTGTAAAGTCCACCTTCGGCACTTGCTGTGCTTCGGCTGCCGCCTCGAAATAGGCTTTTTCATGGAAACCGAACATGTTTGCTATCAGCACGGTGGGGAACTGGCGCAATTTCTGGTTGTAATTGCGCACTGCTTCGTTGAACCGGCGCCGCTCCACGGCAATGCGGTTTTCCGTGCCTTCCAGTTGCGTTTGTAACGCAATGAAGTTTTGATTCGCTTTCAAATCAGGATAGCGCTCGATGACAACCATCAATCGGCTGAGCGCGCTAGAAAGCTGTCCCTGCGCCTGGGCGAATTGCTGCATGAGCTGCGGATTTTCCAGCAGACGCGCCGGATCGACCTGCACCTGGGTGGCTCTGGCGCGGGCGTTGATTACGGCCTCCAGGGTCTCGCGTTCATGTGCGGCATAGCCCTTCACGGTTTCGACCAGATTTGGAATCAAATCCGCGCGGCGCTGATACTGATTTTGCACCTGCGCCCAGGCGTTTTT
Organism: Candidatus Zhuqueibacterota bacterium; assembly: GCA_030950365.1. GTDB lineage: Bacteria > Zhuqueibacterota > Zhuqueibacteria > Zhuqueibacterales > Geothermadaptataceae > Hydrothermovivens. The sequence goes on along the minus strand of JAUZRQ010000009.1, from coordinate 88,924 downwards.
CACATCCTCTTCCATGCGAACCAGTTCATTGTAGGTACCGACAAAGGTCCGATAAGTGAGAAACATGAAGAGCAGAAACAGTCCAAGGACAATCAGGCCAATTTTTGTCCCTTTTTTCATACCTTTCCTCCATCCAGGATTGGTTAAGAATCGATTTGATCAACGTAATTGGCAATACGCTCAATCTCATCGATATAACCCTCAAACAGGGTGAGCAGTTCCTCTTTATGTAATCGCGTTTTTTGCTCCATGGCTTTGAAAACATCCTCGAAAATGGCTGCGTTCCCCTGAACCCTGGCCACGACGTTTTTTACCAGTTCTTGGCGCTCAACCGGAACGGTTTCGCCGTGCAAGTACAGAAAGCCTTCGAACAGAGGTAAAAAGGCTTTCATACTGCGGTATAGCAGCTCGAGCAGATTATCGCGATGATCGCCATGGATGAGCAGGCCTTCGCGCAGATGTAGCAGCTTTCCTTTGAATTCGCGTTCGAGCTGCAGACGCACATGCTCGGGCTTTAGCTGCAGGTCTTCCAGCACATCCTCACCGAAAATGGTACGATGATGCAATTTCATGGATAGAAATTCGATGGGGAAGCTATCCAGTGAGTGCTGAATATAGTCCCAAGTCAAAAGCAGCGGCGCCGACACCGCTTTTTTGCGCCATTTCTGCACCAGCGGGATGGCTTTGCGCAACGATTTCATGGCTTCGGCTGACAGAACGATCAGAAAGTTGATGTCGGATTTACGTGGAACATAATCGCCACGCGCCGCGCTGCCATATAATATAATGGATTGTACCTGCGAGTGAAACGTATCCCGCCAGTCTTTGCTGAAATCGTCAAAAATGTCTTCAGGATTTTTAGGCACCCTCATCAAGGTAGCCTCCTTTCCTCTGGTTAAAAACCTCGACTTGCTCCTCCTCCGCCACTGAAACCACCGCCAAAGCCACCGAAACCACCACCGCCGCCACCGAAGCCGCCGCCGAAGCCACCACTACCGCCAAAGCCGCCCCAGTACCACATGTGCCCGTGGCGGCGCCGCCGCCGTCGGCTGAACAGCGCCGGCAAAATGAAGAAAAAGATGAACGGCAATAACCTCAGGATCGGGTTGGTCTGCTTGTGCCGGGTTCGCGGCTCGGCGAGCGGTCGGAATGGCACTCCGGTAAGCTCGACATTCTCGGCTTTGGCGATCTGTTGGGCAATGGCTTGCACACCCTGCAGCAGGCCAAGCCCGTAATCGCCCTGTCTCAATGGAGGAACAACATACTGATCGAGAATCCTGCCGGCCGTGATGTCCGGAATCACCGGTTCCAGGCCGTACCCCACTTCAATGCGTATCTTACGCTCTTTCAAAGTCAGAAAAAGCAGTATACCGTTGTCCTTGCCTTTTTCGCCAATGCCCCAGGTTTCGAACAATCGCACGGCGTATTCCTTATGATCCATCGAGCCCACGGTCTCGACCGTGACCACCGCAATTTCGGCACCAGTTTTTTCTTTGACCTCCTGACAGATTTGCTCCATCTGGACTTCGTATTGCTGCGAAATCACATTGGCGAAATCATTCACAAAACCGAGTGGCTTTGGGAATTGCAATTCCTGGGCGTTTCCCTGCGTCGGCTGCGCAAAGCCGAGCACCAGAAACACCGCCACGCCGACAATCGATCCAATTATCCGGTTCAATCGATATCGAACAGGCATTGCGCGATGCATGATCCAATGGTTCATTAAGAGGTTCCTTTTGAAATCCGTTTCCATTTCCAGCCGAATAGCAGCGTCCCGAGCCGGCGGCTCCAGCGAAATCTGGCCATATGCTTCTTCAGCCAGCTTCCCCTGAAGGAGCGATGCGAGTGGCGGCTCCTCCGTTTTCGTTGGGAGGCACCAAATGTGTACGTGGCGCTATTTTCGGGCAGCGGCTCCGGCCGGGATTTTTCCCGGCGTTCGTGCAATTGCATTTGCGCTCGCTCTAACTCATCCAGGGTAACAATGCCTTTGTTCAGTAACACCTGCACCAGCGCCGCCGGCGAAATCTGGCTGATGAAATTGAGAAACTGACCGTCTTCGAGGCCGGTAGTCTGGCCGGTTGCAGGGTCCCTCCGGCTGGATACGAAATCGTTGATTCGCGAAGTTGTCCTACCTGTGCGTTCCGAATTAAACCCGTTCGAATCACGCCTTCCTGATGAGCCATCCCGGGATTCGCTCATGTCATTTTCCTCTTCCCATTCCAATGCGAATGAATGGAATTGGTGCAATTTCGAATTGATCTTGCTGCTAACATCAAATTCTTGTGCGCGCAAAATTCAATTGGAGGGCTATCGGTATTAGATGAAATTATAATCATCTTTTTTGCAAAAGTCAAGGAAAGGCTATGAAATTCTATTACTTATGGGGATTGCCGCTCACTGTTCAGGCATCCAACGCCGTGGGCGTGGTATGAATCAACCGGCAGTGGGGATTTCAAGACCTTCGCAGTCCAACTGATTGGGGAAATATGTCACCGCCACGCGATATTGGAATGGTCTGTATGCAGCTTTCTTGATTTTTTCCAATGGCTGAATTGGAAAGCATCAGGGCAGGATCAGCAGTTTGCGTATTGCCGCAGCCTTGCCTTGATGAGTGAGATAGAGGAAATACAGGCCGGGCGAAAGCGAGGAGCCCGCAAGTCTGGATAACGATATGCGGATTTCGCCCTGCAAATTGGCATGAATATCCTGCGCGGTGATTTGCCTGCCGAGGACATCAAGCATTCGCACATGAATGGACCTGCCCGGCGGCAGTCCAAGAAGCCGGACTTTGCCATTCTTGTTTAGCGGATTGGGGAACAGGCGAATGTGTTGCGGCTGCAGGGCCGACTCTTCGTCCTTCTCGGCCAGAGCCAGTCGAACCATGGCATTGATGCGCACCAGAAACGATACCCGTCCGTCGGGCCACTGGGTGATTTTCTCGATGGCAATGCCGGACATCTCCCCATCGTTGGTGTTGGCCGAAGGGAGGGTGAAATCGTCGAAGCGGTTGCGAATACGCGGCCCCAGAAACGTGATGCGATCCTCAGCCATGCGCGCTAATCCGGGAAACAAATCGCCGTCATCGCCGCGATTGCCGAAAGTGAGAAACTGATAAGATTGCAGGTCACGTTTTGTGTCTAGGTGTTCAAATGGCTTGCCGCTGGCAGTATCAAAGTAGGGGGTGGCTTCCTCCACATCCAGGAGCCGCCGTTGGTCATTACGCTGATTTCCACGATTTTCATCGACGTGATAAATAATCAGCCCGCGGGGATCGGGCAACTCAAAATCTTTCTGTCGCCGGGTGAGACCGGCGTCCCAGCGCAACGGCTGGCGATTTTCCAGCATAAAATATTCGCCGGCCGGCAACCAGGTGGGAGCAACCACCACGGCCTGTGCGGCAGTGGCCGAAGCCGGTAAATCGACAAACGTCTCGCCAGAGGTGATGATCTGCGGCTGCAACCAGCCCAGCTTCCATTTGCTCCAGGCAGTGAGCTGACTCGGACAGGTACCCGGTCGGTCCCCTCGCCGGTGGCACCAGCCGCCGGAGCCCATGAGCCCCCATTCCCCGATGCCCTCCGAGGATCGATCCGGGTCGTATAAATCCGGCAGCCCGAATGTGTGCCCAAATTCGTGGCAAAAAACGCCGATGGTGCCATTTGCCGGTTCAATGGAATAGCGCTCGAGTAACGTGTTGTCCAGCTCCAGCCGGGGAATTTTCCAGGCGTGTGACCAGATATAATCGGCCGCATCGTTCACACTCACCGGATAAACTTCTTCTGCGGCCGGGCCGGCGTGCACCACAAACAGGGCATCCACTTTGCCGTCGCCGGTGTTATCGTAATCCCGAAAATCCACCTGCGCATCAATTTTCTGCAGGATTTCCGTTACCAGTCCGGGCACATTTTGCGGAAAGCTGCCATAGCCATAATCATCATAGGTGTTGGCCGCGCCATCCGGGTTAACATAATAGCGCATGGGATGATCGGCGCGGATCCAGCCGATGACTTCTCCGGAGATATCAAATTGGCCAAAGCTGACCTGCTGAAAATAATCTCGCATGCTACCAGTGTAGGCAGACTGGCTGACGGGGTCGGCAAAAGAATGGGTGCTAAACAGCATGTTCTCGAAGTATGTGCGCGTGAACAGGGATTCCGGATAATTGAAATATTGCACATCGGATCGGTACCAGGGATAGTCCGGGAAATCCACCAGCACCACGAGAACCCGCCATGTTCCTTCGGGTTGCACAATCTGCCGGGCCACGTACGGAAAGCCCGTTTGTGGCCGCCATTTGGCCAGTTGGGGATGTTCCGAAAATGCCTGGATCGCCGCTGCAGATACGTAAATGCAATCCGGATTTTGTGCCAGAAGTGCCAGCGGCGCCAGCAAAAACAGCAGCAATGCATGTAGAAAGGGCTTTGCCATTTTATACCCGCATGTTGATTGCAGGATTACCAGCTCGCTTTTTATAAAGAATCGGATGGGGTGTACGCGTGCAAAAGAAAGTTTAGTTTTTTTGTGAGTGCTGAGCAAATATATCGAAAGGCATGCATCACTCAAGAGGTGCCGGTTTGAAATAAAGCAAAAATTGGCTGACATCAAAGTGAATTCGTTGCCATTCATCAACATAAATTGCTTTGGCAGTTCAGCCGATTTATGGTCAGCCGCCATTACCGGTTGAAGAAAAATTACCGATATCTATTTCCATGGAACGAGCCGCAAATGACCATGAACTGTACATGCTGAATAGATGCACGCGATTGCGCATTTTTGAGATCATCTTTGCATGCCTGCGTGCGCTGCATAATATTCGATTTTTTCGACTTTGGACGGATGGTAGATTAATTGCAATGGCGGAGCCGAATGGTCCAGGAATTCTTATAATTGGGAATAGAAGGGGCATTTTTGCAAATTTAGGAATGAATTTATGAAATTTTATAAAATGCAAATTTCTTTAACTGGCTGTTTTTATTGATATAATCAGTTTGTTGGGTTTATGGCACAGAGTTTGAAATAAGAATGGGCGTAATGATGAGGATTCGATAGAATCCCTGCCGACTGAGGAGGATTTCTGCAGGCGGGCTGCTCTTTTAAAAAGCCATTTTCAGGCCGCTGATGGCTTGTTGATCGCTCAAGAAGAGTTGTGTGAGATTCAACCTTGATGTGCCAGGCATTGAAATCGTATGTGATGGGCCAGGAAATGTGGTGTGATTGGAATGCGCGGTATATGTAGATGAAGGGCGAAGGACACCATGTGCAAGCCCGCCTGCGTTTTAACTTTGACAATGACATTTAGCTCCTGCCACTCCCTCCGCAGCAGTCCGGGGCCTCAAGGGGCCCCGGACTGAGAATAGAGCTAAATGACCATAAAGGACTTCTCCGCCATAGCTATCTCCGCGTTGTAGCAAGGGCTCTCTGTTTTAGGGCGCAGCAGAGAGCCCGCCTTATTTTTAGACCTACCTGAATCGATTTTCGCAATTATCAGCCATATTAGCGATTTCACTATTTTCCTATTATACCGGTTTTCGTCATTCTGCAGATGAAAAATGGCGAAAAATATCGGGTTCTTTTTCCGTGGAACGAGCCGGGGATGAAGTCGCAGAATTTCTGCGGCTCGGTGTTGGTTGCCGCTGAAAATCAGTGCAGCATGCGCTGAGCGGTTGCCGAATTTCTCATGTAACCTTTACACATCGCATGCGTAAGTTAATCACAGTACTGGCAAATCGCTTCCCCGAGCCGATTGGCTTGCGCTTCATGGATATGTTTGCCATATTTTGGATGGCGGGCAAAGCCGGTTTACAGCGCACGGACCTCCGGTTCGAAGCAAAAACGCCCATCCAAATTTCAGGAAAGAGATTATGGCCATTATTCGCGCAGAGCAATTGAGCAAGCATTTCCAGCGCGGCAAGGTAAAGGCGCTGGATGGTCTGACCCTGAGCGTGGAGAAAGGCAGCATTTTCGGTCTGCTGGGGCCCAACGGCGCTGGAAAAACCACGTTTCTCAAAATTTTGCTGGGACTGCTGCGCCCGACCCACGGTCAGGCGTTTTTGTTTGATATTCCCGTTCAACAGCATCGCGCCCGCGAAAAGGTTGGCTTTTTGCCGGAAAATCACCGTTTCCCGCTCTACTTGAACGGCGAGGATTTTTTGTTTTTCTGCGCCCGGCTTTCCGGCATGCGCGACCAGGATCAGATTCGCAAAAATGCCGAGCGACTTCTGAAACGGGTGCGCATGTGGGAATGGCGCAAGGTGATAATCAAAAAATACAGCAAAGGGATGATGCAGAGGCTGGGGCTGGCCCATGCGCTCATCAGCGATCCCGAGCTGATTTTTCTTGATGAACCCACCGATGGTGTGGATCCCATCGGCCGCAAAGAAATTCGTGACCTGCTCCTGGAGCTGAAGCAGCAGGGCAAGACGATTTTTCTGAATTCGCATCTGCTGTCAGAAGTCGAGTCCGTCTGCGATGAAGTGGTGATCCTGAACCGCGGCAAAGTGGTGCTGCAGGGACTCGTTAAAAAGCTCACCACACTGGATCGGCGCTACCGCATTCATGCTGACTTTCAGAATGCTGGTCTGGTGGATGCGATTCGCCAGAGCTGCGATATCATCGAGGCCAAACCGACCTACGTGTCTGTCGCCGTACCCTCGGTAAGGGTCTTGAACCAGATCATCGATGAAATCCGGCGCGCGGGCGTACTCATTCAATCGGTAATTCCTGAACGCCAGTCGCTCGAGGATAGCTTCATCCTTGCCATCCAGCAGGATGGCAAGGCGGATTTCGATCAGGTGGCGTTGGAACCGGTGACAGAGGAGGGCAGGGCATGAGACAGGCATTTATTGTTGCGGCATACACGTTCAAAGAGTCCATGGCGCGAAAAACGTTTATCGCCTTTTTCGTCATTTCCACGATCACGCTATTGATCTTGTTGTTCGCGCTGAACATTGAAGTAGTGGACGGCGCGCTGGCCTCGCTATCATTTTTTGGCAAAAGCGCGCATGGCGGCTTGCATATTGAGGTTGAGAAGTTTTTGCTGGGCATTCACATGGGGCTGGCCACGGCGTTATTCACCGCGGGCATTTTTCTCTCCATTTTCGCCACGGCCAGCCTGGTGCCGAATCTTCTGGAAAAAGGCAACATCGACTGGATTCTGGCGCGACCGATTTCCCGTTTCGAGCTGCTGTTGGGACGCTACCTCGGCGGTGTGGGCATCGTCAGCTTCAATATTTTGTATCTCATCATCGGCAGTTGGTTGATTCTGTCCATCAAAACCGGCTACTGGCAACCGCAGTTTGTGTACGCCAGCCTGCTGATTATTCTGCCCTTTGCCGTGCTGTTTGCGGTGATGGTATTTCTGGGCGTAGTGTTTCAAAATTCGGCCATATCCATCATGGGAGCCTCTCTCATGATCTTTTTCAGCCCCATGCTATTCCAGCGCGAAAAGGCCTATGCGCTGCTATCAAAAAAAGCATACCAGCTCATTCTTGATGGTCTATATTACATCTCGGCACCGATTTTTGAAACCGGCGAAATAATGAAACGCATTGTTTTTCAGGAGGCCATCACAAACTGGCAGCCGCTGATCCATCTGCTGTTTCTCATCGTGGGTTATTTGGCGCTGGCGAGCTGGCTTTTTTTCCGCAAAGATTTCTAACCGTTTCGGGAGGTGGAATGATGAGGCGATTGGCTATTTTTCTTTTGCTGGTGCTGGCAGGATTGCTCGGCTGCCAAAAGCAGCGGCCGGTGCAGATGCCAAAGCACGTGCGGCAAATGCTGGATTCCGTGCCAGCCGGTGTGGATTTTATCGCTTACTGGAATCATACCAAAATCAAGCAAACCGGACTGGCGCGCATGTATGTAGAGCGCATACGCCAGCAAATGCTGAGAGAAACGCAGGAAAAGGAGTACGAACTGATAAAGGGCATATTGCAGAAGGTGAGCATAAGTGAGGTGATGATCGCTTTTGATCTGAACCAGAAGCAGCACCCCGTTGGATATGCCATGTTTACCGGAACGATTCCGGCCGATTCATTCATGATTGAAATTGACATAAACACCAGGGACACGCAATTCAAGGTCAGCCGGACCGAGGTGAATGGCAAAACCGTGTATCAATTGCAGGCTGATGATAAAAAATATGCAATTTTGTATGATAAAGGTCAGCGCCATTATTTTGGACCGGAAGCGTGGGTGATGGGCATGGCCAGAGGCGAAAGCATGGACAATCCGGTGACGCAGGATCCCGAAATTCGTGCTCTGCTGAGTGAAATTGTTTTTGGCGATCAATTGTGGTTTGTGATAAACCAGCCGATGCAACTGGGCGTACAAGAGCTGGCTCGCGGTTTCTCGCCGCAAACGCAGTTCATTCGCGAGGCCGTGCAGGCGGTGGTGCTGTCCGCACAGGTGAATGATGATTTACGCTTTGACAGTCGGATTATGTGTGACACTCCGGAAAACGGCAAGCTGCTGATCGATTTAGTCCGCGGCACCATGGCCGCGGCCAAACTGTCGGTGGCCGGGGAACGCGAGCTGATCGATGAAATCAATCGCATCAAGGTGGAGCAACGGGAAAATCAAGCTTTGATTCACGGCACCCTTACGCAGCGCTTTTTTGAAAAAGCCGAAGCGTTTGGCCGGAAAACGCATCTGGGGATGCTGGTCTTTTGAACGAATGCCGGAACCTGTCATAGACATGCACGAAAGGCCTTGAAAAGGACTGGAAACCGGGAGGATGGGTATCGATGTTGTAGCCACGGATGGAACGCGGATGTTTCATAATTGTGTAGCTGCGCACCATTGTGGGACGCGGGCCTCGCTTTTTCTTTACCGTGACTGCCGCCCACAAGGGACGGTGGCTATGCTATATCATCTGTTTTTTTTCGCCAGAAACACAGCACAAAACGCATGCTGTAAAGTCTAAAAACCACCCTCTGCGGTCCCCGCGCCTCTGCGAGAGAATTTTTATCGGAATTAAAAATGGCTCGCAGACAAATCATCCCGACAATGGGATGGCCCTTAATTTATTTTTGGGAATGATCCTCTACGAGCCCTGATTGTGATATCCGCCCAAATTGCCTCAAATCCCCACCTGCACCGACACCGCGCGGGTCCAGCTAACAAATTCGCCGGCATATTTGCCCAGTTCCTCGCCATAAAAGGCAAAATTCAGCCGAATCACGTGAAAATTAACGCCGACGCCGAACGCCGGATAACCCTGATAAAACCCGCCACGGGCGAAAATGATCGGGGTGATGTTTGCCTCGGCGCCGAAAAAGACTTTTTTGAAGAAAGTGATATCGGAATTGAAGGGCTCATCGATATCCAGCGCGAAACGCAGATTGTAAAACAACTTGCCCAGCCGCATGCGCGGATAATAGGCAATGCCCATGCGCATACTCTTCTCTATCCGCGTTTCCGGCATGGGCGTGACCGGATTGTCTACATTTACGCGCCATTCGATCTCAGGACGGTTCACGTCGTAAAAAGCCATACCGAAATGCAGATTGTGCGTGATGGGATAAATCAGCCCGAGGTCAAAAGAAAACGCCTGCCCCTCATACACCTCAAATTCTTCTTCTTCGCTAAAACTCAAAAGCGACTTGGTTTTTTGCGTCTGTGCACGAATCAAATATTTCGCCGCCACGCCAATATGAATCGGATGGGGCAGCAGGCCGGACACGGATATGGCATATCCGGTCATGAGCGCAATGTTGGTTTTCAGCGCCACGTTCAGCACGGGGAGTCCGGACGCGCCGGCGAAAATTTCGTACTGCAAATCGCCCTGGGTGAACAGACCGATGCCGAAGTTGCGTTGCACGTAATTGATCGGCAGCGGGCCGTCCACAATCACGTTGGCTAACTTTTGAGCCTCCTGCAAAGCCTCGGAAAAGAGCTGGTTTTGCTCCTCAGGCGTCAGGTTCTCGGTGTCGTTGATCTGCTCGCGATGATCGCGATAGAATTTAAGCTGGTCGAAAAACGCCTGATTAAAGCGGAAGCGGAGATCCACCAGATTGAGCCGGGCGCGGCCCACGCCGGCCAGCAGGGCCGGGTTGTAAAAGAATGGATTGTCTGAAATCGGCACGGCCACGGCAGCGCCGCCCATACCCAGAGTACGCAGGTTGGATGAAATCATGCGCTGCAGCGCCTGGTTCTGCGCCTGTAGCTCGCTGCCCAAAACCAGGCTAACCATCAGTGCAAATATTGTAAGGTGCGTCTTCATACAGCTCCCTTTAATATTCTTGTTTGCGCTGTGTTGGCTTATCCGTCAGGGTGACTATTCAGTTATTCCCGTTTGAAGCAATCTTGCCAGTATTCGTGAGCAGCCTCCGCAAGGCGGATGCGCGGCGATCTCTTTGCAAATAGAACAATGGGATCGCGTGGTCTCCGCCAGCTGGCGGATCCTCGCGATGACGTGTAGGAGACCGAACGGTTACCGGTCAGGCGTAATGTTTGTGAATCAATTACGGAGATACTGCCAGAGGGCAGTCACGCCCTGATAGGCAATTTTGTAGATTTCGGCTGCCAGGGAGTGGTTCAAATTGGTTGGCATGGGTTGCGGGGGAACCGGCACCGTATCAGGCAACGCGCCAAGTTGTGTCCAGGTGTAATATAAATACAAATGTGTCAGACCTTTTTGTAATCCAGGCCATTGCCGCTGAATGCGATATTTGACTTCTTCCTCAATGGATTTGAAACCCGCCATGGGATCGCCATTGATCACCAGCGCATACGCTTCTTCGGCCTTTTTCAGTAGAACGCGGGTATCCAGACGGAACTCCGGACCTTCGCCGTCGTCATCAAGGAGGAAGATCAGGGCAGAGACGGTGCTGGCCACGGCGCTACTCAAAAGCACATCATCGATGTGGGCAAAATTGGCCGCGGTCAATCGGCCATCGAGAATGGCCTGCACCACCGGCTCGAGATCATCCTGCACGATCCAGAAGGCTTCGATAATACGGCGCAGCTCACTTTCGGGCAAGGTGAAAAGCGTATCCACACCGCCGGAAAATGCGTCACTGTAAATTTGAATGCCAGGCGAAAAATTCTGGTTGGCGACTTCGGATTGAAACGCATCGATAAAATCCTGAAAATCAAGATTATTGATCCGCACGGTGGCGACGGCGTGGAAATAGCGGATCTGCGGATTCTCGGGATCGGCTTCTTTGGCTTTATCCAGATATTCCAGAGCTTTGTCAAGATCCCCGGCCTGTAGCGCGGCCTTGCCCTGTTCCAGTAGAACCGTAGGAGAGGTGGTTTCGGGTTTGAATGGACTGAAAATGTTGCAACCGGAAATGAAAAAGACAAATGCAAGAATGCCGTAGTGGGTCATTTTGAGCCGCATGGGAACCTCCTGTGATGATGAGAATGGAAACTGCCGGATCAATGCTGTGAAAATTTGGCAATATTTATGCCAGAGGAGGGAGCACGCTATTGCTCAAGGACATCTTTGAGCGATACGCCCTGAAATTCGGCCAACCGTGCGACGACTTCGCCGATTTTGTTGTTCGGGGTGGAGGCGCCGGCGGTCAGGCCGATGCGCGCCGCTCCAGCGGGAAGCCAGTGGTGCGCAATTTTTTCACAGTCCTTATGGATGGGCTTGTAGCGCAGCTCATCCGGGCTCACCAGGCAGGCCGCGTCATCGATGTGGTAGGCGCGGGTGTAGTTCTGAGCAATCTCGGCAAGATGATTGGTATTGCTGGAATTGTAGCCACCAATGATGAGCATCAGATCGAGATGCTCGTTTTTCACCAGCTCCAGCACCGCATCCTGGCGGTCCTGTGTGGCGCTACAGATGGTATCAAAGGTGCGAAAATGCTCGTCCAGGTAGTCTTGGCCATATTTGCGTTCCATTTCCACGCGAATGCGCTCGGCAATGGCCAAGGATTCGCTGGAGAGCATGGTGGTCTGGTTGGCCAGCCCAACCTTTTGAAGGTGTACATCAGGATCGAAACCAGGGGAGACCGCCTTTTCGAACTTGCGGAAAAAGTCGGCTTTGTTCCAGCGGCCGCCGATGTAATCGCACACCAGCTCAGTTTCGGCCATATCCAACACCACAAGATAATGGCCGCCGGGATATTTGGTGGCCTGCGAGCTGGTGGCGCGGGTTTCTTCGTGCCAGTACTTGCCGTGAATGATGGCCGTGAAGCCATCCCGGGCATACTGCTCCACGCGTTTCCAGACATTCAGCACTGAACCGCAAGTGGTATCCACGAGTACACACCCTTTGGCCTTAAGCCATTCCAATTCCTGCTGCGTCACGCCAAATGCAGGCAAAATAACCACATCGTCTTTCTCCAAGTCGTCATACGAGATGCCGTCGCTGTACTGTCCGGTTAAAAAGTGGATGCCCATATCCAGCATTTTTCGGTTTACATGTGGATTGTGAATGATTTCGCCGGTAAGGAAAATGCGACGATCAGGAAATTTTTTGCGTGTTTGATAAGCATAATCCACCGCCCGATCCACGCCATAACAAAATCCAAATTCGCGTGCCAGAAACAGGGTAAGCTGTCCAATCTGAAGGCGGTAATCATTTACCTTGAAGAAATCCACCACCTGACTGGCGTAATCTTGATCCAGAAGGCTGGCTACTTGATGTTTTAAGCCCAGGCCGCGTCGAAAAATCTGGATGGGTTCTGTTTGCATAAATTTTCCGATTTTATGTTTGGTGAGATTTTTTTGCACTGTTTATTTTTAAATATAGGCAAATTTTGCACACATGTCAATCCTGCAATCCGGACAAATAGTTATTGCAGTAGCACCATCCGCCGTATGGATAGCGGCTGGTCATCTACGACCAGGCGGTACAGGTAAATTCCCGATGGCAGGGCGTCTCCCAGTGCGTTGCGGCCATTCCAGCGAATACGATGGATACCGGCCGGACGTGATGCATCCAGCAGGGTGACGATTCGTTGCCCGAGCAGGTTCCAGATGTCCAGCCGCACCCGGGCATCGCTGCGCAATTGAAACACGATTTCGGTTTCCGGATTGAATGGATTTGGGAAGTTGCCGAGGAGACGGTGCTCACGGGGCAGCCCCCGTTGCTTTTCTTGGATGCCGGTCACGGTGGCTTTGAAGCGATAAATATAACCATCAAAAGCGCAGAGGTACAGCTCCTGCCTGGCATCGATGCCAAAGGAAGAAATGGGAAGATGGGAGTCCAGCAAGAGTTCGTTTTGCGGTTCGTTCTGGCCGTCATACCGAAGCGCCCAGATGCGACCGGATACAAAATCGGCGTAAATGTAGGCCCCCACCAGCTCGGGGACGCGGCGGCCGCGGTACACATATCCGCCGGTCACGGAGCGACCGAGACTGTGGTCATATTCCCAGATGGGCATCTCCAATCCCGTGCGATCGCAGGAGCTGCTCTGAAAACACTCGCTACCCTCCATGATGTTCCAACCGTAATTGCCTCCGTTTTTGATCAGATCAATTTCCTCGATGCGGTTCTGACCGACATCGGCGCACCAGAGCCAGCCGGTCACCGAATCGAAGCTGAAACGCCACGGATTGCGCAGGCCGTAAGCGTAGATTTCCTCACGAAATCCCTGATTGTTGCCGGCAAAGGGATTGTCTGCGGGAATGGCATAGTTTAAGCCGCCGGCGCTGCGGTTAACATCGATGCGCAGGATGTTTCCCAGCAGAGTTTTGCGATTCTGTGCATTGCCGTGGGGATCGCCGCCGGAGCCGCCGTCGCCGGTGGCAATGTACAGGTAACCATCCGGTCCAAAGGCCAGTTGCCCGCCGTTGTGATTGCCGTACGGCTGATTGAATGTCAGCAGCACCAATTCGCTGTTGGGATCGGCTTTGTTGGAATCCAAGCCGCTCACTTGAAACCGAGAAACAACCGTTCTCAGCGGATTTCCGGTGGTGTAATTCACAAAAAAGTGGCCATTTTGGCGATAATTGGGATGGAAGGCCAGCCCAAGAAGACCCTTTTCATCCCATGATTCACCGCTAAAGGCGACGCGATCACGAATATCCAGAAAGATCGAGCTGGTCTGGGCGGCCGGGTCGTTTCTGAACACGCGAATGATGCCGGCCTGTTCCAGCACAAAAAGCCTGCGATCATCGCCGGGCGCGGCCTGCAAATCCACCGGCCGGGTAAATCGCAAATTTGGAAAAGCACGTTCTAGCTGGAATTGTCCCCAAAGCAGGCCAGGGAATGGTAATAAGCATCCTGTTACAGCTATGAGCATCCGTTTCATAGGGACTCCGCGCGGTTTACTATGAACATGACGATGGAATGGCCAATTTTGCGTCTGCAAGTTAAGAAAAAAGTGTCACAAATGCCAACTGCTTTCGCGTTTATTCACACGGATTTTTGTGCTGTGTCACGCATTCGCCAATTCCTGCTTGATGTTCAGCAACAAGTTGCGTATTTTCTCTGGCAACGAATTCAGAATGACGGATCGTTTTTTCGCAAACGCATGCGTAAGGAACAGCCCCCATGAACACCAGAGCGTTGCAGCACGAGCCCGACATCCGCGTCGGGATCATTCTCCCTGAGGACAGATACCGCGAAATCCGGCTGGAAACTCCCCAAAATGGCGACTATCACCTGGTTTTTGCCAATGGCAAAAGTACGGACCTATCGCCGGGGTTATCGCTGCGCATTGAAACTCAGAACGGCAAATTGGCGGTTTTTGATGGTGGCAAAAAATTGTACAGCGGCGAGCGCGTTCACATTCTGACAAAAGCCGCCGCTGAACTGGCACCGAAAAGCGGCATCCTGGTCCGGGAGGTCATCGCTGGACGAAATTTTCATTGGAAAAAGTATATCGATGTGCATTTGCCTGGCAAGCTGGAAATCTCGCTGCTGAACGACACGCTATTTTTGGTGAACGTTTTGCCGTTTGAAACTTATCTGGCCTGCGTGGCCACGTCGGAAATGAATGCCGCATGCCCGCCGGCGCTGCTGGAGGCCCAGACCATCGCCGCGCGATCGTGGCTGCTGGCGCATGCCGAGAATAAGCACCACGAGCTCGGCATCGACGCCTGCAACGATGATTGCTGTCAGCGCTATCAGGGCACCGGCTTTTTGACCGCGGAAGCCATTGCCAGCACGCAAACCACCCGCGGCCGCGTGCTCATGTATAACAATGAAATTTGCGATGCCCGGTATTCGAAAAGCTGCGGCGGCATCATGGAAGCGTATGATGCCGTGTGGGAAGGCAAGCCAAAGCCGTACCTGGTAGTCAAATCCGATGCCCGCGAGAATTTCACCGAGCAGTTTGATCTGCGCCGCGAGGACGATGCGCAGAAGTGGCTGACCGGTCAGCCGAAAAGCTTTTGCAGCCCGCACGTGGTGGATGAAAGCGAACTGAGCCGGTACCTGGGCTCGGTGGATGAAAGCGGCCGGTATTTCCGCTGGCAGGTGACGCTCCGGCAGGAGGAACTGACGCAGCGGCTGAACGAGATGCTCAAACTGGATGTGGCCGCGGTGCAGGGCATGCAGGTGCTGGAGCGCGGGGGCTCCGGCCGCATTCTGCGCCTGGGCATCGATTTTTTAGATGCCAACATGCACCTGCACACGATCACGCTGAAAGATCAGTACGACATCCGCAATGTGCTGCATCGGAAATTTTTGTACAGCTCAGCTTTTATCATCGAGGCGAAGTTCGGCAGCGATGCCGTGCCGCACGAGTTCGTACTGACCGGCGGCGGCTGGGGACATGGCGTGGGTTTGTGCCAGATCGGCGCACTGGGCATGGCGCTAGAAGGTTTCGACACCGAAGCCATCCTAAAACACTATTATCCGGGCACGCGCCTGAAAACGTTGTATTGACACCTCGAAAAGAGAGGGTGCCATGCACGATGCCAATATAGCCACCATCCCGCTCGCATTCGAGCGGCTCGATCTCGACATACAACGGGCGCGGGCGCAGGCGTTTTTGCAACTCATGCAAAAACGCCGCAGTGTGCGCGATTTCTCGCCCGATCCCGTGCCTATGGATCTGATCGAAACGATCATCCGCACCGCCGGGACGGCGCCCTCAGGGGCCAACAAACAACCCTGGCGATTTGTGGTCGTAACCGATCCCGAACTCAAACGGCGCATTCGCGAAGCGGCTGAAAAGGAGGAGCGCGAAAATTACCAGCGCCGGTTTCCCGAGGACTGGCTGCAAGACCTGCAGCCGCTGGGCACCAACTGGCAAAAGCCGTTTCTCGAAATTGCGCCGGTGCTGATCGTGATGTTCAAAATCGACTACGGCCTGGATGATCAGGGCCGCCGTATCAAGCACTATTACGTGAACGAGTCCGCGGGCATCGCCGCAGGAATGCTGATCGCTGCTATTCACAACGCCGGGCTGGTCACAGTCACGCACACGCCCAGCCCGATGGGCTTTTTGCGTGAGATTCTGCGGCGGCCTATCAATGAGAAACCGTTTTTGCTGCTACCTGTGGGCTATCCAGCCACGGGGGCGCGCGTGCCGGACATTCGTAAAAAGCCACTTTCGGAGATCATGTTGGTGAATCCGGGCTGTGAGGCGGGATCGGGCTTTTGAAAAGAGGTATTCTCCCGCGGAGACGCGGAGATCGCAGAGCATCATGGCGGTCATGGACCGCCTCTAGCCGACCATGATTGATTTTTTATAGATTAGAGGCCGTTCCTGACGACCGAAAATCGTTATTGCCTCTGCCGGTCCTGCGCCTCTGCGAAAGAATTCAAATTGTTCAGCCACACACGCAACATAATCCTTTCACGAAAGGACCTTCCCCATTATGAACGATCGCAAAACCTATGTGGTACTGGGCGCCGGCTGGCAGGGAACCGCCGCCGCGTACGATTTTGGCAAGTATGGCCACGCTGCGCGCATTCTTATCGCCGATATTGACGAGGACCGCGCGGTACAGGCCGCGCTGCGGTTGAACGCCCTTTTGCAGGATGATGTCGTGGTGCCGGTGCAGGCGGATGTGACTAAAGCGCATGAAATCGAGCAGCTCCTGCGCGGGGTGGATGTTTGCCTCAGCGCCGTGCCGTATTATTTCAATCTAGATTTAACCCGGGCGGCCATCCGGGCCGGCTGCCATTTTTGCGATCTCGGCGGCAACACTGATGTGGTATTCCAGCAGCACGAACTGAGCGGCATGGCCAAACAGCAAGGCGTCACCATCGCGCCGGATTGCGGCCTGGCGCCGGGCATGGCGAATATTCTGGCCGTGTACGGCATGCGGCGACTCAAACTCCCACATCGGGTGCGCATTTATGTGGGAGGGCTGCCGCAAGAGCCCCAGCCGCCGCTGGACTACGCACTGACGTTCAGTATCGAAGGCCTGACCAACGAGTACTTCGGCAAGGCGTATGTGCTTCGCGGCGGCGAAATCACGCAAATCGACGCGTTCTCCGAGCTGGAACCGATCCAGTTTCCTCAGCCGCTGGGGCGCTGCGAGGCGTTTGTTACGGTAGGCGGCACCTCCACCTGCCCGTGGACATTCGCTGGCGTTCTCGACGAATACATCGAAAAGACCGTGCGCTATCCCGGCCATTATGAAAAAATGAAAACCATCTACGACCTCGGGCTTCTGGATGAAAAACCGGTGCAGGTCGATGGCGTGAAGGTGTCGCCTCGCAAATTGTTTCATGCCGTTGCCGGACCGCGTCTATTAAGCGAAGACCCGCGCGATGTGGTGGTCCTGCGCGTAGTGGTGAGCGGAGATGAGGGAGAGGTGACCATCGAGCTCATTGATTTTTACGACGACGAGCTGGATTTCACCGCCATGCAGCGCACCACCGGTTTCGGCGCCGCCATTGTCGGCATCATGCTGGCGCGCGGCGAATTCAGCCCCGGCAGCATCAAGCTGGAAGAAGCGGTGGATCCGGTAAAATACGTGGAAGAATTGACCCGCCGCGGCTTTGATTTGAAGATCGATGCCCGGATGACCGGCTGATTGCACAAGACGCTGATTTTCCTCTGCTTCCCAGGAACCCTCCTGTCCCTCCTTCCCAAGTTAAACTTGGGAAGGAGAGTATAAGGAAGGTTCAGTCCGGAATTGAGATTCCGGCATTTCAGCAGCTTCCTTGCAGTCGCCACTAAAAGGCGGAATGACCAAATCCTGTACTCGCTGAATAGTTGATTAAAAAGGTGCCACATCCATTTTACAAGATCAGAGGGGTGGATGGATCATGCCAGCCAATTGCCATTCCGTGAAAACCGCACTGTTGTTTGTTGCACTGCAAATGATATTGCCACCGTCCGGGAATACCGCTACTCCCAATCCAGGGAGACGGCAATCTACCCCAGCGGATACCCTGCGATACCTGAATCTTCCTGACCGGCCAGGGAATGCGCTGACCGGCTCGGCCTTTGCCAAACGCGTGACCGGTTTGAGCCTTCAGGACAGGGAGAAGGCGGTCGTCCGGGAAATCCTGTCTGGCAATGTGCCCTCGTTTTCGCGCAAAATGCGAGCCCTGACCGTTCATCGAACGATCAATGGCAAACGTTATGAATGCACTTTTTTTGCAACGTGCGATTATTTGGCGATTGGCTCGGATCAGGATTATTTGTACATCCCCATGACGCCGGCAGCGGCTCAATATCTGGCTGACCGGTTCAATGGCCTGCTGCCAACCAAAACGATAGTGGATATGATTTACAGCATAGCAGAAATAAAATTGCATCCCCAACCCATTCCGCCATCCAGTAAAATGACAACGGTGCCGGTGTTCAAACAGCATACCGATTCCATCCGGCAGCAGATTTCGCAAATCGGCTTTGACCGGTCCTCGGACTTCATCATTGCCGGTCACAAGAAAGATATCATCATCTCGAACAAAATTTACAGCCCGGACCGGACGTACGAAAGGGTGGTCATTTATGGATGGCATTTGTCCGAAAACCACCCCATCCAGCCGGTCTATAACGGCCATCACGCGGAGTATGCGGATTATTCGCATGGCGTGCGACTGATATCCAAACTTGCCTTCCTCAATGGCAATACGGTTCAAGTGGATGAGATTTTGAAGGATGCCAGCCTGTCCGCTTTGCTGAGCGATGAAGGGGCCATTGCCAGACCTTATTATCCCACTCGTGATATTTTAACGTCGATCGGCGGTCGATCAGGCGATCCGAAATTGTATTTTCGGCTGAATCCGAATTATCCGAATCCATTCAATCAAACGACCACCATCAGCTATTGGCTGTCGAAGCTGTCCGTAGTGGATCTCGGTGTTTTCAATCTGATGGGTGAGAAAATCGCGACGCTGGTTTCTGAACCGCAACCGGCAGGTCATTATCGTGTGCAATGGCAGGCCGGAGCATCCGCGAGTGGCATTTATTTGCTGAGGCTCAGAGTCGGTTCACGCGAACAACGTTTTGCCATGACTCTGATTAAGTAGTTTTTAACCCTGGTTATTCATCGATTTTTAATATTTTTGAAAATTCAAATGCTTTGTCATTTCAGGCTCGCTCAGCTTGTGGATACAGCACAAGCTGACGCGTGCCGGAATCTAAAAATGCCCCAATCGATCCATGGAATGAGTAACTATTCAGCGAATGCTGAAAAACTCATTAGTTAGGAAGAAAAGCGAACCTCTCGCAGTGACGCTGAGGTCGCTGAGGTTTAATTTTAAGGCTTTCGGAATAGCGAATTTATCATTTCAAGGCTTTAGGGAGACCATCCGCGTTCAATCCGTGTGCATCCGTGGCTCCCCCCAAGAATCAGTGCCAATCTGTAAAATCTGTGGTTCTTTAGAGTCGATATCCCAATTCATTATCAAGGCGTTTCGTTGCTATTCAAAATGGCAATGCCCGATTAATACCGAATAGTTACTGGAATGGCAGTATATCTAATTGATTATTAAAAATTAGCGCCCAAAAAGAAAATCGTTTATAAATCATTCAGGTTAAAGGCTTGGCCTGATTTCTGCAAACGCTTGCAGCAAACTGATACTTGACGAAATCCATCATAAGCCAATACCAGTTCCCGCACAGAAAACTGGCTCATGTCATTTCGCCAGCGCCTTCTGATACAGCTCCAGGTATTGTTGCGCCGAGCGTTTCCAGGAAAAATCGGCGCGCATGCCACGAAGCATCATTTTGCGCCAAAGAGCTTTGTCTGGAAATCGGTCCAGCGCGCGCCGAAGAGTGAACATCAACGCCGCGGGGGAATAATCGCCGAACACAAAGCCGTTGCCTTTCGCCGGATTCTCATCGATGTCGATCACCGTATCGGCCAGGCCGCCAGTTTTGCGCACCACGGGAACCGTGCCGTAATTTAGGCTGTACATCTGATTCAATCCGCAGGGCTCATATTTCGACGGCATCAGAAATAGATCGCTGCCGGCGGTGATCAGGTGCGCAAGCTCATTGTTGAATTCAATAATCGCCGCGACTTTCTGCGGGTGCCGCCGTGCCGCCCGCCGGAAGAAATCCTCGAACTCCCGGTCTCCCGTGCCCAGCACCACCCATTGTGCCGGCAGTTCCATCAACTGGCTCCAGATCGGCGGCAACAGATCGAAGCCTTTCTGATGCACCAGCCGCGCCACGATGCCGATGAGCGGGGCCCCTCCATCGCCGGGCAATCCCGCCCGCGCCCGCAGACTGGCCGTGTTCTGTGCCTTGAATTTCAGCGTCTTGATGCCATATCGGTAGGGGATCAGCGTGTCGCTGCGGGGATTCCAGGCCACGGTATCGATGCCGTTCAGAATGCCGTACAGATCGTCTTTGCGTGTGCGCAGCACCCCGTCCAGCCCGGCCCCGTATTCCGGGGTTTGAATCTCGCGCGCATAGGTTTCGCTGACGGTGTTCAATAGATCCGCAAAGAGAATTCCGGCCTTTAAAAAACTGAAGCTGCCGTAAAATTCGAACGGCCCGGTGGGATAATAATGCTCCATGGGCAGGCCGGCCTTGCCGATGGTTTGCGGGCTAAATTTGCCCTGATATTCGAGGTTGTGCAGCGTCAGCAGACTGCGTGTGCTGGCAAACAGCCGGTCCCAGCTATATTTCAGTTTCAGATACACCGGCAACAGAGCGGTCTGCCAGTCGTTGCAATGCATGATGTCGGGTGTCCAGACCAGTTGCTGCAGCACGCGAATGATGGCATCCTGGAAAAAGATAAACCGTTCGTCTTCATCGGTGTCATCGGTGTAAATCGCTTCCCGGGCGAAATACATCGGGCAATCGATGAAATAGGTTTCCAGCGCCAGCCCGGGCTCTTTTTTGTACCAGACATTGAACCGCACCGGCTTGCCGGCAATAAACACCGTCAGGTTTTTGAGCTCCTCAGCGAAGGTGAGGTGGTGGTCCTTGGGGTTGAGGGAACGATACAGGGGATGAAAGATCTTGACTTTGCAGCCGAGCCGCGCCAGCGCCCGCGACAGCGAAGCGCTCACATCGGCCAATCCGCCCGTTTTCGCATACGGCACACACTCACTCGTGGCAAAGCATACCTTCATCGGGTGTCAATCCTTGATACGGTTCATATTCCTGCGTTGACGTCCTATGGAAGCCAATCGGATTCTTTCGAAACAGCCCAAGCGGATGGGTTACTTGAGCAACGTCATACGACCGGAGCGAACGGCGGTGGTTCCCTGGCTGCCGGTAAACCGAATTCGGTAAAAATAAATCCCGGATGGCACGACCTGTCCGATGGCATCGGTGCCGTCCCAGGGGATGTCGTGACGTCCGGCCACTGAAAACGATCGTTCGAGGTGGTTGATTTGCTGTCCGTAGGCGTTGTAGATCACCAGAGAAATGCGTCCGCGTTCCGGAATGATGAATCGAATGCGCGTGCTGATATTAAATGGATTCGGATAATTTGGCAAAAGCTGAAATGATTTTGGTGTGACATGGCGGTCGGCAAGGCTGGTGATGCCTGCTTCGAAGAAGTTCAAAATCCGCGCCATGATGGCGTTGCGGCGATTTTCGGGGTAGATGGTTTCGAACGGAATCGCCAGATAGACCAGCTTGCCCGGTTGGCTTCCGCCCGGAAACAGCCCTTCGTAAACCACGCCTGCGGCACCGCCGCTGTTCACATCCACGCCCACATAGGCCAGGCAGTTGCGTCCGCCCTTCCAGCCGCGGATGGCATCCGGCCAGTCCACATCATAAGTGCCGTTTGTACCGTTGTCGAAAGAAAACGAGGACAGGCCATCAAAAAGACTGCCGGTAATCGGTTTGGCGGAATAATAGGTGGCTTTGCGGCCCAGCGGCGCATCCTCGAGGTACGTGGCTTTCAGAAAATCGTTGTAAAAGGCCTGGTCGCGGGAATTGCCTTTGGCCACCAGATCCCAGCCGATTTCCGCACCGGACACGAACAGCCGGCCGCCGGCCCGCAAAAAGGCTCTGACCGAGTCCTGCTCAATGGGATTGAACGTATCATCGGCGGTGCTTTCGTCTCCGAGGATCCAGTCCACCACCTGAAACGCTTGCAGCGCGATTTTGCCGCGAAACACGGCTTCGTTGCTGCACGAGGCCACCGGCAAACCGGCCTGCGCCACGGCCTTTGCATGCTGGCGAATGTAATTCCGTGGATTCACCGTACCAGAGGTGCGGTCGAAGCCGTTGACGATCAACACCGGCGCGGAAGCCGAGGCCGTGGCGGCGAGCACCTCGGTGGGCTGCGATAACCCGGTTGCGTTTACCGCGCGCACGCGCACGAAATACAGTCCGCCGGTCTGCAGTCCGGTGAGCCGGACATCGGGTTGCGCGCTGAACACCGAATCCGGAAACGTCAAGCCATCTTGACTGAGATAGATGAAATAGCCGGTTGCCAGTTTGGCCGGTTCAAACTGCACGCGAATGGCGCCGACGCTCGATGGCATGACCCGCAGCGATAGCGGTTCATCGGGAACGGGATCGAGGCCCCTGCCGAAATATTGGTCCAGCGCGTTCCACAATTCCTGGCGGTTGCCATCGTAACCCAGCGCCCACATGCCGACGCCTTTGAGATTCTTGATCAGCGCCAGCTCGTATTTCAGCCCCAGGCTGGAATCGTTGTCGAACCACACCTGATTCCAGGTGCTGCCATCGTCCCAACGGTACCATGGCGTTTGCGATTCGCCATCCCACTGCGTGCCGTAGGTCAGCGCACCCGCCTGCGCCGATTGAAACTGTTTGGCACCGATCCAGTTGATGACGTTGGAATAGGGAGCATCGGTAAAGGTCTCCCAATGCAGCCCGAAATACGGAACACCGAGAATCAGTTTTTCCGGCTGTGTTTGCGTGATGTAGCCGTACTGGTTGTTGATGGTGTTGGTGATGTTGATGGAGCCGCCGGTGAGCGGGGCGTTGGGACCGGAAGTGGAGCTCCAACTTCCGTAGAAATCGTATCCCATGATGAAAATATAGTCGCAGCTATTGGCCAGCCCTGCGAGATCCCAACTTCCGTTCCAGTTAACCGCAGGTCCGGCAAAGCTCACTTCGCTGCCTGGAATTTCGCGGTGCAGAAAGTCGGTCAATTCCGCCATGAAGCCGTTGATGTATTGCCGCCAGCCAGTGCTGTTCGATCCCTCGAAATCGATGTTCAGTCCATCCGCCTGACCCTCGAGCATTTTCGCTTTGATATTGTTGAAGAAACGCTGTTTATAGGTCGGATTGGTAATCAGCGTTTTGATTTTCGCACCGTCGAACAGCGTGGCCACCAGAATGATTTTCACGCCCTGCGAATGCGCCTTGTTGATCAGGCTGGTCCATGGCCAGCCATGGTCGTTGCCCAGCGTGCCATCGGCGTTGACTTCGACAGAAAATACCGCAATGTGGGTGAGCAGGTCATAGCGCAAAAACGCGCTCGAGCTCCAGTAGGGCAGATAGCCAAATACCGTGGCCCTCAAACTCTTCGCTCGGGCCAGTACGGGATTGAGTGGCTGCACGGCTTCCCCCGGCCGTCCGAGCAGCTCCGGATTGGGCGGCAGGTTTCGATGTTGCTGCCATTCCAACTGATGAATGCTGAATTCTTCCTGTGCGCTGCCGATGCGGGATGTGAAAAGCGCGATCGAACCGAGCAATAGCCAAGCGAATATGCGTCTGAACAAGTGGGTCTCCTTCGTTAGCGGTAATCAATTGCAAAAAAATCAAGACGATAATATAGCGCATCAGCGGTTAAAAGGAAACATAAAAATCTGAACTTTCATTTTCAGAAATTTTAAAATTGTTACAATTCTTTCAACGTTTTTAAAAATAAGACGATACCTTAAGTGTCATGTAGTGGTTCAGGCGCACCGTCAATTTTCCTCCTTCCCAAGTTTAACTTGGGAAGGAGGAAAACTATTCAGCCACTTACCCGTCATCGCGAGGAGCGGAACGACGACGCGATCTCATAAGCATATCGACAGTGAGATCGCCATCCGCCAGCGGTCGGACAGGCGCACCCGCCTCGCGGCGGCTGCTCGCGATGACAGGGCAAGTTTTCATCAAACGAAAATAGCTGAATAGTTACGAACCGCTACCGTGTTACAAGAAAACGAAACGGATGGTGAGGAACACCAATGGAAAACAGTCCCGATTTACAGAATTTTTTATTTGCAAATAAACAAACTTTTGTGCTAATCCTCACGGCCGGCTTCGGCCTGCTGATCGGCCGGATTATTCGCACCATGTTCAAGATACTGGCTTACGCCATAGGCCTGATGGCCCTGGTGCTGCTGGCCCTGCAATACCTGGGACTGGTTTACATCGTTGTCAATTTTGATTTCTTATACGACATGATGCAATGGATTTATGGCCAGTCAAAAAATCTGGGTGTGGCTGAGCATCTGTTTTTCTGGGTACCGATGATTTACGGCCTGCGTCAGAAGCGCCTTCTTGGTTTCCTGTAGATTTTTCTTCCTCCTTTCGATCCTTCCTTCAGAATTTCCCAGTCGATTTCCTGTCGCCGGGCCTGGCAAGGCTGGTGAGTTTTCAATGTCCCGCCGCAAGGAATCTGCGTCCTCTCGAATCGGGCACGGACTTTCTTACCTGTCTTCGAATTCGGCAAATGCTGAAATTTATTGCCCTGCTGCAGATAAATTGCAGCCGATGCAATTACGGTCATTTGGTGGACACGGAGTATTGATCCCTGTTTGAAATTTGAAAGAAAAAAACGGCCCCGACGCGATGATAAGCATGCGCCGGGGCCGAGGAGAGTGGAGGGGAGGCGAGCCGCTTACTCTGCAAACATGGAACGTGGCTCCTGAGTTGGGACATAAAACAGTTTTGCCAGTGCCGTGTACACTTTGCCAGTCATCATCCAATTCAGAAACGTTTGTACTAGTTGAGTGGGCTGCCCTTTTGTCACCAGAAACACTGGCACGCGTAGGGGGTAAGTGCCATTGGCAATGGTTTCTTTGCTCGGCCGGATGCCTTCGATGGCCAAGGGTTTCAAATGTGCATATCGGGTCTGGCTCAGGCTACAAATGGTGATCGAAAGGGTGTCCTGACGCACCATGGCTATGGCGCCGTAAGTTGATAACGCCTCTTTGGGCTGCACTTTCATCTTCTTGCCGCGAAGCGCGGCTTGCAAAAACATGGTGCGCAGCCCGGAGCTGGTATCCGGCAAAATCACCGAAATCGGCTGATCCAGCCAGCCGAGCTTTTTCCAGGTTTTGATCTTGCGGCGCAGAATTTTGTTCAACTGTTTCATGGAAAGCTTCTGCACCGGATTGGACTTGTGCACCACCACCGCAATGGCGTCGTAGGCAATCAGCGAATCGCGCAGACCCTTAGCGCGTTCTTTCTCGGTGAGCGGCCGGGTGGAAATAGCCAGATCGACGGCGCCGGTGTACACCGCTTCGATGGCGGCCTC
The DNA here is from genome assembly GCA_030950365.1 of Candidatus Zhuqueibacterota bacterium. Taxonomy (GTDB): domain Bacteria; phylum Zhuqueibacterota; class Zhuqueibacteria; order Zhuqueibacterales; family Geothermadaptataceae; genus Hydrothermovivens. Next base: position 63,202 of record JAUZRQ010000009.1, on the reverse strand, counting down.
GCTGCCCGAGCCGTAGATGGTCACGTCCCATTTGCGCGTTTTGGCAAAATGCCGCACCACGGCCGGATCGAAAATGCTTTTGCAGCTCACCGAACCAGCCACCACGAGTCGCGGCTTTTCCTCTTTTTTATTTTTTTTGAGCCAGTTTTGCGCCTGCGCGTCCGATAGGGACAACAAAAGCAGGCCGACCATGGCCCATATAGTCATGAAGGCCGCATTCCGGAACCTGCAAAGGCCATACAGAACATTTGGATTCGATTTCAATTTTTGAGGCATCAAAGGCAATCTCCGTTTGGTCTCTGTCTACATTTGAAAAAATATTTACGCACCGTATTTAAATTGCATTTTAACAGATATTTCAATATTTTTTCAAATGTTGCATTTCATTTAAGAATATCGACAGGCAATGGGGTTTCTAAATGCAAAACATCGAGTTGAAGGCGCGTTACGAGGAGTTCGATTTTGCGCGAAAGTGCATCGAGCAATTGGGGGGAACTTTCCGGCGGACGATCGTGCAAAAGGACATTTATTTCGACTGCGAGCGCGGCCGCCTCAAACTGCGTTTGAACAGCGACGAGGACAACGGCGAACTCATTTTTTATCAGCGGGATGACCAGCCCGGGCCGCGTGAAAGCCAGTATCAAATCTACCTGGCTCCGGAACCGGCGCGCCTGGAAGCCATGCTGCGTGCAGCTTACAACGTGCGCACCGTGGTCGAAAAAACGCGCGAACTCTACACCATCGATAACGTACGTGTGCACCTGGATGTGGTGGTGGGACTGGGCGGCTTTTTAGAGTTCGAGGCCGTGATGACGCCCGAACGGGATCACGAGGAAGAGCAGCGTAAGCTGGAACGATATTTACGAATCTTTCAGATCGAGCCTTCGCAGCTCGTCGCCCTGTCCTATTGCGATTTGATGGAGCGCAAAAAGGTGGCGTATGAAACAAAAGGTGATTGAATTTCTGAAACAGCACGGGGGAAGCGCCCCGGCGCTGGCGATCGCGCGCTCGCTGTTTCACCTGCGCGGTGGCTCGGTCGCATCGGCGGAGCGGCTGCTGCAAAAAGCCCTTGGTGATGATCCCCGTTTTGGACGCGACGGTCTCGGAAACTGGTATCTGCTGCCCGAAACCGGCGATGAGAGCGAGCGGCAAGACCTGAGGCAGGCCCATTTCTGTATATGCGCCATGAGGCCTGACAACCGGCTGTGGCCGCAGGCCGAGGAGCTCTGGCTGGGGCGCGCCGATGTCCGCAAGCAAACCCCGGGCGACATCGTGACGCAGTCCTTCCGCCGCAGCGAGGCCCCGGCTGAAATCGCGGCGAAACTGGATGCGTTGCTCGGGAGCCTGCGAGGTGACAGTATCGTCGTGGCCTGCCAGCCCGGCCGCTTGCGACATGCACTGCAATTCTGGTCTGAGCGGGCGAAGGCGAATTTGCCCGTTTTCTGGGAATTGCATTTTTTGCACTTCGCGCAGAATGTTTTGCGCCTGCCGAAAAAGCCCACACTCGAATCGCTGTATGAACAATTCCACGTTCCCGTGCCAGCCGGGGAGGCCGCTCTTTCCGAGCATCTTCAAGCCATGGCCACACTGCTGGTGCATGTGCTGCAAACCCTGCCCGATTCCATTGAGGACATGGCCGATCTGCTACGTCTTGCGAAACGGCCGTCCAAAGCTGTGAACTTTACCGAATTTGCGTTTTCAAAGGACCATATCCGCGACCTGCCCGAACAGCCCGGGGTTTATGTGATGAAAAATGCCGCGGGTGAACCGGTTTATGTGGGCAAAAGCGGAAATTTGCGCCGGCGGCTGGCGGAGTACTTTTTGTATCAATCCGAAAACGCCGACAAGCTGGCGCGTATCCTGTCGGAGATCCAGACTCTCGAGTGGCAAACCGTGGATACCGAGCTCGACGCGCTGATCCTGGAGGCACGGTTCATCCGCCAGTACCGGCCCACCGCCAATATCCAGCAGCAAATCTTTGCCAGCGCCACTCCGCAAACCGAAGAAAGTTGCCGTATTTTAATACTGTTGTCACAATTGTCACCGGATGCGATTGTCTATGTGCTGTCGCCCTCGGGACGGTTTGAGCGTGTGGTGAGTCACCAAAAACGCAAGCCCAGAAAGAAGCTCTTGCGGCTGATTGAATCATTGTGCTATGGCGAGGCTGCCGGCAAATCCCCGGGACCGGAAGAAAAACAGGCCTGCGAGCTGGCCTGGCGCTGGTTCCGGGAACACCGGGAAGCGATCAACTGGCTGGATGCCGCGGATTTTGGCAGCGCGGAGGAATGTTTGCAAAATCTAATGTATTTTCTGGACGATTTCGAGCGCGTCCGTGAAAAGCAGATTGTGCGCGGCCAGTAAAAAAGCCGCCGGTTCTGGATTAACCATTGTGGTGGTGGAAATAGTCTCTCGCACAGGCGCGGGGCGCGCGGAGGGGGAAGTTTTTAACAATACGGGTAGGCACTTAATCAGCGCTTAATCAACGAGATCGCCACTCGGCCGCCCGGCGGCCGCTCGCGATGACGGGTAAATGGTCTATTGAGTTCTATGTACATAAGCGTGCGACAGAACATTCGCAACAATGCAATTGTGAAAGAAATTTAGCCTTCTAATCGTCATTGCGAGGAGCGAAGCGACGCGGCAATCTCTTTGCACAAGGCAAAGAGATCGGCGCACCTTCTAAAGTAAGCGCCCGATGATAAATAATGGGTTACTTTCTAATGGATTCAAAATAGGCACGGAAAATTCTAATGCGAATACTGAAATATTCCTGACAATGCGATCAAATTTATGATCATCAACAGTCATTTTCATCATACAAACATACGCGGAGGATGCAGGCAGGACATGGGATTAAAAACCGTTTTGACGATTGATGATGATCCGGCCATACGCAAGCTCATTAAATCTACCCTCGAAAAAGACGCCAACATCCAGGTCATCGAAGCGGGAGACGGTGTGACCGGCTTTGAGGCCGTGAAACGGCATCATCCCGATCTGGTGCTGCTTGACGTGATGATGCCGCGGCAAAACGGCATCGACACCCTGCGCGACATCCGACAGGATCCCGAAGTGGCCTTCGTGCCCGTGATCCTGTTGACCGGCTTCAAAGAAACAGACAAGCTGGTGCCGTTGCTGCAGCAGAGCAACACTGATTACATGCCCAAGCCGTTCGGCCTTGACAATTTGCGCCAGAAAGTGCGCACGTTTCTTTCGGTATAGCGGACATCACCACCGTCAGGCGGGCAGGAAGGACACATAGCGCTTTTTGGCGGCATAATCCATTTTTCGGAACCGCGATAGCTCGTCCTGGCGCTCGACAGGAGGGAGGCTCTCCAGAAACCGGGAAAACCGCTGCCCGATTTCCACCGCCTCGAAATACCGCTCGGCAAGCATTCGATCCGTATAGCGGTAGTCCATGGTCTCGAAAACGTGATAGCGCAGCCACAGACGGTCGAGATTTTCCAATTGCTTGCTGCGGTTAAAATAGGCGAGAAAATACTTCAGCAGGATGTAGGTATCCACCTTGGCCTGGATTTCCAGGTCGCGGATGAACGGCTCATCGATGTGCCGCTGTTGGCCTTCCAGAAATTTCCATGCACCATGCACCGCATGGTTGATTTCTTCGATGAAAATCATAAACGCTTGAATGTTTTTTTCCGACAGGCCCCGGCGCGGGTCGTATTTCTCCAGCACCCGGATGAGCTCGTCGTTGAAATAAATCCCCACATAGAGACGGCCCCGCGCCACGCGAAAAAACACCCGGGCGATTTCCGACAGCAACTCGCTGCCGGATGCATATTGTGACAGATAGCGGAACCGCGAATAGCCGATCACGTAATTCTCGAAATTCACGCCAATCGGGCGGCGATACGTCCGTTCGGTCATCTGCTGTATCTGGGCCAGAAGCGTCACAACTCACCTCGCTGTGATTGCTGCGATTACATCGGATTCCGGCGCGTGTTGATGAAATCCTGCAACCTTCGATACACGCGATCCAGGCTCTGTTTTTGACGGTCGAGCTTCATGTACTCATCTACCATGTAATTCAGCGCCAGCCGCACCTTGCGGAACTGGGTGCCGAGAATTTCAAGAATTTCGGCCACCTGCAAGCGTTCCGCCAACCGGTTTCGCGCCGCTTGCTGATAGCTGGTGCTGCCCATTTGTTCATAATAGCGGAAATCTGGCGCCATTTTTTTGTATTTGGCGCGGTAGAAAATATAATCCGGAAACACGCCGGCCAGAAACATGCTGTAATTGCCCACGTGGCTCTGAATCATGAACACCTCTTCGGTGTTGGCATCGAGCAGGTCTTTGAGCAGATCGACCAGATATCGGTACTGCTTTTCATGATATTCGGAGATCATCTGCGCACGATTGCCGCGCGAGAACTCGGTCAGCATGCTGGCCAGATAGTCCGCCACATCCCGGTCTTCGATGTCGAACTCCTGTAGCACCCGCCGGATGAGCACGTAAAAATACAGGTATGGCGAAATCTGGTGCAGGCTCGGTTCGCTGAGAATGCGCTCGAACAGTTGCGGATCGTCCAGCAACTGGTCGCGCTCCTCCGTGGTGGCCAGCAAACTCATCACCGCCTTTTGTGATTCCGCTTTCGGTGCCAGAGTTTGGCTGATGAATTCAAAGTCTTCGTAGGTCAGGCTGTTTCTCGCTTTCGGCCGAATCATGATAGCGCCTCGTACTTCGGTTACGTCCTTAATTAAATTGCTTTCGAGCCGTATTCCAGGTTTTAAATTAAGAAAATGAAAAATATGTTCTGTGTCAACAAGTTTTTATAATTATTAAATGAATTGCATATCTATAAATCGAACCGTTTAGGGGGGGAGTTAAATGCTTTTAGTTTCATCATTACGGGTGAGATTGAATCAAATAGAATGTTTATAGTGGGTTATCCCACTATAAATTAAGTTCGGTCGGAGTTCTGGTTCTGATTTCCCACATTATTGGGGATCCCGGACCCGGCTTGGAGGACCTTTCACTTAACGCCCCCAGGTTTTCATCAACAATAGCGGAAATTAAAAAAAAAGGAAGCCGAAGAATCGATAGGTTTGCTACTCCATACATTATCGCAAGAATTGTAGCGACGGTGCGATCTCAGGCCTGGCACCATGAGGTTGTTTCGTGCGTTTGCCCCCATTCGAAACGACCGGGAGAACAAACTGAAACAATTCTATTGGACTCCAATCCTTAACTACCAAACCCGTTTTTCCTTGCAAGTCTTCCTGGTATTTTCCTTGACATTCGTTTCCGCGTCAAATATATTCGGAACAACGTTTTCACGCCCCACGATGGCTTATGACAACCCCAAACGACTGTGAACCTTTTCCCATGTTTCAGAGCTTAAAACGACTCATGCGTCACTCGGCGGTTTACGGCATCGGGCATATTCTCACCCGCGGTGTTGGTTTTCTGCTGTTACCGTTGTACACCAACTTCCTCAATCCGGATGCTCTGGGCATTGCTGCCATCATGTTTCTGTATCTGGCGATCAGTACCATCTTGTACACCTACGGCCTGGATTCGGCGTTTCTACGCTATTTCATTCTGGCCGAGGACGAATCCGAAAAGATTCGCCTGTTTAGCACTGGCTTTTTGACTGTGCTGTTCACCTCGGTGCTGTTTTCTGTCCTCGGTTATCTTTTCGCCGATGATCTCGCCCGCGTCATTGTGCTCTCCAATGTAGAGAAATTCTTGCAAAACCCCTCATCCGGATCGCCCTTGCAGCACTACCTCAACGAATCCACGATTTATTTTCAGTACGCCGCAACCATTTTGTTTTTCGATGCGCTGGCCATCCTGCCGTTTCTGGTGCTGCGCGCCAAAGAGCGCAGCAAGTTGTTCGTTACGCTGAAACTACTCAACGTCATCGTCAATCTGAGCTTGAACATTGTGTTCGTGGCCAAACTGGGTTATGGGTTGCGGGGCATTTTTCTGGCCAACGTTTTTTCCTCGGCGTTCACGTTTTTGACCCTGCTGCCGGTCATCCTGCAGCATTTCCGTCCGGTGCTGCTGGCCGGCGAGCTGAAAAAGCTGCTCGTTTTCGGCCTGCCGTATCTGCCATCCACCCTGGCGGTGGTGCTGATGGACCTGATCGATCGCTTCATCTTGAAAGCCATCAAGGGCTACGAGGTGCTCGGCGTGTACCACGCCAACTACAAGCTTGCCATGATCATGTCGCTGTTCGTGGCGGCGTTCCGGTTTGCCTGGCATCCGTTTTTTCTGTCCACGTCGAAACAATCGGATGCCAAACCCATTTTTGCCAAAGTCCTGACTTATTTTATGTTCGCTTGTGCGCTGGTGTATCTTAGCATTAGCTATTTCATGCAGGACATCGTGCGCATCCGGCTGGGGTCGATTCACCTGATTGGCGAAGAATACTGGGGCGGCCTGACGGTGGTGCCCATCGTCATGCTGGCGTACGTGTTTTACGGCGCCTATCTCAATTTTCTGGTGGGCATTTATCTGGAAAAAAAGACCGCTTATTTGCCGTTCATCACCGGGCTGGGGTTGCTGGTCAACATCGTAGGCAATTTTGCACTGATTCCCCGCTACGGCATGCACGGCGCGGCCTGGGCCACGGTGTTCAGTTATGTGGCGATGGCCGTGGCGCTGTACGGGGTGAGCCGGCGGCTGTATCCGGTGGCGTATGAATTTGGCCGGCTTGTGCGCATCGGCGCAATGATGGCGGCATATATGTTTATCCTGCTGGCCTGGCAGCCCGGCTTCTGGTGGCGGCTGGCACTATTGCTGGCCTTTCCGCTCATGCTACTTTTAAGCGGCTTTTTCGAAAAACGCGAAATCGACACCATCCGGTCTTATGTTATGCGCCTGTTTCCTGGCCCCGCCTGAATCGCAAACGGGACACTTTGGTGAAGACGATACTGCTGATCAGCTATTATTTTCCGCCCATGGGCATGGGGGGCACGCAGCGCCTGGCCGGTTTCGCCCGGCATTTGCCGCAATTCGGCTGGCGGCCCATCGTTTTGACCGTGAAAGACGTCGATTATTATGCCCACGACATATCGCTGTTGAAGGAGTTGGAGCAAGTCACCATCGTGCGAACCGGTTCGCTGGATCCGCTGCGCGTGGCGCACGTGCTACGGCGATGGCGGCGGAGTGCCCGGAAACCGGGCGACACCGGCGCCATAAAGAAGGCCGTCTCCACAAGTCGGTGGCAGCGCTGGCTGAGGCGCTGCCTCAATTTAGTGCTGATTCCGGATCAAAAATTACTCTGGCTGCCATTTGCGTTTCTGGGGGCGCGGTCATGGCTGAAACGCGAACGGGTGGACTGGATTCTCACTTCGGGACCGCCGCATTCGGCACATCTGCTCGGCTGGCTGCTGCACCGGTTGTACGGCGTTCCCTGGTTGGCGGATTTTCGTGACGGTTGGAGCGGCGGCGATTTTCAAGCTGAGGCGACCTCGCTGCACCGGTGGCTCAATCGTTGGCTGCAGCGGCTTGTGCTAAACTCGGCCACGGCGATCACGGCGGTCTCCGAGGGACTGAAACAACGGTTAAGTGAATCTGCGCCGCAACATGCGCCAATCGAAGTGATCACTAACGGCTATGAAGCTGCGGATTTTGCCAGCCGCCGCCGCGCCGGCCCACGGGATGATCGATTCGATATCGTGCATGTGGGCACACTGGGCAATTTTGTCGATGCTACTGTCTTTTTAAGCGCGTTTCAACGTTTTGTGCAAGAGGTCGGTCTAAATCAGCAATCGGTGCGGCTGTGGTTCCTCGGCGCAGATTTGACCGGCGAGCTGCAACAACAAGTGCAGGCGCTGCAGCTCGGCGCTTTCGTACACGCCACCGGCTATATTTCGCACCCGGAGGCCATAAAACGCTTGCTGCAGGCCGATCTTTTGCTTTACTTAGTCACAGGCGATCCGTATCCGGGATTCATTCCCGGAAAGACGTTCGAATATCTGGCCGCCGGCCGGCCGATCCTGGCGGTGTGTCCAGATATCGAGGGGCTGTCGATCATCAAGAAATCTGGCCGGGTGCGGCATGCGCAACCGGACGATTTCGATGGCATGGTGCTGGCGCTGAAGGCGTTTTATCTGGAATTCCTGGACCGCAAACCGACGCCATCGCCATTGGCGGACGTAGGTAATATGGTGGAATCGTATTCACGTAGGTCGTTGACTGCTAAGTTGGTGCAATTGCTCGAGCGTGGGGGGTAGGATGGAGCATCCTTTTTTTCAAAACCATTTTCTGATTCTCGGACACCGCGGCGTGCCCGGCGAGGCCCCTGAAAACACCCTCGCCAGTTTCCGGGCGGCCCGGCAACAGGGTGCGGACGGCATCGAGTTGGACATCCGGCAGTGCAAAAGCGGCGAATTGATCGTCATGCACGATGCCCGGCTGAACCGCACCACCAGCGGCCGCGGTTTCGTGCGCGCCAAAACTTTGCAGCAGTTAAAAACCCTGCGCATTACCGGTGGCAACGGCCAGGAGCGCATCCCGACACTGGAAGAGGTGTTCCGTGAATTCATCGGTGACCTGGTGCTGAACGTGGAAATTAAGGGATATCCGCGTAGGGCCGATGGCCTTGAAAAGAAGCTGATCGCGCTGGTTCGCCGCTACAACGCGGTCAACCGGGTGATTGTGTCGTCGTTCAATCCGATCCCGTTGCGCCGTATCCGCAAGCTGGATCCGGAGATTGCCACGGCATTTTTGGTGGATCGCAATTTTTTCATTCACCGCACCGAAAAGGCCATCATGAAACTGGCGGGCATTCATGCCATTCATCTGGAAGCCAGCCTGGCCACGTTGCCATTTGTGACCCACTTGCGCGAAATGGGACTGCATGTGCTAGTATGGGGCGATATTCCGTTCGAGCGGATTCCGGAACTGAAGGCCATGCCACTGGACGGCATCATCACTGATTATCCGCAACAAGTGCGACAAATGCTGGAGGGACTGCAACCTTGAAATGGAGCAGGTTACCATATTTGGCTATTTTTTTGATTTGCATCAAGCCGATTTTTGCACAGGATGAGGAATACGTCTGGCCGACCGACGCCAGCCGCTGGATCACCTCGTCGTTCGCCGAATTCCGTCCACGGCGCTTTCACGCTGCCATTGATATTAAGACCTGGAACCGGACCGGCTATAAAATCTTTGCCGTCCGCGATGGCTATGTGCAGCGCATCCGGGTGTCGCCGTTTGGCTATGGCAAGGCAATTTACTTGAAGCTGGACACCGGCGAAATCGCCGTGTATGCGCATCTTTCGAAGTTCAATCCGAAACTGGAAAAAATCGTCTGGCAGGAACAGGCCAAAAACGGCCGCTACCGTGTGGACCGTTATTTTGCGCCCAATGTGATTCCTGTGAAGAAAGGTGAATTTCTGGGCTACACCGGGGAGACCGGCATCGGGGTGCCGCATCTGCACTTCGAATTGCGCGATCCCAGCAACCGGCCGATCAATCCGTTTACGCGCGGGTTCCGCATCCAGGACCGGCGGCCGCCTACGCCAACGAAAGTCGCCGTGATGCCGCTCAGCTTTGGCTCGCGCGTTCAAAATGATTTCAAGCCATGGATCATTCGGCCCAAAAGAGTGGGCCCCGGACAGTATGTGCTGCCGGACACCGTTTCCATCGAGGGCGAAATCGGCGTGGCCGTGGCCGGCTTCGATCAGTCCGGCGGGGTCAACAACCGGTTTGGATTTTACCGCATTGAGCTGCGGCTCGATGGCGAGCTGCACTACCGAACGCAGTATGACCGGTTCAATTACGCCCACAACCGCTTTGTGGAACTGGACCGGGATTTCCGGCTGCACCGCCGCGGTTTCGGGCTGTTTTACCGGCTGTTCCTCGATCCGGCCAACCGGCTGACGTTTTACGATTACGCCGGTGAAGAGCGCGGCCGCTTGATCACATCTGAGACGCCGTCGCCTCAGCAAATCGTGACCGCCAGCGCCGTGCAAACCGGCGGACCGTCCGAAAACGCGCCGCACGACAGCGGCATCATCCTGAGCGACGGCGAGCGGCAGTTGCTGCCCGGCCTGCACCGGTTCGAAATTGTGATCGAGGATTTTTTCGATAACCGCACGACCATCGCCGGCATGCTGCGCGTGGGCAAAAAATTTCGTATTTTTCCGCAGTATTCGCAGCAGGATTCCGGCATCGTGCTGCAGCAGATGCACTTTTCCGCGCAGGTGCGGCCTGAGTACGTCGAGCTGTGGGAGCAGTCTGGCCATCGCAAACCGCGATGGCGGCTGTCGCAGCGCATTGCCTTTCCCGACGACAACGGCGCGCGTTACACTTCGGTCTCGCTCGACGATGCCCGTCCGTTTCTGTTTCCGCTCGCCGATCGCCGGGCGTCCATTTACAAGCTCCTGACCGTGGATGCGCTGGGCCAGCGGAGCTGGCCGGATTTCATCGTGCTGCCCGGCGCGCCGGTCAAAAATCCACTGAAACTGAGCATCACCCCGGATGTGTATGACGATTACGTCCGCATCCGCGTGCGCGCCAATCAGCCGCTGCGCAAGCCGCCGGTGCTGGAAGTGGCCCTCGACGACGGCAGCAGCACCTATCCGGTGCTGTACGCCAAAAGCCCGTCCGAGTACGTGGCGGCGCTGTCCGCGTACGATCTTGCCGATCACCGCGTGCGGTTGCGGGCGCAGGCCGAAAACGCCCTGCGAGATGTCAGCACCGCGGAAACCGAGCTGGAGCTGCACCTGATTCCCCAGGGCACGAGCCGGCGGCTGTATTCGGCCGACAGCCTGTTCCGGCTGCATTTCTGGAAGCAATCGCTGTACCGCGACATGTTCGCCCGAATCGACATCGAGGAGCCGCCGGCGGGCCAGCGCGATCGCGATAGGGTGAGCCGGGTGTATGTGGCGCATCCGCAGGATGTGCCGCTGAACTCCGGCGTGCAGGTGAGCATCCGCTATCCGGACATGGTGAGCGATCCGAGTAAACTCGGGGTGTACTATTTCAGCCGCAACAAATGGGTGTTCATCGACAACAAGCTGGATACCGAAGCGAAGCGGGTTTCGGCGCTGGTGCTAAGTCTGGAGAAGTTTGCGCTGCGCAAGGATGACACCCCGCCGACCGTCATCGTGCGCGTGCCGGGTAAGCGCAAAATCCTGAAGCCCACCACACCCATTCGTGTGTACGCCAAGGATGAGCAGTCTGGCTTCGAATCCGAGGAGAGCCTGGAGCTGTACATCGACGGACGCAAGGTCATCGCCGAATACGACCCGGAGAACGACGTGGTGGTTTATGCGCCGCGTCGGCCGCTGACGCCGGGCACGCATCAGCTCCGCTTCAAAGCAACCGACAAAAGCGGCAACGTCACCGTGGTTACGCGCACCTTTACCGTTCAACCTTAGATCCATTCGAGGGAAAGCATGATACCTCTCCGTGATGAAAATCCGCGCACCGGCTGGCCGGTGGTGAATTTTGCGTTCATCGCCATCAACATTCTGGTATTCATTTACCAGCTCGGTTTGCCGGCACCGCTGGAGCATGAGTTTGTGCTCAAATACGGCGCCGTGCCGGCGAGCATCCTGCAGGGGGCCAACTGGCACACGCTGATCACTTCGATGTTCCTGCACGGCGGGTTCGCGCACATCATTTTCAATATGCTGTATTTGTACATTTTTGGCGACAACGTGGAAAATTCCATGGGCTCGCTGCGGTACATCGTGTTCTATCTCAGCGCAGGACTGTTTGCCGCGCTGGCACATATGATCATGAATCCGATGTCCACCGTTCCCATGGTGGGCGCCAGTGGCGCGATTTCCGGCATTATGGGCGCGTACATGGTGCAGTATCCACGTGCGCGGGTGCTGGTGCTGGTGCCGATTTTCTTTTTCATTACCACACTGCGGGTGCCGGCGCTGTTTCTGCTCGCCTTCTGGTTCATTACCCAGCTCAGCAGCGGTCTCGCCACCATCGGCATGGGCATGGGCGGCGGCATCGCCTGGTTTGCCCACATTGGCGGCTTCATTTACGGCGCCGCCACCGTCAAGCTCTTCGCCAAACGCAAACGTATTTACATCGACGATTTTGAAGATTTTTGAGGGGTATGCGAAAAAATCCGCCGTTTCGCACGGCTGTTTGATGTGGAAGGAACAATCGAGGGCATAGGAATACGCACATCAACCCCAAAAATTGGCCGATAGCATTTCCGTTAGAGTGGCGCAGCCGCACGCGCACATGGATTTCAACGGAGTTTTTTTGAAGCTTCTGACTGCTCCGGGCGAAACCTGGTTTGTTGAATTGCGCGGAAAACCTTCTCTTGCGATCGCGGATAGCTCTGCAAGTTTATATTTTTTTGATTCTTGCCAGTCGTCTGATTCTTTATGGCTTTTCGCATCCCACGGATGAAATAAGGATGATAGGCAAGAGGAGGAATGGATTGTTTATATGCTATCCCCCCTGAAAGCTACCACGCGCTTGATTTATGAATAACCAACTCTCCCCAAACACGTGCCCTGAAAAAAGCAATGCCCCCTGAGATCGTTTACATTGTCCGGACGAGGATGAAGGCCAGCAAAAACCAGAGCGGGATGGAAATGATCAGCGCCCAGTTGATGCTTTTGAGCACTCCATAAGTGCCTTGTAATCGTTTGGCCTGTATCGCCTTTTCAATTTTGTTCTTAAGCTCTGCCAGGTCCACAGGCTTTACAAGATAGTCGTATGCGCCGGATTTCAGTGCATCCACCGCGCTCTGGATGGCCGGATAGCCGGTGAACACAATCACCGATGTATCCGGATTGATCTCCTTTACCTTTTGCAGCAGACTAATGCCATCCACCTTGGGCATGCGCACATCGGTGAGGATTAAATCCACCGGCAGTTCTTCCACTTTCTGAATGGCATCCTGGCCGTCGTGGGCGATAATGGGATTGTAACCCCAGCGAGAGATTGCCTCTGCCATCAAGTGCAGAATATCATCCTCGTCATCCACGATCAATACATTTTCCATCATCCAATTTGCTCCTGCTAATGAATGCTTCAGTAAAAGATGAAAATTTTTTATGGCGAAAGCAAGCATTAAAAATGTTTTCTACGCTCGGAGTTGAGTGGGCTCTTCAACCCTGGCAGGGCTTCCGTCCCTGACCGGGTTATTGAGTTTGTAACTGACACCGATGTTGCATCTTTCCTTACATAACGGGTGCCAGGGTTTCCGCTGCTTCTCAGGCCTCAACCAATGCGACCAGTTTCTAGTAACCTCACTGCAATGTTCACCAGCTCGGGATCGAATTGACTGCCGGAACAGCGCCTCAGCTCCTCGATGGCCTCTTTGATGCTCATCGGTTCGCGGTAGATCGAGCCACTCAGCAGACCATCGATGGCCTCAGCCAGACCGATGATACGCGCACCCAGCGGAATTTGATCGCCTTTGAGCCCATCCGGATAGCCACGACCGTCGTAGCGTTCATGATGATGCCGGATAAGCGGCAACTCTTTCTCAAAAAACTCGGCCGCCTGCAGAAATTCCGCGCCAAGCAGCGGATGCTTTTTGATCTCCTCAAATTCTTCCGGGGTGAGCGAACCGCTTTTCGATAAAATGTCGGGATCGATGCCCAGCTTGCCGATATCGTGTAACAGCGCCGCGGAAATGATGGTATCGATCTGTTTGTCATTCAGGCCCATTTCATCGGCAATAGAAGCGGCGATAAAAGCCACGTTTTCGGCATGTGACTCTGGCATGCCGTCTGGAATATCCAATTCATCGAGCAGCGATCGTACCTCCGAAGTGCCAAAGGCTTTGACCTCGCGCTCCAGCTCAGCAAATTTTTTCTGCAATTCGACCACAATGTTTTCGGCAGGCTTGTTTGCCGGGGATATGAGCTCCCGTTCCCAGTAACACACGCGATTGCGGCCCTCTCGCTTAGCTGTGCGCAGCACGAGTTGCGCAAATGAAAGCAGCTCTGAGGCTTCCTTGGTACGTTCGTCACTTACCGCCAGACCAATACTCATGGTCAAAAACGTGGATTGGCTTTGATAGACGAATTTATGATCCGCAATAGTTTTGCGTAGCGTTTCAGCCAGGGAAATAGCTTTGTGATTGGCATCCACTTCCACGAGGATACCGAATTGCTCGCCGGAGAAGCGGGAAATTACCGCATCCTGCGGCAGCAGAGTTCGCAATAATTCTGCGATTTGCACCAGCGCGGCATCCCCGAAAGAATAACCCATGCTACGATTCAGCGCATGGAAATAATCGATATCGGCAATCATGCAGCAGAGCCGAAGGTGACGCATTCGAGCTGCCTTGAAGCGTTCTCCCAGGGCTATCTGAAATGCCGAATGCGATACCAGGCCTGTCAGGCTATCCTTTTGCGCCGATTCCATTTCTGCGTGAGGACGTGCTTTTGCCGACTTAATGGGACTGTGTCCGTTGGAACCAGGAACGATTTGCGATTTCTCCCCAAAGAAAAATTTGGCCATTTTCATGGATGCATTTGCTCCTCGCACTTGGGTTTACCCTGCGGTTAGCTTAGTTAAGATATCGTCAAATCAAATATTTGCTTGACAGGCAAAATGCGTCAATTTTCAAATTTACGGCAGACCTGTAATCTAAATCAGCAGGATGTCGCAAATATTGAAAAAATTTCATTTTTGATGAAACCGCATTGCCGGAAGAAACCTCTAACCATTGCTAAGCATTGACTACAGGACGGATACAAAGGGGATATCCATCAGGCACGCACGACCGTATTTCAGTTCTGAAGATTTCCGCAAAAAAGAACACGGAAGCTGTGGTGCAAGAAGCATTTTTGCTTGTGAGATTTGGGAGCATCATCCAACTCATAGATCCGACACCGTCTGCGACGGTGTCTGGTGTGACAGGGACAACAGGAGGCAAAGTCGAACACAGATTAAGCGTATTCTGAAGCACAACCATCTTGCTTGTGGCCGCTGATTCTTGCACGCATTAGGCGGATAACCGCGGAAATTTATTTTTGAGCCACGGATTGACGCGAATGCAGTAGCATAAGCATCCCTGCTTGTGAGGCCGCGGATCGTGGCTCGGTTCAGTGATCCGAGGAACGCGCAGGGGATGAGATTCCGGCATTTCAGCGGCTCCAGCATGGTCGCCGCTGAAAGCCGGATTGATAAAAATATCTAACGCAAAAGTGTTACCATTGCTTTAACAATTTGCTCTGCGGTCTCGACGGGCGCTGCAAGAGCCTTGCTTCCATGGCTCGCAGCAACATGAAATAAGAACGATGCTGGGGGCAGGGCAGCGGATAACTTGAACAAATCTAAAGTATTTTAAACCCCAATTCACGACAAATCGTTCCTCAATGTCCATTGTTGACATTTAGGTGTGGATTCTTTATATTCCATCTTCGATTCTGAGGGCTAATTACAAATTAAAATTGGGGTTATGCATGGGCAAGGAGAGCATCGACAAGGTTTATGATCCGAAAAAGGTCGAGGATCGCATCTACCAATTCTGGCTGGACAAAAACTATTTCCATGGTGAGCCGCGCGAGGGTAAAAAACCGTACTGCATTGTGATCCCACCGCCGAACGTGACCGACCGGCTGCACATGGGGCATGCATACAACAACACCCTGCAGGACATCCTGATCCGGTACAAAAAAATGCAGGGGTACGAAACCCTGTGGATGCCGGGCACCGATCATGCGGGCATTGCGACGCAGAACGTGGTGGAAAAACACCTGTGGCGCACCGAAAAGCTCACCCGGCACGATCTCGGCCGCGAGGAATTCGTAAAACGCGTTTGGGAGTGGAAAGAGAAACACGGCGCCATCATTATCAACCAGTTGAAAAAACTGGGCTGCGCCTGCGATTGGAAGCGCGAGCGATTCACCATGGACGAAGGGCTGTCGCGCGCCGTGGCCGAAGTCTTTGTGCGGCTGTACCAAAAAGGCCTGATCTACCGCGGCGAGTACATCATCAACTGGTGTCCGCGTTGCCAGACCGCGCTGTCCGATGAAGAAGTGGAGCACCGCGATCAGGAAGGAAACCTTTGGTACATCAACTATCCGCTCGAAGACGGCAGCGGGCACATCACCGTGGCTACCACCCGGCCCGAAACCATGCTGGGCGACGTGGCCGTGGCCGTCAACCCCAAAGACGAGCGCTACAAAGCCCTCATCGGCAAAACCGCCATCCTGCCGATCATCGGCCGCAAAATCCCCATCATTGCGGATGACTTTGTCGATGCCTCGTTTGGCACCGGCGCCGTGAAGGTCACGCCGGCGCACGACCACAACGATTTTGAAATTGGCAACCGGCACGACCTGCCGCGCGTGAACGTGATGCACGAAGACGGCAAAATGAACGACAACGCCGGGCCGTATGCGGGACAGGACCGTTACGAAGCGCGCAAGGGCATTGTCAAAGAACTCGAAGAAAAGGGGCTGCTGGAAAAGATCGAAAAACACACGCACGCCATTGGGCATTGCTACCGCTGCAACACGGTGATCGAGCCGTATCTTTCCAGGCAGTGGTTCGTGAAAATTGAACCGCTGGCGAAACCGGCGCTGCAGGTGGTGCGCGATGGCAAAATTCAGTTCCATCCCGAGCGCTGGGTGAAGGTGTACATCAACTGGATGGAAAACATCCGCGACTGGTGCATTTCGCGGCAGTTGTGGTGGGGCCACCGGATTCCTGTGTTCTACTGCGACCGTTGCGGCTTCGAGACGGCCTCGGTGCAGCCGGTGGATACCTGCGAAAAGTGTGGCGGTTCCATGCGGCAGGACCCGGACGTGCTGGATACCTGGTTCTCGTCCCAGCTCTGGCCGTTTTCCACCCTGGGCTGGCCGGAAGACACTCCCGAGCTGCGCTATTTCTATCCGACCAGCACTCTGGTTACCGGCCACGAAATCATTTTCTTCTGGGTGGCGCGCATGATCATGGCCGGGCTGGAATTTATGGGCGATATCCCGTTCCGCGATGTGTATCTGCACGGCATCATTCGCGACGCCCAGGGCCGCAAGATGAGCAAATCCCTCGGCAACGGCATCGATCCGCTGCTCATGGTCGATCGCTACAGTGCGGACGCGGTGCGCTATTCACTGCTGGCCCTGTCTTCCGAGGGATCGGACATCAATCTGTCCGAGCGCGATTTCGAGATCGGGCGCAATTTTGCCAACAAGCTGTGGAATGCGTTTCGTTTCCTGGCCATGAATCTGGATGATCCAATTTACGAGTCGGCCGGACTGGCGGACATTCAAACGCTATGGGACAGCCAGAATCTCGATCTGGCCGACCGCTGGATCCTCACGCGCTATTCCGAGACCGTGCAGCGAGTCACGCGCGCGCTGGACCATTTCAAATTTCACGAACTGGTTGGACTGCTGCATCAATTCTTCTGGCGCGAGTACTGCGACTGGTATCTGGAACTGATCAAACCGCGGCTGTATGGCGATGACGCCGCTGCGCGCGACGCAGCGCTGAAAGTCGGCCTGTTTGTGCTGCGCGGCGTGGTGCGCATGATGCATCCGCTGATCCCGTTCATCACTGAGGAAATCTGGCATAAGATCGGTACCCAGCTCAGCGAAAGCATCATGGTGGCGAAATGGCCGGAGGATGAGGCGGTGTTCAGCGATGCTGCGGCCGATGATAGTCTGGTGTTGTTGCAGGAGCTGATCGCAGCCATCCGCAACATCCGCGGCGAGATGAACATCCCGGTGAAGAAGGCCGCCAGCGTGCTGATTTCCGGCGCGGACAGCGCCACCGCAGAACTGATCAACCGGCACCTCAGCTATTTCCATCAACTGGGGCAGGTGGATCAGCTTACCGTTGGCGCCAAATTGCAGCGGCCCAAATTTTCGGCCACGGCGGTGGTGCGCAATCTGGAAATCTTCATGCCGCTGGAGGGGCTCATCGACATCGAGGTGGAGCGCAACCGCCTCGAAAAAGAAAAACAGCGGCTGGAGCGGCTGCTGGCCGAACTGAACAAGAAGCTGCAGAATCAGGATTTTCTCACCCGCGCGCCCAAACAAGTGGTGGAGCGCGAAGAACAGAAGAAAAAGCATTTTGAAATCACACTGGAAAAAATCCGTGAAAACCTGGCTCAGCTTACTGAGTAGGCGACGGCTCCGGCCGAACCGGCTTTTTTCAGAATGGCAGGCGACTGTCATTCTGATTTTTTTGTGCGCGGCCGGAGCAGCGGCCCAGGAAACCGCTTCACTGGTGGTGTATTCCCGGCTGGCGCTGGTGCGCGAAACGCGTGACCTGCGCATTGGCGCGGATGGTACGGCCACACTTCGCGAACTGCCGATGGGCATTCAGGCCGAAAGCCTGTATCTGGACGATCCGGACGGCAAGCGGCCGGCGATCCTCAACAGCCGGTTGAAACGGCCGCAGGCCGGATTGGCGCAGATTCTGAAACAGAACACCGGTGCCGAAATTGTGCTGTATTCCAAAATCCTCAACCGCATTCAAGGCACCCTGGTGGCGGCTACCGGCGGCAAGCTGTATCTCCGCGTCGGCGACCGAACCCTGCGGGTGCTATCTGCCGACGATGTCGTGGCGTACGATGTGCGTTACGGAGATTACCGCTACCGGTCCCGGCCGGAAATCGTCCTCCGCTTTCGGGATCTCGCTTCCACCACGAAGCGCTTTCGCCTGCATTATCTGACCGACGGCCTGTCCTGGCATGCGCATTACATCGCGCTGCTGAGGCGCGATCAGGAAAGGCTCACCCTGTCCGGCCAATTTGTCATCAACAACCGCACCGACCGGACTTTTGAGAAAGCCCGCCTGACGCTGGTTGCCGGCGATGTGAATCTATCGAGGGCGCCGGTGGAGCCAGTGTACCGGGCCATGGAAAAGGCATTGGCGGCCCCGGCCCCCCAGGTGGAACGCATCAAAGAGTTTGAGTATTACGTGTACCGTGTTCCTTTTTCCGTATCCCTGGATCGCAGTGAACAGCAGCAGATTCCGTTTTTGCCACCGAAGCGTATTCCTTTCAAAAAACATTATATCTACGAGCCGCGCATATCGAAAACCGATGTGCTGGTGCGGCTGGAATTGACCAACGATTCCAAGCTGTTCGGGGAACCGCTTCCCGCCGGAAACGTGCAATTGTATCAGGAACAGGCAGATGGACGCCTGTTCATTGGCGAAGACCGGATCAGGCACACGCCAGTGGGCGAGCGCGTGTGGTTGCAGCTCGGTCGCGTCTTCGATATCAAAGCCGAACGCGAAAAGGTAGCGCAATCGCGCGTGGGCCCGAAATCCCGCAGCGAAGTGTATGCCATCCGGATGCGCAACCATAAAGACCGGGCCGTGACGGTGCGGGTGGTTGAGCGCTTTTCGGGGAACTGGTCGATTTCGCAAAGCAGTTTACCGGTGGCGAAAAAGACGGCAGATCGTGTGGAATGGCAGGTCGATGTGCCGGCCGGCCAGAGCACGGAATTGCGCTACACGGTTCTTTTTCAGTGGTAAGTGAGTGTCCGCAAGATGAGCAAACGCGATCCGGGTGACATTGACATCCAATTTGTGAAGGGAGTCGGCGAGAAGCGGGGCAGGGCCTTAAAAGAGCACGGCATTGAAACCCTGGAAGACCTGTTTTATTATTTCCCACGCCGTCACCTCGATCGCTCCATTGTCAAGCCCATCCGTGAGCTCCGTGAGGGAGAGGAAGTCACCATTGTCGGTAAAATCCTGTCGTGTCGGGAGCAGCGCGGCCGCAAAGAGCGGTTTGTGGCGCTGGTGACCGACGGCACTGGTTTTTTGCAGTGCGTCTGGTTTCAGGGGATGGCCTTCTGGAAGCGCATTTTCAAGCCTGAGATGACGTTTGCGTTTCACGGCAAGGTCGGCTATTTCAAAGGCCTGCAACTTGTGCACCCCGATTACGACCGCATCGAAGAGGGCGGCGACTGGCAGACGCTCAACACTGGTGCGATTATTCCGCTTTATTCGTCCACGGAGAAGCTCAGCAGCGTCGGATTCGACAGCCGGGGTTTTCGCCGGCTCATCCGCAAGGCGCTGGAGCTGTATCGCGATCAAATTCGCGATCCATTGCCGGTGGAATTGCTGCAAAAACACGATTTGTTGCCGCTGAAAGATGCCATCACAAAGATTCATTTTCCCGGGAATCAGCAGGAGCTCGAAACGGCGCGGCGGCGGTTGAAGTTTGACGAATTTTTCTTTTTGCAACTGTTGCTGGCGCTGCGGCGGCGGCATTATCACGATCAGCAGCAGGGCCTACCGTTCCGGGATGTGGGGCAGAAGACGCGCGAGCTGATTCAGCAGAAATTGCCGTTCAAATTGACCGGGGCGCAGAGCCGGGTGCTGCGCGACATCTGGAACGACCTGAAGAGCCCGCACCCGATGAACCGGCTGGTACAGGGCGACGTGGGTAGCGGCAAAACGGTCGTGGCGCTGGTGGCCATGCTAATGGCAGTCGAAAACGGCTATCAGGCGGCGCTCATGGCCCCGACAGAAATCCTGGCCGAGCAGCATTACATCAACATGCACCGGCTGCTGGAAGAGCTGGGGGTGCATGTGGCCCTGCTGGTGGGCGGCCAGAAAAAAACGCACCGCAACCGGGTGATGGCCGACATCATAACCGGCGCGGCGAATATCGTCATTGGAACGCACGCGCTCATTCAGCCCGAGGTAAAATTCCACAACCTCGGGCTGGTGGTGGTGGATGAGCAGCACCGTTTTGGCGTGTTGCAGCGTGGCGCGTTGCAGGAAAAAGGCTGTCAGCCACACGTGCTGGTGATGACCGCCACTCCGATTCCGCGCACATTGTCCATGGCGCTGTACGGCGATCTGGACGTGTCGGTGATCGATGAGCTGCCCGCCGGCCGCAAACCGATTCGCACCGTGTGGCGGCCGAGCCACAAGCGGCGCGAGATTTACGATTTTTTACGCTATGAGCTGCTGCAGGGCACGCAGGCTTACATTGTGTTTCCGCTGGTGGAAGAATCGGAGAAAATCGATCTACGCGCGGCCACGGAGACGTACGAACGCGTGCGAAACGGCTTCTTCAAAGAGTTCAATGTGGGGCTGCTGCATGGCCGCATGAGTCCGGAAGAAAAAGACGCCGTCATGCAGCAGTTCAAGTCCGGCGAGATGCAGTTGCTCATCGCCACCACGGTGATCGAAGTCGGCGTGGATGTACCCAACGCCAGCATCATGATCATTGAGAACGCCGAGCGGTTCGGGCTGACGCAGTTGCACCAGTTGCGCGGGCGCGTCGGCCGGGGCGAAAAGGAGAGCCTGTGCATCCTGATCTGCGATACGCCGCTGTCGCCGGAAGCGAAAATGCGCATCGACACCCTGTGCCAGACCAACGACGGCTTCCACATCGCGGAAGTGGACATGCAATTGCGCGGGCCGGGCGAGTATCTGGGCGTGCGGCAGCACGGCATGCCCGATTTCAAACTGGCGGACCTGGTGCGCGACGCAGATATTCTTGAACTTGCCCGTCAAGAAGCCTTTGAAATCGCTCAAAAAAATAATATATTATTACAGCAAATTCTCAAAAATGCGCGCCGGTTCAAATTCGTCCAGCGTTTTTATGAGCGTATGGATTTTGCGCAGATTAGCTGAATTGATATGGACTCACCACAAAGGCACCAAGAGCACAAGGAAAAAAATTTGAAAGCATATCTGGTGGATGAAATTTTGTGCCTTTGTGACTTTGTGGTTTATATATTTGAGTGGTAGAGGGGAATTCGATTCGATAAGAGCGGAAGGAGTTGTTTAAAAGGCTTACAAACGGGAGGCAGACCTTGAAGAATTGGAAACATCCCAAAGTCATCACCGCGGCCGTTGTCTTTCTGGTGTCGTTTCTCACGTACCTGTCCACGATAGCGCCTACGACCTCATTCTGGGACTGCGGCGAATTTATCGCCTGTTCATACATACTGGGCATTCCCCATCCTCCAGGGGCGCCCTTGTATATTCTGATTGGTCGCATATTCTCCGTGCTGCCGATCGCCAGTGATATCGGTTTGCGGGTGAATATAATTTCGGCTCTTCTGAGTGCTTTCTCAGCCATGTTTGCATTCCTCATTATCGTGCGGCTGCTGGAAATGTGGCAGGGCAAAGCGAAGACCGTCGAACAGAAACTGATTCAGTACGGCAGCGGCGTCATCGGCGCTCTGGCTTTTGCATTTTCTGATAGCCAGTGGTTCAATTCCGTGGAAGCCGAGGTGTACGCGGCTTCGGTTTTCTTTACTGCCATTGTGGTGTGGCTGATTCTACGCTGGGCCGATCAACACGAAGATCCCGCATCGGACCGATGGCTGGTGCTGATTTTCTATCTCGTGGGTCTGGCTCTTGGCGTGCATTTGCTCAATCTGCTGGCGCTGCCCACGGTCTTCCTGATCATGTACTTCCAGAAGCGCAGGGAAATCACGTTAGAATCGTTTGCGGTGTTTGCTTTCGGGGCCACGCTGGCCTTTCTGGCCATCTATCCTGGCGTGGTCAAAGGCATCCCGCAATTGCTCAACAAATTCTCATTCATTGCCGTGGGCATCCTGTTTGTTGCCGTGGCCTGGCTGGCCCGCAATGCCATCGTCAATCGTAAACGCGAACTTGCGCTTGGATTCATGTCGCTGTTTCTGATTTTGATAGGCTACAGTACATACGGAATTATTTTTGTGCGTTCTTCCCTGAACCCGGCCATCGATGAAAATGATCCAGACACGCCGGCCAAATTCGTGAGTTACTTGAACCGGGAACAATATGGTGACTGGTCCATTGTGGAGCGTCGCGCGCCACTGTGGGAATATCAGATCAAAAAAATGTACATCCGTTACTTCGGGTGGCAGTTCATTGGCAAGGGCGATACCCTCGGGCCGGACGGCCTCATCCTCGAAACGATCGCCTTCCGGGGGCTGCTGGGGCTGCCGTTTTTGCTGGGCTTGATTGGTATGATACACCACTTTTTCCGGGACTGGCGCCGCTCCTTCAGCATTCTGGTGCTGTTTATCATGACCGGCATCGCGATCGTGATTTATCTCAATCAGGAAGATCCGCAGCCGCGCGAGCGCGATTATGCTTACACCGGTTCGTTCTTCGCTTTTGCGCTGTGGATCGGTATCGGCATGAGCGCCATTCTGGAATATTTGCAGGAAGTGTTGAAGAAGGCGCAAAAATATCGCCTGCCCATCATGGCGCTGTCCACACTGCTGGTGTTGGTGCTGGTGCCCGGCTTGATGTTTGCTTTTAACTACGATAACCATGATCGCACAGGTAATTATGTGGCCTGGGACTATTCTTACAACATTCTGCAAACCTGTGAGCCCAACGCCATCATTTTCACCAACGGCGATAACGACACCTTTCCGCTGTGGTATTTGCAAACCGTGGAAGGCATTCGGCCGGATGTACGGGTGGTGAATTTGAGTCTGCTAAACACGCCCTGGTACATCAAGCAACTGCGCGACTTTGAGCCAAAGGTGCCCATCAAACTGTCCGACCGTGAGATCGACCGGCTCGGGGCCATGCCGTGGCAAAAACAGCGTATCAATATCGACGTGCCGGAGGACGTCCACAACGAATGGGTGGCCAAACTGAAGGAACTGGATCCCAATTATAAACCACCGGAGAACCGCGGCGTCTCATTCGAGCTGGCGCCCACGCTGTATGGCCAGGGCATTCGCGTGCAAGACATCATGATCATCCACATCCTGTCCGAAAACAAGTTCCGGCGGCCGGTGTACTTTGCGGTCACCGTGGCCGACGCCAATAAAATTGGCCTGCACGATTACCTGCGCATGGACGGACTGGCTTTCCGGGTGCTGCCGGTGAAAATCGACCGGCGGATGATCGATCCTGAGGTTCTTGAAACCAACCTGTTCGAAAAATACCAGTTCCGCAATCTGAACAACCCGGATGTGTATTACAACGAGAACATCAAGGCGCTGCTCGGCAACTACCGCTCGGCGTTTCTGACCCTGGCGCAGTATTATATCACCAAAAACAAAAACGAAGATGCGCTGCGCGTGCTGGATCAGATGACCGAAATCATCCCGGAAGAGGTCATTCCGCCGACGGATCCGAATCTGGCCATTCTCATCGGGCAGTTGTACCGCTCGGCAGGGCGCCCCGGCGAGTTGAAAAAGCGGCTGGATTTTGTTATCCATCGGAGCGATTTGCAGCCGGAGCAGAAAGTGCAATTCCTGCCATGGTACGCAGACGTGGCCGGCGACCTGATGGCGGCGGAATCCCTGGCCAATGAAATTCTCAAAGAAAAGCCCGATCTGGCCCAGGCGTACGGATTTCTGGTCAGCCAGTATCGGCGGCGCGGCCAGTACGACAAAGGCGTCGAGGTCCTGCAACGCTGGATCGCGGTGGACCCAAACAACAGCATGGCCCGCAGCCTGCTGCAACAATTCGAATCACTGCAACAGAAGGCCAGCAACGCGGATAGCGTCAAACAGCAATGAGCGAGCAGCCGCTAATTTCCATCATTATTCCGCACCGCTACGGCAGGGAGATTCTGTTTCGCTGTTTGACGTCGATTTTCGAAAATGGATATTCGCCATTCGAGATCATTCTGGTGGACAATGCCTCAACTGATGGTAGTGTCGAGGCCGCGGTTGAGGCATTTTCCGGGTTGCGGGTGGTGCGCGCCGGGTGGAATCGCGGTTATGCCGGTGGCTGTAATTATGGCAGCCTGTTCGCGCGCGGCGATTTTTTGCTTTTTTTCAACAACGATGCCGTACTGGCCGCGCAGGCGCTGCAGCGCCTGGTCGAGGCCATTCAGCGCAAACCGGACATTGCGGCGGTGCAACCGAAAATTCTGTCGCTGTCCGAACCGCAGCGGTTCGATTATGCGGGCGCGGCCGGCGGTATGATCGACGTCTTCGGTTTTCCGTTTGCGCGCGGCCGCCTGTTCGATACGCTGGAAACTGACACCGGTCAGTATGATCAGGCTTGTGATATTTTCTGGGCCAGTGGGGCCTGCTGCCTGATACGGCGGGATGTGTGGGAGAATCTGGGCGGGTTTGATGAAGTGTTTTTCGCCCACATGGAAGAAATTGACCTGAACTGGCGCATGCATTTGGCCAGTTACCGGGTGGTATTTGAGCCCGGAGCCGTGGTCTTTCACGAGGCCGGTTCCACCCTGGCCAGCGATTCGCCGCACAAATTGTATTTGAACCACCGCAACAACCTGCTGATGCTACTGAAAAACCTGTCACTGGCGCGATTGTTGTGGATTTTGCCAGCGCGGCTGCTGCTGGATTTGGGTGCTTTGCTGTATGCATTGGCGCGTGGCCGAATTTCGCATGCCCTGGCCATTCTCCGGGCGCTGGCTGCGGTGCCGCTGTTCACCGCGCATATTCTGCGTGCCCGCCGGCAGGTGCGGCGGTTGCGGCGGGTCGATGATCGCAGTGTTGCCCAGAAAATGTACCGGGGCAGCGCGGTTTTGCAATACTTCGTGTTCGGCAGGAAAACGTATGGGAGCCTTGCAGGTGCCTGAAACTGTGGACATGCAACAGGATTTGGAATTTCCTCCTTGTCCGGTGTGCCATGCCAACGAGCCGGAGCCCTTATTGGAGGTTCGTGCAGCCAGTCATGCTTCGCAAAACGGCCCATTTTGGTTGACCCGCTGCCGGCGCTGCTCGCTGGTATATTTGAACCCGCGGCCGGCGGAACATATCAGCCACCGGTTTTATGAAGACGCCTACCTGCCGTTTGTGTCGTCGCGTGAGGACGAGCGCGTTTCGCTTCTGGAGCGGCTGTATGCGGCGGCGCGGCGCTGGAATCTGCGCTGGAAACGGCGACAGATCGAATCGCTGCATCCGCAAAAGGGGCGGCTGCTGGATGTGGGCTGCGGTACCGGCGAATTTTTGCGCGAAATGGTCCAGCACGGCTGGCAGGGCAAGGGAGTGGAGCGCGACCGGCAGGCGGTGCAATTCGCCATCCATCGTTACCGGCTGAAAGTGTATGCCGGATTGGTGGAAGACCTGCCGGATGTGAATGAGGCTTTTGATGTGATCACCCTGTGGCACGTGCTGGAGCATCTTTATGCGCCGCACAAGGCCCTGCAGAAAATTCGCGACTTGCTACGACCGCAAGGGACGCTGGTCATTGCTGTGCCCAATGTGGAAAGCATGGACGCGCGCTTTTATGGCGAGCGCTGGGTGGCGCTGGATGTGCCGCGGCATTTGCAGCATTTCAGCCTGAAAACCCTGCGGCATTTGTGTGAAATGCACGGGCTGCAGCTCGTCCGCTGGCAAAATCTGCCACTGGATTCGCTATTCAACGCGCTGATGAGCGAAGCGCAGGCGATGTCGGGCGTCCGGGCTCGCTGGCTGGCGCCGCTGAAACTGGCGCGCGCCGGCGTGGTAGCCGGGGCTGCCCTGACGGCCGGTCTGTTCAAAACCAGCGCCACGCGTTTCAGGGGATCGACCCTGCTGACGTTCTGGAAAAAATCGGTAGCTCACCATGAATAGAGGAAACGTGATGAAAATCTGGTTGGTGTTTGCCCTGATTCTGGGCCTGTGGGTGTCGTATGGCTGTGAATTGAAAAAATCGGCCATTGGCGAAGAAAGCGAAGTGGTCGTGGTCGCCGATTCCACACTGTTTGCCGCGATCAAGCCGGTGCTGCAGGAAGCCCTGGAGCAAATTATTTTGACGCCGCAGCCTGAGAAAATTTTCACCGTGAAATACATGCCGCCGGATCAGCTCGGCCGGGCTGTGGTTCGGCATTATATCCTCATGGTGGGCACTCTGGACGGGCAGGATAAAACCTCCAAGCAGGTACGGGCCATGCTGTCGGAAAAACTGCTCGATCAGGTGCGTAACGGCCAGAGTTTTGTGTTTCGCAAGCAGGAACCGTGGGCGGAAAATCAATTGCTCCTGGTGCTGGTGGCGCCGGATAGCAGCAGCCTGAAAACCCGCATCGCCGAGAATCAGGATTATTTGTTCGATATTTTGCAGGAAGAGAATTTCCGCCGCACCGAAAAGGAAATGTTCGCGCAACTCGAACAGAAAGAGCTCGAGCAAAAATTGCTGGAAAAGTACGGCTGGACTCTGCGCATCCAGCACGATTACATCATTTACCGTGAAGACGAAAAAAACAACTTCGTGATGCTGCGGCGCACCTCGCCGGAGCGCTGGCTGTTTGTGTACTGGGTTGAAACCGATAATCCCGATATTGTCACCAGGGACTGGATTTTCAAAACCCGCAACTGGATCGGTCGCAAATATTACGAAAACGACCGCCTGGTGGATTCGCTATATCAGGTGCATGAAAGCAAGATCGGCGAACGTTGGGTGTTGGAAATCGATGGTTTGTGGGAAAACGAGGAGAAAGTGGCGGGCGGCCCCTGGAAGGCTTTTGCCTTTTACGACGCCGCCACCAAACGGGCCTATTTGATCGACATCGCGGTGTTTGCACCGGGCATGCGCAAGGAACCGTTTTTACGCCAGCTCGAGGTCATGGCTCGCAGCTTTAGGACCGCCGCGGATTTGAAAATAGAAACGCAAAAAGCCAACGAATAACAGGAGAGACGCATCTATGGCCAGAGTTGCGATTTTGATGGGTAGCAAAAGCGACCAATCAACCATGTCTAATTGCAGAAGTTATCTCGAACACTTCGGCATCGACTACACAGAGCATATTCTGTCAGCGCACCGCAATCCGGATGAAACCGCAGAATTTGCCCGCACCGCGCGCGAAAAAGGCTACGCAGTGATCATTGCGGCGGCGGGCATGGCGGCCCACCTTGCCGGAGCCGTGGCAGCCAACACCACGCTGCCCGTAATCGGCGTGCCCATGCCCGGCTCGCACCTCAATGGACTGGACGCGCTGCTTTCCACGGTGCAGATGCCCACGGGTATCCCGGTAGCCACGGTAGCCATCGGCTCGGCCGGAGCGGCCAACGCGGCCATTCTGGCGGTGCAAATTCTGGCAATCACGGATGCCGAGCTGGCCGAAAAGCTGGCGGAATTCAAAAAGCAAGGTTCACGGCTCAATCTATCGCAAAAATGATGACGATCGGGCTCATTGGCACATTCATCCGTGATCGCATTGTCATGCTGGATGGCAGCGAGGTGAAGAGTATCGGCGGATTATACCACTCGCTGGCCAATGCGGCTTTTCTCGCGCCGGATGGCATGCGCCTGCTGCCGGTGGCCCGCGTGGGCGCCGATTTCTGGCTGGACATTCAGGCCATGATCTCGGAGTTGCCGCAGGTGGATGGCCAACGGCTCATCCGCGATGAGCAGCCGAACACGCTGGTGACGCTGATCTACAAATCTCCGAACCGGCGTGACGAAATCAGCACCCAGCCGATGCGGCCGTTGAGCACCGATGATGTACTGCCATTGCGGCAAGCGGATGCCGTGTTGGTCAATATGATCACCGGCGAGGACATTTCGCGCGAAGCGCTGCAGTGGCTGGCCGAAAACAGCGCAGCCCTGCTGTATTTTGATTTACACACCATGGCGCTTGACCGCGACGAAGCCGGGCGGCGGGTGTTCCGAAAACCACCGGACTGGCAGGAATGGCTGCGGCTGGTGGATTTCGTGCAAATGAATCAGGAAGAAGCACGGCTTCTGGCCGATCTTGACAGTGAGTATAACATCGCCGGCTTTCGGCAATTCATGCACGAGGTGCTGACCACACTGGATTGCCGCGGCATGAATATCACTCTTGGTGAAAATGGGGCGCTGGCTGGGCTTTACATGAACGGAAACGATGTCGAAATCAGGCACATTCCCGTGCCCAATTCCATCGAACCCGTGGATATCATCGGCTGCGGCGATGCGTTCAGTGCCGCGTTTTTGATTCATTATTTACAAACAGCGGATTTTTTTCAGGCCGTGGAATTTGGCAACCGCATTGCGTCGCTAAACACCACGTTCAAGGGTTCCATCAACCGGGAGAAATTCAACCAATACGTGAGGCCGTATGCACATCTTGAAGCCTAAAGTGATCGTCACCGGCGCGCACGGGCTGTTGGGGTCGAAGCTGGTTCGGCAATTGCGGGAAAAATACGATGTGTACGGCATCGTGCGCGAATTCCGCGAGCCGTATGCCGTGGATGGAATCGAATACATCGAAGGCGATATCAGCAAGTACAAATTGCTTTCGAAGCTGGCCAGGCAATTGCATCCGAAGTTCATTTTTAATGCCGCGGCCTACACCAATGTCGATCGCAGCGAAACCGAAAAAGAAGCGTGCTGGCGCACCAATGTGGAAGCGGTGGAATATCTGGCCCGGGCAGCGCGTTTGGTGGATGCGCGGGTAATTCATGTGTCCACGGATTATGTTTTCGATGGTCAGAACGGTCCGTACCGCGAAGAGGACCGGCCGAATCCACTGGGGTACTATGCCAAATCCAAGCTGGCGGGCGAAAACGTGCTGATGGCTTCGGGCGCCAATTATGCCATTGCGCGCACCATGGTGGTTTACGGCTACGCGCCGGGCGTTCGGCCGAATTTCGTCACCTGGGTGATCGATCAGCTCATGCAGGGCAAATCCATCCGGGTGGTCGATGATCAGCTTGGCAATCCCACCCTGGCCGATGAGCTGGCCGAAGCGTTGATCGTGCTGGCCGATTCGAATATTCAGGATGTCTTTCACATCAGCGGCAGCGAAATGATCGACCGCTATCATTTCGCCCTGGCGATTGCCGAAGAGTTCGATCTGGACGGCGGGCTGATTGAACGCATTAAGACCGCTGAATTGAATCAGGCCGCACCGCGGCCGCTCAACTCGGGATTTATTATCGAAAAAGCGGAAAAGGCATTGGGCATCCGCATGTCGAATGTGCGTATGGGATTGCGGAAATTCAAACAACAATACGCCAGCGTTTTGCAGGCAAAACAGGCGCAGGCCTGACACACAGGAAAGGAGAACGGAATTACGGGTACAGGGAAGGATGGTGAATGCGGACTCTGATTGTCATACCAACCTATAACGAAGCCGGTAACGTCAAACGCCTGCTCGAACGGGTTTTCGCGCTCGGAATTGCCGATCTGGAAGTGCTGGTGGTGGACGACAATTCGCCCGATGGCACCGCCGTGGTGGTCGAAGAGCTGCAGCAGCAAAATCCGGCGATTCATCTCATTCGGCGGCCGGCCAAAATGGGCCTCGGAACGGCTTACGTCGCCGGATTCAAATACGCCATCGAGCATAAATTTGATCTTATTTTTGAAATGGATGCAGATCTCTCGCACAATCCGGATGACATTCCGCGCTTTCTGGATACCATCCAGGAAGGCTATGATCTGGTGATTGGTTCCCGCTATTTGACCGGGGTCAACGTCATCAACTGGCCGCTGTCACGGCTGCTGCTCAGTTTGTTCGCCAACTGGTACACGCGTACCATTACCGGGCTGCCACTGAAAGACTGTACCAGTGGTTTCAAGTGCTTTCGCCGCACGGTGCTGGAAAGTATCGACCTGGACAAAATCCAGAGTGATGGCTATTCGTTCCAAATTGAACTCCATTTTATCGTCTGGAAAAAGGGCTTTCGTTTCTGCGAAATTCCGATCATTTTCACCGACCGCGACCGCGGCAGCAGCAAAATGTCCCGCAAAGTCATGATCGAAGCCGCGCTGATGGTGTGGCGCCTGAAGTTTTGGGATTTGGTGGGCAAAATATAATTGGGGTTGCTTTTAACGATTGTTTGTTACGACGAATAGAAACTTATGCCGGAATCGATTAATACAACTGCATCGCAAACTCTGGATGTCCCTGCCAGGCAAAGTGAACCGGCCACCGAGGCGCGGCCCGTCCGTCAGCCTGTTGTTTCGGTGATCATTGTCAGTTACAACGTCAAAGAATTCCTGCAACAATGCCTGATTTCGATTCAATCCGCCCTGCAGCATATACCGTCGGAAATCTTTGTGGTTGACAACGCCTCGGACGATGACAGCACGAAGCTGGTCTGCGAGCAGTTCCCCGACATCACTCTGATTCAGAACACCCGCAACGAAGGCTTTGCCCGGGCCAATAACCGCGCGCTGCGGCAGGCGAGAGGGCAGTACCTCGTGCTGATCAATCCCGACACCATCGCCCAGGAAGACACCTTCGAGCGGCTAATTGCTTTCATGAAGGCCCATCCCGATGCCGGCATGGTCGGTTGCAAAATTCTCAATCCCGATGGCAGTTTACAGCTTGCCTGTCGCCGCAGTTTTCCATCGCCCTGGGTGGCCTTTACCCGCTTAACCGGCCTGAGCTTCCTGTTTCCGAAATCGCGCCTGTTCGGCCGCTATAATTTGACCTACCTTCCGGAAGATCAAATCGCCGAGGTGGATGCCATTTCCGGCTCCTTCATGATGATCCGGCGTGAGGCGTTCGAACAGGTGGGGTTGCTAGACGAGTCGTTCTTTCTGTATGGCGAGGACCTGGACTGGTGCTACCGTACCATCCAGGCCGGCTGGAAGATCTACTATGTTCCCGACACGCAGATCATTCATTTCAAAGGCGAAAGCAGCAAGCGCAGCCGCCTCGATAGTTTGCTCATATTCTATCAATCCATGGCGCGATTCGTCAAAAAGCATTTCCGGCATCGGTATTTTTTTGTTACCTATTACCTGCTGATTATTGCCATCTGGTTGCGGGCGGCGTTCAGCTTTTTCCAGAATTCGTTCCGGAGCATTGCCATCCCGCTGCTGGACCTGCTGTTTATGCAGGCCTCTCTGGCGGCGGCGATTTTCATCAAGTTTGGCCATTTGCGCTTCTGGCAGGATTATTTGCCGGTGAACGCCATTTACAGCAGCGTGTGGCTGATTTCTCTGGCCGCATGGGGCTCGTATTCGCGCTGGAAATTTTCCTTTTTCCGCGCCTCGGCGGCGGCCTTGACCGGCTTCATGATCAACAGCGCGTTTACCTACTTTTTCAAGCAGTTCGCCTATTCGCGCGCGGTGGTGCTGCTGGCCGGAAGCTTCAACCTGCTGTTCCTCGGCGGCTGGCGATTGACATACAAATTGCTGCATTTGCTGCGGTTGGTGCCCTTCAAAGGCACCCTCGGCCGCACGCTATTGGAGCGCAAAACCCTGGTGGTGGGCAATTTCTCCCGCGGCGAAAAGATCCTGAGCAAACTCAAAACGCGCATCGGCAAAGGATATGAAATCGTCGGCCTGGTGAGCCTGAATCCGGATGATGTGGGACGCAGCTATAACGGATTGAAGGTGCTGACCAGTGCGGACAATCTTCGGGATATTGTTCAGCGGCGCCATATTCAGGAAGTCATTTTTAGCACCCACCGCATTCCATATGACAAGATTCTGAAAATGATTTCCGAATGTCGTTCCAGCAAGGTCAATTTCAAGCTGATTCCCAGCAATCTTGAAGTGATCATTGGTAAGGCCAGCATTGATCAGCTCAGCGATGTGCCGCTGCTGGATGTGGATTACCGGCTTTCGCATGCGGGACATCGAATGATGAAAAGAATGTTTGATTTTGTGATATCAAGTTTCGTACTTTTATGGATATCGTTGCCGTACCTGCTGCAGCGTCTGCGGCATCGCCAGCAGGTGGAACGCTCAACGCTGAAACTCGGCTCGGATGCGGATCCAGTCGAGATTGTTCGGCTTCCTGGCCATCGCATCCTGAATCTGGTGCCGTATCTCTGGCTGGTGCTCAGAGGCCGACTGGCGCTCGTGGGCCGCGAAATGCACTCGAGCGAAAAAATGCCTGCAGCCGAGCAGTTTTTAAAACCAGGGCTCACTGGCCTGGTTCAGGTCAACCGAGATAAAGGTCTGACGGCCAGGGAAAAAGAAAAATTCCAGCTATTTTATTTAACACATTATTCGCCATTATTGGACCTGGAAATTCTGATCAAAGCGATATTACGCGGTTCGAAAGAAACATAGAGGCGGAGGACAATGGAAGGATTTGTGCTGGATTTTGAGAAACCGATCATCGAGCTGGAAAAGAAAATTAAAGAAATGCAGGACTATGCCGCCACCGAAGGCATCGGATTGGACGAGGAGATCGCCAGGCTGCAGGAAAAAGCACAGAAGCTGCAGCAGGAGATCTATTCCAAGCTCACACGGTGGCAGCGGGTGCAACTGGCCCGGCATCCGCAGCGGCCATATACTCTGGATTACGTGGAACGCATTGTCACAGACTGGGTGGAGCTGCACGGTGATCGCGCCTTCGGTGATGATCCGGCCATCGTGGCGGGGTTGGGAAAAATCGATAACGAGAAAATTGTGCTGGTCGGCCATCAGAAAGGCCGCGATACCAAACAGAAATTGTATCGCAACTTTGGGATGGCCCATCCGGAAGGCTACCGCAAAGCGCTGCGGGTGATGAAATTGGCGGCCAAATTCAAACGGCCCATCATCTCGCTGGTCGATACCCCCGGTGCGTATCCGGGCATCGGCGCGGAAGAACGCGGGCAGGCCGAGGCCATTGCGCGCAATCTGTATGAAATGGCGCGGCTGCCGGTGCCGATTCTGATCGTCATTATCGGTGAGGGCGCCTCCGGCGGAGCACTGGGCATCGGCGTGGGCGACCGCGTGCTGATGATGGAGAACACCTGGTATTCGGTGATTTCGCCCGAAGGTTGTGCGGCCATTCTTTATAAAGATGCCTCGAAATCATCCATTGCCGCCGAGGCGTTGAAGCTGACCGCCAACGACCTGGTAGAACAGGGCGTGGTGGATGAGGTCATCCAGGAGCCGGTCGGCGGCGCGCACCGGGATTATGATCAGGCCGCATCGCTGCTAAAAAAGGCCATTCTGCGCAATTTGTCGGAATTGAAGAAAATCCATCCGGACGTGCTGGTTCAGGAGCGCATCAAGAAATACGAAAAAATGGGATTTTACGAGAACCATCCCGTCTATGGCAAGGAGAAACGCACGGTATGATCGAATATGCAACTCGGGTTCGGGTGCGCTACGCCGAGACTGATCAGATGGGGTTTGTATATTATGGCCGCTATCTGGAATGGTTCGAAGTCGGCCGGAACGAACTGCTGCGCTCTATCGACATGCCATACAGGCGGCTGGAGCAGGATGGCTACTGGCTGCCGGTCATAGAAGCGCATTGCGAGTATAAGAAGCCAGCGCGCTACGACGACGAGGTCACCATCGTTTCCAGGCTGGCCGAGCTACCGCGATTGAAAATTCGGATCGATTACCAAATTCTGCATGAAAATCAAATGCTGGCCGAAGGATACACGCTGCATATTTTCACCAACAACAAAGGCCAGGTAGCCCGGCCACCAAAATATTTTATTGAGCATTTGAAGCGGTATTACACCACCGAAAACCGGGAAAGTTGATCATGGCAGTGGATGCAAAATTGTTGGAAATCCTTGCCTGTCCGCAGTGCAAGGGTGAATTAGAGTATCGTGAAGAGGAGCAGGTGCTGATTTGCCATCAGTGCAAATTGAAATATGCGATCAGGGATGACTTCCCGATTATGCTGGTGGATGAAGCATCACCGATGGACGAATAGGATCATGGCGCAGACGATGAGCCATGATAATCGCACCTGTTTTTGCCGGCCTTTGTCCGGCACTGAGGTCGCATTACTCCCGATCGCGGGCTGAGTGGGGAGCACGATTTATTAAAAATTTCTTGATTCTTTAGCGGTTTACCTTTAATTTCTCGTAGCTGTGTATGCTTAGTTGCAAATGTTGATAGCCATTTAGGTTGTCCGGGTTTTAAGCAATAGGCTACATGGATTGACCCAATAAGCGGAATCCCATATAATAAGCACTGCGTGTTTAAAACATGGAAATGCAATACGACGTTTTGATAGAAAACATTAAGAATCTGTCCCTTTCGGACAAAGAGGAATTGAAAAAATTAATTGAGAAGTATTTTATTGAAGAAAAGAGAAAAGAAATTGCCAAAAATTATAGCAAAAGCATAGCTGAACTTAGAAAAGGCAAGCTCAGTTTTTCGTCAAATATTGATGAACTGCGGAAAAGCATAGAAACTGAATGATCGAAATTACATTCAACTCATCATTCAAGCGAGCTTACAAGAAAAAAATCAGAAAAATCATAAATTAGATAAGCTATTTTGGAAAAAATTCGAGATCTTCTTAGAAGACCCGTTTCGTAAGGAGCTCAAGACTCACAAGTTTTCGGGAGAACTCAAGAATCTCTGGAGTTTTAGCCTAACATATGATTTAAGAATTGTTTTTTTTTCTTTGCTGACGAGTGTAGAGCCGTATTTGTCGATATTGGATCACACGATGAGGTTTATTAGCATCTGAACGCCGCTTTTGAGGACGCTTTTGGAGTTTGCGGGAGTCGCGTGTTGGTTCGCCCGGGCTGTTTGAACCGGATTCGTGCCTGGCCTTGATAATTTTAAATAACGATAATCGGTCTTTCCGACGGCTGGAACAATCAAACCAGCCATCCGGAAAAATCATCCATGTTTATGTTTCCAGGTTTTTGAAATGACGTACTCCCTCAACCACAAGGTATTGATTTTAAATCAGAATTACGAACCCATCGGTGTGATTAATGCCAAGAAAGCTTTGATTTTGATTTATTTGGGTAAGGCTGAGCTCATTGAGCGGCGACCGGATTGGGCGATTCGTACCGTCAAAGAGAATTATCCGTATCCCAGTATTGTGCGCCTGATTGCATTTGTCCGCCTGCCGCGGCGGGGGGTAATTTTGTCGCGCAAAAACATTCTCAAGCGCGATGGTTTCCGCTGTCAATACTGTGGCCGCCGCAACAAACCGCTGACGGTCGATCATGTGATTCCGAAAAAGCGCGGCGGCGTCGATTCGTGGGAGAATCTGGTGTGCGCCTGTGTCGAGTGCAATAACAAAAAAGGCCATCGTACACCGGAAGAGGCCAATATGCCGTTGTTGCGCGAGCCAAAGCGGCCCAGTTATCTGTTTTTCATCTATCAGCATATAGGCAAAATTGATGAATGCTGGAAGCCTTATTTGTTCCTGGCTTGAGATAAAAAGCAGGAGGGTGTTGCATTTCTTTTGCAAAGAAGCATCTGAAAAGTCCGAATGGGCTCCTGTGGCCAACTGACAGGACTGGGTTCACCGCACCTTTCCTCTTTTGCCTGCTATTCATTAAATTTCGTCAATTCAAGAACACAGGATCATTCATGCCTGAGGTCCGGTCCGATCGGAGCGGGGATTCGTGCGCATGAAACCCTGGAACCATGAGAACTTCTTGTGAACATGATTTATCGCGTTCAACTGGAAAATTTCGAAGGTCCGCTGGATTTGCTTTTGTATTTGATCAAGAAAAATGAGGTGGACCTGTTCAATATTCCGATATCCGAAATCACCCGGCAATATCTGGAATACATTGAAATCATCCAGATGCTCGATCTCGAAGGCGCGAGCGATTTTATTTTGATGGCCGCAACCCTGATTCGCATCAAGGCGAAAATGCTGCTGCCGAAGCCGCCAGTGGACATGGACGAAGAGGAGGAAGAGGACCCGCGCGAGGAGTTGGTGCGCCGGCTGCTGGAGTATCAGCGCTTTAAAGAGGTGGCCATCAAGATGGCCGATTACGAATCGCAGCGGCAATTGCTGTACACGCGGCGCTATTTCGATCAGCACATGGAGCCGGAGCCGCAGGACTGGTGGGATCCCAAAACCAGTTATACCCTGTTTGATTTGATGTGGGCATTCAAGGAGATTTTGCAAAAGGCGCCGAAAGTTACTCAGCACAGTGTCGAACAAATCCCGGTGACCATTGACGATCAGATTGGCTATATTTTGCGGCAATTGGATCAAAACGAAGGCCAGCTTCTGTTTTATGAACTGCTCGAAAAACTCAAAAAGCGTATCATCATGATCGTTACGTTTTTGAGCCTATTAGAGCTCATTCGTCGAGGAGAAGTCGAAGTCACGCAATCATCCACATTTGGAGAAATCTGGGTTCGAAGGAAACGATGGACGTCGCTCAACTGAAACCGGTTGTGGAGGCCATCATTTTTGCGTCCGATGGCCCGGTCACGCCAAAGATGCTGAAAAATTTTATTGATGAATCCAATGGTGTCGATTTTGAAAAGGTCATTGAGGCGCTAAACGACGATTACCAGAGTTCCGGACGTGCTATTCAGATCGTGCGCGTAGCCGGCGGATATCAGATGACCACGCGGCCGGAATTTGCGACCTGGATCCGGAAAATGTATATGGGCCGCACATCGAACCGCCTGTCACGAGCGGCGCTGGAAACCCTGGCCATCATTGCGTTCAAGCAGCCGATCAGCAAGGCCGAGGTGGCTGCGATTCGTGGCGTGAATTCCGATGGTGTGATCAAAAACCTGCTCGAGCGGCGGCTCATCACCATCAGCGGACGCGGAGAAGGCATCGGACGGCCGCTTTTGTATTCCACAACGCCGGAGTTTTTGCAGTATTTCGGCATCAACGACATCAGCGATTTGCCCAAACCACGGGAAATCGAGGAGCTGTTTGGAGAGGGCAAATATGTGGATCAAATCATCGAAGCGTTGAGCTCCGGGGATGCCTCGGAAGAACCGCAAGAGGACAACCATCAGGAATCCGAAACCCAAAACGATGCATGACCGGACATCCCCGAATGAGGGTATCCGGTTGAATAAATTTCTGGCCATGGCCGGGATCGGCTCCCGGCGTGGGGTGGAGGCGCTTATTACCAGCGGCCAGGTCAAAGTCAATGGCCGTTGCGTTGATCACCCCGCTCACCGCGTGAATCCGGATCGCGATGTCATCGAAGTACAGGGTAATCCGGTCACCGCTTCGTATGTGCCCACCTACATCGCCCTGAACAAACCTCCAGGCTACATCACTACAGCCAAAGACGAAAAAGGCCGCCAGACCGTTTTCAAGCTAGTTCGAACGCCGGTGCGCTTATTTCCCGTCGGTCGCCTCGATCGCGACTCCGAAGGACTTTTGCTGTTCACTAACGACGGTATGCTGGCAAGCCGCCTCATGCATCCGCGCTATAAGGTCGAAAAAACCTATCGGGTGCTGCTGAATCACACCATCACCCCGCAGCAGGTACAGGCCTTCACGACAGGGATTAGAATTGGGCCTCGCACGGTGGTGAAGGGGCAATTGATGTTTCCGAATCCGGCCAATCGCAAGTTCTGCCAGGTGATCATCACCGAGGGCAAATACCGGCAAATTCGCCGCATGTTTGCCGCGCTGGGTTTGCGGGTGACCGCCTTGCAGCGAATTCAGATCGGGCCCATCAAGCTGAACCATTTGCCTCTGGGGGAATGGCGTTATTTATCCGAAAAAGAAATCAAAGCGCTAAAAAAACAGGTAGGTTTGCTGCATGGAAATCAAGAATAAACGTGTCATGGTTCTGGGTGGAGCCGGACTGGTGGGCATGGCCATCTGCCGACGGATTCTCTCCGAGCAGCCTGATGAATTGATTGTAGCATCTTTGTTGGAGCAGGAAGCCACCGAGGCATGTGACATTTTAACCAGTGAAACCCAAACCGATACCATCATCACCCCGGTGTGGGGTGATATTTTTCTGCGCGAAGAATTACAAGGAATTCCGCGGCGACAGCTCATCACAGACCCCGAGGCGCGCCAAAAGCTCATCGACGATGTGCTGGGCGATTTTAATGAGGAAGTACTCGAGCGCAGCTTCCTGTTCCAGTTGTTTAAACGGTTCCGGCCGCATATCGTCATCGACTGCATCAATTCCGCCACGGCGGTGGCCTATCAGGATGTATTCAAAACCTATTTCAAACTGAGCAAGGAGCTGGAAAAGGCGCGTAAAGAGGGCCAGGCCGGCGAATCGTTTATCGAAGGCGTGGAGCAGTTGCTGTGCACGCTGTACGTGCCGCAGCTCATCCGGCATGTGCAGATTCTGTATGAGGCCATGCGTCGGGTCAAAACGGAATTTTATTTCAAAATCGGCACCAGCGGTACCGGAGGTATGGGCCTGAATATTCCGTACACGCACAGCGAGGAAAAGCCGTCGCGCGTACTGCTCAGCAAATCCTCAGTGGCCGGGGCGCACACCATGCTCCTGTTTCTCATGGCCCGCACCCCGGATGCCCCGATCACCAAAGAAATCAAGCCCACGGCGGCGATTGCCTGGAAGCGGATTCAGTACGGCCCCATCCACCGCGGCAATCAGCCGATTAAGTTATATGACTGTCCGCCGGAAAATGCCGTACCGCTTGAAAAAACACTGCATTTGCACGATGAAAGCTGCGCCAGGCCGATGGACGAAGAAATTTTGAAATCGGTGTACATCGATACGGGCGAAAACGGCATTTTTTCCATGGCCGAATTTGCCGCTATTTCCAGCTCCGGTCAGATGGAGCTCGTGACACCCGAAGAAATCGCCCGCAACGTGGTGTACGAAATCAAAGGCGGTAATACCGGGCACGATATCATCAATGCGCTGGACAATGCCACCATGGGGCCGACCTACCGCGCCGGTCTCATGCGCCAGCGGGCGCTGAAATTGATGGAAGAACTGCAACAAAAACACAACTGCGATAGCATCGCCTTCGAGCTGCTGGGCCCACCGCGGCTGTCGAAGCTGTTGTACGAAGCGCACCTGCTGCGGCAGTGTTTCAAAACCATGGAAAATGTGCGAGATACCGATGAGGAAACCCTCGCCGCCGAGCTGGAAAAGAAAATACTCGAAGATCAGCATTTGCGGGCGCAAATACTGTCCATTGGTATCCCAATTTTATTAAAGGATGGCAAACGGCTGCTGCGCGGCCCGGAAATCAAAATCCCGCCATACCGGGGTTCGGAGGAAGAGGAAATCACCGCGGAGAAAATAAACAGATGGGCCTATGACGGGTGGGTTGATCTTCGGGTAGACAACATGCGTGTCTGGCGCAAACGCATGCATGACATTTTTCAGGAGATCAGTTCCATCCCGGAAAACGACACCAGCTCGCAATATGATCGGGATCGGCGCTTCTGGCTTGAGGACAGGGAGATCAATATCGGCAAAGTGGCCGGCTGGATTCTGGCTAACGAAGAACAGGGCGCGCGAATGAAAGATTAAATTTTCAAAAAATGAAAAAGATTGTTGCCTTTTTCATGATGAATCGCTTATATTTAAGATTTGTATTTTAATGCTTTAAGCGCTTTATACTGACAAACGAATGCGGAAAAATAAAATTATTGCGATCGATGGACCAGCCGGTTCTGGAAAGAGCACGACGGCGAAGCTAGTTGCGAAGCGTTTGGGTTTTACCTATCTCGATACCGGGGCGCTCTATCGCGCTTTGACTCTGCTTGCCTTGAGAAATCGCATCGATCTTGAGGCGGAGGGGGAGCTGGTCAACCTGTTGAAAAACTCGGAATTCCAGCTACAGACGCACAGCGATCAGAGCCGAATCTGGATCAACGGCGAAGAGGCCACCGGGGCGATCCGATCGCCCGAGGTATCCCGCTCGGTCAGCATCGTGGCCCGGCATCCGGCAGTGCGCCGCGAAATGGTGCAGTTGCAGCGACGACTGGCCAGCCAGGCCGATGTCGTCGTCGAAGGCCGGGACATCGGTACGGTGGTGTTTCCGGATGCCGATTTGAAAATTTTTCTAACCGCCTCGCTCGACGCCCGCGCGCAGCGGCGGTTGAAAGAACTGCGCGAAAAGGGCATCGATATCGCGCTCGACGAATTGAAGGTCGATATCCAACGGCGAGACCAGATTGATTCGCAGCGCGAGACTGCACCTTTGAAAAAGGCCGATGACGCGATCGAAATCGATACCACCCGACTCACCATTGAGCAGCAGGTGGACCGCATCCTTCAGGCCTTCCGGGCAGTTGTACAGAAGCAAGACGAAAATCCTCGGATTCGTCCGGGGTAAAAAATACATAAAGGAGGTATTGTTACATGTCTGATACGGATAAGCAACCAGTTGTACCCAATTCTCCAGATGCCCCCGAGGTGAAGCAAGAGGACGCCGCTGAGCAGATGCAAAGCGGTTCTTCTGGCAATGGCTCGGCCGCTGCTAAATCATCCGGCGCTTCGTACCTGGATCAGCTCGATAAGGTAGTGACCATCGACGAATTGAAAGAAGATTTCGAGTACGATCCAGAGGAGTACGAAAATTTCATCAAGCTGTACGACGACAGCCTGTCCGAATTCAAAGAAGGTGAAGTTGTCACTGGCCGAATTGTCGCCATCAGTGATAAGGAAGTCACCGTGGACATCGGATTCAAATCCGACGGTGTCATTCCAATCGACGAGTTTGCTGATCCTTCGGAACTGGAAGTGGGCCAGGTGATCGAAATTTTCCTGGAATCGGTGGAAGATACTGATGGTCAGCTTGTGCTTTCCAAGAAGAAAGCCGATTTCATGCGCAACTGGGAACGCATTATGGAATCGTACCGAAAGGACGAGGTCATTCAGGGAACCTGTGTGCGCCGCATCAAGGGCGGTATCGTGGTGGACCTGGGCGGTGTCGATGCCTTTCTGCCTGGTTCGCAGATCGATGTGCGGCCCATTCGTGATTTCGATGCGTTCATTGGCAAGACGATGGATTTCAAGATCGTCAAAGTCAATGAAATGCGCAAGAACATCGTGGTTTCGCATCGGGTGTTGGTGGAAAAAGAGCTGCAGGAACAGCGTGAAAAGATTCTGGCCAACCTCGAAAAAGGCCAGATTCTCGAAGGCACAGTTAAAAATATTACTGACTTCGGCGTATTCATTGATCTCGGTGGCGTGGATGGCCTTCTACA
Source organism: Candidatus Zhuqueibacterota bacterium (assembly GCA_030950365.1). GTDB lineage: Bacteria > Zhuqueibacterota > Zhuqueibacteria > Zhuqueibacterales > Geothermadaptataceae > Hydrothermovivens. The sequence continues at coordinate 21,657 of JAUZRQ010000009.1, read as the reverse complement.
TATCAACGACCTGTCATGGGGCCGCGTGAAACATCCGTCCGAGCTGGTGCAACTGGATCAGAAGTTGAAAGTCATGGTCATCGATTTCAACGAGGCCAAGGACCGCATTTCGCTGGGCCTTAAGCAGTTGCAACCGGAACCCTGGAAAGAAGTCGACAAGAAATACCCCGTGGGATCGGTGGTCACTGGTAAGGTGGTATCCATCGAGGACTATGGCGCTTTTGTGGAGCTGGAGAAGGGCGTTGAGGGCCTGATCCACATTTCCGAGATGAGCTGGACGCAGCACATCCGACATCCGTCCAAAATTCTTTCGGTCGGTGAAACGGTGGAAGTGAAAGTCATCGATCTGAATGTGGAAGAGCGCAAGATCAGCCTGAGTTTGCGCGCCCTGCAGCCCGATCCGTGGGATCAGATCGAGGAGAAATATCCGGTTGGCTCGCGCCAGAAAGGCATCGTGCGCAATCTGACCAACTTTGGTGCCTTCGTGGAGCTGGAAGAAGGCATCGACGGCCTGGTGCACATTTCCGACCTGTCCTGGACCAAGAAGATCCGCCATCCTGGCGAGGTGCTGAAAAAAGGCGATGAGGTGGAGGTCGTTGTCCTCAACGTGGATAAAGAGAATCGCCGCATCTCGCTCGGTTACAAGCAAACCATTGATAACCCCTGGCCGCATTTTGCGGAGATCTACGCCGTCGGCAAGCGCACCGAAGGCAAAATCGTCCGCATGATCGACAAAGGGGTGATCGTGGAATTGCCGGAAGGCGTGGACGGCTTCGTGCCGATTAATCACCTGGCCAAAGAGGGACTGAACAAGCCGTCCGAGGGCTATGCCGTTGGCGATACCCTGAATCTGGTGGTGATCGATTTCAACGGCGATCAGAAGCGTATCATTCTGTCCGAGCGGATTGCCAGGAAAGCCGTGGAGTCCGATAGCGGCGAGGAACTTCTGATTGATGGGATTGGCGATCAGGACATTCCAGTCGATGTTGCGATGGATGGCGCTGAAGCGGGCGAAGGAAAAAAGAAAACGGCCCCAAAATCCACGGTCAAAAAAGCTAAAAAAGAAAGGGCTGAAAAGACCGAGGAGGCCAAAGCCGAAAACACGAGTGCGGCAGAAGCCGCAACCGAAACCAAAGCGGAAGCGGCCGAGGCAGAAGCCAAAGCGCCTGAAACGGCGGCCGATGAGGCAAAGGACGATACATCTGAGGCCTTAGCCGATGACGGCGCCCAGGCCGGTCCGGATTCGGCGGAAGAGAAAAAGGACGAATGATGATGTTCGACGAGGCTGGATGCCAACCATCCAGCCTCGTTTTTGCTTTTTTGAACAAATGCGAATGTAAATAGCGATCTCGCCATTGGGTGGCATCAGATGACAGACTATTGCCTTTCTAAACAATGGCCTGCGAGGAAGGCAAAATCGCACGGCGAAAAGATCGCTCCGTCTTTCCCGACATGGGTTCGCAATGACCAGGGACGATCTGAACCATGTCGTACAAAAAAGCAACCTCCCCAATTCGTTTATTTCCCAGAGTCCATTTTTGCTGAACGATGAGGAGTTGATTTATGTGGATATTGAAATGGATCTCCGCGGCATTGATTATCATTCTGGTTTTGGGATTTACGCTTCAGAACAATACCCAGGAAGTGTCGGTCATCTTTCTAAAGGGCAAATATGAAACCGGCCCGATCCCGGTATGGGTGATCGTGTATCTGTCGTTTGCCCTTGGTGTGATTTTCTGGCTGTTTTTCTCCATTTTTCAGGTGCTCAGCCTGAAGATGCAAATCCGACGATTGCGCACCGAAAACGCCAAAATCCAGAAAGAGCTCGACAACCTGCGCAATCTCTCCATTGAAACCGAAATCGTACCCACTGCGACCGAACCATTGCCAGAGCCCAAAGAGGAATCCGAAGAATAACCTTGTGAAATTGTAGGGAATGGATATTTATGCAGGACTCAATTGCGTTTTTTGTCGTCGTCTTTGTGGTCATTGTGCTGGCGGCGCTGGTGTTCTTTGTGACGCGTCGTCCGGAGCGTCGCGAGGATGATTCCGCCGCTGACTATGCCGCCGGCTTGAATTATCTCGTTTCCGGCGATCTGAACCTGGCACTACACAAGCTGAAGGATGCCGCCCGCAAGGACACCAACAATATCGACGCTTATATCAAAATCGGCGACATCCTGCGCACCATGGGTCATCTGGGTCAGGCCATCAAGGTGCACCGCGACCTGACGGCGCGTAGCAGCCTCACTCCGGTGCAGCGTTTGCAAATTTTACGAGCGCTGGTGCAGGATTACGAAGCCAAAGAGCGCTACGACCTGGCGCTGCAGATGGTGCAGAAGATCCTCACCATCAAAAAGGACGATTTGTGGGCCAAAGAAAAAGAGCTGCAATTGCTGGAGGCGGCGGGTGAATGGGAGAAGGCGGCGGAGATCTATAAAAAGCTGGCCAAACTGAAAAACGACTTTCGTAAATCACGGCTGGCGCTGTACAAAGTGGAACTGGGGAAAAAGACCGCCCGTGCCGGCGACGAAAAGCAGAGCCGCGTGCATTTTCGAGAGGCCATTAAAATCGATCCGAAGTGTGCCGCCGGCTATCTTGAACTGAGCGACAGTTATTTGCGCGAGAATCGGCCGCAGGAAGCCATTCGGGCTCTGGAAAAATTCATGGCTGCCGCCCCCGAAAAGGCGGATCTCGCCTTTTCCCGGGTAAAAGAGTTGCTGTTTAAAATCGGTGAATTCGGCGAAATCGAAAATGTGTATCAGGAAGTGATCCAGCGCAGTCCTGAAAACTGGGCCGCCTATCTGGCGTTGGCGGAGATCAAGGAGAAAAAAGGCGAACTCGAACAGGCCGTGCAGCTCTGCCAGCAGATTTTGCAGAAAAATCCTGACTATCGGCCTGCGCGCGAGTATTTGATCCGCTATTTCCACCGCAGCGGCCGCGATCAACTTGCGGTCGAGCAGGCGCTGGCGCTCATCAATACCGAAGAGAATTCCAAGCTGAAGTACCGTTGCTCCAACTGCGATCACGTTGAAAGCGAGCCGTTTTGGCGATGCCCGAAGTGTCAGAAATGGGAAACCGTCGAGGGGGTCTGAACCAACGTCCAAGGTAAAGGTGTAAGAAACCAGCGTGTCAATCGAATGTGATCGTCAAAAAGCTTCTGGGTATTATTCGAACAATCGCTGTATTCCCATTTCGAACCTCCATGAGCGAATTGGCTAAAAGAAACCAGGGCTCGCCATGGCCAACCCGTTCTGCGGCAATGGCCATTGGATGCCATGGCACGGGTGGAACAAAAGGAGCATGCATACGCGCTTTGATCGCACCTATTGGCATCGGGCTCATGCACACGGTCATTTTCCTCTCTCTGCTACTGCAACCAGCCCGAGCTCAGATCACCGAAAAACAACTGATCGATCTCCTTGCCCGGGAAAATCTCACCCGGGCCCGCCTTAAAATTAATGACCTCGCGCGCCGCTATCCCAATTCTCCAGCGATGTTGTTCATGCAAGCATCATTTACCGAGAATGCACAAGAGGCCTTGGAGCTGTACAAAAAATTAACGCAAAAATTTCCCAATACCCGATATGGCATCAAAGCGACTTACCGCATCGGGCAATTTTATTTTGCCCGCGGATTTTATTACATGGCACGCAAGTATTTCAAGGAAGTCGTCCGTTCGCCCTACAACAGCGGTCTGAAAGAGATGGCGCAATACTATGCGGCCAAATGCTTGTTTGCTGCCGGTAAACGCGATTCCGCGCGTGCGGAATGGCTGCGCTTGAAGCAGATATCCCAGTCCCAGTTGCTGATCGCGCTGATCGAGGACGATTTGCGATATTTCGAATCCAGAGATCGGCCCGAAAGCGTCGTGGATGGCCTGGGTGTGTATCCGCCATCAGTGGCAACCCAGCCACGCTTCGCCGTGCAAATTGGTGCCTACCGCAAGCGCGAGAACGCCGAAAGCCAGAAAAAATATTTCGGGCTGCTTGGTTATCCGGTTGAAATTCAGGAAATCGTGCACAAGAAAAAAACGCAGTATCGAGTGATTCTGGGCAAATTTCACGATCGAGAGACAGCAAAAAAATTCGGAGAAGCGTTTAAAAAGAAATTCCAATTGAGCTATCATATCATCAAACTGGATGAAGGGAATCATGATTAGCGTCAGGGATGCGATCGAAATCACGCTGGCCAATACGCCGCGGCAAAAAACCATCGAAACTGAATTTACACGTTGCATCGGCGCTGTTCTGGCCGAGGACATCGTGTCGGATATCGACATGCCGCCGTTTGACCGCAGCATGATGGACGGCTATGCGCTGGCGTCAGACGATGCCCTGCTGGGTGCTGCCCGTCTGCAGGTGGTGGGATTTATCCCCGCCGGCTCCTATCCCAAATTTAAATTGCAGCCGGGTCAGGCTGCCAAAATCATGACCGGCGCGCCACTACCCGAAGGCGCGGATGCCGTTCGCGAGGTGGAAAAAGTCCGGTTGCACGATCAGGGGCGGGTTGTGGAAATATTAGAGCCGGTGAAACCCGGTCTCAACGTCGTACCGCGCGGCGCCGAAGTTCAGGCCGGCGAGCCCGTGCTCGCGGCGGGTACCTACATCCAGGCGCCGATTATTGGACTGTTGGCGGCCACAGGCAAAGTAAATGTTAAAATATACAGGCCACCGAACATTGCCATTCTCGCCACCGGCGATGAGCTGGTCGATCCTCATATCAAACCGATGCCAGGACAAATTCGGAATTCAAACAGTTTTCAACTGCAAGCATTATGTACCCGACTCGGATTGAATTCGACCATCCTTGGAGTTGCAAAGGATGATAAAAATGCGCTTCGTTTTCAGGTCGTTCAAGGATTGAAATATGATGTTCTCCTAATGACCGGCGGGGTGTCCATGGGCGATCTTGACCTGGTGCAAGACGTGCTCAAAGATCTAGGCGTGAAATTATTTTATCAAAAAGTAGCCATCAAACCAGGAAAGCCCACAGTGTTCGGCAAAATCGGTGAGAGGCTGGTATTTGCCCTGCCTGGTAACCCGGTTAGCAGCGCAACTGTTTTTGAGGTGATTGTGCGGCCGGCTTTGCGCAAGATGATGGGCTATCCGGTCTATCAGAATCCACAGGTAACGGCGATTTTGACCGAATACTTCGCCAACAAATCCCAGCGTGAGAATTACCATCCATCGGTTTGCTGGTATGAAGATGGGCAATTTTTCTGCCGACCTTTAGAAACGCGAGGCAGCGGCGACATCGCCAGTTTCGCCCGTAGCAATGCCTACCTGATTTGTCCCATCGACCGCACCGAAATGTTCGAAAACGAACGGGTGCAGGTGTTGCTGCGCGAAGATTTTTATTTGACCTGATGGCTTCTTGCATCGTTTCAAGTGGTTGGCATTTGAAATCCGAACTGCGATGAAGAGCGGCATACATGAAGATGGTTTTCCGGCACCGGATATTCAACAATTTCGGATGGTGGCTGATTGCAGCAATTCTGCTGGCGCTGGTTTTCCCCGCACATGGCCAGTCACAGCCCCGCCTTTCGGTGGTGTATCCCAAAGAGGGCGATGAAATCTTTGCGCCGGATTCTACCTTTGTTTTCGGACATGTTTTTCCTCGCAAGGCGCCCGTTTTTGTGAACGGCATCCGGGCGCGGAAATACAAAAACGGCACCTTCATGGTCATGGTGCCGGTACAGCCGGGCGATTTTCGCTTTCACTGTATCAGCATCTGGAAGGGGGATACTACGGTGGTCGATCGTTGGGTCAGCATCCCCACATATCTGGAAACCGGGCCAGCCGATACGCTGGGTATTGATACTACATATATTTTTCCTGTCCGGCCCATGGAATTGCAGCCGGGCGACAAAGTGACCTTTTTAATGAAAGGCACTCCCGGACAAAAGGCGTTTGTCACCCTGGCTGGTGTGATCGATTATCTGCCCATGGTCGAACTGCGCCCGCGAAAACCATTCTATTGGGGCGAGGCGGTTTTCGGCCAGGACCGGCCGCCGCGCCTTCCCGAAGTGCAAGGCATTTACGCAGCAACGTACATCATCCAACCGAAGGATCCGCCCGGAGCAGTGCCGATTCAATTCACCCTGCAGAGCCTCGATGGTCGCACGCAATCGTACATCTCGCCGGCCATGTTGACCATTTTGAAAACCAACGTCCCGCGGGTCGGATTGCTGCAACAGCCAATGACCATCGGCCGCACTGCGCCAGGCAAAGGCTATCAGCTTTTTCTGCCCGAAGGCGTGCGCTTGTGGATCACTGGCCGGGATGGAGATTATTACCGTGTGCGCCTGGCAGCGGATGAAGAAACCTGGGTGCCGGTGAGCGCCGTGCGGCTGTTGCCTGAAGGCACACCGCCACCATCCAGCGAAATCATGGTGGCGCGCACGCAAAATTTCCCGGATCGGGCGCGCATCAAGCTGTTTTTGCAGGAGCGTCTGCCTTTTGGCGTGGAGCAATCCGCGCGGCCACAACAACTGATCTTGCGTCTCTATGGCGCGGTATCAAACACCGATTGGATTCGGCACGATTTCATCGATCCCTATGTGGGCGAAATCCAGTGGCGGCAGGAAAAGACCGACGTTTATAAGCTGATCATCCACCTGAACACGCTGCAGCAGTGGGGCTACCGGGTGTATTACGAAGGCACCAACCTCTTTCTCGAAATCCGAAAACCGCCACGGTTCACGGGTGGTCGCCGCAAGCCACTAAAAGGCATGCTGATTTGCGTCGATCCGGGGCACGGTCCGGACGACGGCGCACTCGGTGCAACCGGTATTACCGAAAAAGAGGCCACTCTGCAGTACGCCCACACGCTCAAGAACATGTTGGAGAGCAAAGGTGCCGAGGTTTTTCTTACCCGCGACGGCCAGCAAGGCATTAACCTCGCTTCGCGTACCAAAATTGCTGAGGCCATTGATGCCCATTTGTTTATCAGCATCCACTTCAATGCACTACCAGACGGCGTTAATCCGTTTACAAGCCGGGGAACCAGCACCTATTATTACCACACGCAAAGTTATCCGCTAGCAAAATTTGTGCAAAAACAGTTGCTTAGAAGGACAAAACTTCCTAATTTTGGATTGTATTATGACAATTTAGCCGTGTGCCGAATCACCTGGATGCCGTCCGTGCTGGTAGAGCCGGCATTTATCATGCATCCGCTGGAAGAAATGCGAATTCGGGATGCGGGCTTTCGTCGGGCCGTGTGCGAAGGTATCATGAAAGGCGTGCTCGACTTTGTCAAGCAGGCACGCGCGGAATAATGCGGATCCAGCCGCACGACCAGTCGGTCCGGATGATCAGGGTCCTCGCTCGTCACTAGACAAGCCGGACGCAGGATCGCACCAAACCAGAGGTAATCATCATGAAATCCATCATCGGTTTTCTCGCGTTCTGGCTTCTCGTTTCGGGATGCTGGAGCAATAAATCCGCCGAACAGGGGAGACCAGCCGTGCAACCATCGGAACAATCACAACACAAAGTGTACATTGACGATGTTGAGGTGCTGCAGCAAAAAGCGGGCACGCACGAAGTGCTGATCCGGGTCAGAGGCAATCTTCCCAATCCCGCATACCGTATCACCGATTACAGAATCAGCATCGACAAAGGTCAGATTACCATCATTCCGGATGTCACCTACGATAAAGACGCGATGGTCGTGCAGGTGCTGGTGCCCTTCGAGGATACGTTGACCGTAAAACTACAGAAGCCCGGTGAGTATAAAATTTATCTGGAGGGGCGTTCGAAAGCGGTGGTTAAAAAATTGCAGCTCCAAGAATAACCAGGCCGGCCCAGTTCGGATCGCGATCAGGGAGGTTTCGATTCCGGCCTGTTGCGGACAGGACGCATCCATCGAAACGGTGAATCGGCTGTTTGGGTTTCTGAGCGCCATGCCAGGGCCTGAATAGCTGCACGATGAAGCGAAAGCATCTGAGGCAGTCCCATGAACACGGCCATTTTTTACGATGACTTGTTTCTCGCGCACGACACGCAAAACGGTCACCCGGAAAACGCCAACCGGCTGCGAGCCATTCGGCGGCGGCTGGAGGAAGCCGGGCTGTGGCAGCCATTGCTGCGGCCCATTCAGGAGCGGTGTTCGCGCGACTTTCTGGAAGTGAACCACACGCGTCAGCACATCCAGCGAATCGTGAGTGCCTGTGAAAATGCGCCGGCCTCACTGGATCCGGACACCCTGGTTTCGGCCAGATCGTACGATGCGGCGCTGCTGGCGGTGAATGCACTTGTCGAAGCGACTAACGCCGTAATGGCCGGCGAACTCAACAATGCATTTTGCGCCGTACGACCGCCCGGCCATCATGCTGAAAAAGACCGCGCCATGGGCTTTTGTCTGTTCAACAACATTGCGCTGGCCGCGCACAATTTGCTGCACCATCATCATCTGGAACGAGTGCTCATCATTGACTGGGATGTGCACCACGGCAACGGCACGCAACAGGCGTTTTATGACAATCGGCAGGTGTATTTTTTGAGCCTGCACCAATGGCCGCTATATCCCGGCACGGGCCGGCCGGATGAGATCGGCTCGGGCGAGGGCACAGGCTTCAACCGCAACGTGATATTCGCACCGGGCACACCGGCAGAGGAATACATGCAGAAGTTCGAAGAGGTCATCCCGGATGTATTCCAGACGTTTTCACCGCAATTCGTGCTTATTTCCGCCGGATTCGATGCCCATCGAGATGATCCGCTGGCGCAGTTGCAACTCACCGAGGATAATTTCGCGGCAATGACGCGACTGGTGCTGACTTTGGCCCGTGAACACTGCGACGGCCGTGTCGTTTCGTCGCTGGAAGGCGGCTACAATCTGGCGGCGCTTGCCGGCTCAGTGCTGGCGCATGTCACCGAGCTGATGCAGTATGAAGCGTAAGAAAGCAAAGTATCCATCCAAAATGCCGGAAAGATCACGTTAAATGGCGAATACACGCGACGAGAAATTTGCCCGTTTGTGGCACAAAATGGTGGAAGAGCAGATCATTCGTAGAGGCATTCAGGACGAACGCGTGATTGCCGCCATGCGGAAAGTGCCCCGACACCTGTTCGTACCGGACGATTTGCGCCATCTCGCCTATAAAGACGCGCCCCTGCCCATTGGAGAGAATCAGACGATTTCCCAGCCTTACATTGTAGCTTATATGACCGCCATGCTGGATGTAAAATGCAAGCATCGCGTGCTGGAGATCGGCACCGGCTCTGGCTATCAAACGGCCATTCTTGCCGAGCTGGCACAGGAAGTGTACACTGTGGAAATCATTCCCGAGCTGTATCACCTCGCCACCCAGCGTTTGAAAAGGCTCGGCTATACCAATATACACACGCGGCTGAGCGATGGATCGCTGGGCTGGTCCGAACATGCGCCGTACGACCGCATCATTGTTACCGCCGCGCCGACGGAAATTCCGCATGTACTCACCGACCAGCTCAAAGAAGGTGGCGTGATGGTGCTGCCCGTCGGCCATTTCGATCAGCATCTGTATAAAGTTCTCAAGTTGAGCAAAAACCGTCTCGACGTCATTCGCGGGCCCATGGTGCGTTTCGTACCAATGACCGGCATCGCAGAAAAGATGAATTAAATCAAGGAATGCTTAAAGATGCCCCGATCGCTACTCACGGAAGCTCAGGTCATTCATGCGTGGAAATCTGGCAAACGCACGATTCACGTCGAAAAAACCACGTTGATCACGCCGGCTGCCCGCGATGCGGCCAAAGCCAAAGGCATCGATATCGTTATGGGGGCAGATACCGGGCAAAAATTCTCCGGGACGCCCAATCCTGCACCGAAGCCCGCGCAAGCTGCTTCCGATCGCCGCATCGCCATTGGCGCCGATCACGGCGGCTTTGAGCTGAAACAGATTCTGGTGCCGCATTTGAAATCCCTCGGTTATCAGGTGCAGGACGTGGGCACACACAGCCCCGATCCGGTTGATTATCCGGATATTGCACAGGCTGTGGCCGAAAAAGTCGCAGGCGGGGCGGTACAATGGGGCATCATCATCGATGGGGCGGGCATTGGCTCGGCCATGGTGGCCAACAAAGTGCCCGGCGTTCGCGCCGCCTGCTGTAACGATCTGTTCAGCGCGTTCAATAGCCGCGAGCACAATGGCGCCAATGTGCTCACCCTCGGCGGCCGGATCATCGGCGATGCTCTGGCAAAAAAAATCGTGGAAACGTGGCTTAGCACCCACTTTGGCGGCGGCCGCCATCAGCGCCGGCTGGAAAAAATGATGGCCATCGAGGCAAAATATCGTCAATTCGGCTGAAACCTTTGCGCCATTTCTACGTCTGTGTATAACAGCTTCGCAAACGAGCAATCCATTGGCACGTCGCAGAGACTTAACAAGCAGAAGCCGCCTGGCAAAGCAGAAAAACGGCATTCAATCGCTTTTCACAATGACGGGCCGCAAAGTAACTGTTCAGTCTCCTACCCGTCATCGCGAGGAGCGGAGCGACGACGTGATCTCATTGTTATATTGACAAAGAGATCGCCGTCCGCCAGCAGTCGGACAGGCGCACCCGCTTTGCGGCGGCTGCTCGCGATGACTGGCAAGATTGCATTAAACGGAATTAGCTGAACAGTTGCGCCGTAAAACTGCAACCTGAGACTGCGGAGCCGTTACGAATCCATCAAAGTCGTTATTGTTTTTGAAATTGCATACAAACCGAGAGGAAGTCCATGGCAGAGGAAAAGAAACGCGGCGGGAAACCAAAGAAATCAAAAGCCGATCAGGAAAAATCCCCGGTACCGGTCCCTACAGAGCCTCAATCCTCACCCGGCGGTGAACAATCGCAGGTCGGTGGCACCACCAGGCGACTGTACCGCTCGGTTTCGGACCGCTATATTGCCGGCGTGTGTGGCGGTGTGGCCGAGTATTTTCAGATCGATCCCACGCTGGTGCGCATTTTGTGGGCCATTTCATGGTTCTTCGGTGGCATTGGTTTTGTGGCCTACCTCGCCGGATGGATCATCATTCCGGAAAATCCGCACGATTTTGCCCAGTCGCAGGAGCGCGAAAAATCGTCCGACAATTTGGGGATGATCATTGGCATTGTGCTCATCGTCCTCGGGCTCGCCCTGCTGATGGACGAATTCAACTTCCGTTTCATGTTTCCCTGGCGATTTCACTTTTTTGACGGTGGTTTTTTGATATCGGTGTTTATTATTGGCCTGGGATTGTATTTAATTTTCAAAAAAGACAGTGATGTATCCTTGCATGCCGAAAAGGAAGAGGCCGTCATGACCGAAACCAAGCGCCTGACCCGTACCATTCATGACCGCAAAATTGCCGGTGTGTGCGGCGGATTGGCCCGCTATTTCAACGTCGATCCGTCGATTGTGCGCGTGCTGTATGTTCTACTGACTATTTCATCCCTATTTCTCGGAATCATTGCCTACATTGTGATGGCCATCGTGGTTCCCGAAGAAGATGAGCGGATGTACTCGGAAAGTCAACCCAAATCCTGACACGAAACGCAATTGGTGCAGACACAAACCATGACCTCGCCTGCTGCCCGGCGGTCGATTTTGCCGGGCCTGTTTCTCATTTTTCTCGGTCTGTATTTGTTAGCCCAGAAGCTGGACTGGGTCGATCTGGATTGGATTCACATCTATCCGGTGTTGCTATTATTTGCCGGCGCGCGGTCTTTCATGCGCTACCGGCAGTTCTCGCACTCGAATTCGCTGTTCAATACCGTGTTTCTCGCCACCCTCGGTGGATTCTTCCTCATCCGCAATTATGAGCTGATCCCGTTCTGGCCCATCGAAACGGCCTGGCCGATTTTTCTGATTGCGGCGGGATTCGGATTTCTGGCCATGTATCTTCGCCATTCCCAAAACGTGTTCGACTTTATTTTCGGCGGAATGCTTACAGCGCTCGGCCTGATCATCTTTTTCAACAACCTCAATCTCATCCGGGCACAGTTCCTCGTCGATCTCTGGCCGATTATCTTTATTATCATCGGGATAATGCTGATTCGGAATAGCCTGCAACAGAAAAAGCAGAAGGAGTACGCTTCTAAAGAAGAGCCCTAATGCGCTACCAAAGTTTAGCTTTGCTCTTAGCCAATTCACCAAAGCAAATTCTTTTGTATTTCCCTACACTATTCCCATTTTGCGTTGTGTCTTTCCAGGTGGATGAACCATCATTCTGGCGTTCCCTTACCCTCCACAGGCGTGAAGTAAATTCTCTCTACAACTATCCGAAAAGCACAGTGCCAGCGCAGTGCCATACTTAGATATGATATTTGGTTCATATTTCAAAACTCTGGCTCCGACATGCCGATTGTTTAGTAGATAAACCCGCAATCGACCTGGGAGAGCATCAAGGAGGCGGATGTATGTATTTTATCGCTACGGTGATGGGAGCACTGGCGCTGTTTGCGTATCTCGCCTATTTCGCATATCACCAAGAAAATTACCGGCTTTTTGCGGTGAATATGCTTCTGGGGCTGGTGACGCTTATCGGCCTGATCCTTGAACTGTTAAACCGCTCATCGCGCGAGGAGATTTTTATTCTTGGCCTGCTGGTACTGGCCGGGCTCATTACCAATGCCTATTTTCTCGTCAACGACCGGATCAGCGTGTACTCGCACTTTTACCGCAGTGCGCTTAAATCATTGCCGCCTGCTTGTGATCAGGATCAATATGAAGCGATCTTCTGCTTGCGCCATCGCGAGTTTTTGCGCGCAATCGATGTGTTCCCCGAGACGAAGGAAAAAGAGCAGCTGTGGCACCACTGGCTACAAGGCATGACTTTATTGCGCAATCAGCGAATGGATGAGGCGTTGCATGAATTCTTGAGAATCCATGACTGGATTGTTTTACCAGAAGTGATGCTGAATATTGGCGCGATTCTGATCGAAAAAAACATGCCGCGCGAAGCGTTGAATTATTTTGACGAGATCGAAAAGCATTTTGAACCGGATGCGCTGCTGTTTTACAACAAAGGACTGGCGCTGAGCAAGCTCGGGCAACTCACCGAAGCCAATGCGTATTATGAACGGTTACAGGAACGCCCTCTTGCTCTTTGGAAAGTGCCTTTTATGCACGGAAAGCTGCTGCGCCGAATGGGACAGAATGAAAAGGCCATCACATTGTTCTTGCAGGCAGCGCGGTTGGCGCCGACCAACGCCAAGATCTGGGCGTATATTGCCATTTTGCACAGCAAACAGGGACAACCCGAGCGGGCGCTTTTGGCACTTGATCAAGCTTTGCGGATCAATGATCAGGATGCCATGCTGTGGTACAATCGCGGCAACATGCTTGTCAAGATGAAAGATTATGCCAGCGCCATTCGCAGCTATGACCGTGCACTGGAAATCAACCCCGGATTCATTCGAGCCTGGAACAATAAAGGTATTGCGCTGACTCGGTTGGGCAAAACAGAAGAGGCCATTCAGTGCTACCGACATGCGCTGTCGTTCGAATCGCGCTACCATGAGGCGCTGTTGAATTGCGCGCTCGCTCTGGACACTCTCCATCGCACCAATGAAGCGGTAGATTATTATCGGCGTTTTCTCCAGTGCGCACCGGCGGAGCTTCGCGATCACATTGCTCATGTGCGCCGCCGCCTGCATGAGCTATCCGCTCACACCACAGCTCGCACTCCGCACATGATGAAAGTTGCATGAGATGATCAATATGGGACAGCTCATTCCAATGCGGTTAAGTTGGCATCATGCTGTTCAGTGGAATTCCGACCCGTTTCGCAATTTTCATTTGATTTTTAGGTCGGTTGGCGTATATTTCGGGGCGTACGGATTGGTGCAATAATAGTATGATATCGAATAGAAATCGCTGTATGAAAGCCCTTTATTTCGACGGTAGTTTAACTCTGGGCGAACGCCCTATGCCTCAGCCGCAGCCCGGCGAGGCGCTGATCCGCATGCGCATGGCCGGTATTTGCAATACCGATATTGAGATTACCCGTGGTTATATGGGATTCACCGGCATTTTGGGTCATGAATTTGTAGGCGAGGTGGTTGAATGCGACGATCCGGGATGGCTCGGCAAGCGGGTGGTGGGAGAGATCAACCTCGGCTGTGGCGAGTGCGATTATTGCCGGCAAAACCTGCAGCGCCACTGTCCCAATCGAACCGTGCTGGGCATCTTCAACAAAGACGGCGCCATGGCCGAATTTCTGACTCTGCCGGTGGATAATTTGTACGAGATTCCAGCGTCGGTTCCGGATCGCGAGGCGGTCTTTACCGAGCCGCTGGCCGCGGCGTGCGAAATCGCCGAGCAATTGCACTTGCCTCCCGGCCTGCCCACGCTGGTCATCGGGGATGGCAAACTGGGCTTGCTCATTGTGCAGGTTTTGAAGCAGTTCGGCTGCGACGTTACACTATTGGGTAGGCATAGCGAAAAGCTGGCTCTGGCCGAAAGTCTGAGCATTCGCACAACCGCCAGCGCAGACGACCTGCCAGCCCAGGCATTCGATCTGGTGGTCGAGGCCACCGGCGCGCCGAAGGCATTCGAGACCGCCATCGCCAAAACCCGACCGCGTGGCCGGCTGGTGTTGAAAAGCACCTACGCCGGCGGCATTCAAACCGATCTCGCGCCACTGGTCATTCATGAGATCGAACTTATTGGTTCGCGCTGTGGCCCATTCCGCCCGGCATTGCGCCTACTGGCAGAAAAACGCGTCGAAGTGATGAGAATGATCCATGCAGAATTCCCCCTGAGTGATGGACTGGCCGCTTTCGAGGCTGCGCAAAAAACCGGAGTGTTGAAGGTCCTCATCCGAAACGATGAAAGCAACCGTTGATTTGCAAAGTCAATCGTCTATGAGAACATTAAAAGTTCGGCTTGGGCCGAACAGTTATCCGATCTTCATTTGTGATCAGTATTGGGGCAAGCTACCTGAGCTGCTAAAGCTGTATGCCGCGCCACGCCGGTTGATCATCATCACGGATGATCGTGTGGCCAAACTTTACCTGCAACCCATGACCGAAGCCCTGACCGGCAACGATTTCGCCGTGGAGTCCATCGTCGTGAACGCTGGCGAAGAAGCCAAATCGTTGATCGTGTACGAAAAGATTATCACCCAAATGCTGCAATTTGGCGCGGCTCGCGACTGGGGCATCGTTTCTTTAGGGGGCGGCGTCATTGGCGATCTGGCCGGGTTTGTCGCTGCCACTTTCATGCGTGGACTACCGTTCTATCAGGTACCTACGACCCTGCTGGCCCAGGTAGATGCCAGCATTGGCGGCAAGGTCGCCATCAATCATCCAATGAGCAAAAATCTGATCGGCGCCTTTTATCAGCCCAGACTGGTCTTCATTGACATACATTTTTTACGCACACTGCCGGAAACGGAAATCATTAGCGGCATGGCCGAAATTGTCAAACATGGGATAATCGCAGATCGTGGTTTGTTTTTACTGTGCGAAATGGAGATGAGGCGTCTGCTTGCGATTGAAACCGAGCCCATTCAGCAGGCGGTGTTTCAAAGTTGCCAGATCAAGGCGCGCATTGTGGAAGAAGACGAAAAAGAAGCCGGGGTTCGTGCCATTTTGAATTATGGTCACACCATCGGGCATGCGCTCGAAGCCGCATCGGAGTACAACAAGCTGCGGCACGGTGAAGCCGTTTTCTGGGGGATGCTTGCCGAGGCCTGGATTTCCCGGGCAATGGGAGAGTTGTCGGAAGCGGAATTTCATCGACTGGAAAGATTTTTTACCCAAATTCCGCTAAGGGCCACCTTGGATGGTATTAATATGGATGAGGTTTTTGCGTTGATGGCCTTTGATAAAAAGAAGAAAGCGGGGAAAATTCGTCTCGCGCTTCCGGTGACTGTGGGAGAAGCCCGTCTGTTTGAGGACATCTCTGAGGACACTCTTCGGCAGGCTCTTTCATATATTCGTTCGCGACCCTGGCTGGCATAAAAGTGTTCACTTTTTAACAAAGTTTCAAAAGCGGACACTTTTGAGACAACCCCTTTAAAAATCCAATGCTTGCTATTTCTTGATTTTTTTAAGATTATGTCAAAGGCTGCACAGGCGGCCGGTTTGGCATAAATGTTGTAATTTTAATGCAAAAAGCAGCCAGGTGATGCAGTGACTCAAACGAGAGCGAGTAAATGAAAGAGCTACTTTATTTTTCGTTTGCCGATCTAATGGTGCGCGTGGAATATAATAAAGAAGCCAATTCACTTCGATACGCTACCCACAGGAAGATCACATTTGGCGAGCGCGTTATCGTGGAACAATACCTGCTGACTAATATTGCGTTGAAAACCGATTACTACAAAAAGCAACCGGCGCTGTTCATTTACCTGGGCATCGACAAGCAGCTCGTGAAGGATTTAAATTTATTCCATCTGAAGAATACCCTAAAAACCCTTGTTGATAAAGAAAAAGATGTCAAAGCGTCCGTCAACAATTTGATCAATCAGTCCATGCTCAATTTCTATTTCGAGAAGATCGGTGATACGATTCTGGCCATTCGGGACGCGATTCAGGAAAAGAAATCGGACAGCGAATTGCAGCAATTGAAACAGACGCTGGAGGAACTGGTAGAGGCCTACAACCTCTACACCGACGAAAAAATCAATATGGAAAAGGTGCTACCGGTGGAATTGCAGGCGTATTTAGGGTATCGAAAGAAAAATGCCAACCAACAATAGAGAACCCTTTCGCAATGCAATCCCTTGACCCTTTTTGGGGCATGGAAGCTCAATTCACAGACAGAGGAGTGTTAAAATGAACTTCAAGCGCATCTTCCTGGTTACGCTCCTGGCTTTCGTAATCCAAATACATGATGATGTGTTCAGCCAGGGTTTGAAAGGCCGATGGGGCTTTGGCTTTAGCGGTGGAGCATCGCAGCAATACAGCGACCTGGCTGTGACGCCGTTTGGTTTTGGCGGTGAAGGGCTGTTAACATATCGACTGACCGATAAACTGAGTATAAATCTGACGGCCGGTTACAATACGCTGGGGTTCAAATTGCCCGGTATCTCTAAAACCTTCGTCACCAATCTCTTTTTTGGTGATCTATATGCCGATTATGAATTTATGCGGTTTGGCCGATTTCGGCCGTTTTTAATGGCCGGATTCGGCGGGTTTAATTTCCAGGTTGAACAGAACAAGCGGTACAATGACGCCGAGGCGTTGCTCGGCGGAGGATTTCGCTTTTTTGTGACACCGACCATGGCCGTTTCGTTCTTTGGTACGGCCAAATATACCACGGGCGACGACCTCGATGGCGGACAGCGTGGCAACAAGATCAATGACGCTTATTTGACCGCCCGCGCCGGGGTGACCTTTTTCCTTGGACCGAAATCCACAGTGCCGGAAGAGCAACTGTTCACCAGGCTCGATGAGGTAGGTGAGGAAAGCGACGAAACCTTTTTCACAGATACTGAAGAAAATTCCGAGTCCACCGAGGGCGACGAGGGTGAGGAGGACCTTGGCGATTTCCTGAACAAATTGAGCACCCTCGAAAACCAACAACAGGGTATGGAAGCAACGGCCGCGGCTGGTGGCGCCGTCACCGTGGAAGAATACGTTCGCCTGCGCTCGCGGATCGATGAACTGAATGAGGCCATCGAGCGCAAAGAACGCGAAATTTATAAGCTGCAGCAAGAAATCGCCAGCCGTCAGGGCACCATCAATGCGTTTCAGCAAACCCGGGTGCCTCGTCAGACTACGCCCATCAAACCGGCGTCGGTTTCCACCATCGCCATGCGCATTCAGGATATTTCCACGGCCTACGAAAATGCCCTCAATAAATTCTACAGCCGGCGATTTAGCGATGCTATTAGCATTTTTGCCGCCATAATTCAGAAATATCCCAATCATTCACTGGCCAGCAACTGTCAATACTGGATCGGTGAAAGCTATTTCGCTGCAGGCGATTATCTTTCTGCCATCGACGCTTTTCAGAAAGTGCTGAATTACGAACGCACCCTTAAGGGCGATGACGCGCTTTACATGATGGGACGAACTTATATGCAACTGGGTAATAATGACCAGGCTGTTGCTGTGTTTAATAGATTGCTGAGCCAGTACCCGGACAGCGAATACGTTGATAGCGTACATAAATATTTGAACCGACTGTAATTCATCTGCTGCAGTATCACGCATTTTTTCCACCAAATTTTGCATCTTAGGGCCACCTCAGTGACAAACCAGGGTGGCCTTTTTTGTCCGAAGGGAGGAGAACGGGTGTGACATCATCGCAAAGCCAGACTTCACCGCAAGTACAGATTCTGCTGGCCAACGCCAATCTTTCGCAGCGAGAAATCACCCAAAAAATGCTCAAATTTTACGACGCCAGCTTTTTAGTAGACACCTGCGGCTCGATCCAGGAAGCGGTGCGGCTGGCAAAGACGCATCATTATGATTTAATTCTTGCTGACGAGGACATCGAAGAAGGCGATAATTTTGATCTGCTGCAAGCGTTGCAGCGAAACAAAATCAACACCCCGGTCCTGATGTTGTTTTCCGAAGACGACACGGAAAAACCGGCGCGGGCCATGAAACTAGGGGCGACCGATTACATAAAAAAAGCGCGCGGCTATTTGACAGCTTTACCGTTTGCGGTGAAAAAGGCTATCGAAAAAGCCCGCCTGGAGCAGCAGGAAGCAGCCCGTTCCGGAGCCGAATCCATCCCGAGGCAGAAAGGCTATTTCATGTTGAACGCGCAGGGAAAATTCACTTCGGTCAATCCCGGCCTGATTTCCCTTTCCGGATTCAGTGAGGACGAACTGCTGGAACTCACACTACTTGATCTCATTCCCCGCCATCAGCAATGGTATTTTTTTGAATGGCTCAACGAGGTCGAGTCGAAGGCGACCAAAGCGCCACTCGAGATCGAGCTGGTGGGCAAATATGGCACGCACGTGCCGGTGATGCTGCGGCTGCAACCGGCGTTTGCTGAAAAGGATCAAGTGCGTGGCTACCGTGGTGAAGTTGAAGAACTGGAATTCAACGGCCGGCCGCCCAATGGGGAGGCTCTGCATTTTCAGGAAGCCCAATTGATCGATCAGCTCTGGCATCTGATGGAAACCAGCAGAGAGGTATCATTTCCGACGCTTCTTGGCCGGCTGGCGCGACTCACCTGTCAAATTTTCAAATTCAAACGGGCTACCCTGGCTATTCTGGATCGTGCCCGGAAAGCATACATCAAGGTGGTTATGGTGGGCTATGGGCAACCGACAGAAAAAGAAAAGCGGCGCCTCGAGGTCCCCAAGGATGTGATCGACCGGATTTTTGAGAACCGCTATCGTATTAAGGTTTTGTACTTTGAGCAGGATCGGAGGGGACGGCAACATGCCTTAGCTTCCAGCATGTTGGAGCGGCGTTCCCAGCGGCGGCGTCCTGCCGGGCAATGGCACCCGCGCGACATCGTGGTTATCAATCTCGCCGATCGTGAACTCAATTCGTTTGGTTACCTGTCTCTGGATGATCCTGTACCAGATTTTCGAGCCAATCGAACGTTTTTCCGCACCCTGGAACTGTTTAGCCGGTTGGTTTCCATGCTGATTTTGAACCACAGGTTCACTCTCGAACAGGCCCAGCGCAATCGCCGGTTGATGCAAGTGCTGGTCACCAGCAACATTTTCAAGCTGTATCTCCGATTGGACGAGCTACTGCAGGAAATCGTTTGGTCGGTGAAATTTTGCCTGGATTTTCAACTGGTAATCCTGGGCCTCATTAGCCAGAAAACCCGCAAACTGGAAATTCGCGCTGTGGCCTGCGATGACAAGATTAAGGCTCGACAGGTGTCCGAACTAAAGATCGATATTGAGGATTTTCTAACGCTGTTTCGGCCGGAATTTGCGCAAGGCAAAGCGTATTTGATCAAGCGCAAGCATCCGGCTCTGGCCGAAATCAAGCACGTTTATTACGTCGATCGCCATGAATCACGTATGCCGGATGAATGGTCACAGGCTGCTGCCATTGCTGTGCCTTTGAAGTCGCAGACTGGCAAAATCATCGGCGCCATCATTATCGATGATCCGGTGGATCTTGAATATCCGGACGATAGTCGACTCAAAACTCTGGAGATTCTCGCCAACCAGATTTCAGTAGCGATCCAGAATCGCCTGATTTACGCCAGCGCATTGAAAAAAAACATGCAGCGGCGGCAATCACCTGAAAACGGTGGCGCTAACCGCATGCCAACGTCGGCAGGGGAAACATCTGCTGAGGGGAACGGAGGCGGCTTTTTAAAACGTATTTTCAAATTAAATTCATAAAATCCGAACTGTGTAGCAATAGAGAAATGGCTGGTTTTATGCTCCGAAATAGAGGCAGAATTCTACTTTGGCCAAAGGCGCATCCGTCGTATATGTTTTTCCCTTCCTGACCCGAGATTTCCTCGAATATTCGCTTGCTTTCCCCACAGCAATTTCTTATTTTTATTTGAAGTTAGCGGAAAGTCGAGGAAACTATTCAGCTATTTTCGCCATATGCATTCTCGGTCATCCACACGAACAGCCGTCAGATAGGTGTTTTGTTGTCTCTTTTGGAATATGCAAATGAGCTCTTTTCATCGCTCCGCTTCTCGCTATAACGGATAATAATGAGTTGAACAGTTATATTTCAAGAAAACCTTCAGCCATTCCAATAATTCGCTTGATCCATTGTCATTCCGGTATTTTCTGCCATTCCATGAATGAAAAATCGCGCCACATCAAAACCTCGCTTTCAACCGAAAAGCCCGGAATGCTGGATAGCTGAGCGGCTGAATAAGTACGACGTCAAAAAACAGGGCCGGAGACGCCTGCAGTCTATGAACTCGCTTCGATTTCGGATTCGTTTTGATTGTTTGGTCTGGCCAATGGCGGTGATGCTATTCACCGCTTTCTTTTTATCCTGTAGTAAACGTCCGAGAACAAATCCTCTTGATCCTCAGAACCGCGAAACTGGCGGCATTCCCGCAAGGCCCCATGTGGTGTCATTTCTGGACACCGTCGTGGTGCGGTGGGATCCGTTTCCATTCAAGGATATCACCGCGATTCGTATTTATCGCAAGCTCGCAGGTGAGGCCGGGTTTACCGCCGTGTCGGATGTGAATGCAGACCGAACCCAATACATGGAAACCGATGCGCCATACGAGCAACCACGCTGGTACAGACTGTCGGTCATTTCGGATGATTACGAAACCCCGGCGTCAGAGGCTGTGAGCATCACACCTGGACCGTCCTTTATCTGGCTGGTAAACGCTGCGGATGGTAAGGTTGCACGCACCACTCACGATGGCCAGCATATCATTTTCACCGCCGGCCTGTTTCTCAATCCCATTCGCATAGCAGTGAATCCGCGCACGCATCAGGCCTGGGTATCGGATTTCTGGTCGCGTGCCGTGGTGCAGCTCGATGCCAAAGGCGAGCCCACCGGCCTTGAAATCATTCAGCGTGATGTCATCGATATCGAAATCGACACGTCGGATGGCAGCTTCTGGATGCTTAGCCGCATGCCGGTGGCCCTCAAACATTACACCGACGATGGTACTCTGCTCTGGAGCCTGGAGCCATTGCAAAAGCCCGGCGCGATGACCCTGGATCCGATTCAAAACGTGCTGTGGCTGGCGGATAACCGCGCGCGCCAGCTATGGGAAATCGACCGCAATGGCCAGCGGCAGGGAGGGCTTGCGGGTTTCGCCCACGTACAGGAT
>JAUZRQ010000089.1 GCA_030950365.1 Candidatus Zhuqueibacterota bacterium | reverse complement strand
AGGCAGTTAGACGGCTTTGCTGGAAACGAAGGTGATGAGTTATCCTTGACGTGCCCGAGCAAGGTGTATGTCTGATTCAAATTGGCACGTGCTAACATGAATGCACCCAAGATTCAAGATCCTCAGTGAGATCAGGGACATCGAAAACATTGCCTCAGGCCGTGGTGTGTACATCCGACGTTACCTGGAGCGCATGTAGGGCCGAGGACGTTGACGGAAGATGATAGGGTATAGCCACAGTGGAGCTTGCGGATGGGACCATATGCGAGGCCGAAATCCATTGGTACGAAGCCCACGGGATAGGTCGTAAGGACCTCAAAATCAAGAGGATAATAAAATGACCGAATTTGTTCTGTGCATCCACAATGAAGGCCATCCGGCGAGTCTCATTGTCGGCAAAGTCTATCGTAGATTGCCGGACCCGGAAGCGGAGTCCCACAACATGGTCCGCATCATCGATGAAGACCTGTCGGAGCCGGAGGGATATCTTTATCCGGCATCGATGTTTGTGCCTGTGGAGCTGCCCGAGGAAGCGAAGCGGGTGTTAATGGCAGTGGGAAGCTGAGTGACGGGAAATTACGGAGTTCTTTCGACCCGCCGGCAACCCGTGTTGGTGTGACAATGATCCTGCCGTGGCAGCGAAGATGTTGGCAGACGACACATTGATTGCCGAAGCCAGCCTCGATCGAATCAAGACCATGCTGACCTACTGTGTCCGTGGAGAGCGGTTTTGTGATGGACACTGGGACGCGATTCTTCGTTCGGGCTAGGTGGTCAAGCTGCTTCGCAGACTTCAGCAACTTCGGGAAACCGTGACGTAATTTCGCCCAACGCCCGCTGCAGCCGCCGTGCTCCGCTCGCCGTGCTTGCTTCGCACGGCGGCTGAGCTTCAGCGTTAGCCTTCCAACAAAAACCCCACCCAACCCTCCGCCCCCGTGTGGCTTTCATAGCAAAAGGGTTTTGCCGATCACGAAACCAAATTCTTCACAATATACCCCGCGATCTTGGGATTTTCTTTGAGGCGGCGGAGGGAGTAAGCGTACCAGTGCCGGCCATAGGGGACGTACACGCGCAGTTTGTGGCCATCTTCGACGATGATCCGCCGCAACTCTTCATCCACCCCCAGCAGCATCTGGTATTCATACGCGTCTTTGGGCAGCTTCAGCTTTTCGATCAACTGCAGCGCATGCCACACCAATTTTTCATCGTGCGTGGCAATGCCAACATACACGCCGTTTTCCAGCATGCGGGTCAGTAACGCCACGTAATTGTTGTTGATGATCACCGGATCTTTGTAGGCAATGGTGCGCGGCTCGTCGTAAATCCCTTTGCACAGCCGGATGTTCAGCTTGATGCCCGAATCCAGCAGTTCCTCCAGATCGCGCATGGTGCGGCGAAGATAGGCCTGCAGCACAAGGCCCACGTTGTCGAAATCCTGGCGTAACCGCCGGTAGATGTCGATCGTGCGCGTGGTACAGGAAGAGTCTTCCATGTCGATGCGCACGAAATTGTTGTGGCCGCGGGCGGCATCCACCACTTTGCGCACGTTGTTCAGGCAAAAGTCAAAATCCAGCTCGAGGCCGAGTTGCGTGAGTTTGATGGAGATGTTGCTATCCAATTTTTCTTTTTCGATCCGATCCAGAGCCGCGATGTAATTATCCACGGCGTTGAGGGCCTCTTCGCGGCGATAAATGTGCTCCCCCAGAACATCCACCGTGGCACACACGTTTTGCTTTTCCAGGTCACGGATCACCCGCACCGCATCGTCGAGGGTGTCCCCGGCGATGTAGCGACTGGAGATTTTGCGCACGATGGGTTTGGGAACGGCGGGCAATGCCGTTACAATCACACGATTCAGCCAGCTCACCGTTTTTTTTCCTCATGTTGGTTCGCGATCCATTCACATCAGTCTTTCCAGACATCCACATTCACCAGATTGGGCGGGCGGTTGGAGCGCAACGCCTCAATTAAATTGGTGGCGGCCATGGTAGCCATTTTGTTGCGCGTCTCGTGCGTGGCTGAGGCAATGTGCGGCGTGATCACCACGTTTTCCAGCTCCAGCAAACCCGGGTGGATTTTCGGTTCCTCCTCGAACACATCCAGGCCGGCGCCAGCGATGACCTTTTCTTTCAGCGCCCGGGCCAGCGCCGCTTCATCGATCACCGGGCCGCGGGAGGTGTTGACCAGATACGCGGTGGGTTTCATTTTGCGCAGCGCGGCCTCATCGATCAAGTGATGCGTCTCCGGGGTCAGCGGCACGTGAATGGAGATGTAATCCGATTCCTGCAGCAGCGTGTCCATATCCACAAACTGCGCACCGACTTCTTTTTCGATGTTGGGATTGGGCTGCACATCGGTGTACAGAATGCGCATGTTCCAGCCGGTGGCGCGTTTGGCCATGGCCGAGCCGATGCGCCCGGCCCCGACGATGCCCAGGGTGCGGCCAACGAAATCGCCGCCGAGAAACAGCTTCGGGCCCCAGGCCTTGTATTTGCCCGCGCGGGCGTAGCGCTCCGATTCCGGGATGCGCCGCGCCGTGGCCATGAGCAGCGCCCAGGCAAAATCCGCGGTGGCGTCGGTGAGCACGCCGGGGGTGTTGGTCACCAGAATGCCGCGTTCGGTCGCCGCCTGAAGATCGATGTTATCGAAGCCGACCGCATAATTGGCAATCACCTTCAACTGCGGACCGGCGGCGTCCATCACGTCGGCGTCCATTTTATCGGTCAGCAGGCTCAGAATGCCGTCGCAGCCTTTCACGGCCTGTTTGAGCTCCTCTGGCGACAGCACCCGATCCTCTTCATTCATATGAAAATCCGAAATCTGTTTGCGCAGAATTTCGATTCCCGCGTCCGGAATTGGTCTGGTCAGATACACCTTTGCTTGCAACATGCTCTGCTTCCTCCCGTTCCTCAGGTTCGTGGTTTGCGAAGAAATATCGTAGGTATCCAGGTTTATCAAAAAAGTAAATTCATTTTGTCATTGCGAGCATCGACCTTGCATTGGAGACGGGGGCATTGCCGATAAATAATGCAAATTGCGCCGTCGTTTCGATCCTCGCAATGACAGTGCGTTGCCAGGGATTACCACGCAAGGCGGAAAAGATTCAAACAAGTCCCGACGCCGCCGCGGCATGGGTGACTCGGAAAACGCTGCCGGTGTAGCTCATACCGGCGTTCATGCAAGATGGGCAGAGGCGGTTTATCTCATTCCGGCCATTCGGGCCATTCGGCAACCGGCTGCGTGGATTGTACGATGTGCATACCTGCCTCGGCAAAGCGGCGGAAGGCCTCATCGGCCTGATCGGTGTAATCGATCACCCCGGGCACCACCACCGGCGAGGTGCAATCCTCAAGCAAATAGACGCGATTCACCAATTTTGGTTCAATGACCTGAAATTCGCGCAGCAGGTCCTCCACTGTCCAGGCCACGCAGTGACTTTTGGCCTGCCCGGCCACGATAATGGCATCGAACTGCGCCAGCTTGCGAATCAGCGCCTCATTTTTATCGACCAGCGTCCGGCCGCGGTCATCCTGCATCACCTCCGGCCGCAGCACCGAATAGTTTTCGGTGAGTGGGTGATTGCCTTTGATCTGAACGTCCGGCTGGCTCTGGCGGGCCATGGTGTGGAAGAACATCGCCTCTTCCACAGCCGACACCAGCGCATGACCAATACCGCCCAGCATGGCATGATACGGCCAGATGGTCAACTGGTATTTGCCGCTTTGCTGCAACTGCCGAACGTAGTGCAACACATAGCGGTTCACCTCGTCTTCGGACATGCCCAGGTGGGCTGACAGCGCCGGATTGAACCGCCACCGGCCGTTCTCGATGTCTTCAACTGAAATCAGCGTGTATGGCTGCGGATGCTGGCCGCTTTCATCAACAAAAAAGATGGCATGGAAAATCTGCATGGCCTGATGCGTATCCATGGTGGGGCAGATTTCCGTGATGTTCGACAGGTTGCGATACATGAATTCGCACAGGCGGCGGTTGTCATCCACGGCGCCGGTGCCGGAGCGCCCAGCGACGTACAGCTCAAACTCGGGGATGCAAAATGTATTCTGAACGTCGATCAGCAGCAAACACACCTTGCGGCGATCTTCCGCCGCCGGGCGAATGCCGTGTTCCTTTGCCCATTGCGCCGCTTCGGCAGCGCGCTGCTCATACGGCACCCGCCAGACCGAGCCCACGCGGTCCGGCGCGAAAAATGGCGGAATGGGAAGCTCCTTGCCTGCCATGATTCCACCTCGTGTTTCAACCGGTTACGGTTTAGATGCGCTTATCGCCAAAATATCCATCCAGCAAACGCCGGATCAATGAGCGCGAGTCAGCCTCAAATGCTCCATGTACATGCAGTGGTCCTGCACCACTTTGATGCCGGCCTGCGCCAGCTTGTGGGCGGCTTCCATGTTGCGAATGCCGGTCTGCATCCAGACCACTGACGGTTTGTGTTCCAGCGACAGAATTTCCTCAGCATGTTGTGGCACATTTCCCGGACGCCGAAAAATGAGCACGGCGTCCACCGGTTCGGGCACATCGGTGATGCTCGGGTAGCATGTCTTGCCGAAAACGGTCTTGCATTTCGGATTGACCGGAATGATCTCGTAGCCCCGCGAGTGCAAATATCGGGGAACGGTGTGCGCCGCTTCATTCGGATGGCTCTCGTCCTTGATGCCGATCACGGCAACTTTTTTGACCGTGTTCAAAATTTCACGCAGCCCCTCATCATCTTCGATCAAATAATCGTGCCAGGACATAACGCCTCCGTTGATTTTTTAAATGATCAAACCGCCCATGTGAATTATACGCTGTTGATCCTTCATGCGTGGCCGGCAGGTTATTTTCACCATAAAAAAACGCCTGCACGGGTCTTCGCTCGGCCCACACAGGCGTTGGTTAGTTCGTGCGTTTCCGGAATTATTTTCAAAACCGGCTGTGTTGCGCATCCTACTTTCATATCACGCAGCCTTTCGGGTTGGCATCATGCTTTCCAGCACCTCTTTCAGCACCAGGGCATTGTTGTGCTGCTCATCGCCGTTGCCCCAGACCAGGGTCACGGTGCCGTTCTGGGCTTTTTGCAGCAACTCTTGCAGTGCTTGCTGTTTCTCCGGCTGTTTCAGTTCTTCCTTGTATAGTTGGACGTATTCATCCCACCGATTGGGATCGTAATGATACCGCCACAGCTCATAGGAGGGGGCCACGCTTTGATTCCAGTCGGCAATTTTCACGAACTCGGTAAACGCCCCATTGGCCCACAGGGGATCGATGTAAATCCGCTCACCATCGTGCGGAGAGGGCTTCTTATAAATGCTTTTCACTTTCACCATCGTCGTCGGTCCTCCTGTCCGGTTTCAATAAAAAAGGGCGGCCTTGTCAGGACACACCCTAAATCACACCGTTATCGTCTGCTCATGTTGCGCTCTCCTCACAGCATGCCCAGTTGGTCTTTGGCCTCCCAGCTCATCATGTCGGGAGTCCACATCGGTTCCCATACAAATTCCACCACCGCATCCTTGACGCCTTCCACGGAAAGAATTTTATTGCGGGCGTCTTCGGCCACCTGTGGCGCGACAGGGCATGCCGGCGAGGTGAGCGTCATTTTCACATGCACCTTGCCGTCTTCGATGATGACATCGTACACCAGCCCCAGGTCCACCACATTCACCGGGATTTCCGGGTCGTAAACCTGCTTCAGGGCTTCATAGACTTTTTCTTTGAGATCGTTTTCTGCCATGATTTCCTCTATATTTTAGATCAATTATATCAAATTTCTTTTAATAATTCAAAAATTTCATTCGCAGTTATAATTTTAGCAAAACCTTTTTTCCTCAGGCCTTCTGCCAATTTTTTATCATTCGTCCACAAGGAAATATCCAATTCCATGCTCAGCGCGATATATGGAATATCTTTGTGATCGATATCCACACAAAGTTCGTGGGCTTTTTTAAAACTTTCTTTTGAAATTGCAATTTTTGGAAAAACAATGATTTCATAAAATAATTCTTTTACAAATTGAGAAAACTCCTTTTGTAGCTTTGGCTTTTTTTATAATGCGCTCTTCATATTTAGAAATTTCAAGAAAGATAAAGTCCGGCGTGTACGCTCTAATTTTTTGAAGTATGTCCAAATAAATTTCTTTACCGCTGATTAAGGCTGAAAACAAAATATTTGAATCCAAAACGATTTTCATAAATTGAGTTCTTTTTTATATTCAAGCCACGCATCTTCCCGAATAGCTTCAAGCGTTTCGCAATAATCTTTTTGATCATATTGCTGAAGCTTATGGGCTAAAATCTCAAATGAATTTCTAATTTTCAGCCACTGCAGCGTACGCTGAAATTCCTCTTCGATGGTCTTTTTCCCGAATTCAATTAAATCTTTCTCTGGAATGTCAATAACTAGCTGCATTTTTTGCTTCGTATTTTTGATTTTTATCACGTTAACCTGCACTTATTAACGTTATACTCATTCAACCACTGTTGGGATTAGCGGGAATACCGCCTATCATCTAAATGTAACTTCAGCTCTTTATAATAAATCTGCCTACAATTTGCGTTTAGCTTGTCTTCAATATAATAAAAGAATAAAATTTAGGCAATATTTTTCGTTGGCCGGGGCCGGCGCTAAATCGCTTCCAGCAGGACCTGCATCAGCGCTCTGGCTGCGGCCTTAGCCACCCGCCGAATGTGGTCGCGCGGATCTTCGTCGCCAACCTCATACGTGACGGCGGCGGCGTTGAAGGTCTGGTAAAACCAGTTTTTCGACACCGGCGAACCCAGCCCGGATGGGCTTTCGTTGATCGGATAGTCCGGCAGTAGCTCGTGCAGTTTCGCCAGCCAGCGGTCGGTAATCTCCGGCAAATTGGTCTTCAAACTTTTGGCCAGGGTGTAAAACACGTCTTCCTGGGTCGAATGAAAATCCAGCGCAAAATACACCGGCTTTTCCTGCGCCAGTTCAGTGAGAGTATCGCGGACAATGCGTGTTTCCGGCTGGTTAAACTGGAACCAATCGCGATTCAAATCCACCCCCGCGGCATTGTGCCGCCAGTGGCCCATATCCACGCCGTCCGGATTGACCAGCGGCATGACCGCCACGCGAAATTGCTGCCGGAACTGACGCGCCAGCGGCGCGTCCTCACACAGCGTGCGCACGAACGTCATCAGCGCCAGCGTACCGGTCACCTCCGGGGGGTGCTGACGGCTGATGATGAACACCTGTCCCCGAAAGTTGTCCGATTCGCGAATTTCCAAAAACAACAGCGGCCGCCCCATACGGCTGTATCCGGCGATGCGTTTGTGCACGAACGGCAGCCGCGCCAGTTCATCCACAAACTCCGCAAACCGCCGCGACGTCATCAGCTCCTGCGCCGACACCCACAGCGTGTCCGGTCCGATGTCCAGTTTCAAGGTGGCGGTGCCGTTGGCGGTATCGCGACTGAAAAAAACGGAATCGAGCCGCGCCCAGCTCCGGCCATCACGGCTGAGCTTGGGGTAGTACCGGTGCGTGCCGTGCCGGTAGGTTAAATTTACTGTTACGCGTTGCGGCGACTTTGCCCAGATTTTAAAAGCATACCAGGCGCTGTTGTTGACCGGGTGGTTTTCCGGTAGAATGAGCGCGGTGTACACCGAATCGTTCACCTGCCAGAAATCGTTGAGCCGCGCACCCTCAAATTCATTGCTCACGGCAACGCCGGTGTTGCTGAATGAGATGGTACGCCGGGGCTGGAATTCGATCTCTTTGTCCGTCGTAACGGTTGAGCCGGGCGGATCGTAGCTCAACGGCTGCAACGACCTATTGCTGCAGCCGATGGTCAATCCGGCCATCACCAACCAGAGAATCCACTCTCGCTTCATGGGTTTACCTTCCCTCCACGCCAATCAAACGTTTCACTCGATTTATTGAAATTCAGCACAGCCGCTGGCGACCAGGCCGAGTCGCTGTTGCCAGTTGCTATCCTGCGGTGCCATTTTGAGCACCCGAAACTCCTGGACTGGAATATTCGGCAGAGGTACATAATCGCCCTCCGGCAGGAGCCCCTCGTACGGATTGCCACTAACGCTGGCTGGATCTATCGCATACAGGCCAATGCCAGATTCACCCCCATGATCGACAAGAAACATGCCGTATTCCTGTAGGGCGCGGGCAATGACCTTCTCATACGGCGCCAGATTCAGCTCGTCCAGATTCAACTCCGGGTTCAATTGCAGCCGTGCACCTTCGGGAATGGCATCGGCGCGGTCGGACGTGCCGTCGCTGGACGTGGCCGGCGACACCGGTCCTCCCGCTTTCGGAAACGGATAACTGAACGCCAGCGCATGCCGAATTTCACCTTTTTTGAGCTCGTCCGGCCAAATCACGCCGCCCAGAAAGGCAAACCCGGAGCCACGGGTGGACATCCCCTTCGGATACACACCGTCGCTATCCATTTTGATGCTGTTTCCCCAACTGGCGATCCACTGCCCATCCACGTTGCGCGCCTGCCAGAAATCGTACTCACAGCGCCGGGTCAAATCCAGGATCACCATATGATTGTCCTGATCGGCGTCCTCTCCGCAACCCACCGGCGGCGCGGCGCCGTCGCGGTCATGTGCCGGCTCGGCCCATTCCGGAATGGGCACGTCTTTCATGACAGTCACGCCCAGCTCCCATGCCGGCCCGCACTCCAATTTGACATCGTGCCGCGGGGTGGTATCCGTGGCAAAAAACACCGTGGATGAATACTGGCCTATTTGAATAACCATGTCTCCGGCATCCAGCAAACTCTGAACCAACATTTGCGAATTGGGATCGATTTCCGCGTTTGCGGCAATTTTCTGGTTAAACGGACTGGTCGGCGAATACAGATTCAACGTTGCAAATTCGGGCAGGGCCGCCGGTTTACCCGCCTGAGTTGAGGTTTTCTCCTGACCCACCGGATTGCCTTCTTCGCCGGAACAACCGGCAAGCAACGTCATCATCGCTAAAATGGCACTTCCCGTTTTTACTGCCAGTGCGAGTCGTATGCGCATGGTTTCCACCTGAAACGTGGCCATGGTTGAAGATGCAAATATAGCAAGTAGGTCTCAGCGAACGTCCAGAATCCACAGCAGCATATGTTGCAAAACATGCATTTCATATTTTGAAACATCGGTCGCTTTGAAAATTTCTTGCATCCGCTCATCCGGAATGCGGTGATCCAGCGGCGGCCCCAGCTCTTCTTGCTTGAAAGGCCACTCCAGCACGGCCACACGCGTGGTGGCCACGCGCGCCGCTTCTTTGATGGCCTGCACCGGATCGTCGGTTTCGTGCAGCACATGACCGAGAAACACGAGATCGAACGAACGATCCGGATACGGCAACGATTCGGCGGCCGCTTGTTTGAACTCCGCACCCGGCACAAACTCGCGCACCGCCGCGATCATGTCCGGATTGATGTCGATGCCGGCCACGCGCAGGCCCCGGTTCAAAAACGCCTCGGCAAACACGCCGCTGCCCGTGCCGACATCCAACACCGAGCCGATGCCATCCTTTTGCAAACAAAGCTCCACGATGCGGTCCACTTCCAGCAATTTCAGCCGCTCGGACGATCGCAGTTTTTCGATTTTTTCTTTGTACCGTTTGTCGCTCATGGGGGAATAGCTCTCCGTTCAGGTTTGATCCATTCAGGGGCAGCCACTTATTGTGCGGCCTTGCGGGCGTATTCCATTTTGAATTTTTCCACGAAAAAGTCGTACGAGTACTCGTCCGGCTCGCTGTTACGCTGCCAGAACAACCGCACCGGCGAGCTATCCGGCGAGAGCGCCACCCGGTCCGTGCTCAACTTTGGCAGCTCTGGCCGGTGGAGCCCGCCATGCTCGGCCACGGTAAATCGGCGCCCGCCGACCTCGACGCCGGCCAGCACCACAAACCAGGGAACATGCATCACAATGGCCTGCGGCGGCCGGTGAAATTCCGCCTGCCATTTCAATACTGCGCCGCTGTCATCCGGAATCAGTTTAAACGAGATGGGGCCGAATTCCGTGGGCGCCTTTTCTGCGCCGATGGCGACCCCGTTCTTAAGCCACGCCGGCGACATGGCCGAAAACAAATGCAAATCGCCGCCGTCCTCTCGCACCAAAATATTGCGGATCAAATTGCGGTATTTCGCTGCAAACCAGCCGTGCGGCGTCAGGTTGTGCCGGAAATCCCGGTCGGCCCAGGGCGTGACCGAAAATTCAAAGCCGCCATGGGTGGATGTGGTGTGCACCAAAATCGAATACAAATCCTGCAGCACCTCGCGCTGTTCGCCGCGCACCAGCGACGTTTGCGTGATGTTGGTGGTGATGTAATCGTGCAGGAACTTCTGGTCATCGTAAGTCATCAGCCCTTCGCGGAATTTCTGGCGGGCCATGGCCTGGGTCGCGGACACGCGCGCATCCCACGGCGACAGCACCTGACAGGGATACACGCTCAGCAGATTGCCCCAGTCCTGTCCACCGAACTGATCCAGTCCCGGCGGAATATAGCCACCGGTCATTTGGATCACCTCATCGAGGCGCTGCATGAAATCGCGATAAAAGGCTTCGTACTCTTCCTGAAATGTGCGGGCATCTCCGCTTTCATCCAGCGCTTCGGCCAGGACGATCGCTTTTCGCAGACCGAGCAGGGCCCAGAAATTGTGTCCCGTCACATGGCCGTTGATCAGCTCGTTGTCCCCCGGCCGGGTTTTCGGCATGATCCGAAATTCATCCTCGCGGCGGGCCTTTTTCAGCCAGTCCACGGCTTTTTTCACCGCCGGATATACGCGCCGGGCAAATTTCCGGTCGCGCGTGAGTTCATAGTGCTGGCCAAAGGCCCACAGGGTCTGCCCCCAGCCATCGAACTGACCGCCCTGCGACACAAAATTGCCGTCCGGCTGCTGCCAGCGCAGAAAAAACGCCAGGCATTTTTCGGCCAGATCCGAATAGCCGGTCAGGTTGTACATGCGCACGATGAACGACGCATCGCGCAGCCAGAAGGCGTGGTAATGCAGTAGATTCACCGTCTGCACCGCATGGCCATCGACTTCGTCCAGCGCCATCAGGTCATAAATTAAATTCGTTTTGAAGGCATTCACCACTTTTGATTCGGGCAGGTGAATCTGCATGCCGCGACTCACCTGCCGCTCCCAGAACGCCACGGCCGCTTGCATGCGCGCTTCAAAACGCAGCGTGCGCAATTTCGGCAAATCGGGACTGGTTTTGGCGACCGGCCGGTACGGCATGATGAAGTCGAGGGTTTGCGTGTCCCCGGCCTCCAGCTCGAAATCGAAATACACGGCTCCGGCCGGCTGTTCGGGCCGTGGAGCCTCGCCGCTTTGCACGGGACGCGTGCGTATCTGCCATCCCGGATGCTGCCGCGCATCCGGGAATATCAACATCAGATGGCCGTCGCGGTATAGCTCATTACCTTCAAACGTGTAAGCCCAGTTGGGATTGAAAGGTTCGCTGTCATGCCAGTACGCCCCGATCGTCCGGTTGCGGGAGGACCGCTTGTAACGGTGCCGGCCATCTTCGTTGCTGTAGCGCAGGGCCACGCCGAAATAGCCCCGACCCGTGGCCTCGCCGGGGTTGGTCACCCGCACGCGGATGAAATTGATCAAATTGCTGGTGGGTTCATTTTCATTCGCTGGACTGGCGAACATCTGAAAGGCGTACACCAGGCCATCTTCTTCGACCTCATACTGATAAATGGGCAAATAATCTTTGTAGAGCGTTCTCAACCGCTGTTTCACGGGGCTCTGGTTTTGCCCGACGAAAAACAGGAGTTCGCCATAGCCGGTGTACAAATAGCCTTCGGGGGTAATTTCTGTACCGCAGTGATTGAACAGCCATCCCATCTGATCCGTCGGATGCGCGATGTAGCTAAACGGTTTGCCGGGTACATCGATTTCGGGTGTAACCATCTGTGCCATCCCTCCGCTTACAAAGCCGAACAGTAAGAATATCCCTATTCGAATCACGGTTCCATCCCCTGAACAGTTTCTACCGGGACATCTTTTCCCGGAAATCTAAAACTTCAGAATAATATTTGCAATTCCCGGAGTCAATGCTAATGAAACGCATGGAACCGAAAATGCAAAATTTTGCATTGAATCATCAAGATTGGTTGACATTATTGAAGCCTGGTTGTAAATTGGCGGAAAGGAATATCAGTCGATTTTATTGTTTCGCCTTCAGCTATCTTGCTTGCTGGGCGTCTCTTCACTGCGCAGGATGAATCTTGACTGTGCCCTTTCTTTCAATCAAATTTTCTAAAATGGATGTTCCACCATGTTGCTGCATGACAAGACCGATTCGATCGTCGGAAAGCGGTGTGCGACCCCGACAGAAATCGACAGAATCGTTGGGATCATTGTTGAAAAAATTGATCCAATCAAAATCATTTTATTTGGTTCGTATGCCGCTGGCAAAGCCACCCCGGAAAGTGATGTGGATCTTCTCGTTATTGTGGATTCCAACCAATCGAACTGGGAACTGACCACGCAAATTTCCGCTTTGATCGATCACCGATTTCCTGTAGAAATCCTTGTCCGTTCCTCCAAAGAAATTGAACGGCGCCTGGAAATGGGGGATTTTTTTGTTCGAAGTATGATTGAAAAAGGAAAAGTCCTTTATGAACGATCTCGTACATGAATAGATCGCCAAAGCCGAAGGCGATTTTCACACCGCTCTGCGAGAATTCAGGGCAAGGAGAAATCCAAATTACGATGCCTGCGGGGTTCATGCTCAACAGTGTATTGAGAAATACTTGAAAGCCATTTTGCAGCAGCAGGGCATCCGATTCGAAAAAATTCACGATTTGTTGGCTCTGGTAAAGCTATGCCTGCCAATAGCGCCCCATTTGGAACTTCACAAAGAGCTGTTCGCATTTTTAAATCAATTTTCGGTTGCGTACCGGTATCCGGGAGAAACCGCAACTCGTGATCAGGCAAAGCAGGCCGTCCACGCATTGAAAAAGCTGCGAGCGATGCTCAGAGAAATGATGAATCTGGACAGATAAAGGGCGAGCTTCTTATCCGCAATGACCATCCTCCCCGAGCAGGAACAACCGGGTAACGAGAATGATGCAAATACCCTCAGAATTTTCTTATACTTGAGCAAGTCCCTGAATTCCAAGATCAATTTAACCTGATCCGCGTCCAATCTGTGTCCATCCGTGGCTTCAAAAAATCAGTGCCTATCTGTGAAATCTGTGGTTCGCTTAAAGGACACATCGAGCCCATCATCCAGTTGATAGCAGAAAGCCGACCCTTCGGGCCGGCTTTTTGATTCGCCATTTCTGCACCGTCATGCGCCGAATTTGATCAGCCGGCCGGCATGCGCCAGCGCCAGGCTCATGAGGTGCTGCGAATAAAAGGTACCCAGGCCGCCCTGCAAACAGTCATTTTCCGAAAATTTTGTCACCCGGTCGCGGCGGGCGGTTTTGGCCCACAGTAGCACCGGAATCGGATGCCAGCTATGCGACCGTAATGCCGAAGGCGTGGAATGGTCGCCCGTGATCACCAGCACATCCGGTCGCAAATCCACGATGCGCGGCACGTGCCGGTCCACGTCCTCGATCACCCTCACCTTTTCTTCGAAATTGCCGTCCTCGCCGGTGGAATCGGTGTATTTGAAATGCACGAAAAAGAAATCGTAATTCGGCCACTGCCGCTCCAGTTCATCGATCTGCGTGGACAGGTTTTCCGACACCGGCGCGATCTCCATCCCCACCAGCCGCGCGATACCGCGGTACATGGGATAATTGGCAATGGCATACGACCGCAGCTTGAACCGCTCCTTCAGCGATTTGTACGGCCGGTGCTTGGCAAACCCGCGCAGCAAAACCATGTTGGCCTGCGGTTCATCGCGCAGCACCTCGCGCACCTGCCGCAAAAACAGATTCACATAATGCGCGGTCCGCTTCGAATCCTCATCGTGGCCAACGGCTTCGCGCGGCGGCACGCCAATCTGCTGCGGATCGGTATCATCCACATGCCCGCCGAGGTGATCGCCGCGCAGCACGAACAGCACCCGGTGCTCCTTTTCGGTTTTGAGGAAAAATTCCACGCCGTCGGGCAGCTCGACTTTTTCACGCAGCTTCTGGCAAATGCGCTCGTTCTCCTCCGTGGGAATCCGCCCCGCGCGACGATCCGCCACATTGCCGCTGGCATCCAGCGTGGCAAAATTGCCGCGCGCCGCCACGTCGCGGTCGGTCAAATCAAACTCCAATCCGGCCGCCGACAGCACGCCGCGTCCGATGTTCGCCTGTACCGGATCATAACCAAACAGGGCAAAGTGTCCGGGACCGCTGCCCGGGGTTACGCCCGGCTCAACGGGAATCATCAGTCCGCAGGTGCTTTCTTCCACCAGCCGGTCCATGTTCGGCGTGTTTGCCGCCTCCAGCTCGGTGGTGGGATGTCCTTCCATCTGCAGCCCGCCAAGGCCATCTAAAATCAAAAACACAATTTTGGAATTGGTTTCTATGGTCAACTGATCAATCAATTCGCTGGCCATGGCTCCATCCTCCTGTCATCAACCGTCACACCAGATTGAATTTATTCATTTGCCTCTTTGATCGCAATGCGCCAGTTCAGCTCCAGCCGCCGCATCCGCTGCGGCCCGGCGCATTCGATCCGCCTCAACGACTCATACACGTCATGCTGCAATTGCAAATTGTCAATACCCAGAAAACCATCCGGGAACAGCGCCAGTTTCCAGCGCGCGTTGTGCAGGTGCTTGACCGCGCCGTGGAAAATTCCGCGCCGGTGCTGGTGCAGCGCCGCGGCGGTCTGAATCAATCCCTGCAAAAACAGCCGCCAGGGCTCACCGTGCTGCTGCCAGATCTCCTCCCACACTTCGTGGCTGTCCCAGTACGCCCCGCGATTGAACAGTTCAACACCGCGGCGCAACTGCTCCATTTCAGCGGCGGACAGGCGCGGTCGATTCAGCATATTTCGCTCCGATCAGTGACGTGCAAAAACCGTGTATCCCGGATAGTACGCCGAATCGGCCAGCTCCTCTTCGATGCGCAGGAGCTGGTTGTATTTGCAGATGCGATCGGTGCGCGACGCCGAACCGGTTTTAATCTGCCCGGTGTTGGTGGCCACGGCGATATCGGCAATGGTGGTGTCTTCGGTCTCACCGGAGCGGTGCGAAATCACCGCGGTGTAGCCAGCTTTGTGCGCCATCTCAATGGCCGCCAGCGTTTCGGTGAGCGTGCCGATCTGGTTGACTTTGATCAAAATTGAATTAGCCACGCCTTCCTCGATGCCGCGGCGCAGCCGGTGCGTGTTGGTCACGAACAGATCGTCACCGACGAGCTGCACTTTGTTGCCGAGCGCCTCGGTTAGCATTTTCCATCCCTGCCAGTCATCCTCGGCCATGCCGTCTTCGATGGAAACGATCGGGTATTTTTCCACCAGATCGGCGTAATAACGCACCATCTGCTCAGCATCGAGCTCGCGGTTTTCGGATTTCAGTTCGTATTTGCCGGTTTTGCTGTTGAAAAATTCGCTAGAGGCCGGGTCGAGCGCAATGAATGCATCTTCGCCGGGTTTGTAGCCGGCGCGCTCAATGGCCTGCATGATCACGTCCAGCGCCTCGGCATTGGATTGCAAATCGGGCGCGAAACCGCCCTCATCGCCAACGGCGGTATTGTAGCCCTTTTCTTTAAGCACGGCCTTCAGGGCATGAAACACTTCCGCGCCCATGCGCAGGGCCTCACGGAACTCCCTGGCGCCGGCTGGCACCACCATGAACTCCTGCAAATCCACGTTATTGTCAGCGTGTGCGCCGCCGTTCAAAATGTTCATCATCGGCACGGGCAGGGTATGCGCGTACACGCCGCCGAGGTACTGGTACAGCGGCAGTCCCACCACTTGCGCGGCGGCTTTGGCTGCGGCCAGGGACACGCCCAGGATCGCGTTGGCGCCCAGCTTTTGCTTGTTTTCGGTGCCGTCCAGTTCGCGCATGAGCTGATCGATGGCCATCTGATTGGTCACCAGCTCGCCCACCAGCTCTGGCGCGATGACCTCGTTCACGTTTTCCACCGCCTTGAGCACGCCTTTGCCGTTGTATCGCTGCGGATTTTTGTCGCGGAGTTCGATGGCCTCGTGTTCACCGGTAGAAGCGCCGGATGGCACCGCCGCTCGGCCAATGGTACCGTCTTCCACAATCACTTCGACTTCGACGGTAGGATTGCCACGGGAATCCAGGATTTCGCGGGCGTGAATTTCAACAATGGCTAACATGGTGTCCTCCTCAATTTTCATACAATGCTATCGACAGGAACCTCAAAACAGTCACGGTTGCAGGCAGTTTGAACCCAAATCCAGCCCGGAGCCGCCAGCATGGCCAACCGCTAATCGATTTCATCCACTTTGATTAGATTGGTTTTGCCGCGCGTACCGATGGGCAATCCGGCAGTGATGATGATTTTCTGTCCGCTGCGGACAAAACCATTTTGTTTCGCCGTTCGACGGGCGATCTGAAAAACCGTATCGGAATCGGAAAGCTCCGAAGTCATGTAGGGATACACACCCCAAACCAGGCACAACTGTTTTTGTATTTCCTCTCTGGTGCACAGCGCCACGATGGGCAACCGCGGACGGTAACACGACACCATTTTCGCAGTGGCGCCGCTGCGCGTAGGCGTCACGATGGCCGAGGCCTGCAGTTCGTGTCCCATGACCACAGCTGCACGGCTCACTGCCGCAGGCACAGATATAAATTCCTGATTGTGATTGTGTAACTGTATCATGGTTGCGGATTCGGTAAATTCCTGCTCCGTGGCGATCAGGATGCGGTGCATGGTACGCACGGTTTCTACTGGATACTGTCCTACAGCGGTCTCTTCTGAAAGCATAACCGCATCGGTGCCATCGAGCACTGCATTGGCCACGTCGGCGGCTTCAGCACGCGTTGGGCGCGGCTGCTCCACCATGGATTTTAACATCTGCGTTGCAGTGATTACCGGCCGCGCTAATCGATTGCATTTGGCAATAATCTGTTTTTGGACGATGGGAACCTGTTCCAAAGGTGTTTCCACCGCCAGATCACCGCGCGCTACCATGATGCCATCGGCCGCATCAATAATGGCATCGATGGCTTGCAATGCTTCGTGCTTTTCGATTTTGGCAATCACCGGGATTTTCGCCCCGGCCCGGTTCAGAATGCCTTTGAGCTTCAGCACATCGCCGGGCTTGCGAACGAAACTCAATGCGATGTAATCGACCTTCAAACGGATGCCCAACTCCAGATCATGCTTGTCTTTTTCCGTAAGACTCGGAACGGGAAGGGAACGTGTCGGAAGATTGATGCCTTTATGCGAGGACAACCGTCCGCCAACCAGCACCTCGCAGACCAGCTCGTCGGGCTTTTTACCCACCACTCGCAGACTCAGCACCCCGTCCGCGAGCATGATGGTGTCGCCCACATCGGCAATGGTCACCAAATCCGGATAGTTGGTGGAGACGCCATGCTCATCACCAGGGCGCGGATGCCGAAAGAGCGAAAACCGCTGGCCGGGTTTGAGTTCCACCGGCGCCTTCATTTCATCGATGCGGATTTTCGGGCCGGAGAGGTCCTGCAGCACGGCGACCGGCACATGCTTCTGCGCCGCGATCTCGCGCACCAGCCCGATGGTGCGTTCGTGCTCCTCGTGGGTGCCATGCGAAAAATTGATCCGCGCCACGTTCATTCCGGCATCGATCAGCGCGGCGATGCGCTCCGGGCTGTTGGTGGCCGGCCCGAGCGTGCACACAATTTTTGTCCGCCGTCCTTGCAAATTCAGCATGAGTTCACCAGCAAAATGTGCATGTCCATCACATTGGTTTGCGTCGGCCCAGTTTTGATGAGCTCGCCGGTCTGTTCAAAAAAATGATACGAATCGTTATTTTGCAAATAGTCAAGCCAATTCAGCCCCATTTGCGCCGCCCGGCGCTGCGACGCGTCGTCCACATGCGCGCCTGCGGCATCGGTCGGACCGTCGGTACCATCAGTGCCGACGGCGCCAAATACCGTAACCTGGCGACCGGCGATTTTCGGCAGCAACGCCAGCGCCAGTTCCTGGCTACGGCCGCCCAGTCCGCTGCCCCGCACCGTCACCGTCGGCTCGCCGCCACACAAAATGCACGCCGGCGGAGAAACCGGCCAGCCGCGCTTCAGGATATCGGCCGTCATGGCGGCATACACATGTGCGAGCTCGCGCGCCTCGCCCTCCAGTTCGGTGGTTAATATCAGCGTGTTGTAGCCAAGTTCCCGCGCCCGATCATACACCGCCTGCAGCGCCTGCGCCAGATTGCCAACGATCCGATTTTGCCCGCTTTTCAGCACCGGATCGCCCGGTTTTGGAGTCTCCGGCTGCTTGCCGGCCAGGCCTTCCTGCACATAGGTGCGTACCGAAACCGGCAGACGACTGCGCAACTGATAGCGTTCGAGAATGTTCCACACATCGCGGAAGGTGGTGGTATCCGGAGCGGTCGGTCCGGAAGCGATGAATTCGATGGGGTCGCCGATCACATCGGACAAAATGAGGCTGCAAAATTGCGCCGGCGCGATGGCGCGCGCCAGTTGGCCGCCCTTCACGCGCGACAGATGCTTGCGCACGGTGTTGATTTCCTGAATGCTGGCGCCGGTCCGCAAGAGCAATTCGGTGGTTTTCTGCTTGTCCTGCAAAGTCAGGCCGGTAGCCGGGCTGATCAGCAGCGCTGAGCCGCCACCCGAGATGAGCACAAACACGGTATCGTCCTTGCGCGCTTTTTCCGCCAGCCGCAATGCCTCGCGCGTGGCTCGAATTCCGGCTTCATCCGGAACGGGATGCCCGGCCTCATAAAGGCGCGTTTTTTGCAGTTTGACCTGACCAGTGTGACCATACTTAGTGATCGCCAAGCCATCAGTGAGCGCATCACCAATGAGCGACTCGAGAGCCTCAGCCATGAGCGCGGCGGCTTTGCCGAATGCAATGAGATAATTGCGTCCGCGGCTCAAATCATACGTGCGATCGCCGATGTGCAGCAGGTTGCCATCCCGTCGGACGTGATGAAAAATCGCCCGATCCGGCATGACGGCTTGAATCCCGGCTTCGTATAAGGTCTGCAAATCGGCAAGCAATTTCTGACGAACACTGTCCGGGTCTGGAGGCGTCATTTATGGCCAATAATTTGGGTCCTGACTGATTTTTTCCTCAAACGGCCGCAATCGATCCTTGTAGATTTTGATATTGAAATTGAAGCGATAGGCCATTCGCAACGTATCGTTCACTACATCATATAGGTTCTTATCGGCCGTTTCCTTGACAATCTTATCGATGGCTGGCAGCACGCGCAGTTTCAAAATTTTAAAAAGCTGATTTTGAATGCGGGATTGCGGCAAATCCAACTTGAGATGATCGGCCAATTCGATCAGGGTCACCACCCGGCGTGCGTTTTCCTTGTTGAAGTTCAGGTACAATCGCAGCAGGTATTTCTCGAAATGATTCAGAAAAAGATTCACGGCGGCATCGCCGTTCAGGGAGATGTTGAGCCGTTTTGCCGCTCGTGCCGCCTCCATGGCCTTGCGGTAGGCATTGATATCCACCACCGATTCCAATCGCGTGAGTTCGTCATACAAGATATTCCCCAGAGTGATTTTCGCCGGGAGGGTGATGGCCTCGGGCAGTGGCACATCGAGCCGCGCAATGGTAAGGTTGAGGCCCATGTATTTCTCGTACATAGTGCGGTAGGCCTTGCTCAGGTCCTGCAGCTCCGACTGGATCAGGGTTTCGGCCACCCGGCGCCGTTCATCATAAAACATATCAATCAGCGAGAAAATCTTGCCGCCCCAAATGCGCTGGGTTTCTTCCTTCAAATCCACATCGTCGTTGCTCTGCAACAGGGCCTGTAACCGCGCTTTGGCCTGCTCATAATCCCAGAACGAATCCTTCAATTTGCGCACGTGACAGTGCAACTTCTCGCCATGTTGGCGGTTGATCAGAGCAAAGGCAAACGCCTCCTCTTCCAGGGTAATTTCCGATTTGATGTTCACCTTGCCAACGATGCACTGCACGCCCTCTGTGTTAAACAGTTGTTGGTCGGTTTCGTTCACAAAATAAATAAAAATCTTTTTCTGCTCGTTTTCCTGTTCCATATGATTGAAGGTGTTGAACATCGAGCACATGGCATAGTGGTTCACCACTTTGTCGAAATCCACCACCGATGGCTTGACGAAGTGGTTGTAAATCCACTCGCCATCTCGATGTTCGGGAATGTTGCTTTTGGCCTGGCGCAGATAGCTCAGAAACGTGTCTTCCAGATTCAGACCGGGAACCAGACTCTCGGCAAGCTGAATGCCACGCGCCGCATATTTCAAAATCTGCACCGTTTCGATGCCGGATATCTCGGTGAAAAACCAGCCACAACTGGTGAACATGAGCTGGCTCTGCCGCTGGATTTCCATCACCTTCAGCGCTTGCTGGACCTCTCGCCGCGACAGGCCGCTGCGCGCATAGGTTTCGAGAAATCGGTTGCGCGATGGATCCGAGCGGTCAAGGATGACCTGAATGTAGCCGTTGCGCGCTTCCCACACGTCGTGAAACAGAGCGGCACCCGTTTCCTCGGTGACTTCTGCCAGCCGGTCGCGCAGCCAATTCAAGGCATCCCGCAGCGGCCGCCGCCAGGCCTGATTCCAACGGTAGTCGCCGCCGGTTTTGCAGCCGCA
The DNA here is from genome assembly GCA_030950365.1 of Candidatus Zhuqueibacterota bacterium. Taxonomy (GTDB): domain Bacteria; phylum Zhuqueibacterota; class Zhuqueibacteria; order Zhuqueibacterales; family Geothermadaptataceae; genus Hydrothermovivens. The sequence goes on along the minus strand of JAUZRQ010000089.1, from coordinate 77,321 downwards.
ATCCCGGTACCAGCGCCCGACGCCGTGGGCACAGCTCCAGGCGGTTCCCTCGCCGCCAGGGCCCGGCTTCAGTTCCACTTCATGCGTCGGCGGGTGTGTTTCCAGATACGCACCGAAAGTGGTGGGGATGATGTGCCGCAGTTGCGCTTCCACGTGCAACAGATAGGCCAGCCCCATGTCGCCGTATTTCTGGTGATGCCCGTACGTTTCGCCATCCGTGGCCACGGATACCAGTTTATCGCCATCGCCGCGGCCATAAGCATGCTCGATGCGTTCAGCAAGATGACCGGCGTTCTGGAGCAAATGTTCAAAACTGATGCCGCGTGCCAGATCGCCATGATAAAAGAAAATGTCGATATATCGCTCTTTGATAGGATTGCCCTTCGCATCACGGGCATAGCAGCGGTACGGCTGCCGCGTATCGATATCCCCAACTTCCACGCTCTGCCACGCGGCGTTGGGATCGCCCAGCGGCCGCACCCGTTGCGCCTGGTACGGCGACAGGATAATGTATTTGATGAATGGATATTCGGTCAGGATATTCAGCGTCGTCTGATTGATGGCCGTTTCCGGCAGCCAGATCGATTCGGGATCGCGTTTGAAGCGATAGCGAAAATCGGCCACGCCCCAGCGGATTTGCGTATGCTGATCCCGCTCATTGGCCAGCGGCATGATGATGTGGTTGTAGCACTGCGCAATAGCCGAACCATGGCCATTAAACCGGCTCAGGCTTTCCTGATCGGCCTGCAAAATGCGCTGATATACCTCGGAAGCATGGCGCTCTAGCCAGCTCATCAGGGTGGGGCCAAAATTAAAACTGATGGATTGATAATTATTGACAATATCGACAATGCGGTTGCCCGCATCCAGAATACGTGAGAAGGCGTTGGGGAAGTAACATTCATGCGCGATGCGCTCGTTCCAGTCGTGGTAGGGGTGCGCACTGGGCTGGTATTCAATCGCCTCGGTCCACGGATTTTCACGCGGTGGCTGATAGAAATGGCCGTGCACTGTCAGATATTTTTTCATGGCAAAATTGTACAAACTTTTTCCAAAATTCGCAAGTTCTTTATCTTTACAGTTTTGTGATGTTCTTTCCTCAAATGAATTCGACTGCTTGTATTATCCATTATAGCGGAAAAGCGGCCCCGGTGCCTATACGATTTTGTACCAGAGCGGCCATAACTGTATCAATTTCATACGCTTGTCACAAATGTGACGGTATTGTGACGTCGTAACTCATTGAAAAACAGGATGGGGTTTTCAGGGTCATCCTGGAACAACCTTTGCACGCTATTCTATCATTTGCATTTGCATCAGGGATGAAGGACTTCAAAGCCATTTAAGAGCGGGATGATTATCATGAAAAAGCTTAATTATTTACTGTTTGCAACATGGTTTTGGGCCAGCACGATCGCTGCCCAGGGATTGAACTTTCCCGGTGGACGCGGTCTGCAGCATCTGCATACGGCATGGACGCTGTCGAAAGGGGCTGTCACCTTGCATGCCTCGACAACGTCGTTTTATAAAACCGTGTTGGTCAAATCGCAAACCCAGGGCACGCAATCCATTACCTTTTGGGATGTGCAGGGCGCGCTCGGGCTGTACGTGGCCACCAGCGATCACATGGAGCTAGGCCTCAATCAGCTCGTGTACCAGGATACGCATCAGGGTGGCAATGGTTACGAAGCACCATCCGATCTAAGTTTGCGCGTCAAGCTGGGCAATTATGGCAAAATTCAAAGCCGATTTCGCATGGGCTTGTTGATCGAGGGCCGCATTCCTTTGGGCAAGGCCTACAACATTCCGCTGGAGCCTTACAATTCCGGCCGCTTTGAGTTCGGAATCACCGGTCTGTTATCCTATTCGACCGATCTTCTGATTCCTGAAGCCGGCGTGAATTTTCATCTCAATCTGGGTTTCTGGAATCACAACGATGTGGGGAAATTCCTTACCGGCGCGGCCAACGACCGTATCTCTGCGCTGGATTTGACGCGCTCGTGGGTCTGGGGCGTCGGCATGATCATTCCTGCCAGCCAATTCGATTTCGGACTGGAATTCTTCGGGCGTTCATTTTTCGTACGGCCGCCGGTCACGGCCTATAGCCGCGAAGATTACATTTACATGACGCCGTCGGTGTTTTTGCGCATTTCGAATCGCATTGCCATGTCCGCAGGGCTGGACATCCGCCTGACACAGGATTATGATAAAACCCGGTATCAGCAGGACGGCACCACGCTCCCACGCATTCATCCGGAAATGCCCAGCTACCCAGGTTGGCGGTTGCGGGTAGGCACACGAATTTATCTGAACAAGTCTGAACCGAAAGGGATCGACCGCCCGCTGTTTACCAGCAAAGGACGCGAAGTGAAGATGGATAGTGAGGAAGCAGCCAACAAGTTAACCCTGCAGGAACAGCTCGTGCGCGAACGGCGTGAGACAGAAATTGCTGAAGAAGAGCTGCGCAAGATTCGCGAAGATCGAAAGAAAATGGAAGAGATGCTGGCCCGACTGCGCCAGATTCTGCAATATGGCAAAACGTTGGAGCCGCAAAAGGTGACCGAGAAAGAGCCCACGGAAGAGAAAGAAAAAGTCACCAAGAAAAACAACTGAGCTTATGGTTGATGAATAAAAAAGCGGCGCCCGAAACGGAAGCGCCGCTTTTTTATTTGCATTCCCTATGACGCCTTTTTACTCCCGCCGCCACGTCCGCATCTTGTCTTCCATGAATTCCTCAATTTTGGAAATGTGCACCCGCGTTTGCTGCATGGAATCGCGCTCGCGGATGGTGACGGTTTCATCGTCCAGGGTTTGCGAATCCACAGTAATGCCGAACGGGGTTCCGGCTTCGTCCATGCGGCGGTAGCGCCGGCCTATGGCGCCGGACTCGTCATAAAACACGCGATATTTGCCCTGCAACTGCTCTTTGATTTTTTGCGCCAGCTCCGGCATGCCGTCCCGCTTGACCAGCGGGAAAATACCCGCTTTGATCGGCGCCAGCCGCGGTGACAGGTGCAGCACCACGCGCGTGTCTTTTTCCAGTTGCTCCTCTTCGTAAGCATCCACCAATACAGTCAGCAGGGTGCGGTCGCAGCCGGCCGAGGTCTCGATGATATACGGGATGTATTTCTGGCCTTCTTCCTGATCGAAATAGCGCATGTCCTTACCGCTGTATTCCATGTGTCGCTTGAGGTCGAAATCGGTGCGGTTGTGGATGCCTTCCAGTTCCTGCCAGCCGAAGGGGAAGTCATATTCGATATCGTAAGCGGCGCTGGCGTAATGCGCCAGCTCATCGGGACCATGCTGGTGCAACCGCAATTTAGAACGCCGGATACCGATGCGATCGTACCATTGCAACCGCTGCTCCTTCCAGTATTCAAACCACTCCTTATCGGTGCCGGGCTTCACGAAAAACTGCATTTCCATCTGCTCGAATTCCCGTGTACGGAAGATGAAATTGCCCGGCGTGATCTCATTGCGAAAGGCCTTGCCAATTTGCGCAATACCAAACGGAATCTTCTGCCGCGAGGCCATCTGAACATTCAAAAAATTCACATAAATACCCTGGGCGGTTTCCGGGCGCAGATAGACGATCGCCGCTTCCTCTTCCACGGGCCCCATGTAGGTTTTGAACATCAGATTGAATTTGCGTACTTCAGTAAGCTCGCCGCCGCACACCGGGCAGCGGTCGCCCTCAATGTGATCGGCGCGGAAACGGCGTTTGCATTTTTTGCAATCCACCAGCGGATCGGTAAAACCCTCAACGTGTCCGGAGGCTTCCCATACGCGCGGATGCATGAGGATCGCGGCGTCCAGCCCCTCGATGTCATCGCGCGAGGTGACCATGGCGTTCCACCAGGCCTCTTTGATGTTGCGCTTCAATTCCACGCCCAGCGGACCGTAATCGTAGCACGAATTGATGCCGCCATAAATCTCGCTCGATTGAAAAATGAAACCACGGCGTTTACACAGGGATACCAGTTTTTCCATCAAATTTTGCTCGGACATCCTTTCGCTCCTGCTTTTTCTATGTTGCGTTCTTCATTTCGAAGTTGATGACTTGATGATGGTGGCGCGGCCAATCGTTTCTAAAAAATTGGCCTAATTTAATCAATTCCCAAGGCTTTTGCCAATGGTTTGTTGGGGAATATTCGGTTCGGGATTCGAATGCATAGACGAATCGAAATGAATTGCCCAAATTTTTAAATGCCAAATTCGCGAAAACCTTCGTCGATAAAAATCGAAACAATACAATCTCTCGCAGAGATCGCAGAGTATGATCCTGGCCATAGCCCCAGTAGCCACCGCCCCTCGTGGGCGGTGGCTACTGGCAGTGATCGGGCCAGGCCAGCAGCCCGCAAGGGGGCACGACTACACAGGTGCGTCATCATCCGCGTTCCATCCGCGTGCATCCGTGGCTAAAAAATGAACAGAAGCCAATGCCGGAGCACGCCCGGCCGGATTGCCTCTGGAACCAATCGACCGGTTTTAGACCTGCGAAAACTCACCCTGCATGGTTTTCAATTTTTTCAGCACATCAATGGCGTTCAACTGCCGCACTTCTTCGAGATGATAACGAAAGAAGTCATGCAGAAAGTGGTAAACCCCGGCAATGGCGCCTTTAGGAAAGGCTTTTTTAATCACCGAGGACAGCGGCAGGCGCACCAGCTCGCGATAGGCATCAATCATGTCCTGCGATACTGCCTGGCCCTGCAGCGCCAGCGACATACAACTCTGGCAGTACAGCCGCCCGTTGATGAAGTCGTACCGACCTTCGCGGATGGTCTGTTTCTGGCAGTGAAAGCAATGATTCATCCCCGGCGAAAATCCCAGCAGCTCCAGTAGCCGCGCCTGAAATGCCAGAAAAAGCGGCCGGATGTTCGTTTCCGCCTGGTCAAACGTCTCCAGCGTGGCCCGCAACAGCCCGTACGCTGCCGGATTGCCGTGGCCTTCATTCTCCAGGCGCAGAATCATCTCGCAGCAGGCCAGGCACAGCCCCAGCCTGTCGATGTCGCTCTGCGCCTGACGCGGCGCCCACACCAGCGAGGCCTGGCTTAAAAACTGCAAATCACGCGTCTCTTTGTCGTAATAAATCACCTCGATGACGTATAGCGGCTGCAGCAAACCGCCATAACGGCTCTTCAGCTTTCGGGCGCCTTTAGCCACCAATTTGAGCAGGCCCGCTTCTCGCGCGTAGAGCGTCAGCAGGCTGCTGGTTTCGCCCATTTTCATGGTTTTCAAAATGATGGCCTCGGTGCGGCGGATGGGCATCAGATCTTCTCCAGAAACTGTGATGCCAGGGCCAGATAAATGAACAAGCCCACAATGTCATTCGATGTGGTAATGAACGGCCCGGTGGCCAGAGCTGGGTCGATGTTCAGCTTCTTCAAAATCAGCGGTACCGTGGTGCCAATGACGCTGGCAACAAAAATGACGGTGAGCAGGGCGCCGCCTACCAGCAGGGCAATGCCTACCTGTTCGTGCCAGCCAATGCGCACCACCAGAAAAATCACCATGGCCAAGATGGCGCCGTTCATGAATGAGATCTTCAACTCTTTGACCAGGCGTTTGAAAATATCTTTGAAATCGATCTCGCCGGTGGCCAGCCCACGCACCACAATGGCCGAGCTCTGGATGCCCACGTTGCCACCCATAGCCGTAATCACCGGCACAAAGAACGCCAGCGAAAGCACCTTTTCCAGGCTGGCCTGGTAAAAGCTCAGCACGGTTGCGGAAATCAGGCCGCCCATGAGACCGGTGAACAGCCACGGCAGACGCACGCGCGCAATTTTGATTACCGAGGTCTCGCGCAGCTCTTCATCGTCGGCCAGACCGGCCATGCGCTGGATGTCCTCTTCTGCCTCTTCCTGCATCACATCGACGATGTCGTCGATGGTGATACGGCCGAGCAACCGCCCCTGCTCATCCACGACCGGCACGGCGATCAGGTCGTACCGACGGGCAAAGTTGGCCACCTCTTCCTGGTCCATGGTCACCGGCACGGCGTGCACATCGCGGTGCATGACTTTCGCCACCGGCGTGTCACCCGGATGCAAAATCAAATCTTTCAAAGTCAGGAAGCCGACCAGCTTGCCGTCCCGGTCCACCACATACACATTGTACACATCTTCGACTTCCTCGGCCTTTTTGCGGATCTCCTGGATTGCCTCGCGCACGGTGGAGTCATCGCGCACCGACACGATCTCCAGCGCCATCAGACCGCCAGCCGTATCTTCTTTGTGCTTCATGAGCTGGCGGACTTCCTGAACGCCCTCTTCTTCGGCGCTCTTCAAAACCTCTTCGGCGACCTCTTCGGACAGCTCCGCAAGAAAATCCGTGGCGTCGTCGGAGTCCATCTCATCCACCAGGGCGGTGAGCCGCGTTCGCCCCAGTTGCTCGACGAGCTTCTCCCGGGTAAAATCATCCAGCTCCAGAATGACGTTCGACGCCAGCTCCGCATCCAGCAGGTTGAACAGGTAAAGCCGGGCGGTCTCGTCGTCCAGGCTCTGGATCAGCTCTGCAATGTCGGACGGGTGCATGCTCAACAGAATGTTGAGCAGCTTGGCATTTTGCTTTTCACGAATAAAAAACAGAATATCGTCGCGGATCGTTTCCAGGTCTTTTTCTTCCATAGCCATATTCGACCACGCTTTCTTTTTCAGTGCAAAATCGTGTAAACGTGATTCACCAGATCGATCATCTCATCCACTGACAGAGTCTCGATTCGGCGCTGCAGGTCAATGGGCAAACGATCCATATCCGCGGTTTTCGGCACGATCTGCCGCAGGGAGTTCCGCAGGGTTTTTCGCCGCTGACCAAACAGCTTTTTCACGGTCTCGATGTAAAACGATTTATCGGCAATCCGATCGATGCGCTCGGACTCAAATGCGAAAGATACAATGGATGACTCCACATCCGGTTTCGGCTGAAACACGTGCTTTGATACATGGAACCGGATCTTCGGTTTTGAAAAGGTCTGGCTCAGGACCGAGAGCAGGCTGTAATCCTTGTTCCCGGGCTCGGCTACAATGCGCTCCGCCACCTCGCGCTGCACCATCAGCATCATGTCCTGAATCCGCTCGTGCTGCCGGAACGCGGTAAACAGGATGCTGCTGGTGATGTGGTAGGGGATATTGCCAATGAGCCGCAACCGCTCGCCGGCGGCAGATGCCAGCGATTCCAGCAGAAAGGTGCGAAAATCCGCGTGGATGATGTGCACGTTGGGGGTCTGCCCGAACCGGCTTTCCAATTCCGGAATCAGCCGCTCATCGATTTCGATGCCGAAGTACTCACACCCCGATTCAACAAGATAGCGTGTTAAAACCCCAAAGCCGGGGCCGATCTCAACGATGCGGTCACCCGGCTTTGGAACAAACAACCGAACAATCTTGCGTGCGATGTTTTCATCGGTCAAAAAGTTCTGCCCCAGGCTCTTTCGGGCCTGAAATCGTCGAACGTCTTTACTCACCTTGCCTCATACACCTTTCACGCCGTTCCGGATGGCCAGCCAAATAGCGTTTGCGCATTGTCTGTGGTGACGCGGGCGAGTTCATCCGCGTCCATGCCCCGCAGCTCGGCATGCTTTTCGGCGATGTACTGCACAAACGCCGGTTCATTGCGTTTACCGCGCATCGGCACCGGCGTCATGAACGGACTGTCGGTTTCCAGGAGCAGGCGCTCCAATGGCACGTGTTTCGCCACGTCCGGCAATTTGCTTTTGCGATAGGTCAGATTGCCGGTAAACGAAAGATAAAATCCGCGCCGCACCACGTCGTCGGCGTAGGATTTGCCCTCGGAAAAACAGTGAAACACGCCCCGCAGCGGCAGCTCGGCCACCTGATCCAGCACCTGCAGAATTTCTTTGCCGGCGCGGCGATTGTGTATTACCACCGGCAAATCGCGATCTGCTGCCAGACGCAACATCTGCAAAAACAAATCTTTCTGCACATCAAGAGTGCTGGCGTCCCAGTACAAATCCAGCCCGATTTCGCCGATGGCCACCACTTTTGGATGATTGGCCAATTTGGCGATCCGTTCCACATCCCCGGGCTGCGCTTTGTGAGCATCGGTGGGATGGATGCCCACCGCCGCGTACACTGCCGGATAGCGCTCCGCCAGTTCAATCACGCGATAGCTGGATTCGCTATCGGTGGCCAGGGTGAGTATCTTGCTCACGCCGACTTCGAGCGCCCGCTCTACCACCGCATCGCGATCGTCGTCAAACGCATCGAATTGCAAATGGCAATGTGTATCCACCAGCTTCATGGCGGCTACCGCACCTTTGCGCCGGGTTGCATGTCCTTTTCCGGAACCAACACGCACAGTTTGCCGCTGTCATCGGTGGCGGCCAGCAGCATGCCCTGCGACTCCAGTCCACGGATTTTGGCCGGCTTCAAATTGGCCACCACGATGATCTGCTTGCCGACCATCTCTTCCGGGCGGTAATGCTGCGCAATGCCGGCAACGATCTGCCGTTTTTCGCCGCCCAGATCGATCTGCAACTGCAGCAGCCGGTCCGCGCCTTCCACTTTTTGCGCCGACTCCACGCGCGCCACACGCAGTTGCACTTTGGCAAAATCATCAATGCTGATCAGGTCTTCCTGTGCCACGGGTTTCTCCTCGGATTTGGTCTCTTCCGGTTCATCCACACTCACGGGTTCGCCCTCAATCTGCCGGGCGATCCGCTCCAGTTTCTGGATTTCTTCTTCGATCACATCATCATCGTATTTTCGGAACAGAATTTCCGGCTTGCCCAGTTGGTGTCCCGGCTGCAGTGGCTCGGCGCCGGTTGAATCCCAGTTCTGCCACGCCACGTCGCCGTCCAGATTCAGCATGCGCCACAGCTTTTGCGCCGAAAACGGCAGGAACGGCGACATGATCACCGCGAGGGCCTTGCACAACTGCAGCGAAATGTTCAAGGCTGTATCGCAGCGCGGCCGGTCTTCTTTAATGGTCCGCCACGGTTCGGCATCGTTGAAATATTTATTGGCTTCCCGCGCCAGGTCCATAAACGTGCGCGTGGCCTTGCGAATCTCGTACGCTTCCAGCGCCTCGCCTACTTTGTGCGGCCATGCTTCGATGAGCGCCAACATCCGGCGGTCGTCGTCGGTGAGCTGGTGGCGTTCCGGCACCCGGCCGTCGTAATTTTTACGCACAAACGTCAGCGTTCGGTTGATGAAATTGCCGAGAATATCCGCCAGCTCCGCATTCACGCGTGTTTGAAAATCGCGCCAGGAAAAATCGCTGTCCTTGTTCTCCGGCATGGTCGAGGCGATCACGTAGCGCATTGGATCGGGCGGAAACTTTTCCAGATACTCGCGCACCCAAATCGCATAGTTCTTGCTGGTGCTGATCTTCCGTCCTTCGATATTCAGAAACTCATTCGCCGGGATATCGAACGGCAGGATATAGTTATCTTGCGCCATCAGCACCGCCGGCCACACAATGGCGTGAAACACGATGTTGTCCTTGCCGATGAAATGCACCAGTTTGGTGTTCTCGTCCTGCCAGTAATGGCGCCAGCGCTCCGGGTCGCCGATCTGTTCCGCCCATTTTTTGGTGGCGGAAAGGTAGCCAATGGGCGCGTCGATCCAGACATACAGCACCTTGCCCTCGTAGCCCTTTAGCGGCACCGGCACGCCCCAATCCAGGTCTCGCGTCACCGCGCGTTCCTCCAGGCCTTCGTTGAGCCAGCCATAGCAGAAATTGCGCACGTTGTCTTTCCAGTGCGTTTTGGTATCCAACCAGGCGCGCAGTCGGTCCTGAAATTTGCGCAAATCAAGGTATAGGTGGGTGGTTTCGCGCACTTCCGGGGTGGTGCCGCAGATCATGCACCGCGGCTCTTTCAGCGACAGCGGATCGATCCACTTGCCGCACTTTTCGCACTGATCGCCGCGCGCCCCGGGATTGCCGCAGTGCGGGCACGTGCCTTCCACATAGCGATCGGGCAGGAAACGTTTGTCGTTCGGACAGTAGAGCTGCTTGATGGTGCGTTCGTTCAAATAGCCCTTTTTGTACAGCGACAGAAAAAATTCCTGCGATGTCTCGTAATGCACCGACTCCGTGGTGCGCGAAAAAATGTCGAAACTGATGCCAAATTTTTCAAACGTCTCTTTGTGATCCTTATGGTAATAATCCACAATTTCTTTGGGGTGCTTGCCCAACTTATCCGCCAGCAGGGTGATCGCGGCGCCATGCTCATCGGTGCCGCAAATAAACACCACATCGCGCTGCTTGAGGCGTTGATAGCGGACGTAGATATCCGCATTCAAATAGGCACCGGCAATGTGGCCGAGATGAATGGGACCGTTTGCGTAGGGCAAGGCACTCGTAACTAAAATTTTCTCCTTTTGCTCCAAGATGACACCCTTCCTAAATTATTTTGCTGCAGCCTGTGCATTTATGTCTTGCAGGCTCTGACGCCTTTCGCATGTTTTATTGCATTGGTAGTATTTTTCCTGCACCAACGATAACGACAGGGTTTCCATTTCGCCAGACTCGTATTTCACCAGCACCTCTTCCTTCAAAATATCAATCCGGTCGATGATGCCGCGGCCTTTTTCGGTTTCAATTTCCTTGGCCAGTTGTGGATATTTATTGGTTGCCCAATTGTAGAAATCGCGCTCGTACATCAGACAACATTTGAGCCGGCCGCATACTCCGGCCAGCCGGTTTGGGTTGAGCGGCAGGTTTTGATCCTTGGCGGCCTGCGTGGAGATCGGGGTAAATGATCGCATCCAGGCGGTGCAGCACATTTTCAGGCCGCACACGCCGTAGCCACCCAGCCGCTTGGCCGCATCGCGCACGCCGATTTGCCGCAGTTCGATGCGCGTGCGGTATTGCGCGGCCAGATCTTTCACCAGCTCGCGGAAATCCACCCGCTGATCGGAGGTGAAATAAAAGGTAATTTTATTGCCATCGAACTGGTATTCGCAATCCACGAGTTGCATGTTGAGGTGGTGCTTTTTGACTTTGCCCCGGCAGTTTTCCAGCGCCTTTTCTTCGTTAATCCGGTTCTGCCGGAATTTCATCATTTCGTCTGTGGTGGCTTTGCGCAGGATTTTCTTCAGTTCGTCCTCCGATTCCACCGTGTCGAAAAAGTGATTCACCCGCCCCAGATCCACGCCTTTCCCCGCCTCAACGATGACCAATTCACCTTTTTTCAGCAGCAAGTTTGATGTATTTTCATAGATCCCCGTTCGCTGCCCTTTGAATTTAACCTCGACGAACCTTGACAAGTCAACCTCCTCTTGCTTTTCCGTGTCTCATACCCTGGATTTCCGATACTCCTCCACACAATTTCGCACTCTCGATGATCAATGGTTCAGGGAATCCTTTTTCATTTTCTGTTTATTGATTGTCGGCCTGCGCGCAGCGCCGAGTTCTGTCCTGCATGGTCTTCATTGTGGGACCAGACGACTGGTCATCTTTGTTTTCCGTTCACAACGCCATACGTCGCAATTTCTCTGTGCTGTTTGCGTGCTTTTCGCAACGCCGAAGATGGTTTAGCAATACCGACAAAACCAGATTTGGCTGAACATAGCGTCGCAGCATGTGAATGCTCAAATCCACTTCGGCTATGGCGCTGTCGAAATCGAAATCCGCGAAGCGTTCATTGAACCGCTGCAAAGTTTCACGATCTTCGTATCCCACTGACGGTTGATCGTCCCCAAGGCCCAGCCGCAAATAATGGGCGTCGCGCAGCCAGTGCAAGAGGCTCTCTAAAATTTCCATCAGCACGCGGCGATCGTGCTGCTGCACGAGCTGCGTTACGTGCATCGCCCGCTGTGGGGCGTTGCGAAACGCGGCCCGCAACAGTTCCACGGCCTGCTCGCGCAATTGCTGCACATTTTCGCCGGCCAGGGCCAGTGCACGCCGCAGCGAGCCCTGCGCAAAACGGGCAATCTGCCGGCGGCGATCCTCCGGTAAATCCGTGAAGCGCGCCAACCCCGCAGTGATTTCCTGCACCGACAAAAACGAGAACCGCACCTGCTGGCTCCGGCTCAGGATCGTTGGCAACAACTGGTCCGGCGATGAAGAAATCAACACAAAATACGTTAATTCCGGCGGCTCTTCAAGCGTTTTTAACAACGCATTGGTCGCTTCGGCAGTCATCAGATGTGCATCCAAAAACAGGATGACCCGGATTTCGCCACCCTGGCTGGACAGTCCCAGCTCCCGACGCAGCGACCGTACTTCGTCGATGGAAATGCTCGGCGAAGCCCACGGCGAATGCCAGATGTACGGTTGGCTGAAAATCTCCTCCAGCACGGCCTGCACATCGCTTTCTTTCGCCGACTTCGGATGCGGGAAAATTACCTGCACGTTCGGATGCGAGCGCGCGACAAATAGCTTGCAATTCCGGCACGTACCGCAGGGTCGCTGCTGCTCCGACTGGCACACCAGCGCCCGGGCGAACGCCAGCGCCGTCGCCAATTTACCAACGCCTTCCGGTCCAAAAAACAAATAGCAGTGCGCCAGCCGCCCCTGTCGGAAGGCCTGTGCCAGAAACCGTTTCGCCGTCTCCTGGCCGAAAATGCCGTCGAATGTGATCTCTGTTGCGTTCATCGCGGTTTCAACCAGGCCTCCGGATCGAGATGATTGAATTTTTCCCAAATTTGAAAATGCAGCACCGGGCGATCAAACGTACCGGTTTCGCCCACCCGGCCGATTACTTGCCCTTCGGCCACATCTTCCTGCAAATTGACATAAATTTCATTCAAATGCGTATACACCGTGTAAAAACCTTCACCATGGTTGATGATGATAAGATTGCCGCGGCCGCGCTGCCAGGTGATCGCCGTCACCCGGCCGGCCGCCACGGCCCGCACCTCGGTCCCCAGAGGCGCCGATATGTCAATGCCAAGATTGTTGGTCACAGTTTTCAACACCGGATGCTGATACGGCCCGTATGCCCGCACCACCTCGCCTTCGACTGGCCACGGCAATTGGCCTTTCAGCGCTACAAATGAGCCATCCGGCGCTGCATTCGGCTGATTTTCGGCCTTTTTAAGGCGTTCCTGCTCCGAGCTGGCAATCAACCGCTGGATTTCTTCGATGGCCTTTTGATAATCCTGCAACTGCCGCTCATACATCCGCCGGTCCCTGAGTAGCTTTTTGAGTAGCTTTTTCTTTTCCTCGCGACTGTCCTGCAGCTTTCGTTCTTCCTGCCGCTTTTCTTGAAGCAGCTTCACCTGTTCGGCCAGGTTCGCCTCGATCTGCTGCTGCGTGGATAGCAGCTCCGCATGCCGTTGGCGGTAATTGCGCAGATTGCGCGCGTCGTTCTGGTTCAGCTGTTTTTGATAATCAATCCACAACTGTAAATAACGGAACGAATGGGTGCGCAGCAACGATTCGATTGCGGAAATGCGGCCGTATTTATACAGATTCACCATGCGGCGTGCCACCAACGATTTCAATTTTTCGAGCCGGTATGCATTTTCTTGCCGCAGGGCTCGCAGTGAGTCCAGTTCGGCTTTGTGGCGTTCCACTTCCGCTTGCAGCCGTAACAGCAGATTTTTAGTCAGGCTGATCTTTTGATCAATCGCCTCAATCACATCCAGGGTTTGCGCTTCCTGGTTGACTTTTTCTCGAATCTTTGCTTCCAGATCACGAATTTTCTGCCGCAAAGCATCTACATTCTGCGCTCTTCCGGCTTGCGCTCGGGAAACCACGGTCCATCCCAGCAGGATCTGCCATGAAACCAGTAGGATTATCAATCCCTTTTTAGGCAACAAATTGCGGTATGCGGCGCTTATTTGATCTATTCTGGCAGCCATGCTGTGTCGAAAATCCACTCCTTCACATAGAAAACCCTGTCTATCCCAAGGTATTTGAAATGCGTCCGTCATCCTTAAAATAAAGATCGGTTTGAAACAACACCACCGTTCAACACGATCGAACAAACAAAAAGATCGCCTCAGCGGCAAAAACCTCAACCCGACTTCGGCTCCGAATGCGAATATAGCAGGGATCGACGAACGTCATCGATCAAATCGTGAAAAATTTGTCAATTTATTTGGTTAATCAACAAATTAATTTTCTGCAAATCATAGTAATATCAATTAATTGAATAAAAATAAGATATTGAATATACAAATGCAATTAAAAAGTCAAGCCCGGTCTGCGGCCGGGAAAATTCTTGACAGCCCTCACTCCAATGGCTATATTTTGAAAAACGTGGCACCCAACCAAGACGGTAAACAACAGCACATGGAAAGCAAAAACGGAAATCCCCCCGAGTCCAGGAATCCCGATAGTTTCTGGGGTAACATCTTTCGCCAGCCTTCCAACGCCGAAGAAGATGTGATTACGACCCTGCGGAAAATTCCGCTGTTCACCGACATGACCAAATCCGAACTGCGCGATTTTCAGAAGATCATGCACCGTCGCGTCTTCCGTGAGAACGAGCCGATTTTCTGGGAAGGCGAGCCCGGTGTAGGCATGTACATCGTGCAGGACGGCAGCGTTGGCATTTATAAAATCACCCCGGATCGTGGAAAAGAAGAAATGGCCGTTTTGCAGGCAGGTGAATTTTTTGGCGAGCTGGCCCTGCTGGATGAAAGTCCGCGCTCGGCCACCTGCATTTCCCGCGAAAAATCCACCATCATCGGCTTGTTTCGCCCGGACCTGTTCAATTTGCTGGAGAAAAAGCCGCGACTGGGCAACAAGTTTCTGTACAAGCTGGCGCTGGTGATCGGGGAGCGGCTCAAGGCCACCAACCGCGAGCTGCACCTGCTCCGCGCCAAACTCGAACAATCCGAAATCATCGTATGATCATGAAACGACCATCCGATTCGGCCCATTCACCTGTGATCGTACACCTGGATGATCGCTTCTTCAGCCGCCTCATTCGCATGGTGCTGGGGCTGTTGGCGTTGTTTGTTCTGTTTAAACTTCTACCCGCCATCAGTGGCGCCATCTTTACCATCATCATCGCCACGCTGATCACCGCCGTCCTCGATCCGATCGTGTCGTTTCTGGAACGGCAGGGCATCAACCGCGTCGGCGCCATCATCCTGGTGTTTTTAGCGTTTATCCTGCTCTTCAGTCTGATCATTTCATTTGCGTCGCCCATCATCACCGCACAGGTAAACTCGCTGGCTTCGTCGCTGGAAAGCGAATCGCCGGCCGCGCTGATTGAATCGCTACAGAACAAGCTGGCTCAAAGCATCCCCATTCTGGACACGCCGCAGATCCGCGAGGCCATTACCGGAAAAATGCAAAACCTGCTCATTGGCTTCATGGAAAAGAGCTTCTCGATTGCGGTGAGCCTGCTATCGTCCTTCCCCAATTTGATTATTATCGGTTTCTGCGTGTTCTTTTTTCTGAAGGACGGCTGGAAAATCAAGCGGGCCATCATCGAGGCCATGCCGAACCGCTACTTTGAAATTTCGCTGATTGTGGTGCACAAGACCGTTGAGCAGCTCAGTCGGTACATCCGCGGCCAGCTCATCGTTGCGGCAGCCGTCGGCGCCATGTCCATTTTCGCGCTGACGTTGCTGGATATCCGCTACTCGGTGTTCATCGGCGCCATGGCTGGATTGGCGAATCTGATCCCCTATTTCGGGCCCATCGCCGGTGCCGTGCCAGCCATCATCATCGGCCTGATCGACACTGGCAGTTTTGGCGTGGTGCTGGCCGTGGCCGGCGCCTTCGCCACCGTGCAATTGGTCGAAAACGTGTTCATTTCCCCCTACGTGGTAGCCAAAAGCGTGGAACTGCACCCGCTGGCCATCATTATCGTCATCCTCATCGGCGGCGCGTTGCTGGGCTTATGGGGGCTCCTGCTCGCCGTCCCCACCGCCGGCATCTTGAAAGTCATCTTCTCCGAAATCCGATGGGGGTTGCAAAACTACCGCGTGGAAGAACGAGAACGCTTCGAAAAATCGCTGCTGCGGTAACTCTGCAGCTTCGCGTCTTTCAATAGATTGTATCTATTTCCTTTCCCTTTAAAACTCTCACTGAAACACTAAACTCAATCTGTTAAGCGCCTGAATCGCCCTGCCCTATAACTAATCTTCAGGTGGCTTTCAGGAATTGAGCTATGGGATTTATCCCACAGCGTGTTTTTCCGCTAAAACACCAGTTTCACCCTCGCATACACCTGATCCGTTTCGCGCCAGGCGCCGAAGAGGCTGCCATCGCGGCCATCCACGATGAAAAAGCCTATGGTCATTGCCAGATTGTCCGCCGGACGGTAGATCAGCTCCGGGAAGAGGCCGTAGCCATAACGATCGCGGAAGGTTCCCCAGTCCGCCACTTCCAGGCCGGCGCCCAGCGCCAGCTCCATTACGTCATCAAAATATTTCTTCTTCAATTGCGCCAAAAGATAATCATGCAGCGCCTCGCTGCCACGCTCGGTAAAAAAGCCGTGCATCCATTGGGCATTCAGATAAACGCCGCCGGGAAAGGTGTAATCCCCACCAATAGTAAACTTCACGTACGGCCGATCATCCAGTTCCACAGAGGGATACGCCGTGCCGCCGATCTGCGTAACGGAAATCACTTTCTCCGGTAAGAAAACCGCTGCTTCGCCCCACAGTCCGGCCCCGAACAGCTCGGTGGCCACATCCAGGCCAACCACCTGCAACCGAGGAAAACCGAGTTCCAACCGGGTGGGGACCAGACCATTGCTGTTGGGTTGCAGCACCATCCGGCGCAGCACCGGAATATCGTCAAACCCGTTGAAGTAGCTCAGCGAATAATCCCAGTTTCCCAGCTCGCCGCTCACTTTCAGGGCGAACATGCTGTTCCGCGGCGTGGCGGCCGGCAGATCGAGCCGGTCTTTCACCCCGGCAAGCTCGTTGCTCAGAAACAGCCCGGCGCTATTGTGCGGCAAAAGAATCGGCGTCAACGTGGGTAACCACACCCCCGTCAGAGTGAAGTCGCCCACGTAATAGCTGCCCTTCACCGCCCAGGTGGGCACTTTTTCGGCGAAGTTCACCAGGTCCGAAAAATCATCCGGATTCAGGTTGTCGGTGGGATTTAGCCGATCCGCGGTGCCCCAGTTCAGCCGCTGCTTGCCGATGCGTAGATCGAAATTATCCAGCACGAAGCCGTACACGTCGATATACGCCTCCCACACCGACAGGTCGGTGGGATACTGGCGGTTCAGGTTTTCCAGGCCGGTCAGCGACCGCACCCGGGGCAGGTCGTAAAACCGCACATCGAGACTGGCAAAGGCATACACCTTCTCGCCGGGCTGCACCTGCATTTCCAGGCGCAGGCGGTTGTAAAAATCGGCGATGGTGGTGCTGTCACCGCCCACCCGGAAGCGCTTATCGAATTGCAAAAAGCCGCTGAACCGTTGCGACTGCCCGAATAGCCCATCCGTGATAAGCAAAATCAAGAGCAGCAGCGCTGGCACGATAGCCCATCGCTCTTTTGCCTTTTTGCCCGATCCGATCATCGTTCCGGCCTCTTCAAATTCCGTTGCGTGAAGAATTTATTCGACAATCCCTGATCAAAACGGACTTCGAGCAGCTCAAGGAGGGTTTTGTGATTCCGGGATAGGTCGCGCATTTCCATCGTTTTCGGCACCCAGTAGCCGTCCACCCGCTCGATGTCGCTCAGGATCAGCTCCTTTTGCACCCTGCCCTCGCGATCGTAGTATTCAACCTTCCGGTACACGTAATTGGTTGAATCGGCATACACCACCAGCCGCCCATAGCTGACATCGGCGTCCGGCCGCGGCGTGAGCTGTAGCACAAACAGGCCGTCCTGATCCGGCAGCCGCTCGGCAAAGTAATCTTTGCTGAACTCGCTCTGCGACATGTCTTCATAGGTAAAATCGGTGCCCATGAAGCGCTCGTTTTTGATGGAAGAGGCGATGCGGCGGATGCGCCGGAAGGCAGGCAGGTAGAGATAAAGGCGATCTTCGGCCCGGCGTAAAAAACTGACGCCGCGCACTTCGGCCGGGCTCAAAAAGCGCACCAGCCGCAGGTCGCTGCCCTTCTGGTAAAATTTGATTCTGCGGATTTTCTGCGAGCCCTCTTTGTCAATGAGGATCATTTTTTCCACCATGACGCGATCCTTCGGCGCGTTCAGCACCGAGTCGATGCGCGACAAAATGGTTTCGGCATCCTGCGAATGGGCCGGTATGATCAACCACCAGCCGAGCAGGAGGCTCAGGAACTGTACCATCAGCAATCGTTTCATTTTTCCACCTCGTCCTGTATGGCAGCGCCCCCCGTTGGGATGCTGCACTTTGGAAACATTTTCTGTTTTTCGCCCTTTTTATTATGGCGACTTTCATAAAATGAAAACCGCCACGATGTATTTATGACTTCGCCGGTGCCACACCGAGCCCGGCGCTTGTTTCTTCGCTTTCCTCCACCTCCGTTCCCGCAACCTGCTGCAGAAATTTCGGTTTGATCCATAGCAACAGCGACGGCAGCACGGTCAGGGTGAATAACGCGCTCACAAAAATGGTCATCGCGGTAAGGCCGCCGAAACGGCGGATGTGTTGCCCGCCGGCTGCCAGCAGCACCAGAAAGCCGAGCCCCACGGCCAGTGCGTTGATGATAATGGAAATGCCGGTGGTGTTGAGGGTGCGTTGCAGCGCCGTGAGCGCGTCGCGGCTCTTTTTCATCTCATCCCGCAGCCGCGAAATGAAATGAATATCCGTATCGATGCCCAGGCCGATGGCCACCGAAGCGATCATGGCGGTGAACGAATCCAGCCCGATGCCCAGGTAGCCCATCACCGCAAAATTGATCAAAATGGTCAATGAAATGGGCACCACGGCCAGCACGCCGCCGGCAAATGAGCGGAAAATGAATGCCAGCAGGATAATGACCAGCACCATGGTAATCACCAGACTCTCCACCTGGGTCGGCGTCAGTTCTTCTTCCATGCGGTTGAGCACCGGCGCCAGCCCGGATTGCACCACGCGGATGGAAACTTTGCGCAGCGGCAGGTTTTCCACATCGGGCAAAGCTTGCGCGAGCTGCCCGGCCCCGGCGATCAGGATCGTCTCGTTGGCCTGCCACAGTGTGCTTTTAACATCCCGCCAGAGATCGGCGTTCTTGCGGCGGTCGTTCGGGAGCAGGTTCCGCAACTGCGACAGCGCCGGCTGTAGCCGCAGTTCGGCCAGCCGGTCGCGCAGAACGGCGGTCAGAGATGCGGCCAGCCAGCCGGCGTCTTCAGAATCGAGATGCGGCGCCAGGCGCAAAACGACGTCCCGGATGGCGGCCGAATCCGGTATTTCATCCACGGTCAGCGAGCGGGTAATAGCCTGACTAATTCGTCGGGCAGCCGCCCCGGCCAATTCCACCTCGGCCTCAGGACCGGTCAGATAGGCATAAGCCGCATCCAATAGCTTCGCACTGATACCATCCACCGCGCCGGGATTCAACGCTTTCTCAACCACCTCTTCCAGGTCTTCTGCCGGGATCTCCAGCCCGTGGCGGCGCAGGTCCAGCTTCAGGTCGGTGATCATCTGCCGTCGCCGAATGGCCAGCAACCGGCGTTTTGCCTGCGGTGGCAACGCATTCAATGAAATCGCGACCAGGGGTTTTTGATACGGCGCCAGCAATTGATCGATGCTATCCACCGCCGCCACCAGAAACGCGGTATGCCAGGTATTCAGTTTGGCCTGCAACAGCGCCTCGGTTTCCTGCCGCGAAACCAGTTGTTCCATCATTTCCCGCCCCTCGATGAGGAACCACAGATTGCTCACCCCCCGCCGGTCTTCCGGCACGGTGTAGCGGTCGTTCATCACCTCGTTCATTTCGGCGATGATGCTGGCGATGGACTGCGATTTGCTCACGCCGGGCACCACTTCGATCCGGCGCTCGATCTCGCGCATCATCTTCAGCGTCACCGGATCGCGCAGATCACCATCCACGAGAATCTGGATGGGTAGGGAGCCGCCGAATTTTTCCCGCAGCAGCATTTCCGCATGGAAGGGATCGCTGCCCTTCTGCAGGCACAGGGTCCAGTCCACATCCTTTTCGACCCGGGGCAGGGCAAAGGCGGCGACAATCACCACCGCGACCGCAGCGACGATCAGAGCCATTTTGCGACGGTAAACGAAACGCCCCAGTGTCTCCCCGAACCGTAGCGAGGCCGGTTCGCGAGCCTTTTGGGGACGCGGATTGACTCCAAAAGACAGCAAGGCCGGCAACAATGTTAACGTCACCACCAGGGCGATGACGATGCCCAGTGCGGTCAGCAGCCCGAACTGCTGGATGACCGCAAAATCTGAAATGGCCAGCGAGGCAAAACCCACCGTGGTGGTTACCGTGGTCAACAGAATGGGGGTGCCCATTTCTTTGAACACGTTGCGGGTGGCCTCCCGGGCCGATTCGCCCAGGCGCCGCCGCTCAAAATAACGCTTGAGCAGATGGATGCCGTCTGCGCTGCCCAGTGCCAGTAAGATTACCGGCGCAATGCCGGTGAGCAGGTCCATCTTCAGGCCGGTCATCCCCATAAGTCCCACCACCCAGATCACGCTGATTGCCACCACCAGCATGGGGAAGACCACCCCGGCCCAGTGCCGGAATCCCAGGTAAAGGGTCAGGATCAGAATCAACACCATCAGCGGCACCAGCACAGTCAGGTTTTCGGTGATCAGCAGGGTCATGTTGAAAATCAGAAACGGCATGCCACCGAAATAGAGCCGGGTGGTTTCCGGCAACGGTCGTTGCGCCAGCACAGCTTCGGCCGCAGCTTTCACGCGCAGCGAAGTGGCGAACTGATTCACGGCCCGGACGCTGCCGCTCTGAAAGCGCAGCACAATGGCCGCGGTGGTGCCGTCTGCGGAGATCAGCCGGCTCACGTAGCGGTCCTTTTGCATCACGTAGTCCCGGAGCGCTGCAATGGCCTCGGGCGAATGCACCGATTTGCCGTCGAACAGTTCACCCACCTCCAGCCCCCAATCGGTCTTGCGGAAATCCACCACATTGGTCAGACTGGTAACATAGGCAATGCCTTCGACGTTTTTAAAGGCCTCGGTGAGTTCTTGCAGGAGTTTCAGATTCTCCGGGGTGAAAACATCTGTGGACGCAAGCAGGGCAACGCCCACGGAATTCCCCCCGAAAATGTCGCCGATGCGGTTATACTCCTGCACCAGCGGATCATCCTGGCGCAAATAGGTGGAAAAATCGGCATTCAGGCTCACCTTCACGGCCTGCAAAGCCATAAACACGGTGATTGCGATCATTGCCACAATAACGAGCCACCGTCTAAGAATCACAAAATCGGCTATTTTTAACATGGGGAATACCACCTATCATTTCATTAAATTTAATGGCATGCTTGAAAAACTCGGATTCGCCTGATGTTTTGCAATGAACATACCATTTTATTCTACAACAACAACCAATTCATAACTACTTGATATTACAAACTTAAAGCACACTAACCAGCTTTTCACGAAATCATGCAATTAAATCAATAGAGAGTATTCTCCAAAATCATGTAGGATATTCTAAAACATGTAGGATATTCTACAAATAGAATGCGAAGCCGTTTATGAAAAGGAATCACCGGCAATTTTATATGTACAGGTATAATTTAGCGAGGTGGAAAAAGACAGGGATTCTGGAATTTTCGCAGTCTTTGAATCTTCAATGAATATGTTTAAATTATCGGCTCTACTGTTTTTTTTGTGGTTAATGCCTTATATTTTCAATTATGCGAGATACGGAATTTTACACAAAGCTCTTGGGCATAACTTCTCCGTGGGACGTGAGTTTGGTTGAATTAGACACGGAGAAGGAAGAAGTCCAGATATGGATCAGATATGGTTCTGGCCAGGCCTGCTGTCCGGAATGCGGGAAAGCGTATCCCATTTACGATCACCGTAAGCCGCGCCGGTGGCGACATCTGGATACCTGCCAGATGAAGACCTGGCTTGTGTGTTCGATTCCTCGCGTATCGTGTCCTGAGCATGGTGTCATCACCATGGCCACGCCATGGGCCAAGCCTCAGAGCCGTACAACACGGATGTTTGATCGGTTGGCCATCGACATGTTGAAGGCCTTTAAGAAGCAAACCAAGTTAGCTAGACTCTTGCGCATTAGCTTTGATCAAATGCATCATATCATGCATCAATTGGTGACCTTTGACATTCTCATGCAGAAAATCAACTGATTGTTTTTCTTGAGTCACATGCCCATAGCCTTTTTGATGAAAAAACACCAGCGAAATCTACGGACCTGGTAATGGAAGCAATAAATGCTTTTCATGAACAGCTCAATGCCAGAGAATACAGGAAAATCTATGCCTGCTCGGAAAAGGCCTTCCGCAAGAAGGCGAAGAAAACGGGCCTGTTCCAGAAAATCCATCAACGTTTGGGCCGGGTCGAAATCAGCAGGCCAATCGTCTTTCAGGTCAGCTATATTTCAGGGGAAATCATCATGAAATTGAGTCATGAAACATCCTTCAGCAAGGGCGATGCTCGTGAAGAATTTGTTTATTTGATTTCCAGGGGACAGGTCCTCCTTCGAGAATACAATATTCACACGCCGATTTTTGATACTCGACAGGAATCGCACAAGAAAAGAAAAGGGCTGCTTTCCTCGATCCTGGATCTTTTTCATCGAACCTGAAAGAGCTTTTTGAAGACAGATACGAAAAACCTGCTGTCGTCCGGTCATGTGATTTGAGAGAGAAAGGATACAAGGCATCCCAAACCAAACTCAAGCCCGCCCCCTTTCCTTCAAGCCTTCCATTGCTGACATCATGCCGTTGTAGGTGGGACAGTCGGATAAAATCGCTATCGGATTGGCCACCGTCGCCGTGCTGCTGCCTCTGATTTACATTGCGCTGGTGGCCAGGGAAGCGTATGCTGCGTACTGGCATGCAACGACGTTCGCTACTCCATGGCTATCCGGCTTGCCGCTGCATTACTGGCTAACCGCCAATGGCTATCCCCACCAGCACCATCACCCCGAAATAAACCAACAACATCCAATACAACTTCGCCGAATCCGACCACGCCACTTTCAATCGCCGACCTGTTAGCAAATATTCCCGGTTTACAGCGGCGATTTGTGGCCAGAACAGGCTGGCAAGGTAGGCGGCGGCGAGACTCATGACGCAGCCGAACAGATTCCACCACATCCAGTGAATGGGGGCATTGGTGAGCCAGAGCGTCAGATTCAGTCCGACGCCGGCGAGGATGCCGATGATGACGCCTCGCAGGCTGATGCGCTTGATGAGGATTCCGGCCAGGAAGGCCGCCAGAATAGGACCGTAAAACGCAGAGCCAATTTTATTGATGGCCTCGATTACCGTCTCGGATATCTGGCCGACGTAAAACGCAAAAAAGGTGATAACCCCACCCCAGGCCACGGTGGTGAGTTTGCCAAGCCGCAGCAGTTGCTTTTCGCTGAGGCGCCACTTTTTCTCTATGAAATCCCGCAGCGTGACGGCGGAAAGCGAGTTCAACGCCGAATCCAGACTGGACATGGCCGCGGCCAGCAGCGCCGCAATCAAAATGCCTTTCACGCCCACCGGCAGCCGGTAAAGGATGAATTCGGGAATCAGGTAATCGGGATGATCGGCTGGAACCTCGGCTCGAAACTCCGGGAAATGCAAATACACCGCACCGACGGCGATTCCCAATCCCAGATACAGCAGGGTCAACGGGAATCGTGCCATGCCATTGAACAGCAGGCTGCGTTTGCATTCCTCGACCGACGGCGCCGACAGCTCGCGCTGCGCCTGACTCTGATCCACGCCGTAGTACGAGGCGTATAGAAAAATGCCTCCCAGCAGGAATGCCCAGAATGGCGTGGTGGCGCTGTCGCCGATGCCCGACGCCCATTCGATGGTGCGCAACCGCTCGTCCGGGAAGGTCGTCAGCACGGCGCTCACGCCGCCCAGGTCCTGCACGGCAAACACAATGCACAGCATGAGCCCGGTGACCAGCACCAGCATCTGGATCACGTCGGAATACACCACCGCTTTCATGCCGCCGAGGGTGTCGTAAACCACCGTGGCGACACCCATGAGCAAAATGGTGAAGCCGATCGGTTTGTCGAGGCAGACGGAAAGCACCAACGCGGCGGCATACACCGCAACGCCCGTGCTAAGGCCGCGGCTCAGCAGAAATACCGCGCTGAGCAGAGTGCGCACCGGCGGACCGAAGCGCAGCTCGAGATATTCATATACGGTTACCAGTTTGAGGCGGCGGAAAAACGGGATCAGCACAGCGATGACGAGGACCATGGCCAGGGGCACGCCGAATTCGTACTGCAGCCAGGTGAGGCCGCCACCGGGTTTCAAGGCGACATAGGCGGGGATGGAAATGAAGCTAATGGCCGAGGTCTGCGTGGCCATGGTGGAGATGGCCACGGCCAGCCAGGGCAGTTGCCGCCCGCCGACATAGTAATCCGTTGGATTGGCCTGTCCGCGGCCCCATCGCCAGCTCAGGCCGATCAATACGGCAATGTACACGAAAATGATGGCCCAGTCCACCGCGCCCATGCGTCTCCCCTATTTTAGAAATTGATACCTGGAAAATCTCATTAAAACAAGTAGGCCCTGAAAAGCATAGAACTTATCTACGAGCAAATATCAAAAGGCCAATTTTTACAAAACCTTACCATAAAGATCAAGTTGGAATTCTGCCCTCCAGAAAAACTCATAAGAAAGAAAGCGACCTCTCGCAGTGGCGCTGAGGCCGTCAAAAGCATTTTAGCGCAACGAAAGAAGACCGGCAAGCGTTTTCTATTCAAATTGCGGATCGATCCGTGCTTCCAAAATGCAAGCCCGCTCAATATCCGTGATAGATTTTCTGAAACCCACCGCTTCCATAAATCAGTGCAACTCTGTGAAATCTGTGGTCTCTTTGAACCGATATCCCGATTTATTATTAAGACATTGAATTGCTATTTAAGGTGGCGGCCACAGCCTTGTACTGGATAGTTAAACGATCAACTTAATACTGATTCAAAAGCTATTTTATAGCTAAAAATAAGTTTTTTTCGAGAAACCGTGAGATTCTTTTTGGCTAAATCTGAAATTATAAGCTCGAAAATTTCTTTAGAAACAGAGTTCTCTTTTAAAACCTGCCTTGCTACAGATAGGATATCATTTAATGCAACTGTTTCCGCAAATGCCTGAAAGCACTTTTCTCTTCCTTTAATTGCGGCATTTCTTGCTTTTGCTGCCTGGTCCGAATAGTGGATAATGTATGTCAAAGGAAATGGAAATCGTTTCTTTCCAAGATAATCAAACACCTTTTTACCAACAGCAAAAAAATGAGCATTCGGAGATGCTATCAGGGCAATTTCATCCATTAATAAAGTATACCAATTATCATAACGTTTAAATCTTTCATGATCAGCTTTCTTCGTTTTCATCGCTCCTTTGGACAAATCCGTAATATGGTAACCTTCCAAAGAATGACAAAGATAATTTCGTACACAATAGTGAAGGATAAAGTCTCCGATAGAAGAAATAAAATTTCTAAAGCCAGCCTCAATTTTTTCTCTCGCTTCCTTTCTTGAACGCGCCCATCGTCCCAGAGACGGCTCCATACAAATCAAAACATATTTTGCAGCTTCTTTAGGCTCTAGATTTGGCAGAAAGATGTTCCCTTCCAATTCAGCAAGACGACGCATTCGATCTTCAAGTTTGCGATAATCTGCTTGGAATCCCATTGCTCCAATTCGTTCTAATTTGCTAAAAGATTCACAATTTGATCAGATTAGATTCAGCCTCTAAATAAAATTCCCCCTACCGATGCATGACTCCCGCCATAATTCTCCGGCACAATCACAATTCCAATTCAAGGCCGTCGTAGGCCACTTCGATGCCGTGTGGTTGGAGGTGGTGGCGCAGGTCGTCGTAGCCAAAGTTGCGGTGGCTAATATGCGTGGCAAAGATGCGATCTGGCCGAATGCGCTTGCTGATATCGATGAGCTGCGAGATGTCGAGATGGTTGCAGGTGGCAAAGCGCTCGCTGGTCTCGAACGTGCAGTCAATGAACAGAAAATCGAGCCGTGATTCGGCCAGAATATCGAAGGTGCGTTGCGGCATGTCCACGAAGGCATCCGGGAAATAGGCCATCCGGCGATCCCCTTCGGTCACCAGATAGCCAAAACAATCGCGCGGCTCACGAGAATCCACGCGCAGGTGATTGCTTTCCAGCGATTGAATCGCCAGTCCGCCAACGCGGATGGTTTCATACGGCCGCATGGTCCGGATTCGGAACATGTATTGCTTTTTCAGCACCTGTCCCGCATATTCGAACTCGGTCAGATCCAGACTCTTTTCAAACAGCTCGACCACATCGGCGGGCATGTACACGGGAATTTCTTCCTTTCCCTGAAATCCGTTCTGATTGGTGTTCTGCTGCAAATGAAACAGCCCGCCAATGTGATCAAAATCGGAATGGGTGATAAAAATCGCGTCCAGATGGTCGTCCGAGATGCCCTGGTGGTTGAGCATCATTTTGATGGACAGGGGCAGGTCGAGCAGCAGCTTTTCGCCGCGGCGGCCCTCGACCAGCGCCGCGGCGTTTTGCCGCACGTGCCTGCCCCCTTTTTCTCTTGCTTCCTTGCAGGTTTTGCACTGACAGCGAAATGCAGGGACGCCCTCCGAGGCTCCGGTTCCTAGAAGCGTAATCTTCATGCGATGCAGGTTCTCCAGATTATTAACTGTAATCGGCTTCCAGTTTCGATGCAGCGTCTTTGTCAACAATTACCGTCGCATAGCGGTGCAACTGCACGATCGTCGCCGGGTATTTGGCCATGATCGGTCCTTCCACCGTGGCTCGGATGGCTTCCGCCTTGGAAGTACCGCTGGCCAGAAGCAACAGTCGCCGCGCTTCCATGATGGTTCCCACGCCCATGGTGATGGCATATTTGGGCACTTCATCCATGCTGCTGAAAAAGCGCGCGTTGTCCTGCCGGGTCTTCTCGGTCAGGGTTTTGATGCGGGTGCGCGATCCCAGCGACGAACCGGGCTCGTTGAACGCAATATGCCCGTTGGCGCCGATGCCGAGAATCTGCAAGTCGATGCCGCCCACTTCTTTGATTTTGTTTTCGTACCATTCGCAAAATACATCAATATCATCGGCCATCCCCATGGGAATGTACACATTGGAGGGATTGACATTGATGTGATTGAACAGATTCTCCCACATGAAATAATGGTAGCTCTGCGGATGTTCCGGCGGGAGTCCGACATATTCATCCAGATTGAAGGTGGTGATTTTGGAAAAATCCAGTCCTTCTTCTTTGTGCATGCGGATCAGTTCCTTGTACAGGCCGAGCGGCGTGCTGCCCGTGGCAAATCCGATCACACAATCCGGCTTCTTGCGCACCAATGCGGCAACCTGTTTTGCCGCTTCTTTGCTCATCTCATCATAGTTCTCTTTAATCATCACTAGCATGATCCAGTACCTCACACATTTTAAATAGGTTCATGTTGAGACCGATCGAATATGGATTGGTACAGTTCGATTTCGGTATCGGATAGGGTTTTGTCTCGCCGCTGCATGACCTGTCTTGCCGTCTCAATGGCTTTATGGAAATCGTAGCGTTCTGCCGTTTCGATGCCGCCCCAGGTGAACGAGCGGATGAATTTCGGTGTGTAGCCCGCGCCAAACACATTGCACATGACCCCCACCACCGATCCGGTATTGAACATGGTGTTGATGCCGCTTTTTGAATGATCCCCCATAAACAGGCCCACGAACATGGAACCGGTATCCACTGGCCTGCCGCCCAGCATCACTTTGACCGAGCCATAATTATTTTTCAAATCGCTGTTGTTGGTGTCTGCGCCCAGATTGACCCATTCACCCAGGTAGGCGTGGCCCAAAAAGCCTTCGTGCTGTTTATTGCTATAGCCGTGAATGATGGATCCCTCCACTTCACCGCCGACTTTGCACACATCGCCCAGACTGGTGCCACCGTAAATTTTGGCGCCGATTTTGATCCGTGTGTTGCGACCGATGTACACCGGACCCTCGATCACGGCGTTGGCCATCACAGTGGCACCCTCGCTGATGTACACCGGCCCGGCCTCGCCATCCACCACCACGCCGGGATAAAGCGCTGCTCCGGGCGCCAGGTAAATGTTGGCCTGATCCAGCAGCGTCACGTTGGGATAGACTTTTCCCAGAATATGACCACCGCTGCCAAGCATATCGAAATCCTGCTGAATTTGTTCGGCGTTCAAATGCACCAGGTCCCACGGATAATGAATGAAGCTGCCTTCCACCCGGACCGGCGCGAAATCCATCAAACTGTCTTCCAGCAACACACCATCGTCGCTTAGCCTCACTTTTTGGATGTCTTTGGCCAGCACATACGCGCCTACAATTTTGCCGTTGCATTCGAATACCCGGCTTCCGGATAAATCGCGCGGAATTTCCGATTTGATCATAAAGCGGCCATTGATGAAATACATATCCTCGGCTTTGAGCTGATTGATCGGCGTTTCCGGATGCCGCTCTTTGGCAAGCTTCTGCAAATCCCGACGCAGTACATAACTGACCGGATAACCGGGAAAATGCCGTACGATTTTTTCAAGCAGCGTGAACATGCCACAACGCAGTTCAAAGACCGGTCGGGTCAACGAAAGCGGATACAGATTTCGGTACTGATCATCCTCATAAATACACAACCTGGGATTCATGGTACGCTCCTTCTGTGTGTGCATTCCGATGGCTGTCCGCAGCCGGTGGCCGCGAGATCACACAGCCGGTTCATGGAAAGCTGATTTTTCCCAGCAGGGCCGGCTTCCGAGCACCCGTGGCGCCGGGCAGCCACAATCGCTCGCCCTGGAGCAGGCACAGGCCAAGGTAGGCAAAGCCCACCGCTTCTTTCGCATCCGCTGAAAGGCCGGTCTCATCGAAATCGTGGATATCCGCTTCGGGGAGTCGTTCTTTCAAAAATCTGAGCAGGGTCTGGTTTTTACGTCCGCCGCCGCTGATCCAGAGCGTCATCGTCGGAGTCGGGGAAAGGAGATTCAGTTCATCGGCCACGGCCTGTGCTGAAAAATAGGTGGCTGTGGTGAGAATATCAACCGGGTTCAGACGCATGGATTCGGCCTGTTGCAAGAGGCGGTCCACATACGCTTCGCCGAATTGTTCGCGTCCGGCGGTTTTCGGAGCTGGTTTGCGGATGAACGGATCCTCCATCAACCAATCCAACAGGCCGTTCGCCACGGTGCCCCTCGCGGCCAGTTCGCCATTCGCATCAAATGGTTTCTGAAACAGCCGCCTGGCCAGCGCATTGAGCAGCATGTTTCCGGGGCCACAATCTGTGGCCAGGACGTCCTTCGGGGCGGCATCCGCCGGAATGAACGTCATGTTGGTAATGCCGCCGATGTTCAATAAACATTGCGCTTCCCGGGCATCGCGGAAAAAGGCATAATCAAAAAACGGCAACAGCGGCGCTCCCTGTCCGCCCACGGCGATATCTGCGGTGCGGAAATCCGAAATGGTGAGACAACCGGTCTCCGTAGCGATGACCGCGGGCTCGCCAATTTGAAACGTGCCGCCTGCCGGACACAGCCCTATTGGCGCGGCTTCGGGAAAATGGCGAACGGTGAGTCCGTGCGAGGCGATGAATGCCACATCTTTCAGATCGATTTTTTGCCTTTTTGCCAACTCGCGCACACACTGGGCGCTGAACCGGCCGAAAGCCCAGTGCAGCGAGGCCAGCAATTCGATATCCCCCTTGCCGATGCTCACGCAGGTTTCAATCGCGCTGCGCAATGCCGGCGGAAAATCAAACGTTTCAAAGGCGCGCACATGTGGCATCCGCCCGGCATCGCGGTAAAACCGCACAAGTGCCACGTCCAATCCATCCAGCGAGGTACCGGCCATGAGCCCCACGGCGGTGAGCTGCGTGCGATCGCGCCAGAGGTCGTCCGGATTCAGTCGCATGGTTATCCTTTCACTGCGACCTTTTTCAACGTTTTTTCCAGCCTGTTCAGCATCTTTTCCTCGAGCGGCTGTCCCAGACTTTGCAATGCCAGTAACGCCGCACCGATTTCCGCCGGAAACCGCGGTTCCACCACCGCAATCTTTGCGCCCGTTTCATTCCAGAACGCCTGCATGTAGGGCAACAGCATGTCTCTCTGTTTAAAAATGTTGCCCATTAGCGCCAGCTTGACCTCGGTTTCGGATTGCATGCGGGCATACAGCGTGGCCACGAGTTCGGCCAGATCACGCGCCGCCTGCCGGATGATTTCGGCGGCCACCGCATCGCCCTGTTGCGCGACTTCAAAAACGATCGGCGCCAGTTTGGCCATGTCTCCCCGCTGCGCCAGCTCGGCATAAATTTTCGGCACCGCCTGATCGAGGCGCTCGACGCCGAAAAACCGCTCCAATTGCTTGCGGAGCCGGGTGGGCCTGCCCCGGCCGTCCAGGGCTTTCAGCGCCGCCGCCACGCCGTTGCGGCCGATATCGAAGCCGCTGCCTTCGTCGCCGAGCAGGTAACCCCAGCCGCCGCAACGCATGAATTCGCCGCGCGGGGTGCGGGTAAAGGCGATCGAGCCGGTGCCGGCCACCAGAATGATGCCGGACTCGCCGGCAAACGCGCCCTGCAGGGCGGCGCGGGCGTCGCTATCCACCACCAGCCAGTTGCTGAGAAACGCATCGCCCAGTAGCAACCGCACACGCTGCTTGCTACTCTCCTGCCCCAGACCGGACAGGCACACGGCCAGTGCGTCCGGTCGCGTCTGGTGCAAATTGGCTTGCATCATCAGGGTTTGCACCAGTTCAAGAATGCGCGAAATCAGTAGCGATTCCTGATCTTTGCGGTAATTGGTGCTCTCCCCCACCGCCCTCGCCAGCACCTCGCCGCCCTCGGTAATCAGGCAGCCGACGGTTTTGGTGCCGCCGCCGTCAATCCCAACGATGTACACGTCATCATCCTCGCTTTATGACTTTTGTTTCAAACCGAGCATCATGCTGCGCCATCAAAGCGGCGTGTCACCATGCGAATCAGCGCCAGAATGGCAAACAGCTTCAACAGATCGCCGGGCAAAAACACCAGCATGCCGGTCCACAGGGCCTTCTGGAACGAAAATTGAAGACCGGCAAAGTGATTTCCAGCAAAATACAGATACAGCACCCCGGGCAGAAATACGGCTATCATGCCCAGCCCACCGGCTACTAGAATCCGAGCGCTGCCGGCGGCCCGCAGGTCGGCGATAATTTCTGAAAGCGGCATTTCGCGCTTTGCGCCGTGCATCATCCAGCCGATGATCGCGGCGGACAGCGGAAATCCCAGCAAATAGCCAAAGGTTGGCTGCAATACGTACGCCGGTCCGCCTCCCTGTGCAAACACCGGAAAGCCGATCAGTCCGATGGCCAGATACAGCACCTGACTGACGGCGCCGTAAAAGTAGCCCAGAAAATATCCGGCAAGCCAGACCATGAGGGTTTGCAACGTGATGGGCACCAGCGGAAGCGGGATGCGGATGAAGGCTCCGAGCACGGTGAGGGCAGTAAACAGGGCCGTCAGGCTGATTGCAAAATTCTTTGCTTTCACTTTTAAAAAAAATGATTAATTTAAGCGTGTGTCGGTCGTCCCGGGGAACAGACCTTCGATGACTTCAGTATGTATTGGCAAACGTGTTTTCTTTATTTCGATCAGCGAAATTATACGAAAATGCCGGTTTAATGTCAACGGCTTTTCGGCGAGGGCAAAATTTGGCTATTTGTTTGATTTTCAAATAAATATGTAATATTGTATGTAGCGATTCAGAGTAACTATTCAGTGAATGGTGAAAAACTTATTAAGGAAGAAAAGCAAACCTTTCGCAGTAGCGCTGAGATCGCTAAGGTTTAATTTTGAGGATTTCGGAATCGCGAATTCATCCTTTCACGGTTTCAGGGAGACCATCTGCGTCAATCCGTGTGCATCCGTGGCTCCCCGGAAATCAGTACCAATCTGCGAAATTTGTTATCTTTTTGGGGCTGATATCTACATTTATTAGCAAGGCTTTTCATGGTGATTCAAAATGGCAGTGCCCGATTTGTGCTGAAGAATTACGATTCAGATTATACAGCTATTTGTCATTTCGACATTAAGCGGTGACTGAAAGGGAGCGGCTGAAATGCCGGAATCTCATGTCCAGCCCGTTCCGTGGAAAGATTCCGGTATTTTTTGCCGTTCCACCTTCGCGGAATGGTGTAAAAAAGGAATGACAATATGAGCCACACAATGGCTGATACGGCTGAACTGTTCTTATTCGCAAGCATCTTCGATGAACCATAATTTGGAATAAATTAGCCTTCATCCGCAATAAAACGAATCCAATGCCAATGCAACAACCCGCTTACCGAACAATACCCGGAAATTGGCGCCCGATTATGGCCATTTTGCTGGTCACGGTTTGCATCGGCCAATTTTCGCATGCGTCTGCATTGGCCAGGCAGGCCATTGCTTCTGACGATTCCGTGATCATTTTGCGGCCCAGTTTTCTTGCGAACGTGGACACATTGCTTTCCTTTCTGCCTCAAAAAGAGCTCTACCGGCTGCGCATCGGGCTGGCGCTCAGCGGCGGCGGTGCCCGCGGTATCAGCCAGATCGGCGTGCTGCAGGTACTGGAGGAACACGACATCCCCATCGATGCCATTGTCGGCACCAGCATGGGCAGCATTATCGGCGGGTTGTATGCGGCCGGCTATTCGCCACAGGAGCTGGCGGCCATCATCAAAGGCATCCAATGGCAGGAAATTCTGAAAGACAAGCCTTCCCGCCGAAATCTGTTCATCGGCAAAAAGCAGGAGCAGGACCGGCTTTTGTTCCAAATCCGGCTCGACGGGCTGAAACCGTATATCCCGCCGGCGCTCACTCCCGGCCAGCGGCTACAGACCATCCTATCGGAATTCGCGATGAATTCACTTTACGCTTCCAGCATTTCATTCGATCGTTTTCGTATCCCCTTTCGAGCGATTTGCACGGATTTGTATTCCGGCGAAAAAGTAGTACTGGCCGAAGGCGATCTTGCCGAGGCCATGCGCGCCAGCCTGTCGTTTCCGCTGCTGTTCACGCCGGTGCCGCTCAACGGCAAGCTGCTCGTCGATGGCGGCCTGCTGGACAACATTCCGGTGGATGAAGTGCGCCGACTGGGCGTGGATATGGTGATCGCCGTGGATGCCACTTCCAATTTGCGCAAGCCCGGCCAACTGAACGCGCCATGGGAGATCGCCGATCAGGTGACCAGCATCATGCAACGGAACCGCAGCCAAATCAGCCGTGAAAAAGCGGATGTGCTCATCCGTGCGAACGATCCCGATCGCACTAACATCGATTTCAGCGACATCGACGGCCTTATCGAACTGGGGCGGCGCGAGGCGCTGAGGCAGTTGCCGGCCATCCGCGAACGCATACGCCAGTTCGAAATCACAAAATACCGAGACCTGTCGCACCAGATCGTGCAGATCAACCGCATCGAAACCGTACCGCCGCGCTTGCAGCTGTCCATCCCTTCGTTTGGCAACGGGCATGGCGACCTGTTGCGCCTGTCGCATGCCGATATTTTGCACCAGCTCGAAGCACTGTACCGGCAAGGCATTTATACCGATGTGCACGCCGAGCTGATCGACGCGGCTGATGGAACCGTCCTGCGCATCGTGGCAATCCGGGCCCCCATTCTGAAGGCGATCCGCTTTCTCGGGCGCAGCGTCATCTCTAAAGATACGCTTCAAGGCATCGTAAAGCCGCTATTGCAGCGGCCGCTCAATCCGCGCCACACCCGGCGCTACATGGAACGCATTCTGCGCAAGTACCGGCAGGAAGGCTATTCCCTGGCACGAATCACCCGGCTCGCGTTCGATCCGCATACCGGCACCGGAACGGTTTATCTCGATGAAGGGCGGATCCAGCATATTTTGATTGAAGGCAACGATCGTACTCGAGATCATGTGGTTTTGCGAGAATTTACCCTCAAGCCGGGCGATATTTTCAACTTTCATAAAGCGAAAATCGGCATCAACAACATCTATTCGACCGGACTGTTTCAGCGCGTGGGCATGTCCATCCGCCGGGAAGCCGGGCGCATTCAACTCATCATTAAGCTGCAAGAACACAAATACCATATCCTGGGCGTATCGTTTCGCTCGGATTCCGAGCGAAAATCACGCACTTATCTGGAACTGGCCGAGGAAAATCTGCTTGGGCTTGGCGCACAGCTTTCGCTGCAGACCGAAATCGGCGAGCGCGACCGGTTCATGCAATCCAGATTTTCCATGGAGCGCATCTTCAAAACCTATTTGACCCTGAATGTGCAAACCTACTGGATCTGGAAGCAAAATTTTCAGTACCAGCAGGGCATTCGCCTGCCGGTGGGTGAATACACGCAATCGCAAATTGGCGCAACCCTGAGCATCGGCCAGCTCATGCGCAAATTGGGGGTCGTAAGTATCGAGCTGCATCTCAATCGTTTCGACATCCGCAGGGTCTCCGGAAGCGGCTACCCGGTGCGGCCCTATTTGCTCAACCGGCTGGTGTTCCGTTCAATTGTGGACACGCGCGATAAGATTCCCTTTCCCACACGTGGGCGATACATTCATTTTTACTATGACTTTGCCAGCAAGCAGCTCAAAAGCGATTATTCATTCAATCGCATGTTCATTTCCGGCGAATCCTACCTGACCCTGTTACGCCGGCACACCTTTCGCAGCCGGTTCATGCTGGGTACGGCGGATTTGACCACACCGTTTCCGCTGTTCTTCCGCATCGGCGGATCGGATTATTTCTTCGGCCTGCGTGATCAGGAATGGAGCGGGCGCAGCTTCTGGATCTTCAACCTGGGCTACCGGTACTCCCTGCCGGCTAAATCGTTTTTGAAGATTCATTTCGGCGTGCGCTCGGATATGGGCGGATTTTGGCTCAATCCGGAGGATACCAATTACCATCAAATTCGCCGGGCACTGGGCAGTTATCTGGCGTTTGAAACGCCGCTGGGGGCATTTGAAGTGGCCTATGGACGCATGGATACAGGACAGGAACGGTTTTACGTCACCCTGGGATACAAGTTTTAATGGACGGGCGCAAAAAAGCAAAAGCCCAATCCGAAAAGGTGTTTTTCGGATCGGGCTTTTTTCTTCAAGAAGAGAGCGTATCAATATCGATTTTTTGAAAAATACCGGCTGAACAGAAAATCGCTCAGCTTGATGGCATTTTTGCTGTAAATATTGATGTTGCGTCGGGTCAGTTCGGCATCGAAAATGGCTTTGGCCTCTTTCCAGCTATCGGCGTGATCCACCTTTTCCACAAAGGCCTCAAACGCCTCTTCGTCGTTGCCGAACAGTTTCTTGATGAACACTTTACGGGTTTTTTGATCCATGAATGTGTACAGCGATGGATAAGGACCCGGAGGTTGCTCTTCCAGTTTTTCGCGGTCGATCACCGGATTTTCGCTGCTGACCACCACACGGCGCCTGGTGCGGTATCCGCGCACAATTTCCTGATCGAACTCATCCGTTTTCTCCTCTTCCGGGGCAGCGTCCTGCGGATCCAACGACGCGGCAGATGCATCATCCTGGCCGTTTTCTTCCACGTTTAGCGGCACCGGTGATTCCTCATGCCCGGCCAGATTAGCGTCACCGCTTTGCAAAGATGTCTTCTCCTGGGGAACTTTTTCGGTCATATTCTCATCCCTTTCCGGCAGATCCAAATCGTTGTCATCATCCGTCCTCGAATTATGGATAAGCGATAATTCCCCACCCGCTTCCCACATCACCTGTTGTTGTCCATTGGCATCCCTGACGAAATCATCAAGGACCAATTCGCCGACATTTTCCTCTACAAAAAGCGATTCGCGAACTCCCTCCTGTTTCTCAAGACCTCCAACCAGAAGATAGCGTTCCACAAAATTCTGAATATCCTGAATCGACCACGCTGATACGGTTTCCTTTTGCAAAACCTGGTACATATCCTGAACGCCTCTATCCTCGAACATGCGCAGAATCATCGCATGTGAAAATACCTCGATGTCTCCCCCGGTAAGCCACTGATACAGCGCCTTTAGCGCATCCAAATCCTGCAAAAACACCGACAGCATATTTTCATTATAGAGCTGATACCGAATTTCGCCGAGAATCTGACCGAAGTGTTCCACCGTGATTTCTTCGGCATCCAGACTGCGCACGATTTCGCTCAGGGAATGTTTTAGTGGATAGTCAAATGGAAACTGCTGCAAGTAGGCATGCAGGGACGGCAAATGCACTCGCTGACCATTTGCGACCACGCGTGGCAGGGTGGCAAATGGCGCGATGAACACATCTGCCGTGATTCGGATGGCCTGTCTAATCCACGCATGCACTTCATCCGGCTGCAGCCAATAATGCGCCAGTAATATTCGTTTCAGCCGGGCGAGTTCGGTTTTCAGCTGGGGATTTTGAAAATCAAACCGGTCCGGCCGTTTGACCAACAGCGGCTTTTCGCGGTCGAATAAACGCTCAATTTGGGGCTTGATGGTATTCAGCAAAAATGCAGGCAGCTCGGCCCTGACGCAGTTCTCATACGTCAGCGGCTTGATTTGGTCAAGACGGTATTTTATAGCTTGATGCAAATTCTCATGATATTCGATGGTTTTCATGATGCTCTACACGTTGAAGGTCCAATGTTGCCAGGAATCCCGATTTGATTGAATCAAAAGACAGGGGCCATTCCAAAAGTGAGGATCGCTTTCTGGAACAGCCCCTTTTAACATACACAAAATCAATCCATTCGGGAAGAAAAAGGAAGGGCGGTTCAGCCTTAATTTTATAACGACAAATGAAAAAAATGCGGAGCTTTTCCTGCAAATTGTTCTTCCAAATTATTCTTCTTCATCGCCGTTGCTGAACACGCGGGCGACATCCGCAATGCGGTCGCCTTCATCCAGCTTGATCAGCCGCACGCCCTGTGTATTTCTCCCGATGATGCTGATATCTTTGGCTTTCTGCCGAATCACCACGCCTTTTTGGGTGATAATCATGAAATCGTCATCATCCACGACTTCCTTGATCGAAACCAGTTTGCCCACCTTAGACGTGGTTTTCAGGGTAATGATCCCCTTGCCGGCACGGTGCTTCACCGGATAATCGGCCACGTTGCTGCGTTTGCCATAGCCGTTCTCGGTCACCACCAGAATCGTGCCATTACGTTTGATGATCACCATGCCGATCACGTAATCGTCATCGGACAGCGAGATGCCGCGCACGCCAGACGCCGTGCGGCCCATTTCGCGCACCTCGTTTTCATTGAAACGGATCGCCTTGCCGTCCCGGGTGGCCAACATGATGTCGTGCGTGCCGTCGGTCAAATCGGCGGAGATCAGCGTATCATCATCACGAATGGTGATGGCATTGATGCCGCCTTTGCGCGGATGGCTAAACGCGGCCAGTGAGGTTTTTTTCACCAGACCATTGCGCGTGGCCATGACCACGTACTGCTTTTCATCGAAATCGCGCACGTTGACAAAGGCAGCGATCTTCTCGCCCTGCTGCAGATTGAGCAGATTGACGATCGCCCGTCCGCGTGCGGCCTTGCCCGCCTGCGGAATTTCGTGCACTTTCAGCCAGTAACAACGGCCGCGGTTGGTGAAAAACAGAATGTAATGATGCGTGCTGGCAACGAACAGATGCTCGATGAAATCCTCATCCCGCGTGGATGAGCCTGTGGAGCCACGACCACCGCGGCCCTGTCGGCGATAGCCGGAAATCGGGAAACGCTTGATGAAGCCCTTGTGCGAAATGGTGATCACCATGTCTTCTTCGGCAATCATATCCTCGATGGTGAACTCTTCCACCTCGCCGATGATCTCCGTGCGGCGGTCATCGCCATATTTTTCTTTCAGCTCCCGCAGCTCTTCTTTGATGATCTGCATCCGCAGCCGCTTGCTTTCGAGGATGGCTTTCAGTTTCGCGATCAGCTTGATGAGCTCTTTGTATTCCTGCTCGATCTTCTTGCGCTCGAGGCCGGTCAACCGCTGCAAACGCATATCCAGAATGGCCTGCGCCTGCACTTCGCTGAGGCCGAAATTCTTCATCAACGCATTACGGGCCGTTTCCGGATTGCGCGATTTTTTAATCAGCGCGATGATCTCATCGATGTTGTCTAGCGCAATTTTCAAACCTTCGAGGATGTGCGCGCGCTTTTCGGCTTTGTCGAGATCAAACTGCGTGCGGCGGACGACGATTTCATGGCGGAAATCAATGAAGTGCTGCAGCAACTGTTTGAGGTTAAGAATCTGCGGCCGGCCGTCAACCAAAGCCAGCATGATTACGCCGAAGGTAATCTGCAGCTGCGTATGCTTGTACAGATTGTTCAGAATCACCTCGGGCGGGGTTTCGCGCCGCAGTTCGATCACCACACGAATGCCGTCCCGGTCGGACTCATCGCGAACATCGGTAATGCCATCGATCTTCTTGTTGCGCACCAAGTCCGCAATCTTCTCGATGAGGGTCTTTTTATTGACCTGATAGGGAATTTCCGAGATTACGATGCGCTCTTTGCCGCCGCGCACCTGCTCCACGCTGGCGCGCGCCCGAACGATGATGCTGCCGCGTCCTGTGCGGTAGGCCGATTCGATGCCTTCTTTGCCGTAAATGATCGCGCCGGTGGGAAAATCCGGTCCGTGGATGTGTTTCATCAACTCATCGATCGACGCTTTCGGATTATCGATCAGTGCCACGCAGGCGTCCACCACCTCTCCCAGATTGTGCGGCGGAATGTTGGTGGCCATGCCAACGGCAATGCCCGATGCGCCATTCACCATCAGAGTCGGCAGCACCGAGGGCAGCACCGTGGGTTCTTTCAGCGATTCATCGAAATTGGGAACGAAATCAACGGTGTTTTTGTCGATGTCGCGCAGCACCTCTTCGGCGATTTTCGCCAGCCGGGCTTCGGTGTATCGCATGGCCGCTGGAGGGTCGCCATCCACCGAGCCAAAGTTGCCCTGGCCGTCTACCAGCGGATAGCGCAGCGAAAAGTCCTGCACCATGCGCACCATGGCATCATACACAGCGGCATCGCCGTGCGGGTGGTACTTACCCAATACTTCACCGACAATACGCGCCGATTTCTTGTAAGCACTTCCCGGTCGCAACCCCAGATCGAGCATGCCGTAGAGCACGCGGCGGTGTACCGGCTTGAGGCCGTCGCGCACATCCGGCAACGCGCGCGCCACGATCACCGACATGGAGTAGTTGATGTACGACTCCTTCATCTCCTCTTCGATGAAGACCGGGATTATCTTGCTTCTCTGAATATCCATAGGCTGTCATCCAATCCTTATTTCATCATACATCAATATTGGTCGCATATTTGGCATTTTCTTCGATGAACTTGCGCCGCGGCTCCACTTTATCGCCCATAAGCATGGAGAAAATGTGGTCGGCTTCGAAGGCCTCTTCCACGGTCACCTGCCGCAGCGTGCGGTGCTCCGGATCCATGGTGGTTTTCCAGAGCTGATCCGGATTCATCTCACCGAGTCCCTTGTAGCGCTGAACGGTGATGTTTTTCTTTTCGAGTTTCTGTAGAATTTCATCGCGTTCTTCGTCGTCATAGGCATAGTATTCTTCTTTTCCATTATAAATGCGATACAGGGGCGGCTGGGCAATGTACACATGCCCATGGTCAATCAGCTCGCGCATATAGCGGAAAAAGAACGTCAGCAGCAGGGTGCGGATGTGCGCGCCGTCCACATCGGCGTCGGTCATGATGATCACCTTGCCGTAGCGCAATTTCGAGATATCGAATTCGTCGCTGCCGATACCGGTGCCCAACGCCGATACGATGGTACGAATTTCTTCGTTGGAAAGAATTTTATCCAGCCGCGCTTTTTCCACATTGAGGATTTTGCCCCGCAACGGCAAAATGGCCTGAAACTGGCGGTCGCGACCCTGTTTGGCCGAGCCGCCGGCCGAATCGCCCTCGACCAGGTAAATCTCACAGTGTTCGGGGTCCTCGATGGAGCAATCGGCCAGCTTGCCGGGCAGATTGCTATTTTCCAGCGCGCTTTTGCGGCGGGTCAGTTCACGGGCCTTGCGCGCGGCTTCACGCGAGCGCGCGGCCGTCAAACATTTTTCAATGATTTTGCGCGCCACCGAGGGATTCTCTTCCAAAAAATTCGACAGGCCCTCGCTGAAAATCGACTCTACGATGCCGCGCACCTCGCTGTTGCCCAGCTTGGTCTTGGTCTGACCTTCGAACTGCGGTTCGGCGACCTTGACACTGATGACCGCCGTCAAGCCTTCGCGGACATCCTCGCCGGTAAACGTGATATTACTGTTTTTCAACAGCTTGTTTTTGATGGCATAGTTATTGAGGGTTTTGGTCAAAGCCGATTTGAAGCCCACCAGGTGGGAGCCGCCTTCAATGGTGTGAATGTTGTTGACATAGGTGAAAATGTTTTCGGTGTAGGAATCGGTGTATTCCAGCGCGATTTCCACCGGCACGCCTTCGCGCTCGCCCTCAAAATACATTGGCTTTTTGTGAATTGGCGTGCGGCCCTGATCGATATACTTCACGAATTCGATGATGCCGCCGTTGTATTTGAAAACCTCTTCCTGGCCGGTGCGCCTGTCAATTAGCCGGATGCGGATATCTTTGTTCAAAAAGGCCAGCTCCCGGAGCCGCTCCTGGAGAATCTCATATTTGATTTTAACGCGCTTGAAAATCTCTTTATCCGGCTTGAAGGAAATTTTTGTGCCGGTCTTTTTAGCGCTGCCCACTTTTTTAACCGGTCCTTTTGGCACGCCGCGTTCGTATTCTTGCCGGTAATGCGCGCCATCACGGTATACTTCGGCGATCATCCACTCGGATAGTGCATTCACCACGCTAACGCCCACGCCGTGCAAACCACCGGAAACTTTATACGCCTTTTTATCGAATTTGCCTCCGGCGTGCAGGACCGTCATCACCACTTCGAGCGCCGGCTTTTTCTCCACCGGATGGATATCCACCGGAATGCCACGCCCGTTATCCGCAACCGTAATGCTCTCATCCTCATTAATGATTACATCGATTTTATCACAATAGCCTGCAAGCGCTTCGTCAATGCTGTTGTCAACAACTTCGTAAACCAGATGATGCAAGCCACGGCTCGACACATCGCCGATATACATCGCCGGCCGTCTGCGTACCGCCTCCAGGCCCTTCAAAACCTGAATCTTACTGGCATCATACTGTTCCCGCACCGTCGTTGTGTTGTTGTTCTTTGCCACGATACGACCTCTCAATTAATCCGACTGCTGTTTATCTCGATTCCTGATCGCGTTTATCGAAAAATGATGCGCTCAATCTCATTGCGTCCCAGTTTTGCATTCAAGCTATCGATCATTTGCTGCTGCATCATGTGCAGCTCATTGCGCCAGGCGGCCGAACTCACGCGCACATACAGTGTGCCGTTATCGAATGAGACCGGTGAAGCCACTCTGGCGATGCGTTCGCCCACTGCCTGCTTCCAGATGCCCGAAACCGCGCCCTCGATGAAATGCGATTTGAGTTTTGGATCGCTGAAGATGCGTTCCAGGATTTGAGCCAGTGGTCGCATATTTTTTTATAGTCTCTGCAGAGTTCCCTGCACCACTTTGAAAACGGCACTGCCGTCGCCCGGCATGCCGGTCAAATGCGTGGCCGTGATGAAGCTCTGCCCGATTTCGGTCAGTTGCTCCACCACACCTAGTTGGCGTTGCTCATCCAGTTCCGAATAAATGTCATCGAGCAAAAGCAACGGCCGCGTTTCGCTGGATCGTTTCAAATATTCATATTCAATGAATTTCAATGCCAGCAGGATGCTCTTTTGTTCGCCACGAGACGCGTGGCGCCGAGCATCCATGCCGTTCAGGTAAAACACGACA
Source organism: Candidatus Zhuqueibacterota bacterium (assembly GCA_030950365.1). Classification (GTDB taxonomy): domain Bacteria; phylum Zhuqueibacterota; class Zhuqueibacteria; order Zhuqueibacterales; family Geothermadaptataceae; genus Hydrothermovivens. The sequence goes on along the minus strand of JAUZRQ010000089.1, from coordinate 35,545 downwards.
TCATCGCGGTGCGGCCCGACCAGCGTTTGTTGCCGCACCAGCTCCGTTTGCCGATGCGCCTTCAGCGCCTCGAGAAAACCATCTATGTGGGCCACGCAGCGATCATCGCTTGGCACATAATCGATTTTCAAATCGGCATCAGCCGCGGCAATGTGTGCGTACTTGCTTTGCAACGGTTCACGGATATTATCCACAAACTGCTTGCGCATGGCCATGATCTTCTGGCCGCTCTTTGCCAAATTCCAATCCCAGACCTCAAGCTCGCTCTGTTCCGATATCCCATCCCGGATATTCGCCAACAGCCTGTTCCGGTGCTTTAGAATCTTTTGAAATTCCTGTAATGAGGCTAAATACGACTTATGGGATTGGCTTAAAATGATATCCAAAAATCGACGTCTTTCAGAGGGACTTCCGCTGGTAATGCGGTGGTCTTCTGGATTGAATAAAACGATAGGCAACTGCCCTACCAGGGTGGCGTGCCGTGCAATTTTCTTTCCATCGAAACTTACTGCCTTCCGTCCTTGGTTGTAAACGATTGCGATCTTATGCTGTACGGCCAGTTCGTTATAAATATCCCCCACGATTTGATAGCCAGAAAAGCCTTTTTGAACCAGTTCCTGATCCGATGAGGCCCGGAAGCTTTTGATCAGGCCCAGACAGTAGATGCCTTCCAGAAGATTGGTTTTGCCCTGTCCGTTCTCGCCAATGAAATAATTTTTGCCCGGCTCAAGCTGAATTTCGAGATGGTCAAAATTCCGAAAGTGTGTTAACTGCAACCGCTGGAGAATCATCTATTTCAAACAGCATCGTTGAGTCGAATGGGCATGAGCAGTTTCATCAGATCCTCGTTTTCCTGCTGTTCCGAAGGCTCGATGATGGCCGCCGTTTCTGGATTTTTAAGGCGAAACACCACATTCTCGCTATCGATATGGCGCAGAATGTCCAGGATATATGCCGCATTGTAGCCAATTTCCATGGGTTCGCCAGAATAGTCCGCAGGAATGGCCTCCTGAGCTTCGCCACCCATTTCCACATCCTCGGCCTGTACCACCAACGAGGATGGGCTGATTGAAAATCGGATCTGATGCGTATATGGATTGGAAAAAATCGACACGCGCCGAACCGCCGCCATCAGCATTTCACGGTTCACGTGCATTTCAATATTGTTGTCGATGGGGATGACACGCTCATAATTTGGATACTGCCCGTTGATGACCTTAGAATAAATTTTAGTTTCATCAAATGTGAAAATTACATGGTTCTCGCTGATAAGCGCTTTCAAATCTGTTTCCGGAGAAATATTTTTAGTCACAAGATTCAGCGCTTTCGTCGGTAGGATCACCGAAATCGTGGATTCGCCACCCTGAAATCGTTTATAGGATATTTTAGCCAATCGGTGGCCGTCAGTAGCAACCATGCGCAGTTCATTCGGAAGGATTTGCAGATAAACTCCGGTCAGGGTGACCCGCAGCTCGTCCGTACTCACTGCATAAATCGTTTTCTCCACCATGCGATTGAAGGTTTCTGCCGGCAGCACAAATTCAAAATCGGCTTCTTCAACTTCGATGTGTGGAAACTCGTCCTCGCTTTCACCAATGAACTTATAGACGCCTTTATCGTTTTTGAGTTGCAGATGGTTCATCGGATCACTTTCGAGGCTGATCGGCAGGTCAGGCAGCTCGCGGATGATATCAAAAAAGCGCCTGCCCGGAACCGCAATCGTGCCTTCTTCGAGCACTTCCACAGGACACGAGGTCGTAATGGAGATTTCTAGATCCGTTCCGGTGAAAAAGGCCTTGTCTCCTTCAATGCGAAGTAAAATATTATTCAAAACGGGAATTGTGGTTTTAGCAGGCAATGCGCCAACCACCTTTTGCAAACTCTGCGCAAAAGATTCTTTGTTTGCATTGAATTTCATATATGGGCCTCCGATTCAGAAAAATCAAATCTTTATAAAATAGAAAAGTAAACTAAATAATTCAAGATAATTTTAAAGATAGATATTGTAATAGAGAATGTGGATATGTGGGTAAGGCCAAATTCGTTTGCGCTAATTTCAGCTAAAATCAAATAAATACGATGCCGTGATTTTATTCACATCCTGTGAACGTTTTTGACAGCACTGTTATTGATATGTTGACAAATTGCAACCAAATTTACAGCCTTTCTATGATTTTTAAAAAACTCCATTCTATGCACATGTCCTCAACATCAATTCACAGCTACCCACATTGCCAATGTGGGTAGCTGTGAACACAATGATTATATTGACGATAGTTCGATCTTTTGGGATAGATTTGCAAGGTCTTCCTGGATTTCTTTATCCGTTTTGGCGAATTCCTCGATAGTATTAACCGCATGGATCACCGTGCTATGATCGCGACCGCCAAAATGAAGCCCGATGGTTTTCAAAGAATGCTTGGTGTGTTTTTTGGCCAGATACATGGCAATTTGTCTGGCGATGGCCACTTCCTTTTTTCGGGTCTTTGCGCGCAATAGGTCATCCGGAATATGATAGTATTCACTAACGATTTTTTGAATCTCTTCAATTGTGATATGTTTCTGCTTTTGCGTGATCACATCTTTCAATACTTCTTTCGCAAGCTGGAGATTAATGTCCCGACCATTGAGAGAGGAAAAAGCCAGCAGGCGGATTAAACAACCTTCGAGCTCGCGAATGTTGGACGTGACATTGTAGGCAATAAGCTGCACCACATCGCCAGGCAATTCGATGCCATTTTCCTCCGCCTTTTTCTGCAAAATAGCGATGCGTGTTTCCAGGTCCGGCGGTTGAATATCGGCGACGAGACCCCATTGGAACCGGGACAACAGCCGTTCTTCGATTCCTGTAATGTCTTTCGGTGGCCGATCGGAAGACAGCACAATTTGCTTGCCTTTTTGGTGCAGTGTATTAAAGGTATGAAAAAACTCTTCCTGCGTTCGTTCTTTGTTGATAAAGAACTGGATGTCATCCACGAGGAGCAAATCCACGTTGCGGTAAATATTGCTGAACTCGGTGGTTTTGTTGTTTTGAATGGAATTGATGAATTCAATGGTAAATTTTTCGCTGGACACATAAATGACCTTTTTAACCGCCCCCTTTTTCAAAGCAAAATTTCCAATGGCTTGAATGAGATGTGTTTTACCCAATCCGACACCGCCATAAATCACCAAAGGATTAAAGGAAGTTTTACCGGGCGCTTCGGCCACAGCCAGAGCGGCAGCACGTGCAAATTGATTGCCACTGCCCTCCACAAAATTCTCAAAAGTATAGCGGGAACTCAGATGCGTGTTTTCTTGGGTGCTGCCATTGCTCCTACGCTGGCGATTCATCGACGGTAGATTCAGGGTATTTTCTTGATCATTAACATAGATCGAATAGGATATTCGCGCGCTTTCTCCAATGACCTGCTTTACCGATCGGTTGAGCAGGTCGCTGTAATGATCTTCCAAATATTCATAAAAAAATTGACTGGGCACCTGTAACTTTAATGTATTCCCGGACAGCTCCAAAGGCACGACAGGTTTAAACCAGGTATAAAAGCTCTGGTCGTTGATGTTATCTCGAATTAGATCGAGGCACCTGGTCCAAACATCGCTTGCAGCATTTGGCATTGCTGTAAATCCCTCTTTTTGCATTAGGTTATTCACAACCCCCCCCATTGATGAATAAGATATCAGCATTAAAATTAATAGATTGGGAAAATTTTGCCTATTCGATAGTTGAATTATCCACAAATGCGTGTGGATAATGTGGGTAATTTAAAGCTAATAAAAACAAATAAAGAAGTTGGTCGTTGTTGAAGTTATCCACACTAATAGATTTTAGAACGGTGAAAATTGCCCTACTTTAGGGGAAGAGATGGATGAAGTAGTGAAAGTTATCCACAATTTATCAAGATAGGTTCCCTCTTCTCAGGCCGGTGTGAATTTATTAAAACGGCCTAAAATGTCAAGCAAAAAATCCAGGACCATCAAATTCCATTCTCCTTTTCCCTTCCAATAGTCTATTGATAAATAGATTAGAGCGGCAAAAACTGTTTTAGCAGCTATAATTGTTATAGCCTGGTAGTCGGGTTGAGGGTTGACTTGTTTAGTTACCATTTTTTAGGAGATTTAATGTCAACAGAAAACGCCACGGAAATATTTTAAAAATCTTGACTTTTTTTGTTTTTCTTTTTAAAGTAAATGATTGCATATTCAGGCTATGAGAGCAATGCAGAAACTGAATTGAAATGGCTTATTGCCGGATCGGTATCATAGAGGCAAAATATTTTGAAAAAAGAGGAGTTATAAAGCAATGAAACGAACCTATCAACCGCATCGTCGTAAGCGAGTGAACAAACATGGTTTTCGCGCGAGAATGAGAACCAGGGCGGGACGCCTGGTGCTGAAGCGGCGGCGAGCCAAGGGACGCAAGAAGCTCACCGTCAGTGACGAACGTTAATCGCGAGTTATCCGATTCCGTTATCCTTCCTGCGTGAGGGAGCGGAAATGGTCCGGGCATGCGGCGATATCGCTTACCAAAATCAAAAATTCTCAGAACGAAAAATGAGATTCGACGGCTTTTTGATGAAGGTCGCTATATTCCGGGAAGGAACATGGATTTGGTTGTACGCACGGATGTTTCGGATGCAAAAGTATTGTTTACGGTTTCCAAAAAAATTCGCAAGAATGTTTTGCGAAACCGAATCAAGCGCAGATTGAGGGAAATCTATCGGCTGAGTCAATATGAAATTCCTTCTCCCCTCCATATCGCCATGATTGGCAAAGCAGGGGTGCTTGAGGCGAATTTCCATGATTTGCAAATTGAATTTTTAAAAACTCTTTCCAAGATTATGGACTCATGAAGGTCATTTTTTTAGCACTCATCCGCGTCTATCAATTAGCGATATCGCCCTTATTCCCGCCAACCTGCCGATTTCATCCTACTTGCTCCAACTATACTTATCTGGCCATACAAAAACATGGCGCACTAAAAGGGGTGTTTCTGGGGGTGAAACGCATTTTGAAGTGTCATCCGTTTCATCCCGGTGGATATGATCCTGTACCGTAAACTTTGGTAGAAAACATGGATATTGATCGCAACACCATTATTGGACTCATTTTGATCGGATTGGTCATCGCATTTACCTATTCGGATTTTTATAAAAAAATGGTTTACGACGGCCAGGTGCCGCAGGCCGGTTCGGCCACCCAACAAACCGAGGGTCCCCCGCTGGTGCAACAGGAGGAGGGAAAAACCGAACCTGAGGCGAAATCAAAGCCATCGGAAACCGTGGCGGAGGAAGTTTCCGCTGAAGCAGCAGGCGAAAAGCGAATGACGCAGTCATTGATCGAAGATTTCCAGTTAGCCGTCAAGCCAGTTGCCGAGCAGCGTATTGAAATCGAGACGCCGCTGTACCAGGCCGTGCTGAGTAACCGCGGGCCGAGCGTGATTTCCTGGTCGCTCAAGCACTATCTCGGACCGGACAGCCTGCCGCATCAAATGATTGCCGAAGAATGGGGCAATTTGTCGCTATCGCTGCCCATTCAGGGAGACACCCTTAACCTGGCCGACTTTACCTTTGAATTGCTGGAAGGGCAGTCGCGCATCCAGTTGGATGAACAAACGCCAAGTGCTACCGTGCGCATGCGGCTGGAACTGGGCGAAGGCCGGATCATTGAGCAGGCATTCGTGTTTTATTACGACAAATACTCGCTGGATATGGATGTCAGCATCAAAGGCCTCGAAAAAATAGTGGATGGATTTGCCTATGGCATCAACTGGGCGGGCGGATTGAAAAATTCCGAGACCAATCTCAATGAAGATATGAATTACACCAAGGCATACGCGCTGACTGCCAATGATATCGAAGAGTTTGATGTGGGTAATAAACCCTTTGCCGTCGGTGGGGCCGATGATTGGATCATTCGCTGGGGAGCCATCCGTACCAAATATTTTACCGCCGCGATTATTCCGACCACGCAAAACGGCAACGGCATTAAATTTGTGGGCCGGCGCATCCCGCTGGGCGATGAGCAGTTTTTAAAGGAATATAGCATCGAATTGCGGATGCCGTATCTGCGCCGCGATACGCAGGATCGGTTTACGGTGTACATCGGGCCGCTGCAGTATTCGATTATCAAGCAGTACAACGTGCAGCTCGAGCGGATGATGAATTTCGGCTGGAAAATTATCAGGCCAATCAGCAAGCTGGTGTTGTGGAGCCTGACCATGCTCTACAAGGTGATCCCGAATTACGGCCTGGTGATTATCATCTTCTCCATTCTTGTCAAGTTGATTTTATATCCGCTCACCAAGAAGAGTTATCAGTCCATGAAAGAAATGCAGAAGCTGCAGCCGGAAATGCAGCGCCTGCGCGAGAAATATAAAGACGATCCGCAAAAGCTTAACCAGGAAGTGATGAAATTGTATCGGGAGTATGGCGTCAATCCGCTGGGTGGATGTTTGCCAATGCTCTTGCAGATGCCGTTGCTGTACGCCCTGTTTATTGTCTTTCGTAGCACCATCGAATTGCGCGGTGCACCATTTTTTGGTTGGATTCATGACCTCTCTGTGCCCGATACCGTGTTCACGCTGCCGTTTACGATTCCGCTATACGGCAGCGGCGTAAACATTCTGCCGATCGTCATGGGATTGACCATGTTCTATCAGCAAAAGATGACGATTCAGGATCCAAAGCAAAAAGCCATGGTTTACATTATGCCTATTTTCTTTACCCTAATTTTCAATCAATTCCCGTCTGGTTTGACACTGTATTATACTCTATTCAATGTATTGTCATTGATTCAGCAGAAATACATTCCAGACGATCCTGGAAAACCGGATAAACCGGCCGAAAAGAAAAAGAAAAAAAGACGACCCCGAAATCGCTACGAAATGCTGCGACAAATGCGGCGGCAGTAATCGGGTGGCTGGTCAAAAAAGCCCTGCATTTGTAGGGCTTTTTTGTTAGGGAAAGGAGATTGCGATACCACTCGAATATTGAAAAATAACGGCATAGGTGAACCATGGATTGAATGCTGATATCGGTCTGGCCTGTTTTCATGGACCGGCTTGATGGATTCCATTCCTGTTCTTCATATTTGAACAGTTGCTTTATTCCGTTCTTAATTTATTGAAAATAAAAAAGATATAATGAATACAATATAACTATTCAGCCCTATCAACAAAGCGTAAGAAGGACCTGGCATCGGGATCCTCCGGCAGCTGACGGATTCTCGCAATGACGGGTGGTTATTGATTCTGTCCTTTACGGCTGAATAGGTGCAATACAATTAAGTGTGATGGCAAACAATAAATTAGCAAAATTTTGATAACACATTGATTTTTAACTGCTTGTATAGAAATTCTCTGGAGACCACAGATTTCACAGATTGGCACGGATTTTCTGCTGAGCAGAATGAGCGCGAATTGATTGAAATTAGTGGCGTTATATTTGCCAAACCATAATGAAAGCCTATGGATCAGGATACCATTGCGGCCATTGCCACCGCGCCGGGACGATCGGCCATTGCGGTGATTCGGATGAGCGGCAGGGAGGCTTTTAAAATTCTGGCCCGGTTGCTCCATCCGGATGATTTGAAAAACCTGGAGCCCGGGCGGGCGCGACTCGTGCGTCTGTTTGCTACGGGCAATACCAGGGGCGAGTGGATTGACGAGTGCATTGTTGTTCCGTACGTCGCTCCCCATTCGTACACCGGAGAAGATGTCATCGAAATTTTTTCCCACGGCGGGACCTATGTGCCGGCGCTGATTCTGGAAAATCTGATCCAGGCCGGAGCTCGAATGGCACGCCCCGGTGAATTTACCCTGCGCGCATTTCTGAATGATAAACTGGATTTAGCACAGGCCGAGTCCATTGAGTTTATCGTTTCTGCAAGGACGCGTGCCGAACTTGACCTGGCACATCATCATTACAGTGGCCAATTTTCGCGCGATATTCAGCGCTTGCGCAGCGAATTGATCGACTTGCTGAGTCTGCTGGAATTGGAACTGGATTTTGCTGAGGAAGACGTAGAATTTGCCAATCGTGATGAACTGTTGCAGCGTATTGCCAGTCTGCAACAGTTGCTTAGCGATCTGGTGCGATCGTACGATCGCACGCATCTATTGCGCGAGGGCATACGCGTGGCTATTGTCGGCCGACCGAATGTCGGCAAATCCAGTTTACTGAATCTGTTGCTCAAAAAAGAGCGGGCTATCGTGACTGACATTCCGGGAACCACACGAGATATCATCGAAGAATCACTTGAAATTGCTGGCTATCAATTTGTGTTTGTCGATACTGCTGGCATTCGCGAGGTCGAAGATCGGGTAGAGCGGGAGGGCATCCGCCGCAGCGAATCGGTTCTGAAAGCCGCGCCGGTGGTATTGTTTTTGGTTGATGCCAGCAGTCATCTGCAAACGGAGGATTGGGAGATCCGCCAGCGGATTTTGCAATATACTCGGGATCAGGAAAAAGAAAAAATATTGGTATTGAACAAAAATGATTTACCGCGACAACTTTCCGATCGGGAACTCGAACGCTTTGCCGAAGGTTTCAGAGTGATGACCCTGTCCTGTTTGCTTGGCGAAGGACTGGCTACTCTGGAAGCGGAGCTGGCCAGCATCGCGAGCCGTCGCATTGATGCAGAGCAGGGAAGACAGAGTATGCTGGTCAATTTGCGGCAAAAAGAAGCCGCAGCGCGGGCCCTAGAAGCGCTGCAGGAGGCCGAGCGACATTTCGCCGAGAGGCTGTCGCAGGAGTTCATTGCCTCGGACATTCGCAGCGCCATGGACGCGCTGGGGGAGTTGATCGGTGAAGTCACGACCGAGGATGTGCTCGGACATATATTTGCCAATTTTTGCATCGGGAAATAATGTCTTCGTCCTGGCGCTATCATCGGAAAATGCATTTAGCATGAGGTTTATGCGATGGTCCCAGACGGCAATGGAACACGAATAAAGCGGATGACGCAGATTCGCCATGATTTTTGAATCACAGTAAGCGGAGGAAAATCTCGACCTATTTTGAAATCAGGCTGGCTTATTGTAGGTCGTGTCTGAAATAGAAAAGTAGAACTGTTTTGATTATATCCATTGTTTCACGTGAAACATTTTAAACGGCAAGCATAAAAATGACCGAAGATAGATACGACGTCATCGTGGTCGGAGGCGGGCATGCTGGCACCGAGGCTGCGCTGGCGGCGGCGCGAATGGGCGCCAAAACCATGCTCATCACCATGAATATTTTTACTATCGGCCAGATGTCCTGCAATCCCGCCATTGGCGGACTGGCCAAGGGGCAGCTCGTGCGCGAGCTCGATGCCCTCGGCGGCGAAATGGGGCTGGCTATCGATGATGCCGGCATTCAGTTCCGCATGCTAAACACGTCAAAAGGGCCTGCTGTGTGGTCGCCGCGGGCGCAGGCCGACCGGGCCGAATATGCCCAGCGCATCCGAAAGGCCTGCGAGATGCAACCCAACCTGGAATTGCGCCAGGATATGGCTGTTGCAGTCGATGTGAAGCAAGGTCGAGTGGTTGGCGTGCGCGGTCAGTTCGGTACTTACTATCAGGCTAGCGCGGTAATTCTGACCGCTGGAACGTTTCTCAATGGCGTCATTCACATTGGTCTGAAGCAGATTCGCGCCGGACGCGCCGGTGAATTTGCGGCCACAGGATTGACCGAATGTTTACAGGAGCTGGGATTCGAGAGCGGCAGGCTCAAGACTGGCACGCCGCCCAGGCTCGATGGCAAGACCATCGACTGGGTCAAAACCCGGGTGCAGCACGGCGATGATCCGCCGGTGCCTTTTTCATTCCGGCACGAACGGCTCGAGGTGGAGCAGATTCCGTGCTATTTGACGCACACCACGGAAGAAACCCATGCCATCCTGCGGGGCAGCTTGGACCGCTCGCCGCTGTACACGGGACAGATTCAGAGCGTTGGGCCTCGCTACTGTCCATCGATCGAGGACAAAATTGTCCGCTTCGCCGAGAAGCCCTCGCATCAGATTTTTTTAGAGCCGGAAGGGCGAAACACCACCGAAATATACGTCAACGGCTTCTCGACCAGTCTGCCTGAAGATGTGCAGCTTAAGGCGCTGCACACGATTCCCGGGCTCGAAACGGCCAAAATGATGCGGCCGGGATATGCGGTGGAGTACGACTTTTTCCCGCCGACCCAGCTCGAGCCGAATCTGGAAACCAAACGCGTGCGCGGCCTGTTTTTCGCCGGACAGATCAACGGCACAACGGGGTATGAGGAAGCGGCCGTGCAAGGTTTGATGGCCGGCATCAATGCAGTGCTGTACGTGCGCGACGAAGAGCCATTTATCCTGGATCGCAGCACGGCTTACATCGGTGTGCTGATCGATGACCTGGTGACCAAGGGCACGATCGAGCCGTACCGTATGTTTACCTCGCGGGCGGAGCACCGACTGCTGCTGCGCCAGGACAATGCCGACCTGCGGCTGATGCACTTTGGCCATCAGTTTGGATTGATTGACGCGGAGACCTACCAGCGGCTCGAACGGAAACGGGCGGCAATTCAGGAGGTGTTGGAATATTTGAGCTCGACTTGGGTGGCGCCCGAAGAGGTGAATGATACGCTGAATGAAATCGGAAGCAGTCCGTTGAAAGAAAAGGAGAGCTTGCGCAATTTGCTCAAGCGCCCCGAAGTCAAGCTGGCGCATCTGAGAAAGTTTGTGCATCGGCTGGAGCTGGACGATCCGAAACTGTGGGAGGAGGTCGTTCAGCAGGTGGAGATCGAGGTGAAATATGAGGGGTTTATCCGGCGGGAAAAGGAGCTGGTGGAAAAGCTGAAGAAGATGGAAAGCAAGCCGCTGCCGGAAGACCTCGATTATTCGGCCATCAAAACGATTTCCTCGGAAGGGCGGGAAAAGCTGGCGAAAGTGCGGCCGCGAACCCTGGCTCAGGCCGCGCGCATTTCGGGCGTGTCCCCGGCGGACATCAGCGCGTTGGTAATGTATTTGACCAAAAGACGGAACAGTGTTTCACGTGAAACAATCGACAGCGACGCTTAGTTCTGAGGAAAAAGAAGCGCTGCGGCGAGCACTGGCCGAATTAGCGCGGGCTGGTGTGGACGTGCCAGATAAGGCAGAAGCCAAACTAACGCAATATGTCGATTGGCTGCTGGCTGAAAACCGGCGTACGCAGCTTGTCTCACGGAAGGATGAATCGTTTGTGGTGCGACGTCACATAGTAGAATCGTTGGCACCGCTGACCGCCGTGCGTCTATGTGAATACGAGCGCGTGATCGATCTCGGCAGCGGCGCCGGGTTGCCGGGGATTCCGCTGGCGGTGGTGTGTCCCTCCGTGCAGTTTGATTTACTGGACTCGAAACGGAAGCGGATCCTGTTTTTGAAAAAGGTCGAAAAAGAGCTCGACCTTCGCAATGTGACGGTGGTGCTGGGACGCGCCGAGGATCGGCCTGTGGCTGTCGAGGCCGATGCTGTTATTGCGCGAGCCGTGGCGCCGCTGCCGGAGTTATGGCAATGGGCCGCGCCTTATCTCAGGCCGTTCGGCCGTCTGCTGGCCATGAAGGGCGGCGAAATCGAGCCTGAAATTCGAGCATTGCAGGAACGGTTCAAATCCGTAGCTGTGGAGATTCGTAAATATTCCGGACACATGGTTCCGCATACCATAAACCGGTTTTTGGTGGTCGTTTACCAACGAGCGTAAAGGAGAATCGGGTGTCAAAACAGGTGTTTGAAGAGTTGAAATCGCTGGTCACCGAGGCCAGCAATCCCAACACAGCCGAAATCGATACGAAGTCTACGCGGGAGATTCTGCAACTGATTAACGCCGAGGATGCGAAGGTGCCGGAGGCGGTGCGCAAAGAAATTCCGTACATCGCCCAGGCGGTGGATCTTTTGGTCGAACGGTTCAAGGCCGGCGGACGGTTGTTTTACATCGGCGCGGGCACCAGCGGGCGTCTTGGCGTGCTGGATGCGTCGGAATGCCCGCCCACCTACGGCACCGATCCAGAGATGGTGCAGGGCATCATTGCCGGCGGATATGAGGCCCTGGTGCGATCGCAGGAAGGGGCGGAAGATGTTTATGAAAACGGAGCTCGCGATCTGCAGACGCGTGGCTTCACCAGCAACGATGTGGCCTGCGGTATTGCCGCCAGCCGGCGCACGCCCTATGTGGTGGGCGCGATCGATTACGCCCGCTCCATCGGCGCAAAGACGCTTTACGTGACCTGCAATCCGCGCAGCGAGATGAACATTCCGGTGGATGTGGCCATTTGCCCGGTGGTCGGGCCGGAAGTGGTGATGGGCTCAACGCGCATGAAAGCCGGCACGGCCACCAAGCTGGTACTGAACATGCTGACCACCGCCAGCATGATCCGGCTGGGCAAGGTGTACGGCAACATGATGATCGATTTGCAGATGACCTCGAAGAAACTGGAGGAGCGCTCCAAACGGACGGTCATGATGGTGACCGGCCTGCCGTACGAGGAGGCGGAGCGCTATCTGGAGCAGGCCGGCGGTCATGTCAAAACCGCGCTGGTCATGATTCTGGCAGGCGTATCTGCCAAGGAAGCGCGGGCGCGTCTCGAAAAGGCCGACGGATTCGTTCGAAAAGCCATAGAAGGATTCTGAGGCGTATGCTGAAGTCACTAGCACCTTTGATACAGCAGATACGGGCCATTCCCGCCAGTGAGGCGTTGCGGCGAACGATCCGTGAATCGCGCGAAGTGGAAGTGAATGGCGCGGTGGGATCGCTGCGGGCGATTCTGCTCGCCTTGCTGCTGCAGGACCTGGATCGTCCAATTTTGTGGATTTTCGAAAGCCAGGATGCCGCAACGCATTTCAAAGAGGATCTCGAGCATCTCATTCCCATCAAACAGAGTGCGCTGTTTCCGCAGAGCCGGAAAAGCCGGTGGGGGCACGACGACCTCACGGTGGTTTCGCAGCAGGCCGAAATTCTGGAAGCGCTGACCAACCGCGAGGCGAAGGTGTACCTGGCCTCATACGCCGCGTTGTGGGCGCCGCTGCGCAAGCCTGAAGCGATGCAATCGCAGGTGTTGCGCCTGGGCGTCGGTAAGGAAATCGCCTTTGACCGGGTGTTGCAGCAATTGAGCGACATGGGCTTTGAGCGCGAATATACTGCGGAGAAGCCTGGCGATATGGCCGCGCGCGGCGGCATCATCGACGTGTATCCCTTTTCGGCGCCGCATCCGGTGCGTATCGAATTCTGGGGTAATCAGATTGAGAGCCTGCGCGAATTTGATCCGGCATCCCAGCGCTCCACCCGACAAATTGCTTCGGTGACCATTTTGCCCAAACCCAACCTGGATGCGGATTCATCCACCGCCACGCTGCTGGATTATCTACCTGACGATGCGCTCGTGGTGTACAACGATTTTCCGGCTATCGAAAAACAATATAGTGGTGAACAAAATGGCAGACAGTTGGGCGGTGACCTGGCAGACCAATTTGAACTGCATTCGCCGGAGCGCTGGCATGCGTTTCAAAAACGCTTGCAGCCGCTTCGCATCCTGTATTTTTCACCCATCAAATGCCTTGAAGCCGTACCCACCGTTCATTTTCACGCGCGCCATCTGCCACCGCAAAATGGCGATGTGAAGGCGCTCATCAAACAGTTTCGCAAAAATACAGTTGAACATAATGGCACCAACTATTTCCTGTGCGAAAGTCGCGGGCACGCACTGCGTATGTGGGAGCTGTTTCTGGATCGTGGCCTGGATGAGCATGAGGTGAGACTGAGCGGCCTGAGCCTGTCGGAAGGTTTCCTGCTGCCCGACCAGGGCATTTTCGTTTATACCGATCACCAGTTTTACGGTCGCATCCGCCGGCAAAAGGTGCGACGCAAGCAGTGGCACGGTCTCACCCTGCGGCAATTGAAAACCCTGTCCATGGGTGATTTTGTGGTGCACGAAGATTACGGCATCGGCGTGTTTCGCGGGCTGGAGAAAATCCGCGTGCGCGGTCACGAGCGCGAATGTTTACTGCTGGAATACCGCGATGGCGACAAGCTGTATGTGCCGCTGGATCGGATGAACCGGGTGCAAAAGTACAGCGGCCGCGATGGCTATGTGCCGACGGTGAGCAAGCTGGGATCGCCGGAATGGGAGCGGGTGAAAAATCGCACCAAATCGAAAGTGCGACAGATTGCAAAAGAACTGGTGCAACTCTACGCGCTGCGCAAGACCGAGAAAGGCTTTGCCTTTTCGCCGGACACCACCTGGCAGAAGGAGCTCGAGGCGTCGTTCATGTACGAAGACACGCCGGATCAGAGCCGGGCGGTGCGCGAGGTGAAGAAAGACATGGAAAGCGACCACCCCATGGACCGGCTGGTGTGCGGCGATGTAGGTTACGGCAAAACCGAAGTGGCCATCCGCGCGGCGTTCAAAGCCGTGCAGGATGGCAAGCAGGTGGCGGTTCTGGTGCCGACGACTATTCTGGCTGAGCAGCATTATTTCACCTTCAAAGAACGGCTGAAAAAATTTCCGGTCAACGTGGACGTGCTATCACGGTTCCGCTCGCCGAAGGAGCAGAAGCGCGTGGTGGAGCAATTGAAACAAGGCGAGGTGGATATTGTCATCGGCACGCACCGCCTGCTGTCCAAAGATGTGGAGTTTAAAGACCTCGGCCTGCTGGTCATCGATGAGGAGCAGCGGTTTGGGGTTCGCCATAAAGAAAGGCTGAAACAGTTGCGCGTCAACGTGGATGTGCTGACGCTGAGCGCGACGCCGATTCCGCGTACGTTGCAAATGTCGCTGCTCGGCGTGCGCGATATGTCGCCGATCCACACGCCGCCGCGAGATCGGTTGCCCATTCACACCGAGATCATGCATTTCGATCGGAAGCGCATCCGCGAGGCCATTTTGCGGGAAGTCGAACGCGGCGGGCAGGTGTTTTTTGTGCACAATCGCGTCGAGAGTATTTATCGTGTGGCGCAGCAACTGGCCGAGCTGGTGCCGGAGGTGGAGGTTGCCGTGGCGCACGGCCAGATGAAGGAAAAAGATCTCGAAAAAGTCATGTGGGATTTCATGCACCGGCACTATCACGTGCTGGTGACCACCATGATCATCGAGTCCGGGCTGGACATGCCCAACGTGAACACCATTTTCATCAACCGCGCCGATCGTTTTGGTCTGGCGCAGCTCTATCAGTTGCGCGGCCGCGTGGGGCGCTCCAACGTCAAGGCGTATTGCTATCTCATCGTGCCGCCGATCCAGAAGCTCACCCCGGAAGCGGTACGCAGGCTCGAAACCATCGAAGAATACACCGATCTGGGCAGCGGCATGCAAATTGCCTTGCGGGACCTGGAAATTCGCGGCGCTGGTAGTTTGCTGGGCGCCGAGCAGAGCGGCTTCATCGACGCCATGGGCTATGACACGTATATGAAAATTCTCGAAGAAGCCATCAAGGAGCTGAAACGCGAGGAGCTGCCCGAAGAGGAGCACGAGGACCGGTGGCTGCCCGACGAGTGCAAGGTGGATGTGGCGGCGGACGCCTACCTGCCGCAGAAGTACGCCGCGCATGCGTCGGATCGCGTGGACATCTACCGCCGCATTGCGCATGCGCGCGAATACGAGCAAGTGCAGTTCATTGAAGACGAGGTGAAGGACCGCTTTGGGCGGCTGCCGGAAGAAGCGGAGAATCTGTTTCTGCTGGCCAAGGCCCGGCTCCTGGGCCGGCAGGTGGGCCTGTCCACAATTCGGGTGGATGATCAGTTAATGGTTGGATATTTTGCGGAAAAATTGTATAATCAGAACCATCAGCATGTGAAAGAAATGCTGGCCCGGGTTGTGCATAGAACCAGGCAGTCGGTGGAGTTTGCCCAACAGAAAACTCTGGTTATCAAAATAAGGTTGGATGAATCTGCACGTCCGTTGAAGCAGGTGGTGAACCTGCTAAAAACCTGGTTGACGCCGGATGGTGATACCGGGCTGGGAAGTGCAAAACCGGAACTGGTCGATGAATCATCGAAATGAGCTATTTTGCGGAGGGATTTGGTGAAACGGATGTATATGAAACCGACCGTCATCATGATCGGCATGCTGTTGGCCTTTTGGGGCCTCAACGCATGTCAAAAAACCGAAAAGCCACGCAGTCCTATCGTGGTGAAAGTCGGAGATGAGGCGCTGACTCTGGACGATTTGAAATACACCATCCCTGAAGAACTTCACGGTAAAATCACACGCGAGGAATTGCAGGAGTACGTATCGCGCTGGATCAACGCGCATATTTTGTATCAGGAGGGGCTCAAGCTGGGATTGGGCGATAAAATCGACATCAAGCGCCGGATTCATGAATTTGAAGTGGGCATCATCGGCAATGCCTATCTGGAGACCGTGTTGGAAGTACATCCACTGGTGAGCGATTCTGCCGTAGCGGCCTATTATGAAAAGAATAAGGAGGATTTCGTGCGTCGAAGCCTGGAATATCGCCTGTGGCACATTCTGGTAAAAACCCGAAAAACGGCCGATTCAGTACGTACGCTATTGCGGCGCGGCCAGCCGTTCGATTCGCTGGCCATGCATTTTGCGAAAAACCAGCCCAAGGGGGTGAGCTGGGACCTGGGCTATGTTTCCGAAGACGAACTGATCCCAGAAATTGCCAGTAAGCTGAAGGTGTACCGCGTCGGCGCTTTTACGAGACCCATCAAAACCAATTTTGGTTATCACATCTTCAAAATCATCGACAAAAAAGACAGGGGCACGTTGAAGCCTCTGGTGGACGTACGCGAGGCCATCATTGCGCGCATCGAGCAGGATTTGCGAGAGGAAAAATACCGTCAAATTCTGGGCGAGCTGAAAAGTAAGGCGCATATCGAAACGAATTTTCAATTGTTGAATAGAATATCTTTGGACAGTTTGTTCGCCAAATCGAACCCATTGAATCAATCGAAATAGGTGTGCGTATGTTGAAGACGATTTTGCGTGGCCTTCTTCTGGTTTTGCTTCTGTTTCAGACCAGCTATTCGCAGGAGGTTCTGGACCGGATCGTGGCCATTATTGATGACAACATCATTTTGCAGTCCGAATTGGATCAGTTTGCCATTCAGTTTGCATTGCAAAACGGCCTCGATCCGCGCAAGAATCCGGAAAGATTCAAGGCCCTGCGTGAAAAAGTTTTGAATCAATTGGTGGTGCAAAAGGTCTTACTGGTAAAAGCCAAAGAAGACAGCGTGGAGATCGACGAAAACCGGGTGGACAAAATGCTCGAGCAGCAGATCAACACCATGATCGATCGGCTCGGCTCCCCGGATAAATTGGAAGAGTATTTCGGCACCAGCTTGCGCCGGATTCGCCGGAATTTGCGCAAGGAGATCGAAGAGCGCGCGCTGGTGGAGACGCTGCAAAATCTGAAGTTCGCACAAATTCCCATCAGCCGGCGCGAGGTAATTGAATTTTACAACACAATGAAGGATAGCCTGCCGGAGCTGCCGACGCGCGTCCATATCAGTCACATTCTGATTTCGGTGCAGCCTAGCGCCGAAGCCAAACAACGGGCGCTCAAGAAAATCAAAGAGGCGCAAAAGAAATTACAGGAGGGCGTGGCTTTCGATGAGGTGGCACGGCAGTATTCGGACGATCCGGGGTCGGCCTCGCGCGGCGGTGATCTGGGCTTTACCCAGCGCGGCGATTTCGTGCGGCCATTCGAGGAAGTGGCGTTCAATCTCGAGCCCGGGGACATTTCCGATATCGTCGAAACCCAGTTTGGGTATCACATCATCCAGTTGTTGGATCGCCGCGGCGAGAAAATTCACGCCCGACATATTCTCGCTGCCGTGCCCATGACCGAAGAAGACGAGCGCCGCACGGTGCAGTTTATGGATAGCTTGCGCACGGCGATTATAGAAGGCAAAATCAGCTTTGCCGAAGCGGCCAAACAGTTCAGCCGCGATGAGACCACCAAAGAAAAAGGTGGCGATCTCGGCTGGTTCGAGTTGCAGCAATTGCAGGTCGAGGAATTCCAGCAGGCGGTGGCCAATCTCAAGCCCGGTGAAATTTCGCGGCCCATCAAAACGCAGTTCGGTTATCACCTGGTGCTGCTCAATGAGCGGAAGGAAGCGCGCAAGTTGACCCTGGAGCAAGACTGGGATCGCATCGCTGAGTTTGCCCAGATGCGCAAGCGCAACCAGGAGTTCAAGCGCTGGGTCGAGGAGATTAAAAAAGACCTGTACATCAAGATCAATAAAATCTAACTTGCTTATGCACTTAATTCAATGCTAAGCACAGCCTTGGATTAAGCCGTTATTGCGAGGAGCCCGCATCAAGTGCGGGAGGGAACTCGGCGATGAAGCAATCCCCTTGGAGATCGCCACGCGGCCGCTCGCGATGACGGGTGAACGGTATATTTGCATTTATCTCCAAAGAGTTGCGACGGACCAATCTGATTTAAGTGCATAAGCGTAAAACCTAAAAAGCGGATACCTACAGGGCGACCGGCTAAAAGACAGAATGGCGGCTCCGTTCTGTTCCATGGAACGACCGGGCAACGATCGAAATGGCTGAATCATTGCCAAAATTTTGGCATCCAACCAACCTGAATTTGAAACTGGCTGCCGGATTGCGCGTGGCGAAATCCGGCAGACTTTTTCTTGCCGAACAAGGTTTCGTGACTGAAAGCGTTCTCAAAACGGCGATGCACCGAATTCGATGATCGCCACAGGCTGAACAAGGAGGAGGGCTTTTCCGTGTCGGAACGATTGGCGTGTGCAGCACAGCGGAAGCGATGCCAGGAAATCCATGACAATGGCATGCGCAACGGACGAAATATCTCTGTTTGGCTTTTCCTTTTATTTTTGATCCTCTGGCCGGGATGGGCTTTCACGCAAGAACCGTTTTTCTCGGGAGGCACTTACGATCCTTCGATTCAATCCCCGGCGCAATTTTTTGGGTATAAACTTGGCCAGCGTTTCACACCGCACCATCGGATGGTGGATTATCTTCGCTATCTTGCCGGGGCTTCGGGACGGGTGCAAATACAGCCATACGGCGAGACGTTCGAAGGCCGGCCGCTTCTTTTACTGACCATTTCCTCGCCGGAGCACTTGCGCCAGCTCGACCGCATCCGTGAAAATGTGTTGCGGTTGCGCCGGGTGCCGGGCAGCGTGGAAAACGAAGCGCTGTTCAAAACTGCGCCGGCGGTGGTGTGGCTGAGCTACGGTGTGCACGGAAACGAGTCCTCGTCCGCCGAGGCGGCCATGCAGGTGGCCTATCAACTGGCCGCTGGCACCGATTCGCTGACGCGCGTTATTTTGACCCGGCTGGTGGTGCTGATCGATCCGCTGCTCAACCCGGACGGCCGCGACCGGTATGTGAACTGGTACAACGGCACGGTGGGCCAACGCGCCAATCCCGATCCGAACAGCATCGAGCACGACGAACCGTGGCCGGGTGGCCGCACCAATCATTACTATTTCGATCTCAATCGCGACTGGGCCTGGCTTACGCAAAAGGAGACCCGCGCGCGCATGGCCATCTATCGCCAGTGGTATCCGCAGGTGCATGTGGATTTCCACGAAATGGGGCACGAAAGCACATATTTCTTTTTCCCGCCACACGGTCCGATTCTGCAGGAATTTCCCGAGGAAACGCGGCGGTGGATGCATTATTTTGGCGAAAAACTCGCCGCGGTGTTTGACCGCTTTGGCTGGCTGTATTACACGGCCGAGGATTTCGATTTGTTTTATCCGGGATATGGCGATTCCTGGCCGAGCTTGAACGGCGCCATTGGCATGACGTATGAGCAGGCCGGCGGCGGACGCGGCGGGCTGGTGGTGCGCCGTAAAGACGGCACGGAACTTACGCTCCGGGATCGCATTCATCACCATTTCACCGCCAGCATGGCCACGCTTGCGGCGACGGCCGAGCGCCGCGAACAGCGGCTGCGGGATTTTCACAAATTCTGGGTCTCTGCGGTTACCGAAGCGCAGCGCGCTGATTTCACCGGCTATTTGCTGATGCCCGGAGTGTCGAAAGAGCGTTTCACGGAGTTACTGAAACGGCTGCAGGATCAGGGCATACACTTGCAGGCCATTACCGGACGTATGTTGGTAAAAGACGCGCAGGATTTGATCACCCGGAAACGTCAATCCGTGACCGCGCGTGAAGGTAGCGTGTTCGTGCCGCTGACGCAGCCGGCAAGCCGGCTGGTGCGCGTGCTGTTCGAACCGCGGCCGGCCATCACCGATACGTTTTTTTACGACATTACAAGCTGGTCGATGCCGGCCGCTTTTGGCGTGAAGGCGTACCGCGTGAAACGCAAAAAATGGCCCGGTCTGGTGGACTGGCAGCCGCAGCAAAAGGCGTCGCAGACCGGCGAGAGCCGTGCCCGGTATGCCTATCTATTTCACTGGGATGACATCGCCACGGCCGGACTGCTGTCCGATCTGATGGAAAACGGCATCCGCTGCTACGTGACCCGAAAACCGTTTGTGCTAAACTCCGAAAGCTTCAAGCCGGGCGACATCATCGTGCCGGTTTCGGTCAATGCGGATGTGGCCGATGTGCACGGCAAAGTGCTGCAACTGGCGCGCAAATGGGGCGTCGATTTGTTTCGCTCGGCCACCGCTTTGACGGAAACCGGCATCGATCTCGGTTCGCGCAACATCAACTGGATCCGGCCGCCGAAGATCGTCGTGGCGGCGGACGTGCCCACGTCCAGCACCAGCTACGGTACGCTGTGGTTTCTGCTGGATCAGCGCATCGAAGCGCCGTTTTCGGCCGTGCGCACGGCCCGGCTTAAACGGCTTTCGCTGGCGAAATACAACACCCTGATCCTGCCGGACGCCTGGGGCTCCTATGCGTCGGTGTTGGACAGCAATTTTCAGAAGAAACTGCGCGGCTGGCTACGCGAGGGCAATACGGTCATTGGCATTGGCGCCGGTGCGCGCTTTCTGATCGACGCCAACATTAGCGTCAACCGGGTTAAAACTGAAAAGCCGAGCAAAAAAGATTCACTGAAACAGAAACGCGAGGAGCGGCTGAAAAAGGCCATCCGGAGCTGGAAGCAGAAGCAGCAGGAGCGCATGCGCGATCGCATTTCCGGATCTATCTTTCGCATGGTCATCGATACCACGCATCCGCTGGGCTTCGGGCAGGAGCCGATGGTGTATTTGCTGAAACGCGGCAAGCAAACGTTTGAGCTGAGCGAAAAGGTGCACGTAGTAGCGCGGCTGCCGGAAAATGCGCATGTGGCCGGCTTCATCAGCGACAAAAATGCGAAATTATTAAGCAACAGCGCTGTTGTGACGGTAGAAAAGGTGGGAGCGGGCCGCGTGATTTTGTTTGCCAATGAAATGATATTCCGGCATTTCTGGCGCACCACCACCGGGCTGCTGCTGAACGCGATCTTCTTCGGGAGCGTGTTCTGATGTGGGAGACGCTGCTGTCGCTGTCCGGGCATGCGGTGTTCTGGCTGGTGCTGGTTTCCGGCGTGATCATGATTTTGTTCGGCCTGCCCGGCACTTTTGTCATCGCCGGGACGGCGCTGGTGTATGGCTGGCTCACCGATTTTGCCGTCATCCACGGCAGCGATGTGCTGATCTTGTTTGGCATTGCCGTGGCCGGCGAGGTGATCGAGTTCCTGCTTGGCGCGTTCACCGCCAAGCGCTTCGGTGGCTCCAACTGGGCTATGGCCGGGGCTATCATCGGTGGATTTCTGGGCGCGGTCTGGGCTACGGGCTTTCTGCCAGTGATCGGTACGCTGCTTGGCGCTTTCGCCGGCAGCTTTGTCGGCGCATTTGTGTTCGAGTATCTGCATTCGCCCAACACGGCGCATGCGCTACGCGTCGGCTGGGGCGCGTTTTTAGGCGCGGTTGGCGGCAAACTGACAAAAATCACCCTGGCCGTGGCCATGCTGGCGATGATTCTGGTGAGGTTTTTGTAAAGCAAATTGGGCTGAATGGTAACTGTTCAGTCTCCTACCCGTCATCGCGAGGATCCGCCAGCCGGCGGAGACAACGCGATCTCATTGTTATATTTCCAAAGAGATCGCCGTCCGCCAGCAGTCGGACAGGCGCACCCGCCTTGCGGCGGCTGCTCGCGATGACGGGCAAGATTTCATCCAACGGGAATAACTGAATAGTTACACTGAACCACCGGGGCCCGGTTCTGGCTTTTGAGGCCACTCCCGAAAATCTTGAATAGCGAATCAACAAGGACTGGCCATTAGATGATGGTTTTTTACAGGAGAATGGCGCTGGTCGTGCTGGCCCTGTGGCTGGCACTGCCCGATGCCCATGCGCAGGACGCCTGGAACAACAGTCGGTTCGTGATCGCGCGCATCAAATACCGCGGCGGCGGGGACTGGTACAATGACCCGTCGATCATTCCCAACATGCTGCGCTTCCTGAACGCCAACACCCATCTTCGGTGCGCCCTTGAGGAGCGGCACGTGGAACTGATGGATGATGCGCTGTTTACGTATCCGATCGTGTTCCTTACCGGCCACGGCCGCATTCGCTTTTCCGATGAAGAAGCGGCCCGGCTGCGACTATACCTGACCGGCGGCGGCTTTCTGTACGCCGACGACGACTACGGCATGGACCAATACTTCCGTGCTGAAATGAAAAAGGTGTTTCCCGAAAAGCGCTGGGTGGAGCTGCCGTTCAAGCATGACATTTTCCACATTTTGTACAAATTCCCCAACGGCGTGCCGAAAATTCACGAACACGATGGCGGCCCGGGCAAGGCCTACGGCCTGTTCCACGAGGGGCGGATGGTGGTGTTTTACACCTTCAATACCAACATTTCCGACGGCTGGGCCGATCCCGACGTGCACCACGATCCCGAGGAAGTGCGACAAAAAGCCTTTCAGATGGGAGCAAACATCATCCTGTATGCGTTAACAAGATAGCCATGCAAAATCCATATACAGAGCTGCAGCAGCGACTTCGCGCCTACCGCGCGCGCCAGAAGCGCATCGCCTTTTTTGAAGGCCTGTGCTTTTTTCTCGCCGTCGTGGCCGGAGTCTGGCTGCTTTTGCCCGCTACCTATAGCATTGCCCCCGGCGATGCCGTGTACCGCTGGCTGGTGAGTTTGAGCACCGCTGGCGCGCTGGGTTATCTCGGCTGGCGTCATGTGCTACACCCGCTGTACCGCTGGTGGTTCCAGCGCAACATTCCCTCATTGGATAAAATCGCCCTCGACATCGGCAAACGCTATCCTGACATCAAAGACGAATTTAGCAATGCACTGCAGATTGTGCAGGAGGCCGAGTCGCAATCGGAAGCCGAACGAACTCTGGCCTGGGCCGCATTCTGGCAGACCGCACAGAAGGTGGCTCCCATTGAATTTGAAAAAAGTCTGTCGCTGGCCAACCTGAAAAAGCACGGTCTGGCGTTTGTGGCTGCCGGCGCGGCGCTGGCCGTGGTGCTGTCGATGTTTCCGGCGTCGTATCAAAAGGCGGCTACCATGTGGGCACAGCCATGGAAACCGCCGCAGGCCGCGCAACTGGCGATTAAAATCACCCCAGGTAATGTGGAGGTGCTGCGCGGCAGCTCGCTGACTATCGCGGCCGAGGTGCAAAACGCGCGCGTGCGCTCCATTGCGCTGACGACGATTTACCAGAACGGCAAGGTGAAAGAAAACCTGCCGCTGTTTGCGCGTTCGACCAATCGTTTTGAATATCAGTTTGAAAACATCACCGAGCCGTTCGAATACCGCGTTGTTGCGGACGAGTTCATTTCGTCGACTTACCGCGTCAAGCTCATCGATCAGCCCGATGTGCGCGATTTGCAGTTGACGGTGCAGCCGCCGCGATACACGCGGTTGCCCGAACAAACCCTGGAGCCGAACGTCGGTAATGTGCAGGTGCTGGCCGGCACACGGATTCGTCTGCGCATCCAAACCAACAAGCCCGTACAGCAGGCGGCCGTGGTATTTGCTAAACGCGATACTCTGTATCTGCAGCACAGCGAACAGGCCCATGTCGGCGAATTTCGCGCGTACCGGGACGACACCTATTTCATCCATCTGCAGGATGAGCGCGGCCTGACCAATCCCAATCCCATTGAATACCAAATTAAAACCGTGGCGGACCAGCCTCCAGCGGTGGAAATCGTGTTGCCCGGCCAGGATGTGGATATCGACGAATCGATGAGGGTGCTGCTGGGCATCATGGGTGAGGATGATTACGGCTTTTCGCGGCTGCTGCTGAAATACACCGTGTATCGGGGTGGGCCGTATCCCATGCAGGATTCCGGTCAGGTCAATGTGCCGTTCCGCGTGGAAAACGGTCAGTTGCGCGCGGAATTCGACTGGGATTTGACTGATCTGGAGCTGCTGCCGGAAGATGTGGTGGAATACCGCGCCGTGGCGTTTGACAACGATGCCGTCTCCGGCCCGAAAAAAGCTGAAAGCAGCACCTTCCGGCTGAGGTTTCCTTCCATTCAGGAAATCTTCGCCGAGGCCTCGCAGCAGCAGGAAGACGCCGAGGAAACGTTTTCAGAAATGCTGGAAAAATCGCGGGAAATTCAGGAAAGCGTGGATGAGGTGCTGCGCGAGATCCGCCAAAATAAAGAGTTGAGCTGGGAGGAAAAGCAGGCGCTCAAGGAAGAAGTGCAAAAACAGCGGGACATGCTGCAGGAACTCGAGGAGCTGAAGCAAAAAATCAACGAGATGGTGGATAAACTTGAGCGCAATGACCTGCTGGCCCTGGAGACGCTGAAAAAGTATCAGGAACTGCAGCAACTGCTGGAGGAAATCGCCACGCCGGAGCTCAAAAAGATGATCGAGGAGCTCAACAAGGCGCTGGAAAATGTGGATCCGAAGCAAGTACAGAAAGCGCTCGAGGAAATGCAATTCTCGCAGGAAGAATTTCTCAAGAGCCTCGAGCGCTCCATCAACATGCTAAAACAGTTGCAGGCGGAGCAGAAACTCGATGAAGCGCTGCGGCTGGCGCAAGAAATGCTGGAGAATCAAGAGCAGATCAATCATGAATTGCAGCGGCAACCCGAAAATGCATCCCTTGATCAACTGGTGCACAAGCAACAACAACAGCTCGAAGAGCTGGAGCACCTCAAACGCACACTCAAGGAACTGCAGCAAAAGAAACAGGACGCGCCGCAACTGAACCTGCCCGAAAAGGAAGTGCAGCAAGCGCAGGACCTGGCACGTAGCGAGCGCTTGCGCAAGGACATACAGCAGGCGCAGAAGTTGATGCAGCAAGGACAGCCCCGTCAGGCCCAAAACGCCGGACAGCGCGTGTCCAGCGCCCTGCAGCAGATGCAGAATCTGCTTAGCCTGGCGCAGCAAAAAATGCAGCAAAATCAGCGCGCCGAGCTGATGCGGCAACTGCGGCGCGGCACGCGCAATGTGTTGCAGCTTTCCAAACGTGAAGAGCAGCTCAGCCAGCAGACGCGGCAGTTGAATGCCAGTTCGCCGAAATACCGCGACATCGCCAACCGGCAGCAGGATTTGCTGTCGGCCACACAGCGGGTGACGCAACAGCTTTTTGAATTGACCAAAAACAATTTTTTCGTGCCGCATGAACTGGGCCGCAAGCTGGGCGAATCGCTGCAGCAGATGCAGAATGCGATTCGGCAGTTGGAAGAGCGGCGATCCAGCCAGGCATCCAGCGCGCAACGCAAGGCCATGCAGGCGCTGAATGGAGCGGCCGCGCAACTGCGGCAGGCCATGCAAAGCCTGAACAACGCCCAGGGCAGTTCAGGCATGAGTCAGTTCATGCAGCAGCTCATGGGCATCAGCGATAAGCAGCAGGGCATCAACCGGCAGACGCAGAGCATGGGCCAATCCGGGCAGCTCAGCTTGCAGCAACAGGCGGCGCTGTCGCGGCTGGCTGCCCAGCAGGAAGCTCTGCGCAAATCGCTCCAGCAGTTGCAAAAGGAGTTCGGCAACCGCAAGGAAATTCTGGGCAGTCTGGATCAGATCGCCGAGGACATGAAAAAGGTGGCCGAAGAAATGCGGCAGAAACGGGTGTCGCGCGAGCTCATCCGCCGACAGCAGCGCATCCTGTCCCGGCTGCTCGATGCGCAAAAATCAGTGCACCAGCGGGAATTGAGCAAAAAACGCAAGGCCGAAACCGGCAAGACTTATGTCGGGATCGATCCGCGACGGCTGCCGAAACATCTCGGCGAGACAGAGTTCAAAATACACCAGGACCTGCTGCGCGCCCTGCGCGAAAACTACGCCAAAGATTACAAGCTATTGATCCAGAAATATTTCGAAGCCCTGACCCGGGAAATGCAAAAACATGATGGCAAGAAATAAAATCCTTCATGGCCTCATCGGCCTGAGCCTGATACTGATGGTGTGGTTTGGCGCGGCGAATCACCCCGTTCAGGCGCAGACGCAGCAAAAACTACAGCAGATTTACCGCATGGCCACCGATTTCGAGCGCATGGGCTATTACGACCGCGCCGTGGAGCAATACAAACTGCTGTTTTCCTGGCAGCCGCACAATACGACCTATTACCGTGGCCTGAAGCGCAATCTCGAGCGTCTGGGAAAATACGAAGAAATGGCAAACATCATTCGCCGGCGGATGGCCGTGGTGGATGACGCGCTCGGCCGCAGCGATCTGGGCAGTGCGCTGTACAAGCTGGGCCGGATCGACGATGCCAGGCAGGTCTGGCGGCAGACTCTGCGCAAATTTGCCAAAAATTCCGGTGCCTATGCGCAGGTAGCTGCGGCCATGATCAGCAACCAACTTTTTGATGACGCCATCGAGGTGTACAAGCAGGCGCGGCGCGCCTTTGGCAGTGATGTGATGTTTGCTATCGAGCTGGCCAATGCTTATGCGGCGAGATCGCAATATGAACGTGCCACTGAAGAATTCATCCGCTATCTTGAGCGCAATCCGCGGCAGCTTCCCTACATTCAGCGCCGGATTTTACAGTTTTTCGATGAAACAGATTCGTTGAAAATTCTGCGCACCCTGGAAGCGGCGGCAAAAAAACAACAGCCGCCGCCGGTGCCCCTGTTGAAGCTGCAGGCCGAGTGTCTCAAACGGATCGGCCGGTTTGCCGAAGCGCTGGAAATTTACCGGAGTATCGAAGAACGGCGTTCGCCCAAAGAGCGCAACCGGGGCAATGAACTGTACAACTTTGCCAGCGAAGCCAACCGCGCCGGGCAAACGGAGATCGCTATTCGCGCGTATCGCCTGCTGATTCAGCATTGGCCGGACACGCCGTACATTCATTCGGCGCGCATGGGGCTGGCCGATGCCTACCTCAAAGCCGGCGAGCCTGAGGCGGCCATCCGGGTTCTGGACGACATCTTGCAGAAGCCCGGGCAGCGGGTGTTCAAATTTCGCGCGCTGCTGAAAAAGGGCGATATCTACCTGCAGGAATTGAACCGGCCCACCGACGCCATCGAGGTGTTCGAGGCGATTTTCAACACCTATCCGGATTTGCAGGCGCGCCGGGGCGCGGCAATTTCCCTGGGCGATAGTTATTTGAAACTGGACCGCCTCGATAAGGCGCGCGAGTGGT
The DNA here is from genome assembly GCA_030950365.1 of Candidatus Zhuqueibacterota bacterium. Classification (GTDB taxonomy): domain Bacteria; phylum Zhuqueibacterota; class Zhuqueibacteria; order Zhuqueibacterales; family Geothermadaptataceae; genus Hydrothermovivens. Next base: position 8,097 of record JAUZRQ010000089.1, on the reverse strand, counting down.
ATGAGGAAGCATATAAATTGACCCGGACACAGGACCAGGCCCTGCGCAACCGTATTCTGTTCAAGCAGGCAAAGCTGGCGTTCTTCGAAAATCGCTTTAGCGAAGCTATGACCCTGCTCGAAAACATCCAGCCGCTGACGACCGGCGCCGCACGGATGGCCACCGAAGACCTGGTCAACGACGCGCTGGACTGGATATTCTTCATCGAGCAGGCGTTGCCGGACAGCGCCGGGGCACTGCCGCTGTATGCAAAAGCGGAAAAGTTCAAAACGCAGGAACGGTTTGCCCGGGCGGCCAGCGCCCTGCAGAAACTGATCGAAACCTATCCGAATTCCACCATCGCCCCGAAAGCGCTGCTGGATCTGGGGGACATTCAGGGACGGTTGCAACAAACCGAAGCGCAGATCGAGACCTATCAGCGGCTACTGGAAAACTATCCATCATCCATTTATGTGGATGCGGCGCAGTTTTCGCTGGCCGTGGCGCTGGAAACGGCCGGCCGTACCACCCAAGCCATCGAGCATTATGAAAAATTGCTTGTCGATTTTCCCGAGAGTATTTACCTTGAAGAAGCCCGACAACGGTTGCGTGCTCTGCAGGCCAAATCGGGACGGGTGTTTTGAGGAACCATGCGCATGATTAAGAAACTTATCATCGCCGTCGTCGCGCTGGTTTTGAGCCATTCCGCCGCATTTTCCCAGAAAATCCTCATTCCCATGGATTTGAAGCAGACCGACCACCTCAAGGCGTACGGCATCGCCTATTGGGTGTTAACGCGCGGCGTGAATGTGGAATGGCTGCTCAACTACCGCGGCGGCTCATTTATGATGGATTATTATCCGGAAATCGAGCGCGAAATCCGCATTCGCGGCATCACCTTCAGCAAAATCACTGGCGACCAGGCGGCGCAAATCTACGCCGAAATCGAAGCCGGCAACATGGACATCGTGTTGCTTGAGAAACCGCCCAAAATTGCCGTGTACACCCCGCCCAACAAGCAGGTGTGGGACGATGCCGTCACTCTGGCGCTCACCTATGCGGAGGTGCCGTACGAGACGGTCTGGGATGCGGAAGTGCTTTCCGGCGAGTTGGATAAATACGACTGGCTGCACTTGCACCACGAAGATTTCACCGGCCAGTATGGGAAATTTTATGCCAGCTATCATGCCACCGCATGGTATCAGGAAGAGGTGGCCAAAAACGAAGCCATGGCGCGCCGACTGGGGTTCAAAAAAGTTAGCGAGCTAAAAAAGGCGGTGGCGCGCACCATCAAAGAATACATGCTGCGCGGTGGCTTCGTGTTCGCGATGTGTTCGGCCACCGATACCTTCGATATTGCTCTGGCCGCCGAAAACACCGACATTGCCGATACCATATATGACGGCGATCCGATGGATCCGAACTGCCAGGAAAAACTGGATTTTTCCAAAACCGTGGCGTTCGAGAATTTCACTCTTGTTAAAAATCCGTTGGTGTACGAATACTCGGACATCGACATTCCGCCGAGCACGGGACCGCGCAACCGGGATCCGGAAACCGATTATTTTACGCTCTTTGAGTTTTCGGCCAAATACGATCCCGTGCCCACCATGCTGACGCAAAATCATGTGGCGGTGGTGCACGGATTCATGGGGCAAACCACCGGTTTTCGACGCTCGCTGATCAAAAAATCGGTGGTGATACTGGGCGAGGTGCCCGGAACGGAGGAAGTCAAATACATTCACGGCAATGTCGGGCGGGGCACCTTCACCTTTTACGGCGGCCATGATCCAGAGGATTATCAGCATCTGGTGTACGATCCGCCGACGCAGCTTTCCCTGCACAAAAATTCGCCTGGCTATCGTCTGATTTTAAATAACATTTTGTTCCCGGCTGCCAAAAAGAAGAAGAGGAAGACCTGATATGAAAATTTTGGAATTGCAGACGAGCCGAAAAGAAGAATTAGTCAACATCACCCGGCGGGTGCAGGAAGCCGTTACAGAGCTTGGGGGGCTGGATGGTGTTTGCACGATTTACGTGCCGCACACCACGGCCGGAGTGACCATCAACGAAGGGGCCGATCCAGATGTGGTGCGCGATATCCTGATGGCCCTGGAGCGCATCGTATCCAACGATTGGCCATATCGTCACAAGGAAGGAAACAGCCCGGCGCACATTAAGGCTTCCATGATGGGAAGTAGCGTTCAGGTTCTAGTGCAAAACGGTCGGTTACAATTGGGAACCTGGCAGGCAATCTTTTTCTGCGAATTCGACGGTCCTCGTCGCCGCCGGTTCTGGCTCGACGTGCGCGGTTAAGGTGCCGAAGTTGCCATCAAACCAAACGGGGCGAAGCCTGATTCATGGATCCGCGATCTGAACTGATTTTGATTTTGAGTCTGCTCATCGGTTTAGGCCTGGTTGCCCAGAAATATTCCCGCATTATTGCCAGCATTTTTGGTCTGAAAGGCGAAACCCTGGTGGGAATCGAGTTCATTCTCATTGGCGTGCTTTTGGGCCCGCAGGGGTTCAATCTGATCACCCGCGAGGCGCTGGAAGGCATGTTTCCGGTGTTCGCCCTTGGTCTCGGCTGGATTGGCATGACCGTGATGATCGAAATGGATTTGAAGCAATTCCAGCGCATGCCGCCCCAACTGGGTGTGTATTCGCTGATTGCCAGCCTCATTACCTTCGGCATTACCTATATCCTGATTCGAATGATCCTGGCGCAGTTGCCGCTGGTGTCCAAATTCGACTGGGCGCTGATGCTTGCGGTGCTGGCCATCCCGGCCGCTCCGGAAGTGCTGGCCGCCAAGGCCCGGGCCTTCGGACAGCGCACCCGCGAGCTCACCAGGCTGGTTACCATGGGCATTTTGGATGATTTTTACAGCATTCTGTTTTATTTGTTGATTTTCCCGCTACTCACCAGTCGCATCACAGGCGTCAGTTATCATAAGAATCTGCTCTACAGCTTCGCCATCGGCCTGCTCAGCGCCCTGATATTGAACTTACTTACCATTCCCTCCCGCAAACGCTCGGAATTGCAGCTTATTTTGCTGGGCGTGGTGTTTTTTGCCTCCGGTCTTTCGGCCATGCTGGGCATCTCTCCCTTTCTGACCTGTTCGGTGTGTGGCCTGCTGGTAGCCAATAGTTCCCTGAAACGGCTGCGCATTGCCGAGGTGCTGCAAAAAGCCGAACGACCGGTGTTTTTCTTTTTTCTGGTGCTGGCGGGGGGCTTGATTGAATTGCATATGTTGAATGAAGACGATATGTTGTTGTTTACCAGCTTTGTAGCCATGGCCTTTGTGTTATTCCGCTGGCTGAGCAAATACGTGGGTTATTGGACGGTCAGCCGCATCGGCGCGCCGGACAAGGCCAGGCGGGAATTGCCGTTTCTGGCACTCAGCGGCATTTTCATCGCCATGCTGGTGGATATCCGGCTGGTGGTGCACAGCCCGGAAGGCAACGAGCTGCTGTACACCGGCATGTTGGCGTTTATTTTGAGCCTATTGTTCGCACACGTGACCCTGCGATATCGAGTCGCCCGAGCAAGTTGACGGAGACGGTATGTTCGACCTTTTTCCACTGATACTGCTGTTTGCCATAGCCGCAGGGGTGCGCTGGGTCAATGTTCCTCATTCGGAATTCGCTCCAACGTTTTATCTCGGTTTCATTTTGCTGACGGCCTATTTTCTGGGCCGGTTCGGCACCCGGTTCCGATTGCCCAAAATCAGCGGATACATTCTGGCCGGCATCCTTTTCGGACCCCACCTGCTCAATTTGCTCAGTCATGCGGAGATCGACCGGCTGCGCCTCATCGATGGCCTGGCGCTGGCGCTGATCGCCCTGATCGCTGGCGGCGAGCTAAAGATGAAAGAAATTCAGAAGCAGCTCGCGAGTATTCTTTCCGTACTGGTTTTTCAAGTTACCATCGTGTTTATCGGCATTTCTCTAACGGTGCTGTTGTTTCATAATATGTTGCCAGTGACCAGAGATTTGCCTTTGAACACGGTGATAATTGTGGCTATTTTTTTGGGCGTGACGGCGGTGGCGAAATCGCCGGCGACCACCATTGCAATCATCAACGAATACCGGGCTCGCGGTCCCATGACCGATCTGGTGCTGGGCGTGACTATCCTCAAAGATGTGGTGGTGTTGCTCATCTTTGCCGTAGTCATGTCGGTGTCCAGAATGCTGGCGCATCCCGGGCAGAGTTTTGATGCTACATTTTTGATGAAGCTGGTAATGGAGATCGGACTGAGCCTGAGTATCGGCGCAGGCCTGGGTGGACTGTTTATTTTTTATTTAAAGCGCATTCGTACCGAAACCGAAGTGTTTTTGTTGCTTTCTGTGTTGCTGGTCGCCGAATTTGCTCCCCTGTTTCACCTGGATGCGCTTCTTCTGTGCATCGCCGCCGGATTTGTGGTGCAGAACTTTTCGCAGCAGGGCAAGCAGTTTATCGAAGCCATCGAGCGCAGCGTGCTGCCCGTGCTGGTGTTGTTTTTTGCTATCGCCGGCGCCGGGCTCGATTTGGATGCGCTGTTTAATTTGTGGGAATTTGCCATCGCGCTGGTGCTGTTGCGGCTGGCGTTTACATGGATCGGCACATACACTGGCATTCGCGTGGTGCATGGCAACAAGGCGGTTGAAAAATATGGCTGGACCGGATTCGTGGCGCAGGCCGGCGTGACCCTCGGCATGGCAATATTGATCGAGCGCTCATTTCCCGACTGGGGCAGCGAACTCAAAACCCTGATCATTGCGGCGATCACCGTCAATCAGGTCATCGGTCCGGTGCTGTTTCGCTATGGCCTGTTCAAAGCGCGGGAGACCGCAGAATTTCGCAAATACGATTAAAAATGCCAAAGGTCGAACAACCCATCCGCATCGCCATCACCATCGGTGATATCAATGGCATCGGTCCCGAGGTAATTTTGCGGGCGCTGCAGCATCCGCAGCCGGAGCGACGGCAAGTGGTGGTCGTCGATCCGCCCGGCGCGCTGAAATGGTGGGCCGAACGGCTCGGCTTCGTGTGGCCGGACTGGCCGGCGCTGACCTACGATGCCAATCTCGATGCGCTGGCGTCGCCGGTGGTGGTTTTGGTGGATGCCGAATTTTCTCAACCGCAACTGGATGTGGGACGGCCAACCTCTGATTCCGGTCAGGTGGCAGCGCATGCCATCGAAACAGCGGTGCGGCTGGCGCTGAATGGCCGCGTGCACGCGGTGGTCACCGCGCCCATTGCCAAGTCGGCGTTGAAGCTGGCCGGGCTGGATTATCCGGGGCACACAGAGTTTCTGGCGCATTTGTGCGGCGTGCCACATCCAGTGATGCTGCTCCTCGCCGGGACGGTGCGGGTGGCCGTGGCCACGCGGCACATCCCGCTGCGCCAGGTGCCGGATGCGCTGTCCGTTGAGCACCTCCTGCAAACACTGCAGGTGTTGAACGAGGACCTGCGCCAGCGGTTCGGCATGGCACAGCCGCGAATTGCCGTTACCGGTCTGAATCCGCATGCCGGCGAGCAGGGCACGTTTGGCCGCGAAGAAATCCAGATCATCGCTCCGGCCATCGAGGCAGCCCGGCGGCAGCACATCGAGGCGGTGGGCCCGTTTCCCGCCGATGCGCTGTTTGCGCGCCTGTTGCCAAAGCAGCGCTTCGATGCGGTTCTGGCCATGTACCATGATCAGGGCCTGATTCCATTGAAAATGCTCGCCCGTGGCGCCGGCGTCAACTATACCTGTGGGCTGCCCATCATCCGCACTTCGCCGGATCACGGCACGGCGTTCGACATCGCGGGAAAAAATCAGGCCGATGAGTCAAGCATGATGGAGGCGATCGACCTTGCCATGGAGCTGGCGCAAACGTAGCAAACCGGCCGAGGCGTATTCTGGCATTGCGCCGTTTTACGATTACCTGATGCGCCACGTCAACTATCCCCGCTGGTTTGAATACCTCGCCGATATGTTGAATCGTCACCTGTTGCACCAGCGGCGGGTGCTGGAACTGGCCTGTGGCACGGGCAAAATGCTGGAAAAATTCGCCGATGCCGGCTGGGAGGTGTTCGGCCTCGATCGCTCACCGGCCATGCTGGCCATCGCCCGGCAGCGATTGCAAGGTTCGCAGCCGGCGGCGCACCTGTGGGTGGGCGATATGCGCCGGTTCGCCGTGAAATGGCCCATGGATGCCGTGATTTGTTTGTACGACAGCCTGAACTACTGCCTGACCCCGGAAGAGGTGGAACAGGTGTTCGATCATGCGCATGCGGCGCTCGCCAGTGGCGGCGTATTCATTTTCGATGTGGTCACCCAGCGCAATTGCAAGCGCCATTTCCGCGATTTTTACGAGCACGACCAGTACGAGAACTATGAGTACATCCGGCAGTCGCACTTTGATTTCAAAAACGAACAGCAGATCAACGAGTTTATGATCAAAGTATATGACGGCGGGGTGCAACGGTATTACGAGCGGCACGTGCAGCGCATCTACCGGCTGCATCAGATTGAAGTGAGTTTGCAAAAATTTTCCTGGGAAATGCTTGGCATTTTTGATAATTTTTCCCGCCGTCCGGGAACGGAGAAATCGGATCGGGTGCATTTTGTGATGCGGAAGCCATGAAAATTATTCGGATGAAAAACGTACAAATGCGTTATCCCAACGGCGAGGGCCTGAAGCAGGTCAATCTCACCGTGGAGCAGGGCGAGTTCGTGTTTCTGGTCGGGCCGAGCGGCGCGGGCAAGAGCACGGTGCTGAAGCTGATCTACATGCAGGAACGCCCCGGTTTGGGTCAGGTGCAGGTGGGCCAATTCAATTCGGCGAAAATCCGGCCGCGGGATATTCCGTATTTGCGCCGGCAGCTCGGCATCGTGTTTCAGGATTTTCGCCTGCTGGAGGATCGCAACGTGTTTGAAAACGTGGCGTTTGCGCTGCGAGTGATTGGCACCCGGCCCAAAGAGATCAAAAAGCGGGTGCTGCGCGTGCTCGGCGATGTGGGCATCAGCCACAAACGCTATCAGATGCCGTACCACCTGTCTGGCGGTGAGCAGCAGCGGGTGGCCATTGCCCGCGCGCTGGTGAACGAGCCCATGGTGCTGCTGGCCGACGAGCCCACCGGCAATCTCGATCCGCAGACCGCGGAGGAAATCATGCAATTGCTCGAGGAAATCAACATGCGGGGCACGGCCGTGCTGATGGCGACGCACAATTATGATCTGGTAAAACGCTACAACCACCGCGTGGTGCGAATTGAGGGAGGAGTAACGTTAGATTGAGAACGCTGCTGTTTGTGCTGAAAGAGAGCCTGAGCGGAATCCACCGCGCTAAATTTTCCGCTGCGCTGACCATCCTCACGGTGAGCATTTCGCTGCTGTTCGTTGGCATTTTTTACGTGGGCGGTAAGAATGTGCTGCGCATCGTGCAGGAAATCCGAGGCCGCGTCGGCTTTGAGGCATTCGTGGATAACACGGCTACCGAAGCGGACATTCAGCGGTTGCAGGAGCAGCTCTCGCAAATTGCCGGCATCGATTCCATTGAGTATATCAGTCGGGAACAGGCCATCGAGGTTTTCAAAACCCTGTTCGATGACACGTTTTTGAACGTCGTGGAGGAGAATCCCCTGCCGGCCAGTTTTCAGCTCTTCCTGAATCCTGCCTATGTTCGCGAGGACTCGAGCCGCGCGGTGCTGCGGCGGGTGGCGGCCCTGCCGGGCATCGACGAGGTGGTGTACCGCGAGCGCGTGCTGCAGCGACTGATCCAGGTGTTTGACACCATGCGCAACGTACTGATTGGGTTGGGCGCGCTGTTTGGCGTGCTGAGTTTCGTGCTGGTGTCGAACAACATCCGGCTCACCATTGCGGCCAGGCGGCGGATTATCGAGACCCTGGAACTGGTCGGCGCGACCCGCGGCATGGTGTGGGGCCCGTTTGTGATTCAGGGCATTCTGGAAGGCCTGATCGGCGGCGCGCTGGCCGGCATGGCGCTGTGGGCGTTGTTGCGCGTGTTTTCCTGGCTATTGGAAATCTCCTTACGCATGCCCCCCGAAGCGTTTCTCTCCCTGATTGCCCTGGGCCTGACCTACGGCTTTCTCGGCGCGATGTTGACAGTGCAGCGGCGGTTGTGAGAGAT